>NZ_JBAZOS010000004.1:0-148684 GCF_041648615.1 Brevundimonas sp.
GCCGCCGCAGGCGGTCCGGCCCCCGTCGCGACGACGGCGGCGCCGACGCCGGCGGCGCCGACGCCGGCCGGGGCCGCCTCAGCGGCCCCGGCCGGTCTGCGCTCCGACCGAACGGTTCTTACCCTCGCGCCTGACCAAGGCGCCGAAATCAAGCTGGTGATGCAAGCCGGGGCCACGGCGCGTTTCACCTGGACCAGCAGTGGCGGGCGGATCAACTACGACACCCACGCCGACCGGCCCGGCACGCCCTACCACGGCTATAACAAGGGCTCGGCCGAGCGGGTCGAGGATGAACTGACTGCCGCCTTCACCGGCAGTCACGGCTGGTTCTGGCGTAATCGGACGGGCCAACCCGTGACCATCACCCTGATCACCGAGGGCGCCTACAGCGAGGTCAATCGGGTCGTTTGAGCGACCGGGTCATTTCTTCGTCGTCGGCCAACGATCATGGCGTTCGTCGATGACGAAGGGGTGGGCGTGGGCCGCGTCATCCTCGCCGCGGCCCTCGCGCCGGTGAGGATCGTCGGCCGGCATATCCCCATGACTGTGGGGAAGGTTCTCGGGGTCATGGGCGGGCCAGATCAGCAGGCCCAGGACAGTTCCGGTCGCGCACAGCCCCGCCAGCACCAGGAAGGCCGCGCCCGGATCGACGGCGGCGCTGACCAGACCCGCCACGGGGTAGGCGATCAGCCAGCAGGCATGGGACAGGGCGAACTGCGCCGCGAACAGGGCTGGTCGGTCTCCCGCGTTGGACGACCGGCGCAGAGCCCGCCCCGCCGGGGTGATCGTCAGCGAATATCCGAAGCCCATGATCACCCAAAGCGCCAACAACGCGACGTAGCTGACGGCCAACCAGGTCCCGGCCAGCAACACTCCGGTCATCGTCGCCGCGCCAAGCACCATGGCCGAGCGGTCGGTCAGCCGACCGAGCAGGCGCGGCAGAAACACCGCCGCGGTCATGGAGCCGCCGCCGAACGCCGCCAGCGCCCAGGCCGTCGCCTGGCCAGACAGACCAAAGCGCGACTGAACGAGAACGACGGTGTTGACGAACACCATGGCTCCGCCAGCCGCGGTCGCCAGGCTGATGGCCAGCAGGCCCCGCAGGCGCGGCGTCAGGGCGAACAGGCGCATGCCGCCGGTGAGGCGTTGCAGGAAGGGCTTCTGGGCCGCCTTGCCGAGCTTGGGCAGGACAGCGGTGACCACGAACAGAGCGGACACCACGAAACCCACGGCAGTGCCCGCGAACAGGTTGCTGTAACTCATTACCGCCAGCAGAAGAGCCGCGAGCACGGGACTGGCGACGCTCTCCAGGTCGGCGGCGAGCCGCGAGAGAGACAGGGCCTTGGTGTATTCCCCTTCGTCCGGCAGCAGATCGGGGATCATGGCCTGGAAGGCCGGGGTAAAGGCGGCCGAGGCCACATAGAGCACGGTCATCAGGGCATAAACCTGCCAGGCCTCGCCGACGAACGGCAGGGCGGCGGCCACGCCGGCGCGGACGACGTCCAGAGAAACCAGCAGCACCTTCCTGGGCAGCCGGGCCGAAAGCGCGCTCGCGAACGGCGCCACGCCGATAT
Organism: Brevundimonas sp.; assembly: GCF_041648615.1. Lineage (GTDB taxonomy): Bacteria > Pseudomonadota > Alphaproteobacteria > Caulobacterales > Caulobacteraceae > Brevundimonas. Next base: position 1,575 of record NZ_JBAZOS010000004.1, read on the forward strand.
AGGCGATCATCTTGATCGCCAGCGCCGCGCCGAGGATTTGGCCCGCACTGGCACCCGCGAGGTCGTAAGCCAGCAGCCCGAGTGCCACGGTCGCCATCCCGGTCCCCAGCAAGGCTGAGACCTGGGCAATGAAGAGGTGGCGATAGCCGGCGTGGCGAAGTGGAGAGAACATCAGGAACCGTCTGAAACGCGCGGATGAAGCCGCTAGCCATATCCCTTCCAGGGGGATAGCATTGTATCATGGCTCACGTCGCTCATGAATCCCACCCCGAGATCGTCAATCGGCTGAAACGCGCCGAGGGGCATCTGCGCAAGACCATCGGCATGATCGAGGCGGGACGCAGCTGCCTCGACCTGGCCCAGCAACTTCATGCGATCGAAAAGGCGGTCGCAGCGGCCAAGAAAACCCTGATCCACGATCATATCGACCATTGCCTCGCGCACGCTTCGGACGGCGATCCGGCGGAAGCCCGACAGGCGGTTGCCGCGTTCAAGGCGATCACCAAATATCTCTGACAGCGGCCAGGCGGCGCGCCGTCGGCCCGTCCGCAGTCTCCGAACGGCCCGCCCCGCTCGGCAGGCGAGAGCCGGTGCGCCCAGGCCAGTGGACGAGCGCAGGATGGCCCCGACCGATGCTCAACCCACGCCCTGTCGTCCTTTTCAGCCCCCGAAAACACCCAGGTGTTCGAGCAGGATCGTCAACCCGAGGACGACCAGCGCCAGACCTCCGAGGAGTTCGGCGATCTTGCCGAAGCGCTGGCCGACCGCCCGGCCGATCAGCATGCCGAGCGTGGTCAGCAGGAAGGTCGTAAAGCCGATCGAAGCGGCGATGACCCAGATGTTGGCGCCGATGAAGGCCAGACCGACGCCGACGGCGGCCGCATCGATGCTGGTCCCGACCGCCGTGGCGATCAGTCCCCACGCCCCCGACCGGCGTGGAGCGTCGCTCTCCTCCTCAACTCGGGCGCGGGTCGCCTCCCAGATCATCTTGCCGCCCACGGCGGCCAGGAGGCCGAAAGCGATCCAGTGGTCGATCCGTTCGACCAGGCCGGCGGCGACCATGCCGAGCGCCCAGCCGATCACCGGCGTGATGGCCTCGATGACGCCGAACACCAGGCCCGCCTTGAGCGCGCCGGGCAGGGTCGGCCGATGCGTGGCCCCCCGTCCGACGGCGGCCGCAAAGGCGTCCGTGGACATGCTGAGGGACAGGATAGCGATGGCGACGGGGGTCATTGGGGATTTCCACCGGGCGACAGACAGCGCTTCCCACTCCGGCCGGTGCGGCGGTGGGACGCGCTGGTCTCGCTAGGCGGCGGTTCCGCTGGTCGGACCACGCGTCGAAACGCGAGTGTGTTGATCCGACCCCGGCGATCAAATGCCGGAAGCTACTCCCCAACAGGAAGCGGTCTTCTAGAGGGTCTCGCGCCCCGCTGCAAGATACTATAGGGGAGTATCCATGGCGCACACCTCCGCGAACAAGAAGAAGCTCGTAACCCGGGTCCGTCGCATTGCGGGACAGCTGGGTGCGATCGAACGCGCGATCGAGTCCGAGGCCGGCTGTTCGCAAATTCTGCAGCAGGTCGCAGCGGCGCGGGGAGCGATGGGGGGGCTGCTGGAGGAACTGATCGAGGATCACCTGCGGCACCACGTGGCCCGCCCCGATCTTAACGAGGCCGAGCGCCGGAGCGGGGCCGACGAACTGATCACCATCATTCGTCGCTATTCGAAGTAGCCGGGCCCATGGCGACGACGACCGCCGACGAACGACCTCGCGACCGGAAAATCCGGATCGCGCAACCGGCCAAACCTACTGGGTCGGCATGACGTCACCCGCATCCAGCCAGCAAATGGACTTTCCGATGGGCGATCAATCCGGACGCAGCCTCCCTGCCCTCACCGACCAGGCGGAGGCCCGCACTATCGTCCCGGCCGCCTCGAATTGTGAGGACGGTTCCGGGCACGCCCCTGTCGACGCCGGTCATGACCGCGATCACCACGATCACGACCATGACCACGACGACGATGGTCACGATCACGAGCATCCGTTCGAGTGGCCGGAGGCGATCCGCATCGGTTTCGTGGCGGTGACGGCGGCGCTCGTGTGGTTCCGGATTTGGGAGCCGCTTGAAGCGATCAGCCTGATCGGGGTCGTCGGTCTGCTGGTGGGCGGTTGGCCTATCGTGAAGGAGGCCTTCGAGAACGTCCTTCAGCGTCGCATGACCATGGAACTGTCGATGACGATCGCCATCGTGGCCGCGGCGGCGATCGGCGAGTTCTTCACGGCGCTGATCATCACCCTCTTCGTGCTGGTGGCCGAGGTGCTGGAGGGATTGACGGTCGGCCGCGGCCGAAAGGCCATCCGCGATCTGCTGGAGTTCCTGCCCCGCGAGGTCTCGGTTCGCCGAACGGGCGCCATCCGGACCGTTTCGGCCGAGGAACTCAGCATCGGCGATGCGATCCTCGTCGCGCCAGGCGGACGTATTCCGGTCGATGGTGCGGTCTTGTCAGGCCATTCGTTCGTCGATGAGTCCCGCATCACCGGTGAATCCATGCCGGTGGAGAAGACGGAAGGGACTGCTGTCTTCGCCGGGTCCATCAATCAGTCCGGCGCGCTCGAAGTTCGAGCCGAACGTATCGGCAGGGACACGAGCTACGGCAAGATCATCGAAGCGGTGGAGCGCGCGGAGCGCTCCCGAGCGCCGGTTCAACGGCTTGCGGACCGCATGGCGGGCTACCTCGTCTATTTCGCCCTCGGCTCGGCCGTCCTGACCTATCTGATCACCCAGAACATCTACTCCACGATTTCCGTGGTCATCGTCGCAGGGGCCTGCGGCATCGCCGCCGGCACGCCCCTGGCCATCCTCGGCGGTATCGGTCGCTCCGCCCGGCTCGGCGCGATCATCAAGGGCGGCGTCCATCTGGAGACGCTCGGCAAGGTCGATACTGTCGTGCTCGACAAGACGGGAACGCTGACTTTCGGCCGGCCCGAGGTCCAGGCGGTGGTGACCGTGGCCGGCGCAACGCCGGACGACCTTCTCGACGCGGCGGCTTCCGCCGAGTTGCGATCCGAACACCCCCTGGGCAAGGCGATCGTCGCCTACGCCCTGAACCAGGGGCGAACGGTGACCGAGCCGGAACACTTCGCCTACACGCCAGGCCGGGGAATCGTCGCCAGGGCGGGCTCCTCCGTCATCCTTGTCGGCAATCAGGCCTGGATGCAGGACAATGCGGTGTCGATCCCCGGCACGCTCAGCGCCGGCGTCCAGGCGGCTTCCGAGGTCTACGTCGCCCGGAACGGCTGCCTGCTGGGCGCGATCGCGGTCGCCGACACCGTACGACCGGAAGCCAGGCGCGCCATAGAAGGGCTGCACGGCCTCGGCATCCGCACCCTTCTGCTGACCGGCGACGCCCTTCCCGTCGCCCAGGCCGTAGGAGCCAACCTCGGCATTCGGGACATTGAAGCGGGCCTGCTCCCGGAAGACAAACTCGCCCGCATCCAGGCGCTCGTGGGGCAGAAGCGGATCGTCGCCATGGTGGGCGACGGCGTAAATGACGCCCCCGCGCTCGCCGCCGCGAGCGTCGGCATCGCCATGGGCTCGGGAACGGATGTCGCCCAGGAAAGCGCCAATGTCGTTCTTCTGGGAAATGATCTCGTGCGCCTCGTCGACACCTTGCGGATCGCGCGACGGACCCGCCGGATCATCTGGCAGAATTTCGCCGGCACCCTGGCCATCGACGCCCTGGGGATCGGTCTGGCGGCCGCGGGCTTTCTCAATCCGCTGTTCGCCGCCTTCATCCACGTCGCGTCGGAGCTCGCCTTCATTCTCAACTCGGCCCGGCTCCTGCCCGCCGTGGCCAGAACGGATGAGGCGATCCCCGCGCCGACACCGATCGGCGTCCGTCCTGCGGCGGCCATGCCGTGAGTTCTGATTCGCCCTGCATCGACGTCTGTCGCTTCGATGGTCGAACCGGCTGGTGCGTGGGCTGCGGCCGTTCGGTTCCGGAGATCCGGTCCTGGCGCAAAATGCAGCCACGGGCCCGACAGCTGATCCTCAAGGATCTCACGCGACGCCTGCGACGGCTGGAGGATCAGGGGCGATCCCAGGCCGATCGACCCTCCGCGGCCCCCGCCGATCTGTTCCAGAACCGGGAGAGATGATCCCGGGAGACGCGAACAGCACGCCCGGGCTTCGTCACGGGTCGAGCGCGCTCGGGCGGTGCGGATGCCTCGCGGTTACCGGGCGGTCGCGATCTTGCCTCCGGTCGCCGGGCTTCAGAGCGACGCGCCCACCGCCGCTCCCACCGCGGAGGTGACCGCCATGGCCAGAGCGCCCCAGATCGCCACCCGCCCGGCCGCGCGCAACCGGCCTGCCCCGCCCGCAGCGGCGCCGATGGCCCCAAGCCCGGCGAGCGAGACGAGCGCTCCGGTCGCCACGGCCGGCGCGACCCAGGTCGGGGGCGCTCCAAGCGCGATGAGGAGGGGCAAGCCGGCGCCGGCGGAGAATGTCACGGCCGACGTCAGGGCCGCCTGCACCGGCCGCGCCTTCATTCCGGGAACCAGACCAAGCTCGTCATGGGCATGAGCAGCCAGCGCGTCATGAGCCATCAACTGATGGGCTACGGCGGTGGCTGTTTCGTCGTTGAGGCCGCGTCGGACGTAGATGGCCGCGAGCTCGGCGATCTCGGCTTCCGGGTCCGCGGCGATCTCGCCCGCCTCGCGCTCCAGATCCGCCGCCTCGGTATCCGCCTGCGAACTGACCGAGACATATTCGCCCGCCGCCATCGACATCGCGCCCGCGACCAGACCGGCGATCCCCGTCAGCAAGATGTCGCTGGGCCGCGCCGCCGCCGCAGCCACGCCGACGATGAGGCTGGCGGTGGAAACGATCCCGTCGTAGGCGCCGAGGATCGCGGCGCGAAGCCAGCCAATCCTCTCCACGAGGTGTCTTTCCCGGTGCAACAGCATCCCGCTCTTTCCTGTCTTGCCCCGTCTTCGAGTCCGAAAGGTGGAGCGGGTCAATACTATCAGTAACCGACCACGGCAGTACTTGCCGTTTCGCGAATTCTTCTCATTTTTACAATAGATTTGTTTGATGGCTTGGCTGACTATTTGCGTATAGAGGAGAGGGGCCGTCATACCGAAGCCAACCTTGACCTGCCCCCAGGAGACTGCCTGATGTCAACAGACCGAAGCCTGCTGACCAAAGCCCTGCACGGGCTCCTGGCCATTGCGGTGATCCATCAGCTGGTGATCATCAATTTCATGATCGCGCCGAAGCCCGGACGCGCCGAAAACTTCGCGTTCGAGCTTCACGAATGGGTGGGCCTGACCAGCCTCGGCCTTCTGCTGGCCTACTGGTTGTGGACCCTGGTCCGTCGGGGCGAGGCTCGCTTCAGGCTTCTGGTTCCATGGTTCTCGCCGAAGGCGACCCTGGCCGTCTGGCGTGACTTTCGCCTTCACCTGTCCGCCTGGCGGCGTGGACGACTGCCTGACATCGACTCTCATCCCTTCGCGCACGCCGTCCACGGTCTTGGCTTGATCGTCATGAGCGTCATGGCGGTGACGGGAACGATGAGCCTCATCTCCGTCCTTCCCGAATCCGTCCGAACCGCGGGCATGAGCGTCCACGAGGCGTCATCCAAGCTCGTCTGGGCCTATGTGATCGGTCACGCCAGTCTTGCGATCCTGCACGAAGTCGCGGGCCATCGGCTTTTTCGGCAGATGTTCTGGTCACGCTGACGCAGGGCCTTTGCTCGCGGCGTCCAGCCGCTGGAGGATCTCTGTTTGGATTTCGAGATGCCGGATGATCTCCTCCACCTCGAGCTCGGCCTTCTGATTGACGGCGAAATCCTCGTCGGCTCTGGCTTCCGCGTGACGCCCCTGAATGTTCTGGCCCACCATGATCAACGGCATCAGGAGGATCTGGATGAGATTGGAGATGAACAGCCAGAGCACGAACCCCATCGGGGGGTCGAACCGGAGATGAACCGGGGCGAGCAGGTTCCAGCCGAGCCAGAGAACCGACCATGTGGCGATCATCAGGAAGAACCCCATGGTTCCGACCCGTGTCGTGATCGTGATGGCGAAGCGGTCGAGCGGAGACAACCGCTCTCTGGTCTGTTCGTTGATGTTCCGAAGGGTCGGCCGCCGCTGTCTGAGCGCGTTCAGGCCGAGCAAGTTGGTCGGACGATGCATGATTGTTCCTCGGCCTGTATTCCACACTCAGACGCGTCGCGACGATCAGGACCCTCACGGTGAACCCGGAGCAAGCGTGTTTCCAACTTGTAACGCGCGCGAGAGCATTGGCGAAGGTTGGCCGGCCTAGTGTTCGATCACGCCCGATGCTGGGCGAATGGAGACGTCACATGACTCGCAAGAAACTCATTTTCGGTTTGTCGGCGGCGGCGCTGATCTCGGCCGCGGCCATCGGCGGGGCGGCGGTCGCCGCCAATCCGGGCCCGCCTGGCGAGGACGAACGCGATGAGATTGCCGCCGTCAACGGCGCGCGCGTCTCGCTGGCCCAAGCCGTAGCCATCGGGGAACGCCAGGGATCGGGCAAGGCCATGGAAGCCTCGTTCGACGACGAAAACGGCCGTAGCTGGGAAGTCGAGATCGCAAGCGGCGACCGCGTCGCCACCTATGCCGTGGATGCCGCCAGCGGGGCGGTGAGCGCGGTCGCCGAAGAAGCCGACGAAGCCAACGAAGGTCCCGAAGACAACGATTGACCAGGACGCCGTCCCTCATCGGGGGGCGGCGGTTCCTCACCGAGTGGCCCAAATGAAACTCCTCCTTCTCGAAGATGACGCCGAGGCCGCCGAGTTCGTGCAACGCGGGCTCGCGGAGGCCGGGCATACGGTCGATCTCGCCACTAACGCCGACGACGGGCTGCATCTGGCGCTCGAGGGCGCGCATGACGTTCTGATCATCGATCGTATGGTGCCGGGCGGCGACGGCCTGTCCGTGGTCCGGGCGGTTCGCGACGCGGGCAAGGCCACGCCCGTCATATTCCTGACCGCGGTCGGCGGCGTCCGCGACCGTGTCGAAGGCTTTGAGGCGGGCGGCGACGACTATCTGGTCAAGCCCTATGCGTTCAGCGAACTGCTGGCGCGGGTGCAGGCCCTGGGCAGGCGCTCGCCGTCCATCGATCTGAGACCCGTCCTCGACGTGGGAGATCTGCAGCTTGATCTCGCCGCCCGGACGGCGCGGCGCGGATCGACCCGGCTGGACCTCACGCCCCAGGAATTCAGGCTTCTGGAGTTTCTTGTCCGCCATAGCGGTCAAGTCGTCACCCGGGCCATGTTGCTGGACAAGGTCTGGGGATTTCACTTCGATACGAAGACCAATCTGGTCGACGCCCATATGAGCCGGCTCAGGGCCAAGGTCGATCGGCCCTTCGGTCAGGATCTCATCCATACGGTCCGTGGCGCGGGATACATGATCGATGACTGCGCCTAGATTCCTGGCCTCGTCCGCCCTGCGGCTGGCGGCCGTGTTCGCCGTGATCTTCGCGCTCGGCGGCGCCCTGATGTTCACAGCCTTCTATTGGTCGGTCGCCAGCTATGCGAACGCTTCGATCCGCGATGACTTGCGAACGGAAACCCGGATTCTGTTGTCGGACGGCGGCGCTGAGAACCCTGCGATCCTGGCGCGCCGGGTCGCGTCTCGAATCCAGGCCGCCGACGCGCTGAAATACCTCGTTCTGGACGCCGAGGGCCGCGTCCTAGCGGGCGGGCTTCCAGCAAGGCCCACCGTCGCAGGCTTCAGCGAGGTCACGGCGCCGGCGCCGCCGGACGGTCGGGAAACGTCCGGCGAACTGGCCACGATCGAGGTGCTGGTCACTCAACTCCCACGGGGTTCCCTTGTGGTCGGCAAGAGCAACTACGCCATTCACGAACTGCGCGAGTGGATGGGGCTCCTCACGATCTGGGGCGTGATCGGCATGACCGTGCTCGCGGCGATCGGAGGATTGGCGTCGGGCGCCGTCCTGGCCCGCCGGCTCGACCGCGTGAACGCGGCGACGGCGCGGATCATGCAGGGTCATCTGAGCGACCGAATGCCGCCGATCGGGCTCGGAACCGAGTTCGAGGCGCTGCGCCGGAACCTCAATCGCATGCTGGACCGACTGGAGGCCTCGATGGAGGCGATACGTCATGTCTCGTCCGATATCGCCCACGATCTGCGCACCCCGCTGAACCGGCTGCGGCATCGCCTGGAACATGCGAGGGCGAACCTCACCACGGTCGAGGCCTTTCAGGCGACGGTCGATCTCTCCCTCACAGAGCTCGACCAGACGCTCGACATCTTCGCGGCGCTGCTCCGGATCGCCCAGATCGAGGCGGGCGCCGGACGGTCGAGCTTCGGCCCGATCGACGCCGGCCAGATGATGCAACGGGTGTTCGAGGCCTATCAGCCGGTCGCCGAGCAAGCCGGGCACGTGCTGGGGTTCAGAACGGAAACCGGGGCCGCAATCACCGGAGATGAGGATCTCCTGGTTCAGATGGTGTCCAACCTGGTCGAAAACGCGATTGTCCACTCGCCCGCGCCGGCTCACATCGGCCTCGACGCCCGCATCGAGGACGGCAGGGTCATCCTCGCGGTTCGGGACAACGGCCCGGGAATCCCGTCGGCCGATTTGTCGAAGGTCACCCAGCGCTTCTATCGCCTCGATCACAGCCGTGGATCTCCGGGCTCCGGCCTGGGCCTCGCCCTCGTGGCCGCGATCGCCGCCCTGCACGACGCCCGACTTTCACTTCAATCCGGCGAGCCCGGCCTGGTCGCTTCGATCGGGTTCGAGCGCGCGACTACAGAAAGCCTTGCCGCATGACCCATGCCGGTTCTCCTCCGATCGCAGATACGGCGAGCAAGGTCGCCACGGTCACCTTCGCCTTCTGGGTCATGAAAATCTGCGCCACCACCGTCGGCGAAACCGGCGGCGACCTGCTGTCGATGACGCTCAACATCGGCTACGCCGCGAGCTCGGTGGTGTTGATCGGCTTCTTCGTCGTCGCCCTCACGCTCCAGTTGAGGGCCCGGCGGTTCCACCCCTTCCTGTACTGGGCCGTCATCCTCGCCACGAGCACGGCGGGCACGACCCTCTCGGATTTCATGGATCGAAGTCTCGGCCTGGGCTACGCGACCGGCGCGACCCTTATCGCCACGACGCTGGTCGCCGTGCTCGCGGCCTGGCGCCTGACGACGGGCTCGATCGCCGTCGATCACATCCGCGATCCGAAGATCGAAACCTTCTACTGGATCGCGATCCTCGTCTCCAACACCCTGGGCACCGCCCTTGGAGACTTCCTGGCCGACAGTTCGGGTCTCGGCTACGGACTCAGCAATCTGCTCATCGCGGCCGGGATCGGCCTGACTGTGCTCGCCTACTTCTTCACCCGTATCTCGCGCACGGTGCTGTTCTGGATCGCCTTCGTGCTGACCCGACCATTCGGCGCGACGATGGGCGACCTGCTCACCAAGACGCCGGACAAGGGCGGCCTCGGCTTCGGCACCATTGGATCAACGGCGGTGTTGCTCGCCATCCTGATCGCCATGGTCCTGATGACGAGCTGGAGCCTCCGGGCCAAAAAGCAGCGAGCCGTCGCTTGACCGCGCCGCGCCCGGAGGCGGGCGAGCGCACCGAAAAGCCGCTGGGCCTCCACTGGCGGCTGACGGGCCGGCCCCTGCCCGCCTTCTTCTGTGCCGCCCTCGGTTCATGGACCTTTCCAAAGCCGGATCTGCGTCGGGTCTCACAGCCGATCACCGTCGCGGTCTCACCATGATCATCAAAGGGATCAGACGCTGAGACGACGACGAACAGACACGCTATCCTTCTGATCGTCGCCGCGTGAGGCGCGGTGCGGTCGCTACTCAAAGACGGGTTCCAGATGACCACCTCAAACTCCGTTCGACCCCTCGACCTCCGCCGCGTTCAGTTGATCCGCAAGGCCGTTCTGCTGGTCGCGATCCTGTCTGTCGTGGCCCTGGCCGCGATCACCCAGTCCATCGGCGGCGAGACGGAATGGCACGAGGGCCTCGAAACATTCGGCATGGCGGCGATCATCATCTGCATTGTCGGCCGGGCCTGGTGCTCGCTCTACATTGGCGGGCGCAAGAAGGCCGAGATCGTCGATCGCGGACCCTATTCGATCAGCCGCAATCCGCTCTATGTCTTCAGCTTCCTCGGCGCCTTCGGCATGGGCGCCCAGACCGGCAGCGCGACCATCGCAGGGCTCTTCGTCCTGATCGCCGTGCTGGTGTTCGCCGCCACGGTGAAACGCGAGGAGGCGTGGCTCGCCGACACCTTCGGGCCGACCTACGCAGCCTATGTCGCGCGCACGCCGCGCTTCTGGCCTAATTTCTCGATGTGGCGAGACCAGGAGATCATCGAGGTGAGGCCCCGGTTCTTCCTCACGACGCTCAGAGACGGTTTCGTCATGCTGCTGGCCCTCCCCCTGTTCGAGAGCCTTGAGCATTTCCAGCAAATCGGTTGGCTCAGGGTCCTGTTGAACTTGCCCTGAAGCCGGATAGGTTGAACCCGACCGCTTGCGGCACGGGCGGTGGGGGAAGGAGTGATCCCTTGGCCATAGACCCCGAAGTCATCCAGTTCACCGTGATCCGCGGCGATGGCGATTGGCGCGTTCTCCGCGATGGACGGAATTCCGGACAATTCGACTTCAGCGTCGACGCGATCGAGTCCGCGTTGGTCCGGGCGACGACGCTGATCGACAAGGGCGCTCGGGTCGAGGTTTTTGTCCAGGACGCGGCCGGCCAACTTCGCCAGGTCGATCCGGTCGGCGGCGAAGTGCTGCACTGATGGTCGTCCAAAGCTTGCGGCCGCCCGGGTCGACCGGGCCTGGACCCGATGCCGGACCGGGGCATCTGGGTTGGACGTGCCGTCAAGCGGTCAGCTCATCGGCCGGTCCTGAAATCTGCGCTGCCCGCACTGACGCCGGTGTTCGCGGCTAGTAGCTGCCGTCGTTCGGCGCCGGAAACCTTGATTGACGCATCCGTGCGCCGGCGCGCTGCAGAGTCTCGATCTGCCGCTCGACCGTCTCATCAAGCGTCTCGACCAATCGGACTCCGATTTCATCGCCACGTCGCCAGGCGACATCCGCCATATGCACGGCGCCGCCCGGCTGGATCTCCAGGCGCAGTCGGCCCGTCAAGACGACGCGGGAACTCAGGCGAAGCCGCGCGCCGTCCTCGTGGAGGTCGCGAAGGATCGCGTCCACGACCTCGTTCCAGGGACCGTAAGTAATCCGGCAGCGCAAAACGCAGCGCTCCCGTTGAATGGAACGACGGTCGGCGTCGGCTTGGGCGGATTTCGATCCTGTCCTCATGGGCCTCAACTTGCCCGGGCGAGCTTTCAAAACCATGAGCGTCGGTCGGCTACTCGTCTGGATGCGTCGATCCGGGCTAAGACCAACGGCATGAGCGCACCCCTCAGGTCCGGCCTTCGAGCGGTCCCCCGAAGCATCTGGGCGATCGGCTTCGTCTCCATGTTCATGGACGTCTCGTCGGAGATGATTCACAGCCTCCTGCCCGTCTTTCTGGTGACCGGCCTTGGCGCGAGCGTCGCGCTCGTTGGACTGCTAGAAGGCGTCGCCGAGGCCACGGCGTCGATCACCAGGGTTTTCTCCGGCTGGCTCAGCGACCGCCTTGGCCACCGCAAATGGCTGGCGGTGGCGGGCTATGGCCTGGGCGCCTTGACCAAGCCGATCTTTCCGCTCGCGGTGACCCCGTTCGAGGTGTTCGGCGCGCGATTCGCGGACCGCGTCGGCAAGGGCATTCGCGGCGCGCCCCGCGACGCCCTGGTCGCCGACATCGCGCCGCCCGGGATCCGCGGGGCGGCGTTCGGTCTGCGCCAGTCCCTCGACACGATCGGCGCTTTCGCCGGCCCCCTCGTGGCAATGGGCCTCATGTTCGTTCTCGCAGGCGACATCCGCGCGGTATTCGCCTGGGCCGTGGTTCCAGCCGCGCTTGCGGTCGTGGTGCTCATCTTCGCGGTCCAGGAGCCCCGCCCCGTCGACGGCGTGCGTCATCCGCGACCGCCGATCCGATGGATCGATGTGCTCGCGATGGGCGGAGCGTTCTGGTCTGTCGTCGCCCTGGGCGTGGTGTTCACCATGGCGCGGTTCAGCGAGGCCTTCCTGGTGTTGAGGGCGCAGGATGTCGGCCTCGCCATCGCTCTTGTGCCCGTGGTGATGGTGGTGATGAATGTGGTCTATTCGGTCGTGGCCGCGCCCGCCGGGAGCCTGTCGGACCGGATGGGTCGACGTTGGCTGCTCATCCTGGGCCTCGCGATTCTGATCGCCGCCGACCTGGTCCTTGCCTTCGTGGCGACTATTCCCGGTGTTCTGATCGGGGTCGCCCTGTGGGGCCTGCACATGGGCCTGACCCAGGGATTGCTGGCGGCTCTGGTCGTGGATACGGCCCCGTCGCACATGCGTGGAACGGCCTTTGGTCTGTTCAATCTCGCCAGCGGCGTGACCTTGCTGGCGGCCAGTGTCGTCGCCGGCTTGCTGTGGTCCCGGATGGGACCGGAGACGACCTTCCTCGCCGGCGCCGTGTTCGCCCTGCTGGCGACGGCAGGGCTTGTGTCTATGGTATCGCGTCGTCCGGGCGGAGGGACGGCGGCCCTCTGAGCGGCTTCCTGGCCGTTAGTCGCCGCCCTCGACCGCACTGGAATCATCAGTCGGCTGAGGACTTCATCCGCCCCACCCCGTCGAGTTCCTCGAAGGCCTTCGGCGCACTCGAGGTTGAAGTTCTGCGGTTCGCCGGACACCTGTGCCGCCAAGGCACTGGCCCGCCGACGCTCAGCGATGGTCGCGATCTGAAGGGAAAGGCAAGGCCTGGTCTGTGAGACCTCGGATCCTCCCGGGAACCGCCAGCCTGGGGCCTGTCTGCAGGCCGGGGAACAGATCATATCCGCTCCAGCGCCCCCTTAAGCTTCGCCGCGACCTCCGCCGCCTTGTCCGACAGCGCCGGATTTCCGATCGCCTGCATGGAGGCGACCGGATCGATCGCGGCGACCTCGATCATCCCGTCCGGGCGTTCCTGCACCACCACATTGCAAGGCAGCATGGTGCCGACCTTGTCCTCGAATTGCAGCGCCTCATGCGCCATCGCCGGATTGCAGGCGCCCAGGATGAGATAGGGTCGGAAGTCCACGTCGATCTTGGTCTTCAACGTCGCCTGAACGTCTATTTCGGTGATGACCCCGAAACCTTCCTGCTTCGGCGCCTCGCGAGTCCGGCCGACCACCTCGTCGAAACCGCCCTCGAGGGTCCTGGAAAAATAGTAGGTCACGGCTTTGTCTCCGTTGCAGATATCGCGTGGCGATCAATCGTCGTTGGGCTCATCTTGAGACGCGTCGGTCATCCAGCCCCAGCGCTGGAAGATTTCCGCGCCCGCCGGGGATTGAAGGAACTCCAGAAATTTCTGGCTGTCCGAATCCTCGCGCCCCAGCGTGGTCACGACCGCGCCCGTGTCGCGATAAATCCGGTAGGGCTCCTCGACCTCGACCAGATCCGCCACCTCCCGATTGGCCACCTGCCAGATGTTCCAGATGATCCAGGCGTCCAGGGTGGGGTCGGCGACCCAGGCCGTCCTGGCCTCGGCGCTGTTGGGAGCGAACAGGACGATGTTCTTCCTGAGCGCGCGCACGCTGCGGATGTCGCCCGCGCGTCCGGCCATGTCTTCCCACAGGCCGTCCTGTCCTGCGCCGTTAACCACCACGATCCGGTGGCCCGGCTCGAACAGGTCGGCCAAGCCTTCGATCGTACCCGGGTTGCCCGGACGCACCAGGATCGCCGCCTGGCGCAGATAGAGGGGCTCGACGTTTGCGGCTTCGATACGCCCCTCCATGGCGGTGACGAAGTCGGTCATCATTGTCTCCGAGCCGCTGAAGATCACATCCGCGTCCAGCTTGGCGTTGGCCAGCCATTGCGGCGTCGGACCGGCGACGACGGTCACCTCGCGTCCGTACGTCCTCGTGTAGGTTTCGGCGGCCTCGCGCATCGCCGGGGCAGGCCCGCCCGGCCCGTAGACATGCAACGGATCGGCCCGGGCTGCCGTGGCCCACAGGAGCGACGCGAGCGCGCCGCCGACGATCAGGATATGCGACTTCATGGGGCGGTCCTTATTGATGGCGCCAGGCCGACGCGTTGCGGTCTCGCAGGGCCGTAACGAACGGCGGGTCGCCTTGATCCGTCGGTCGCGCCGCCACCAGATTCGCAGGGTCTACTCATCCCCCCTCGACGAGGAAGTCCGCGCCGACCGGTCGATCCAGGACCTCGCCCACCCAGGCCCGCAGATCGCGTCCAAGCGCGGGATTCGGGCGCTCCGCGCGGTAGACGAGATCGCCTGAGTGGAGGGAGCGCGCGAGCAGCGGAGCGGACAAGCCGCCGGCGCCGACCCGGTCGAAATGCCGTCCGTAGTTGGCCGCGACCACCGGCGCGTAAAGCGCCGGATCGGCCGTTAGCCGCTCCGCGGCGTCGCGGTAGGCCTCGACGACGACCTCGAGCTGCCGGCGCTTCTCACTCACCCCCAAGACCCTGTCCGAAACATGCAGGCCGCCGAGTGGTAACTGGTCGGCGGGGAAGGCGGCGAACCCTGAGAAGATCGCCTGCAGGTCCAGGGCCGTGAACGGCGCCGCCGGCCCGGCTGCCGCCGGCGTCCTTGATCGCGCGACCAGGCCGGTGCTTCCCGGACTGGGCACGGTGATGGCGGCGGCCTGGCCCGACATCATGCGCTGCATGCCCGATTTGATCGGCAGGTACTCCACCTGTAGGTCGTTGACCGGGTCGATGCCCTGACGACGGGCGGCCGCCTGGAAGATCAGGTCTCCACCGCCGCCTCGGCCGGATCCGACCGGGCCGCTGACGATGGTGGTCCGCCCCTTCAGATCCTGGAAACCTCGCACCCCGGCGGCCGCGACCTGGAAAAATCCCCGCCAGGTGGTGAGGGTGTGAAGCCGAAGGTCGGGAACGGCGCCGGACAGACGCTTCCGGGCGGCGACATAGGTCATCGCCAGCATCGCATCCGCCTCGCCCGAAGCGAACAGGGCGTCGGCGTCCCGCGACTCGGCGATCGGCAGCAGTCTCACTGGAAGCGAGGGATTTAGGCTCATCGCCAGGATCAGCGGAAACACATGGGGATTGGGGGCCGTCGCGATCTCCAGCCCCGGCGCGGGCCTGGGACCCGCCACCGCCATCCCCGCGTAGGTCGCCGCGCTTGCCGCGACGCTGACCGCCAGGAGCCGTCGCCGGTCGAGCCTGGTCGTGAAATCTCTTTCGCCGTCAACCAACTGTGTCATCTGGCGTTTCCTTTGATGATTGGGCGTCATCCAGAGCGCCCGAGACTTACGCCAGCCTTAAGAACCTCCGGTCGCCTGAAAACATCGGTTAGACAAACCCAAGCGCATCGGCGCTTCGATAGAGCATGTAGATGGCCACGACGAAGATCAGCGCCGCGAACACCGAGTTCAGCGCGCCCTTCTTGTCGGAAAGGTGCCTGGCCAGTCGCGAGCCGAACAACCCGCCCACCACGCCGCCGCCGACGAAGGCGAAGGCCAGCGGCCAGTCGACCCAGCCGGACATGGCGTAGTTGAATGCCGTGGTCAGGCCAAAGGCCGTCACGCCGACGAGCGAAGAGCCCACGGCGTAATAAATCGGCATGCGAGTCGAATACATCAGGCTGGGCACGATCAGGAAGCCGCCGCCGATCCCGAAGAACCCGGACAGGATGCCGGTCGCCGTTCCTGTGCCGATCAGCTTGGGGGCGTTCTGCCGCGTCAACAGGACCGTCGCATCGCCCGAAGCCGATCGGCCGCGCATCATCAGCGCGCCCACGACGAGCATCAGCACCGCGAACAGGGCCAGCAGCTGTTGTCCGTCTATGGCCTTGCCGAGGGTGGAGCCGACCAGCGCCCCGATCACGCCGGCCCCGGCGAACAGGCCGGCGATCTTCCATTTCACCGTGCCGCCGCGCGCATGGTTGACCAGGTTGGCGGCGGCGTTGGCGGCGACCGCGAACGCGCTGGTCCCGATCGCCAGATGCGGATCCTTCACGCCCACCAGATAGACGATCAGCGGCACGGCCAGAATGGATCCTCCGCCGCCGACCAAGCCGAGCGAGAAACCCACGACCGCGCCGGCGCCGGCACCGAGGAAATATTGAAGCAGGCTCAGGGTCGTCACGGCCCGGGTCCCTGGGCCGCGGGCGCGGGCATCAGATGGGTCCTTCGAGGCGCGGCTTGAGGCCGGTCACATCATGGTCGGCGCCTTTCGCCGTCGCGATCAGGGCAGCCGCCCGCTGCTCGTCCTTGCCTACGAGGGCCCAGAGCTTCGTCGTGCGCGCGCCCGGGCGGCAGAAGCCGAGGATCGGCCCGGGCAGATCGGCCAACGCTACCCTGAAGGTGGCGACGTCCGCTTCCCCGATCGCGTCGCCAACCACGGGGATGTGGCGAAACTCAAGACCGGCGGCCTCGGCCGCGGCGGCGATCTCGGCGGCCGCGGGCTGCCTGGGCGCCTCGCCATCGGGGCGGTTGCAGATGACGGAACGATAGCCCCGGGCGGCGAGGGACGGCAGGTCCGCCGGACTCAGCGGCGGCGAGATCGAGAGGGTTTCATCGAGCGGGCGAATGTCCATGACGGTTCTCTCCTGGGCCGGGTGGCGGCGGGGCGAGGGCGGCGGCGCCTTGCGGCGTCCGTCGTTCAACCCAGGCTGACCGGAAAATAGTTGGCGGGAATACGGAAGAACACACGACCGTCGGCCTCCGCCTCGGGCAGGACGCCGCCGCGGATGTTCACCTGAAGGGCGTAGAGCATCAGTTTGGGCAGCGGCAGGGTCGCGTCCCTCGCCTCCCTGAGGGTGACGAATTCGGACTCGGAGCGCCCGCCGCCGACGTGGATGTTGTCGCGGCGCTGATCGGCCACGGTGCTGAAGCAGGCAGGTTCCCGACCGTCCGGCCCGTAGTCGTGGCCGACGAAGACGCCGGTTTCTTCCGGCAAGGCCAGGATGTCCTGGATGCTGCCGTACAGCACGTGGGCGTCACCGCCCGGAAAGTCGGCGCGGGAGGTGCCCGCATAGGGCATCATCAGGGTGTCGTGCACGAAGGCGCAGCCGCCGACGACATAGCTGATCGACGCCAGGGTGTGGCCGGGGGACAGCATCACCCGGCCCTCCAGTCCGCCGATCCGGAAGGTGTCGCCGGCGGCGAACAACCGGTCCCACTGACGCCCGTCGGTCGGAAAGCTTTCGGGGAGCCGGTAGATGTCCTTCCACAGGGCCTGGACGCCCCGAACCTTTTCGCCAATGGCCGTCGGTGCCCCGAGCTTCTCGTGAAGATAGGGAGCGGCGGAGAAATGGTCGGCGTGCGGGTGGGTGTCGAGAATCCACTCCACCTTCAGGCCGGCCTCGCGGACATGGTCCACAAGCGCGTCGGCATTGCGGGTGGAGGTGGCGGCGGCCTTTTCGTCGAAATCCCACACCGGGTCGATGATCGCCGCCACGCCCGAGTCCGGATCGCTGACCACATACTGCCAGCTGCCGGTCTTCTCGTCATGCAGCGCCGCCACCTGCGCGCCGCCATGGCTGATGTATCGCATCGATGATCCTCCGGCGTGACGGATGCCGTCAGGCGCAATAACTTCCATGATTGCGCAAAGGATGCGGGATGAACGGCGCGAGGGTCAGACGACAATGACGCTGGGGGGCCGCAGACCGTCGCCGACGACGTTCCTTGACAGCCAGCGTCGCAGGGCCGTGATCGCATCGATTTGCAGATCGCGACGCCCGGTTCCATATCGCCTGGGCACGCCCTGGGTGGTGACGAAGGCGCAAGGGTAGACGCGCTCCGGATCGACTGGCTCATCGCCGACAAACAGGCGATCGACGCGCTCGCCCTTCGGGTTCTCGAGTTTCACGAACACCGTCAGGCCGCGGCAGCGCTTTATGTAACCGCCCATCTGGGCATAGGGGTCGGCGGCGAAGGTGCGCTCGAGATTGTCTTCCAGAAGCTCGTGAATCTCCGCTCCGGTCAGATCGACCCGGGAGACCGGCGGGTTCATCGGAATGTTGTTGTAGAGATCGTTCAGGGTCACCGGGCCTGGCGCGACCGGCGCGCCGTAACGCCACCCGTTGGAAAAGGCGATCTCGACCTCGGCCGCCGCCGCGATCGCGTCGAGAAGGACGTCGTCCATCGGCGCGCTGGGCATGGCGTAGCGGTGCAGCGGCCGGGTCGTGCGGCCGACCACTTCGGAGAGCCTGTCCCGGTGCGGCGCCATGGCGTTCTCGACCAGGGCCGCCATCTCCGGATCCTCGGGCCAGCCGTCGTCAACGGGGATCAGCTGGTGGCGATGGCTGACGATCCGCCCCGCCTCGACGTCCAGGTCGAGCCGTCCGACGAAGGCGCCGTGACAGCCGGACTGGAAGATGATCGCACCGTTCACCACCACCGGCTCATGCATGCGGTTGTGGGTGTGGCCGCTGTGGATGACGTCGATGCCCGCCACGTCGTTGGCGAGCTGGACGTCCTGGGGAAAGCCGAGGTGCGACAGGACCACGACGAGATCGACGCCCTCGTCCGAGCGCAGCGCCGCGACGTGATCCCGGCATTCCTCGACGCCGATCTCGAAGCGCAGTCCCTCGCTGAAACTGGGGGGCATGGTCTTGTCGACGATGGGACAGGCCAGTCCGACGACCCCGACCTTGAGTCCGCCGCGGTCGAACACGCGACGCCCCTCAAAGGCTGGAGCGCCGTCCGATTTGCGAAAGACATTGGCGGCCAGCACCGGATAGTCCAGCTGCGCGGCGAGCCTGGCGAATCCGGCCGGCCCATAGGCGAACTCCCAGTGCGCCGTCATGGCGTCGATCTTCAGGGCGTTCATCAACGGAACCAGGGCCTCGCCCTTCGACTCCAGGGCGACATGGGTGCCGTGGAAGGTGTCGCCGTTGTCCAGGGTCAGAACGGCGCCCTCCGACTCGACCCGCGCCTTGGCGAAGATCGAGGCGATGCGTGCCAGCCCGCCCAGCCTCTCGAACCGCCAGCCGCCTCCGGTTCGCACCAGTTCTGGATGAGGCTCGAGATAGCCGTGCAGGTCGTTGAGCTGAAGCAGGGTCAGATGGGCCAAGGCGGTCGTGCTCCGTTCAGCGGAGCGGCTCTCCCGCGCGGATGCGGGCGATCACCGCCTGTAGCTGCGCCAGGGGCATACCCCCGGGGATCAGGTTGCCGTTGATGATAAAGGCCGGCGTGCCCTGAAGGGCCAACGCGGAGGCCTCGCGTTTGTTTCTGTCCAGCACGGCGTCGATCTCGGCCCGGTGGGTCTGGAGGTCACGATCCAGCCGGGTCATGTCCACGCCGGCGGATTCAGCCAGGGTCCGAATGTCGTCCTCGCCGGCGATGCGATTGGCCGAGCGCATGAAGGCGTTGTGAACGGCTTCGTATTTGCCCTGATAGCCAGCCGCGAGCGCGGTCCGCGCCGCGGCCGTGGACGGCTCGCCGAAGATCGGCCAGTCCTTGTAAAGAATGCGGACCTTGGGGTCGGCTTCGAGCAGGGCCGCCAGTTCCGGGTTCATCTGGCGGCAGTAGGGGCAGTTGTAGTCCATGAAGCCGATGATCGTGACGTCGGCCTTCTCCGCCCCGATGAACGGCGCGGCCGGCGTCCGCAGCAGGTCGGCGAAGCCGACGCTGGTGACGAGGGCGCCGTCCTGCGTGGCCGTGCCGGCGGATTCCGTCGTGGAATTCTCGGCTCCCGCGGGGTTGCAGGCGGCGAGCGCCAGGGCGCCCAGGACGGTGGCGACCATATGATGTGTGTTGAGCATGCTCTTCTCCAGTGCTGTCTCGAATGATGTGGAACCGTCAGCGGGCGATGGCCTGCAGTTCGGCGTCGATCTGTTCGGGCGAAATCTCGCCCATGTGCGACTTTCGCAGGGCGCCGTCGGCGTCGATGAACAGCGTCACCGGAATGCCGAGGGTCCCATAGTGTCTCGGCAAGGCCATCGCCTCGTCGAGCAGGACGGTGTCCAGCTCCAGGCCCTGGCCGTCGAGGAAGCGGTTGATGGTTTCAGCACCTTCGCCCTGGTTGACGAAGAGGAACCGGACGTCCGGATTGGCCGCCTCGGCGGCCGCCAGGACCGGCATTTCCCGGCGACACGGCGGGCACCAGGTGGCCCAGACATTGATCACGGTCGGTCGGCCGTCGCCCTCGGCGAGGTTCAGCGGGGCGCCGTCGATCTGAGCCAGGGTAAGGTCCGGCATCGGCTTGGCGTCGGTCTGGGCGGTCAGTTGGTAGGCGACGTTCCAGACGAAGACCGCCGCGATCACGGGAGCGAGCCCATAGGCCATCAGACGGCGCTGTTTGAGAATTAAAGGGCTGGCGAGGCCGACCGCGACCAGGGCCCAGGGCCAGGAGAAACCGCCCTGCCAGACGGCGAAAATTCGCAGCAGGTCCCCTTCGAAATAGGACCAGTGACCGATCACATGAGCCAGGCGCGCTATGGCCACGCCGCCCAGCGCCACCACCGTGCTCCAGGGGTTGAACCGTCCGCTCACCCGGCTCGCGAGAATCCCTGACACGATCAGGAAGGCCGCCACGCCGAGAATGATGGCGAACCGTTCGGCGGACAGGACCAGAGGCCCGATGACGATCGCGCCCATCTCAGCCTCCCTGCGCCAGGGTCAGGGCGTCAAGAACGCCCTTGGCTCCGGTTTCGCCGACGATCCGCGTATCGGCGGGCTCGCGCGCTTCGGCATCCAGGAAGATCATCGTCGGGGGACCAACCACGGCGAAGGCTTCCATCAGGGACCGCGCCTCGACGTCGGTCTTTGTGACATCGACCTTGATCAGAGAGACCTCCCCCAGACGGGCCCGGACTTCGGGATCCTCGAAGACCTCGCGTTCGATGACCTTGCAGCTCACGCACCAGTCCGCCGTGAAATAGACCAGCGACGGCCGTCCGGACTGGCTCGCCAGGGCGGTCGCCTGTCGCAGCCCGGCCTCGTCGGTCACCACGGTTTCGGTGTAGTCCGGGGGAGCCGCCGCCGCCCGGACGCCGCCGAAGGGCTCGAGGGGTTGCAGGGGATCGGTCGCGCCCGCGCCCGCGCCCACCAACAGCATCACGCCCCAGACGGTCGCCGCCAGCCCCGCGACACGCGCCATCCGCGCGCCGAGGCCGTGCGCCGGATCACGCTGGAACAGCCCGAGCGCCGCGGCCGCCATCAGAAGGAGCGCGGCGCCAGTCACCAGGGTCACGACCGGCGGCAGGATGCGGGATCCCAGCCACCAGGCGGTCGCCAGGAACAGGAAACCGAAGACGGCCTTGACGCGGTTCATCCAGGGGCCGGCTTTGGGCAGAAGGCGCGCGCCCATGGTGCCGAACATGATCAGCGGCACGCCCTTGCCGAGACCCAGGGCGAACAGGGCGCCGGCCCCCAGCGCGAGATCGCCGGTCTGGGCGATGTAGAGCAGGGCTCCCGCGAGCGGCGCGGTGACGCAGGGCCCCACGATCAAGGCGGATACGAATCCCATGCCCGCCGCGGAGGGCGCCGAGCGTCGGCCCGTGCCCGGTCCACCGACAGCCGCGACGTCCAGGCGGATGGCAGCTGGAGTTCGAACAGTCCGAACATGGACGCGGCCAGAACCACGAAGACCAGCGACAGCGCGCCGACCGCCCAGACGGATTGCAGCGCCATCTGCAGATTCTGCCCCGACCAGGCGGCCGCCATGCCCAGAAGCGCGAAGGCGGACGCCAGGCCCAGAACATAGGACCCGGACAGGATGAAACCCCGCCGGGGGTCGCGCCCGTCCACGCCCCGTCCGATCACGCCGGCGAGGATGGGGTACATGGGGAAGACGCAGGGCGTGAACGCCAGCAGAATTCCGAAACCGAAAAAGGCCAGAAGCACCCAAGGGGCGCCGCCGTGCAGGGACAGGGATTCCACCATTCCGCCGCCCGACTGGAGTTGCACCTCGCCGGTTCCGGAGGCGACGGGACCCGGGGCGGCGACGCCGCCGGGGCTTTCGGCGAACGACGCTTCGGCGGCGGCGATCGCCAGGGCGCTGGCGCTCGCCGCGACCGCGTCCGAAGGGTCGCTGGTCGCCAGGGTTTGCGCGGGCGCCGCGCGGCCTTCCGGCAGAACCGGCAGGGCCACGGTCTCGGTGACGGGCGGGTAGCAGATCGAGTCCTCGACGCAGCCCTGATAGGTGATGTTGACCGTTTGGGAAGAGCCGGCGCCCTCGAGCGTCGCCTGGGTCAGGGTCGCCTGGCCGGCGTCGCGCCAGATTTCGACGACGCCGAAGCCGGGGTCGTCCTTTTGTTGGCCCGGAGCCAGGTCCAGGGCGAGCGCCGTCTTGCCGTCCGCCGCCGTGGCCACGGTATGGCCCCGGTAAAGATAGTGTCCGGGCGCGATGCGCCACGCGAAGGTCACATCGCCGGCCTCGGTGCGGGTGACCGAGAGGTCGAAGGCGTCCTGCGGAGACAGGGGCGCCTGGGCTGCGGCGGGCAAGGTTCCGGCCAGCGCCATGATCACCAGGGCGAGGGCCAGTCTCAGGCCGGAAATGAAGGCGAAGCGCTTTTTCATGCGGCGTCGATCGTCATCGCAGCTTAAGTCAGCCTTAAGCCTGGAGGCCGATCCGATCGCCATGCGCATCCTCGCCGTAGAAGACGACCCCATTCTCGCCAACGGCCTTCAGGTCGGTCTGACCACCTATGGCTGGACCGTCGATGTCGCCGGCACCGTCCAGGATGCCCTGGCCGCTCTGGACTGTTCCAGCTTCGACGCCGTCGTGCTGGATCTCGGCCTGCCGGACGGCGACGGTCTGGAGGTGCTGCGCTTCGTCCGACGCCGCGAGATGGCGGTGGCCGTGCTGCTCCTGACCGCCCGGGACTCCGCACCCGATCGCGTCGAGGGCCTGGATGCGGGCGCCGACGACTACCTCGGCAAGCCTTTCGATCTGGAGGAGCTCGCGGCGCGGCTGAGAGCGGTCCGTCGCAGGGTCCTCGGGCGGGCGTCCGCGCCCTTGAAACACGGCGATCTCGTTCTCGATCCGAAGGCCCGTCTCGCCTGGCTGGGCGACCGGGACGTCCCCCTCTCGCGCCGCGAGTTCGCGATCCTGGAGGCCCTTATCGAGCGTCCGGGCCAGGTGCTGTCGCGCGGACAACTGGAAGAGAGGCTCTATGGATGGCAGGAAGACATCGGCAGCAATGCCGTGGAAGTGCACATCCACCATCTGCGCGCCAAATTCGGCGCCGATCTGATCCGAACGATGCGCGGCCTGGGATACGCCTTGCGATGAGCTCGATTCGCCTCAGACTGTTCGTCATCCTCGCCCTTGCCTCGACGGTCGTCTGGAGCCTGGCGGCGGGCTGGGTCTATGTCCGCACCCAGCACGAGGTCGAGCGCGTCCTCGACGCCCGCCTGATTGAGGCCTCGCGCATGGTGTCGTCTCTGCTGTCCAGCGGCGATGTCGCCCGCGTACCGTCGGACGCCGCGGCGCTGGCGTCCGCCACGAGCCGAACCTCCTACGCCCGCCAGCTGTCCTGCCAGATCTGGTCGCTTGACGGCGCGCTCATCGGTCGTTCGGACGGGGCTCCGGGTTCGCGTCTCACGACCGCTGCGACGGGGTTCTCCGAGACGGTGATCGACGGGGAGCGCTGGCGTGTCTACGCCGTCGAGAACCGCGAGGCCGGCGTCCGCGTCCTGGTCGGCGACAATCTCGGCATGCGCGACCATCTGGTTCAGAGCGTGATCGCAGGCCTGATCGCCCCGGCCGGGCTGGGGCTGCTGGCGATGGCGGGCCTGATCTGGATGTCGGTGGGTCGCGGCCTTGCCCCGATCCGGTCGGTCACCCGCGCCATCGCCGCGCGCGACGCCGATGACCTGACCCCGGTCATGACGCCCGAGGCCGCCGACGAACTCAAGCCGTTCACCGACGCCCTGAACGGCCTCATCGGGCGTCTGGACGCGGCGCGACAGCGCGAGTCGCAATTCATCTCCGCTGCGGCGCATGAACTGCGCACCCCCCTCGCCGGCCTGCGCGTCCAGGCCCAGATCGCCGCCGCCGCCAAGGACAAGACCGTGCGCGACGGCGCCCTGGCGCAGATGACCGAGTCCGTCGATCGCACCGCGCGACTGGTCAGCCAGTTGCTGGAAATGTCGCGCAGCGAGGCCCTCTCATCGACCCTGGAGGAGCGACGCTGGATCCCGCTGGCCGACCTCTGGCCGGATCTCATCAAGCGGGCGGGAGACCACCCCGGCATCGCGATCCATCGGCCCGGCCCCTTGAGCCTGCACGCGCAACCCCATCCGCTCTCCGTCATCCTCGGCAACCTGTTGTCCAACGCCGCCACCTATGCCGAATCCCGCGTCGAGGTCCGCCTGGAGGCCGACGGACATTTGACCCGACTGATCGTCGAAGACGACGGCCCCGGCGTCGGCTTCTCCGATCTGACCAGCCTCGGCCATCGCTTCTTCCGGGCGGCCAACGCCCGTCCGGGCGGCAACGGCTTGGGGCTGTCAATCGCCCAGGCCTGCGCGCGCGCTCAAGGCTGGCGGATGGACTATGCGCGCTCGGCGCTTGGGGGGCTGCGGGTTGACCTGATCATGCCCGTAACCGACGTGCGCGCCGAGGTCTGAAAAGACCTTGCCCCCAGAACGTCGGAAACATCGACGTTCGTCGAACGCCCCGTCCCGACCCCAATCACGGTCCGCCCCGACCTGACGCCGGATTTGCTCTCGCCGCGGAGCGACCGGTGGTCGTAAAAATGGTGGACCGAATCCGGCCTTAAGACTGCCTTAAGGTAGGACGTGTGGCTCCTGCGGCAAAACGTCGGGAGAAAAACGCATGAAGCTCGGAATGATCGCGGTCGCGCTTGGACTGGTGGTCGCGGCCGCGCCGCGCCCGGCTCTGGCCCAGGATCGCGCCTTCACCCTGTTGCACACCAACGACATGCACGGGCGTCATACGCCTTTCCCGGTCGCGCCGGGCGACGCCACCGCCCAGACGGGCGATCCCGGCCGCGACCCGGCCCAGTTCGACCGGGCCGCCATGATCGGCGGCTTCGCCTACCTCGCCTCCGCGATCGAAAACGTGCGCCGGAAAGTCGGACCCGACTCTGTGCTGCTCGTGGACGGGGGCGACACCTTCAGCGACGACCTGGTCGGCAACGCCACGCGAGGCGAGGCGATGATCCGGCTGATGAACGCGGTCGGCTATCGCTTCATGGCCCTGGGCAATCACGATTTCGACTACGGGCTGGACCGGACCCGGGAACTTCAGGCCATCGCCGACTTTCCGATGCGGGGAGCCAACGCCCTGATGGACGGCGAACCCATATTCGGACGGCCGTGGGAGTTGTTCGAGGTCGGCGGCGTCCGGGTCGCTGTGCTGGCCCTCAGCTATCACAACACCGGCGAGACCGGATCCAAGGCCAACACCCGGGGCGTGACCTTCACCAACGGCATCGACGCGGCGCGCGCCTTTCTGCCGCAAATGCGCGAGGCCGCCGAAGTGGTTGTGGTCCTGTCGCACCAGGGCACCGCCGTAGATCGCGAGATGGCGCGACAGATTCCCGACATCGATCTGATCGTGGCCGCTCATTCCCACGACCGGATCGATCCCCCCGAGCGGGTGAACGGGGTCTGGATCGCCCAAGCCGTGTCCGATGCGGCCGCTCTTGGCGAGCTGACCGTCACCGTGGACGCGGACGGCGAGGTGTCGGCGGTCGAGGGCAAGGTGACCGACCTCTGGAACGACCGGATCGACCCGGATCCCCGCATCGCCGCCCTGGTGTCCGATCTGGACGGACCCCATCGCGCCCGCCTCGATGAGGTCCTGGCCACGGCCTATGATCGGATCGGACGCCAGTACAAATCTGAAAGCCCCTTCGACGTTCTGGTCGGCGACCTGATGCGCGAACGCACGGGCGCGGACATCGCCTTCATGCCCGGCGTCGGTTACGGCGTTTCCATCACCCCGGGACCGGTCACGCGCGATCGCCTGGTCACCCTGCTGCCCCATCCGACGAGGATGGTGACCCTGCGTTTGACGGGTGCCCAGGTCCTGTCGATCCTCGAACAGAGCGCCACCAACCTCGGACCCGAAGATGTCTTCGACCGCGTCGGAGGCCTGGTGCAGACCTCCGGCATCGGCTGGACCTTCGACCTTAACCGTCCAGCTGGACGGCGCGTCAGCGACGTCACGATCGATGGCCGCGCGATCGAAGCCGACCGGCTGTATCTCGCCGCCACCAATGTCGGCATGCTGGAAGGGCTGCATCGCTATGCCGCCTTCGCCCAGGGCCAGGACACCCAGGTGCATGATGTCAGCGTCACCCAGGTCGTCGAGGAGGGGATGGTTCGCCGCGGCGTCCTGACCGCCCCTGCCATGGGTAGGATTCGTCGTATTGGACCCGTCGCCCGATGATCGCACCGCTCCTCGCGGTCTTGGCGATATCCCATCCGGCCGCGGCGCAGTCGGCGCCGGTGATCGCTCCGGAGGCCCCCGCCACACCCTCGCGCTGGACCGTATCTGGCAGCCTGCGGGTTCGCGCGGAAACCCTGGCGGGCCAGTTCCGTCCGCGTTTCGCCGAACATGACGACGTCCTGTTCACCCGCGCGACCCTGGCCGTGGGCTACGACGCCGGTCGCGTTCGCTTCGGGACCGAATTGTACGATTCTCGGGCGTTCGGACAGGATCCCCTGTCCTCCGTGGGCACCAGCGAGGTCAACGGACTCGAACTGGTGCAAGCCTTTGCCGATATCGATCTCGGCGGCGACGGCGACAGCGTTCTCCGCCTGGGCCGGATGACGATGGACGTCGGGTCCAAGCGGCTGGTCTCGCGACAGAATTTCCGCAACACCACCAACGCCTATACGGGCGCGCGGCTTCAGACCCCGCTGGGGGGCGGGAACCTGACCGCGTTTTGGGTCATGCCCCAGTACCGCTTGCCCGACGACCGGGCCGGCGTGGAAGGCCATGCCGTCGAATGGGACCGCGAAAGCACCGACCTGCAGTTCTTTGGCGCGTCATGGGTGGGATCGCTCGATGATCGGGCCACCACCCTGGAAATCTACGGCTATGGGCTGAACGAACAGGATGACCCGGCCCTGCAGACCCGGGACAGGCGGCTGTTCACGCCCGGCTTTCGCTTGCGTCGGGGGCCCGGGACCGGTCGGGTGGATTTCGAGCTCGAGGCCGCGGGACAGGTCGGCACGGCCCGACGGACGGCCGCCGTGGCCGACACGCGCGATCTGGACGTCGGCGCCTGGTTCATGCACGCCGAAGTGGGCCGAACCTTCGATCGCGTCTGGAAGCCCCGGCTGGCGGTCCAGTATGACCACGCCAGCGGCGACGAAGGCGGAGACCATTACGCGCGGTTTGATCCACTGTTCGGCGCCCGTCGGTTCGAGTTCGGCCCCGCCGGTCTCTACGGGCCCGTCTCGCGCCAGAACCTGAGGTCGCCTGGCGTCCGGGTCGAGGTCAGGCCCTCCCCCCGGTTCGAGGCGATGGCGATGTACAGGGGGCTCTGGCTGGACAGCCCGACCGACGCCCTCGGCCTGACCTTGGTCGCCGACCCTTCGGGTCGCTCCGGGCGGTTCGCCGGGCAGCAGATCGAAGCGCGGGCGCGATATGCGCTGCGACCCGATGGCGCCTGGCTGGAAGTCGGAGCGGCCCGGCTGTTCAAGGGGCGGGTTCTGACCGACGCGCCCGGCGCGCCCGATACCGGCGATACCGTCTATGGATATGCAGATGTCACCGTCGCATTCTGATCCGGGAGAACGCGCGTGTCGGTGACGATCGGCCTTTTGCTGGCTCTCAGCTTCCTTGTCTCCCTGCTGGCGCTGGCCTTCCTGATCTGGGCGGTGACCAACCGTCAGATGGAACTGCACCAGGGTCAGGCCTATACGGTGTTCGTCCCCGGCGAGGCCGGGCAGGCCGACGACGCCACCATGGCCGGCGACGACCCACAGGCCCTCGGCCCGCACCACTATGACACCGCGCGGGCGGGGATCGACGCTGTCTCGCGACGGCCCGTTCTGGTCCTGCTGGCGAGCGGCATCTTCTGGCTTGTGCTGGGGTCCGTGTTCGGGGTCATGGCCTCGCTCAAACTGCACTGGCCGGACTGGCTTTCGGCCTATGGTCCCCTGACCTTCGGGCGGGTCCGGACCCTGCATCTGAACATGGTGGCCTACGGCTGGCTGTCGCTGACCGGCATCGGGGTGGCGATATGGATCGCGCCGCGCATCTTCCACACCGCGCTGCGTCATCCGCGCCTTCCGATCCTGGGCGCCGCGCTCTGGAACATCGCCCTGGCCGCCGGGGCCGCGGCCATCGCTTCCGGCTGGACCGACGGCGAGGAATGGCTGGAGATTCCCTGGCAGATCGACATCCTGCTGGCCGCCGCCGGGGCCTGTTTCGTCCTGCCCCTGCTGCGAACAGCGCTGAATCGCAACGTCGGCCACATCTATGTGACCGGCTGGTACTATCTTGGCGCCCTGTGCTGGTTTCCGATCCTGTTCTTCATCGCCAACCTGCCCGGCCTGCATTCGGGCGTGCAGGAAGCCACCGTGAACTGGTGGTTCGCCCACAATGTCCTGGGTCTGTGGCTCACCCCCCTCGGTGTCGGCGCGGCCTATTATTTCATTCCCAAGATCATCGGCAAGCCGATCTATTCCTACAGCCTGTCGCTGCTCGGCTTCTGGGCCCTGGCCCTCTTCTACAGCCAGGTCGGCATCCACCATCTGATCGGCGGCCCGGTCCCCACCTGGGTCGTCACCCTGTCCATCGTCCACAGCGTGATGATGTTCGTCCCGGTGATCGCCGTGGCCGTCAATCAGCACGTCACAGTCGCGCGCAACCTCTGGGTCTTCAAGGCTTCCATCCCCCTCAGATTCATCTCCCTGGGCGCGCTCATGTACACGGCGGCCTCCTTCCAGGGGTCGATCGAGGCGCTGCGCAGCGTCAACACCGTGACCCACTTCACACAATACACGGTCGGCCACGCCCATCTCGGCGCCTATGGCTTCGTGTCCTTCGTTCTGTTCGGCGCCGTCTACCACACCCTGCCGCGGCTGACCGGTCGCGCCTGGCCCTGGCCCAGGTTGATCGCGGCCCATTTCTGGCTCGTGGTCGCCGGCTTCGCCGTCTATTTCGTGTCATTGACGGTGGGCGGCGTCCTCCAGGGCCTGGCGATGCTGGATGTGACCCGTCCTTTCGCCGACAGCGTGACGCTGCTCAAGCCATATCTCGAGGCCCGGTCCGTGGGCGGTATCCTGATGACCGTGGGCCATCTGATCTTCGCGATCCATTTCATGGCCGTGATCGTGCGCGGACGGGCCCCGTCGTCCGCGTCGGACGCCACTGACTCGCCGCCCGACACCGTTCCGGCGACCGCCGCATGAACCGCGTCATTCCCCTCGGCGTCCTCGCCCTCGCCATCCTGGCCTTCGCCACCCTCCTTCTCGTGATCCTCCCAGGCATCCAGATACGGACCGAGCCCCCCACACCGGGTCTCGAGGCCTATACTGCGGCGGAATCGCGCGGCCGCGACATCTATGTCTCGCAGGGCTGCGTGTCCTGTCACAGCCAGCAGCCCCGGTCGCTGGACCAGGCCCCCGACGCCGAACGTGGTTGGGGGCGCGCCTCGGTGGCCTCGGACTATTTCTACGATCAGCCCCACCAGCTGGGCACCATGCGGACCGGGCCGGATCTTCAGAACGTCGGCGCACGGCTTCCCAGCCGGGACTGGCATCTCACCCATCTCTACCAGCCCCGGGCCGTGTTCGACTGGAGCATCATGCCCGCCTATCCCTATCTGTTCGAGATCAAGGACAAGGCGGCCAGGGGCGATGTCGTCGTGGCCATGCCCGGGGGCTATGCGCCCGCGGGCAAGGTCGTCGTGGCCCGCTCCCAGGCCCTGGATCTGGTGGCCTATCTCAAGAGTTTGGACAGGACTTTCCCGGCGCCCCGCGCCGGCGTTCGCGATGACGGCTACAGCGAGAGGGGCGAGCCGCGATGATCCGCCTTCCCTGGACACGGCGAACCCCCGACCCGGTCGAACGACGCGAGACGGACGAGGCCTACGAACCCTATGAGGAGTTCCGGCGCATCCCGCTCCCGGTTCTCTGGATCGCCGTCGCCCTGGCCCTCTGGGGCGGCATCACCCTGTGGGACAACAGCCAGGCCGTCGCGATCGGCCGGTCCGAACGCGCCGCCCAGATGGCCGAATTGCCCCGTCATGCGGTCAATTCCGGGGCGCAGATCTTCGAGGCCCGCTGCTCCTCCTGCCATCAGCCCAACGCCGTGGGGGTTCGCGGCGCCGTGCCGCCCCTGGAAGGCTCAGCCTTCGTCTCGGCCGATCCCCAGGTCGTGGTCCAGATACTGCTGCACGGGATCGACGGCCCCATCGCCGTCAGCGGTCGGACCTTCAACGGCCATATGCCGAACTTCTCCAGCGTTCTGTCCGACGAAGAACTGGCCCGCGTCGCCTCGTACGTCCGCCAAACCTGGGGCGGAGCCGAGGCCCCGGTCACCCCCGCCTTCGTCGCGGCACAGCGTCGCCGGTTCCCTGACCGGGGGCCCTGGCGGGGCGGCGTCGAGATCGTCTCCCGCATGGCGCCGGACCTGGCGCCGCAACCCGTGTTCGTCGCGCCGCCCCCGGCCGCGATTGACGCCGGGGTGATCCGACTGATCAACGAGGGGCGAGGCGACGCCTGGTCCTGTTCGTCCTGTCATGGGACCCGGGGCCAGGGCAGCGAGACCGTGCCCCGACTGGCCGGCCTGCCCTCGGCCTATATCGTCAAACAGCTGAACGACTATATCGCGGGCGCCCGCGAAAACGAGTCGATGGCCATTGTGGCCTCCGCCCTGTCGCCGGACGAGCGCCGCGCGCTTGGGGACTATTATGCGCGATTGCGGGCCCCCTCCACGGCCAGGCCGTCGCTCGGCGGAGACATCGCGCGGGGCGAACGCTTGGCGCTCTATGGCGACTGGTCCAAGAATGTCCCGGCCTGCTTCTCCTGCCACGGCCCCTCGGGCTTTGGGGTCGCGCCGCAGTTCCCGTCTCTGGCCGCCCAGCATCCCGCCTATACCGCCTCTCAACTTTCCGCCTGGGCCGGAGGACAGCGCGACAATTCCTCCGTCGATCTGATGAACGCCGTCTCCCGCAACCTGTCGGACGCCGATCGCCGCGCCGTGGCGGACTATCTCGCCACCTTGCCGCCCAATCCCGCTTCACCTCCTGACGACAGGCGCTAGACCATGTCCGATGACCCCAAATCCCCGCCCCCCGCCACCGGCCCCGACAAGCCGCGCAAGGGCGGCCTCGCCCGCGACGCCATCTTCGCCGTCGCCGGCGGACTGGCCCTCTTCGTGATCGGCACCCTGGCCGTCGACGCAGGCTGGATTCGCGATCGCAAGGGCAGCGAAGGCGGCGATGGACCGGGTCTCGAGCCGGCCGCCTATTTCCAGCCGCCGATGTCCTCGGCCATACCGGACGGTCCCTCCGGCGACGCCATTCGGCGCGGCGAGGCGATCTTCATGAACACCCCGGCGAATGCCTCGGACTTCGTGGGCAACAGCCTGTCGTGCGCGGCCTGCCATCTGGACGGCGGACGACGGCCGGACTCGGCGCCGATGTGGGCCGCCTGGGTCGCCTATCCGAAATATCGCTCCAAGAACAAGCAGATCAATACGATGGAGGATCGGATCAAGGGCTGTTTCACCTATTCGATGAACGCCCAGGCCTCGCCGAGCGGCGGCCCACCGCCCGCCGGCCACGACGTCTACAAGGATCTGCAGACCTATATGCATTTCCTCGCCACCGGGGCCCCCACGGGCGTCGATATGGAGGGCTCGGGCTATCCGGAGCTGCAGAAGACCGCCCTCGGATATGACCCCGTCCGCGGGCAGCAGGTCTTCGCCGCCAACTGCGCGGTCTGCCATTCCGCCGACGGCCAGGGCCAGGCCGACGCCAACGGGCGCACGGTCTTTCCGCCCCTTTGGGGTCCGCAGTCCTACAACTGGGGCGCCGGAATGGCGCGCGTGAACACGGCCGCGGGCTTCATCAAGGCCAATATGCCCCTCGGCCAGACCAACCGGCTGACCGATCAGCAGGCGTGGGACGTGGCGGCCTACATCAACAGCCAGGAACGCCCCAGGGACCCCCGCCAGACCGGTACGGTCGCCGAGAACGCCGCGCGCAACCACACCGGCGCGGAGACTTTCTACGGGCGGATCTATCACGGCCGGCTGCTGGGCGCCGGCGCCCCGCCAGCGGCGCCGGCCGGGGGACGTTAGGCCGGTGCCCGCCGCCGCCGTCACGCGGCAGCTGTTCGCCGTGGACGGCCTGTGGTGCGGCGGCTGCGCGCGAGGCCTGGAAAGCCGCCTCCGCGCGATCGACGGCGTGATCGGCGCCGGCGTCCACTATGTCACCGCCTCGGCCCTGGTGCAGTGGGACCCGGACCGGTGCGACGCGGAGGCCGTCCGTGCCTGCGTGCACGAGGCGGGCTACCGCCTTCTGGAGCGCAGCGACCCCCAGACCATTCGCCTGCGACTGGACCGGGAGGTCCGTTCGCTCACCCTGCGCCTGGTCGTGGCGATCGCCTTCGGCATGTGGTCCATGGCCTGCGCGGTGGTGCTGTATCTGGACCCGGGATTGTCGCCCGCCGCAGCGTGGTGGATCGCCCTGGCCAGCGGCGTCCTGGCCGGGCCCGTTATCCTGTTCAGCGGCGCAGGAATCGGACGGATGGCGGCGCGGTCGATCCGTCTTCGCGCGCCCGGTCTGGACCTCTTGATCAGCCTCGGCGTGGTCGGCTCCGTCGCCACCTCGGCGCTCGCCCTCGCTCGCGGGGAGGCGCAGGTCTATTTCGACACCGCCACCATGCTGGTCACCCTGCTTGTGCTGGCCCGTTTGATCGAGACCCGCGTCCGCCGAAACGCCACGGACGCCACGCTCGCCCTCGGTCGTCTGTTCGACGACACCGCTGAGCGGCGCGATGGCGCGGGCGGCTGGGAGCCGGTGGCCTGCGATCAGCTGGCGATCGGCGATGTCGTTCAGGTTCGAGCGGGCGGCGTCTCGACGGTCGACGGCGTCGTCGTGAGCGGGCGAAGCGCCGTCGATACCGCTATTCTGACAGGCGAAAGCGGCGCGAGCGCTCTTGGGGTCGGCGACCGCGTCGCCGCCGGCACGGTCAATCTCGTCCGGGCTGTCGAGGTGCGTGTCGATCGTGTATCAGGCGACCGCGAGGTGGACCGCATGGGCGGCCGCATCGCGATAGAACTGGCGGCGCGGGGCGAACCGATCGACAGCGTGAGCCGCGCGGCCGGCCTCCTGACGACCGCCATTCCCGTCGTTTCGCTGCTCATCGTTCTGGTCACCGCGATCCTGACGCGTTCGATCGAAACCGGACTGGTCCGGGGCCTGGTCGTCATGTTGGCGGCCTGCCCCTGCGCCCTGAGTCTCGCGGCGCCCCTCGTCCACTTGCGGGCCAGCGTGATTGCCGCCGGACGCGGCTTTCGTCTGGCGGACGCCGCCGTGGTCGAACGCCTGACCGGGGCCCGTACGGCAATCTTCGACAAGACCGGCACCCTGACGGCCGGTCAGCCCCGGGTCCTGTCGGTCGAGTCCCGGGCCGGCTGGACCGACGCGGAGGTCGTGGCGCTCGCCGCTCGGGCCGAGACGGGTCTCGACCATCCACTCGCCCGGGCCGTGACGGCGCATCATGGCGGTCCCCTCGGGGCTGGAGGATCGCGTGGCTCCCGCGACGCCCGGGGGTTCGACCCCGCCGGTCGCCGGATCCGGGTCGGCGGCGCGCCAGGCGGCGCGTCGGAGGGCGCCACGCGCCTGCGGGTCTGGCTGGACGACGTCCCGGTAGGGGACCTGCTGATCGGGGACGCGATCGATCCCGAGGCCGGAGACACCATTCTGGAGCTGCGGCGGCGCGGCATCGACGTCCTGTTGGCCACCGGCGACGCCGAAGGTCCGGCCCACGCCGTCGCCCGCGCGGTGGGCCTCAGCCCGTCCAGCGTTTTCGCCGGCTGCACCCCCCTGTCCAAGGGCGAACTGGTCCGGCGCGCACGGGGGCCGGTGCTGTTCGTCGGCGACGGCGTGAACGACGGGCCGGCGCTGGCCGCCGCGGACTGCGGGATATCGGTCGCGCGAGCGCACGCCGCGGCGGCGGCGACCGCCGCCGTCGTCATCACCCGGGGCGGGCTGGGCCGGGTGGTCGACGTCTTGGACCTCGCCGCGGCGGCGCGACGCCGGTTGCGACAGAACATCGTGCTCGCCCTCGCCTACAACCTCTTCGCCTTGCCGGCGGCGGCTCTGGGCCTGCTCAGTCCCGCCTGGGCCGCCGTCGCCATGATCGCCAGTTCCCTGGCGGTCACGGCCAATGCGATGCGCCTGACGATCGCCGACCAGGGGGCGTCGCGATGGAACTGAAGAGCCATCCGATGCGGGACCGAATCGTCTCGGAAATGCATCTACGCCGAATGCCGCCCCTGACGACGCCGTGCCGGATCCTCCAGGTCCTGCGTCTTGTCGAAGGCGCGGACCGGGAACGGGAATATGCGTCGCTCCTCGCCCTGGCCGAACGATCGGGCGATCAGGATCAGGTGTTCCCGCGCCATGGACGCGGCATGATCGCCGGCGGTCCGGTGTGGCTCTGGGAACGGCACAGCGAGGCCTCGACCTATACGGTCATCTCCGACGCGGCGGGCGAGCCCTTCTCCCTGGAGCCTCATCCGCCCGTTCTGCTGGATTGGCTGGAAACCGCCCCGGGCCTGGTGATCCGGGCGGTCCGGGTCGTGGTCGAGGCCGACGAGCGTCGGGCCGTCCCGGCCGTCGCCGAGCTTGATCCCGAAGACCTGATCAGCTGTCGAAAGGACGAGGCGCGCCTGTGGTCCGACTTCAAGGTCCATGATGACGGCTGGGGGCGTCTGGTGCTGGCCGCGGGCGGCATGCATCCGGCCGATCTGGGACGGCTGGCGCAGCGGGTCCAGGAGCTCGGCAACTACCGGAACCTGGCGCTGCTGGCCTTGCCGATGGTTCAGGAGCGAGCCGCCGACCTCGACCGACTGGAGGCCGCCTTGGTCGCCGTCTCGGAGCGACTGACCCAGGACCGGGACGATCAGACGCTGCTCGGCGAGATCAGCCGGCTGTCAGCCGAGGTCGCCAGCCTGACGGCGACCACCGCCTTCCGACTGGGTGCGATGGCGGCCTATTCCGGCATCGTGGCTGACCGGTTGCGAGATCTGGACTGCGTCCGCATCGAGGGCTTCCAGCGCCTCGACGACTTCATCGACCGCCGCCTGACCCCCGCGACCCGGACATGCCAGGCGTTCTCGGGACGCCTGGACGCCCTGGCCACGCGGCTGGAACGCGCGACGGCCCTGCTCAGGACGCGGATCGAGATGCGTGTCCAGGCCCAGAACACCGCCTTGCTGCATTCGGTCGAGCGGACCAGCGCGCGCCAATTGAAGCTCCAGCATCTGGTCGAGGGTCTGTCGGTCGTGGCCGTCAGCTATTATGCGCTGGGCCTCCTGGGGTATGGGCTCAAGCCGTTGGCGCATAGCTACGGCGTCTCGCCGGAAGCGCTGGCGGCGCTCGCGGCGCCGGTGACCATCCTGTTGGTCTGGTACTATCTGCGACGTCGGGTCCGTCGGCTTGAGGGCGATGAAGCTCGCGGCCACCCGCCGTCCTGATCCCGTCGGAGACGGCCCCGGGAAACCTCAGCGTCAGGCGGCGCCCATGCCGGGTCTCCGGTTCGGCGCTTCGCCCGCCGGACCCCGGGGCAATGAAGCGTTCTCACTCAAACGTCCCCCGCATCGGATCAGTCGTCACGGCGCGACGCCTCTTAAGATCGACTTAAGCTGAGCCGCGTCTTCGGCTTCCCGAACGACTTGAGGGACCATGATGAGCGTTGCAGCGTCGCATACGACGGCCTTGGGTCGGACAGCGTCATGATGGGGATCGTCCGGATCGCGTTGACGCGTCCGCTCACCTTCATCGTCATGGCCATCCTCATCGCGCTGGGCGGAGCCGTGGCGGCCGTTCGCACGCCCATCGACATCTTCCCCGACATCCGGGTGCCGGTCATCGCCGTGGCCTGGACCTATGCGGGCCTGCCACCGCAGGAAATGGCCGGGCGGATCATCACGCCGTTCGAGCGGGCCCTGTCGGCCACGGTCAGCGATGTCGAACATATCGAGAGCCAGTCCATGCCCGGCGTGGGGATCGTGAAGATCTATTTTCAGCCCGGCGTCGATATCCGCACAGCGACCGCGCAGCTGACCTCGATTTCCCAGACCATGCTTCGCCAGCTGCCCCCTGGCACAAGCCCGCCCTTCATCGTCAACTATGACGCCTCGACCGTCCCGATCGTGCAGCTGGCCCTTTCGGGGGAAGGGCTCACTGAACAGCAGCTCTACGATCTCGGTCTCAATCAGGTTCGACCGCAGCTGATCACCGTCCCCGGCGCGGCCGTGCCCTTCCCCGCCGGCGGACGACAGCGGCAGGTGCAGATCGACCTCGACCCCCAGGCGTTGCGCGCCCGCGGTCTGTCGGCCCAGGACGTCTCGCTGGCGATCGCGGCCCAGAACCAGATCAATCCGGCGGGCTTCGCCAAGATCGGCGAGTTCCAGTACAACATAAAGCTCAACAACGCCCCGGGATCGATCGAGGCGCTGAACGATCTGCCGGTGAAAGTGGTCGACGGGGCCACCATCTATATCCGCGACGTCGCCAATGTCCGCGACGGAAGCGCGCCCCAGACCAACGTCGTTCACGTCAACGGTCAGCGCTCGGCGCTGATGACGGTCCTGCGGGGCGGGTCCGCCTCGACCCTGTCGATCGTCGAGGGCATCAAGGCGAAGATCCCTGAAATCGCGGCGGGGCTCCCCGACGCCCTCACCATTCAAACCATCGGCGATCAGTCCGTCTTCGTCCGGGGGGCGCTCGAAGCCGTGGTCGTCGAAGGCGTGATCGCCGCGGCGCTCACCTCGCTCATGATCCTTCTTTTCCTCGGATCCTGGCGATCGACGGTGATCATCGCCCTCTCCATACCCCTGGCCGTCCTGGCCGCGATCGCCGCCCTCTCGGCCAGCGGACAGACGCTGAACGTCATGACCCTGGGCGGACTGGCCCTGGCCATCGGCATCCTCGTCGACGACGCCACGGTGACCATCGAAAACATCAACTGGCATCTTGAGCAGGGCAAGGGCGTGCGCGACGCCATCATGGACGGCGCGGCCCAGATCGTGACGCCCGCCTTCGTCTCCCTCCTGTGCATCTGCATCGTCTTCGTCCCGATGCTCCTGTTGCCAGGGGTCGCCGGCTACCTCTTCGTGCCGATGGCGCTGGCGGTGGTGTTCGCCCTGATCGCCTCCTTCGTGCTGTCGCGAACCCTGGTCCCGACCCTGGCCAAGTATCTGCTTCGGCCGCATGTGCCCGGCCTGGATCTCCATGCCGCCGGCAGACCGGGCTCCCGCAACCCCCTGGTGCGCTTCCAGCGCGCGTTCGAAGCGCGATTCGAGCGGACGCGGATCGCCTATGGTCGGCTGCTGGGCCGGGCCCTCGGGGGCCGGCGCGTGTTCATCCCCGTGTTTCTGGCCGTGGTGCTGGCGTCGTTCGCCCTGACGCCCTGGCTTGGCCGCGACTTCTTCCCCAGCGTCGATTCCGGGCAGATCTCGCTTCACGTCCGCGCCCCCGCCGGCACCCGGATCGAAGAGACGGCGGTCGTCATGGACCGCGTCCAGCAGCGCGTCCGCCAGTTGATCCCCGACAGCGAGTTGCGCTCCATCGTCGACAATATCGGCCTGTCCAGCGCCCCGCTGAACACGGTCTACAACAACAGCGGCACGGTCGGTTCGAGCGAAGGCGACATTCTGATCGCCCTGGAAGAAGGGCATCGCCCGACCGAACGCCATGTGGAGCGGCTCCGGGAGGAACTCCCCAAGAGCTTTCCGGGACTGAGCTTCGCCTTCCTGCCCGCCGACATCACGTCCCAGATTCTGAACTTCGGCTCTCCGGCGCCGATCGACATCCAGATCAGCGGACGTGATCTCGCGGCCAACGCGGCCTATGCGGAAACGCTGCTCCGCCGCCTGCGCGCCGTTCCCGGACTCGCTGACGCGCGCATCCAGCAGTCCGCCCGTTATCCGCAGCTGAACATCGATGTCGATCGCGCCCGCATCGCGCAATACGGCCTGACCGAACGCGACGTCACCGTCAGTGTCGGCAATGCCCTCGCCGGCACCTCGCAGACGGCCCCCGTGTTTTTCCTCAACCCGGAAAACGGAGTCTCCTACCCCGTCGTGGCCCAGGTGCCGGAGCATCGGGTCGGCTCCATCGAGGACCTGCAATCGCTTCCGGTGACCGGTGCGGGCGGTTCGGCCGCGCAAACTCTGGGCGGGTTGAGCGACTTGCGCCGAACTGGCGTCGCCTCGGTGATCAGCCATTACGACATCCAGCCGACGATCAATATCTTCGCCACCGCCCATGGCCGCGACCTCGGCGCCGTGGCCGGTGACGTGAAGTCCGTGATCAAGGATCTCGAGCAGGGCCAGCCGAAGGGCGCCAAGGTCACGGTCCGCGGCCAGTACGCCACGATGAACGCGGCGTTCGCGGGCCTGACGCTGGGGATGATCGGCGCGGTGCTGCTGATCTATCTGGTGCTGGTGGTCA
This sequence comes from Brevundimonas sp., assembly GCF_041648615.1. Classification (GTDB taxonomy): domain Bacteria; phylum Pseudomonadota; class Alphaproteobacteria; order Caulobacterales; family Caulobacteraceae; genus Brevundimonas. The sequence continues at coordinate 40,258 of NZ_JBAZOS010000004.1, forward strand.
ATTTCCAGAGCTGGGCCGATCCGCTGGTCATCATCTCGGCCTTGCCCGGCGCCCTGGCCGGAATCGTCTGGATCCTGTTCGTCACCGGCACGACGCTCTCGGTGCCCGCCCTGACCGGCGCGATCATGTGCCTGGGCGTCTCGACGGCCAATTCGATCCTGATCGTCAGTTTCGCCCGCGAGCGGCTCGCCGTCCTCGGAGACGCCACCCAGGCCGCGCTGGAAGCCGGGCTCGTCCGTTTCAGGCCCGTTCTCATGACCGCCCTGGCCATGATCATCGGCATGTCGCCCATGGCGCTCGGGATCGGCGAGGGCGGCGAACAGAATGCGCCGCTCGGGCGCGCCGTCATCGGCGGGCTGATCCTGGCGACCGCCGCCACGCTGTTTTTGGTGCCCGCCATCTTCAGCTTCGTTCACCGTCGCGCGGGTCAACGCTCCGCAACAGGAAAACTCGATGTCGCCCATGTTCAGTAAGGTTCGCGCGGTCGGGCTGAAACCCGCCCTCGCGGCCGGCGCCCTTGGCGCGGTCGCGATCATCGCCTGGGGCGCGTGGGCGCGCGATGCGAACGACGACGCGCTCGCCGAAGTCTCCCGCGAGGCGGCGATCCCGACCGTCAGCCTGATCCAGGCGACCGCCGCGGACACGGAAGGCAAGCTGGTCCTGGCCGCGGAGATCCAGGCGTGGAACACCGCTGACATCCACGCGCGCACCAACGGCTATGTCGAACGCTGGCTGGTCGATATCGGCGACCCCGTGCGCGACGGCCAGATCCTCGCCGTGCTCGACGCGCCGGAACTCGACCTTCAACTGGCCCAGGCGCGCGCCCAGCATCAGATGGCCCTGGCCGATCTGTCGCTCGCGCGGGCCACCGCCGACCGCTGGGGCGCGCTGCTGGAACGGGATGCCGTATCGCGCCAGGCCGCGGACGAGAAGACCGGCGCCCTGGCCGCCAGCGCGGCGGTCGCCGACGCCGCCCGAGCCAACGTCCAGCGGCTCGCCGCGCTCCGGGGCTTCACACGGCTTGCCGCGCCGTTCGATGGAATCGTGACCAGCCGCTCGGCGGAGGTCGGGGCCCTGGTGACGGCGGGCGTGGCTGCAGCGCCGCTGTTCACGATCGCCGACACGCGTCGAATGCGCGTCCAGGTCCGCGTGCCGCAATCGGCGTCTGCCGATATCCGGCCCGGCATGCGCGCCGAGCTGCGGCTGCCCGAGGCGCCCGGCGAGCCCTTTCCGGCGGTGGTGACCCGGAGCGCCCAGGCCGTGGATGGGCGCTCCGGCACGATGCTGGTGGAACTCCAGGCGGACAACCCGCTGCGGCGGCTGAAGCCCGGAAGCTACGCTGAAGTCACCTTCCCCGTTACCGGCGGCGGCGGCGTCATCATCCCGGCGAGCGCCTTGATCCTCGGCCGCAACGGGCCTTCCGTCGCATCGGTCGATTCCAAAGGCAGGGTGTCCCTCACCCCGGTGCGCCTGGGTCGCGACCAGGGTCGCACCGTCGAGATCCTCGACGGCGTGCGACCGGGAACGCGCCTCATCAATGCGCCACCCGACGCCCTGGCCGACGGCGATCGGGTGAGTGTCCGACAACAATCACCTCGGGGCCGCGCCAATGCTCAGGACTAGGCTGGCCTGGCCTCTCGCGTTCGCCGCGCTTTCGGGATGCGCCCTGGCTCCGCCGCTTGAACTTCCGGTCACCCCGACCCCTTCCGTCTACAAGGCCTTGGCGACGGGGCCGGAGGGGCAAGGCGCCGGCGCGGCCTGGGCCTCGGCGACGCCCGGCGAGGCCGTCCCTCGAGGTGGCTGGTGGAGCGTGTTTCAGGACCCCGTGCTCGACGCGCTCATTCTCAAGCTGGATCGCGCGAGCCCAACGCTCGCGGCGGCGCTCGCCCGATACGATCAGGCCCGCGCGACCGCAGGCCTCGACTCCGCAGGTCTTCATCCCCGACTGACCGTCAGCGGCAGGGTCGAACGCCAACAGCAGTCACAGACCCGCGCGGGCGGGCAGACGCCGACAGACGCCTATGATCAATCCTTCCTCGGCGCGGCGCTCGGCTATGAACTCGACCTCTGGGGCCGGGTCCGCGACGCCGTGGAGGCCAGCCGCGCCGAGGCGGACGCCAGCGGGGCGGATCTGGTCAATGTCCGGCTGAGCCTGCAGGCCACCCTGGCCGACGCCTATTTCCGGCTTCGTGGGCTGGACTCGGAAATGGCGCTCCTGGATCAGACCGTGACGGCCTACAGCCACGCCCATGCGCTCACCGCGACCCGTCACGAGGTCGGGGTCGCGTCGGGGGTGGATGTGGGCCGGGCAGAAGCGCAACTCGCCGGCGCGCGAGCGCGCCGCGTCGACGTCCACCGCCGTCGCGTCCAGGTCGAGAACCAGATCGCGGCGCTCACAGGAGACGCCGCTTCGGAGTTCACCGTCCCCCGGTCCGGCAGCCGGCCTTTGCCGCCCCATATTCCAGGCGGCGTTCCTTCGGAGCTATTGCAACGGCGGCCCGACATCGCCGCCGCCGAGCGTCGCATGGCGGCGGCCAATGCCCGGATCGGCGTCGCGCGGGCCGCCTATTTCCCGGTCCTCAACATCGGTCTGGGAGGAGGATATCAGGCGGCCCATGGCGCGCTGCTCGCGGCGCCCGCGAGTTTCTGGAGCCTGGGTCCCCTTTCGGCGACGATCCCGCTGTGGGACGGCGGCGCGCGAAAGGCGGAGGTCGCGGCGAGCCGGGCCCGTCACGCGGAGCTGTCGGCCGCCTATCGGGGAACCGTCCTTGAGGCGTTTCGCGAGGTGGAGGACGCCTTGGCGGCGGCCCGGGATCTGGCGGAGCAAGCCACGCAGCAACGTCGGGCCGCGGACGCCGCGAAACGGACCGAGGCGCTGGCCCTCATCCTCTATGAGGAAGGCGCGAGCGACTTTCTCGAGGTCGTGACGGCGCAAACGGCGGCGCTCGAGAGCGAGCGTGCGGCCCTCTCGGTCGAGACGTCGCGGATGCAGGCCGCCGTCGCCCTTGTCCGGGCCCTGGGTGGTGGATATTCCGGTCCACAGACCGATCTCTCGGCCCCCGTGGCGATGGAGACGCCCTGATCGGGCCCGCAAGGCGCCGGCGGGTGGGTCTGATGATCCGATGGTGCCGGATATCGGAAGGATCGGCGTCCGGGATTATGAAACCATCTGGCCGGAGATCTGAACACCTGTGGTCGCCTATGCGTTTGGGGCGTGCTCGAACTCGCCGGGAGCTGAAGAAGCCCGTATACCGCCAGACGGCCGCAGGCAGAGTGAGGGCTGGCCATCGGGGAGGATCACGACCATGTCGTTCGCTCAATCGGGTCTCGCGTCGGTCATGGCCAGCAGCCTGACCGCCTGTTCGGTATCATCGTTCCGGCCCGACCTTGAGCGATTGGGGTTTTGGGAAGGGGAATGATCATGGAGCTCGCCCGTGATGATCCTTGGCCTGATGCCCCCTGTCGGCCGGAATGTATAACCGCGCCTGACCCGTCCGCCGCGGGGCGGACCGGTCAGCGGCCGCCATTCGGCGCGTCACGGGGTCTGACCGCGCCCCGCAGCCTCTTCACAGGAAGACCAACATGTCGGATACGGCCACGGGCCTGACCCGCACCGCTCACGCCCCCGAGCCTGGTGAGGACTGGGCGGGCGAAATGGGCGCGCGCTGGCTCACCCATCTCGACACATTCGAGGGGATGATCGCCCCGATCGGCGAGGCCCTGCTCGCCCGAGCCGCCCTCGCACCGGGCGAACGGGTCGTCGACATCGGGTGCGGAGGCGGCGCCACGACACTCGCGGCCGCCCGCGCGGTCGCGCCGGACGGAATCGCTCTGGGGCTGGACATCTCGCCGGTTCTGCTACGTCGGGCCCGCGAGCGGGCGGCAGGAGCCAGCGAGATCGATGTAGACTTCGTCTGTGCCGATGCCGCGGCGGTCCAGCTGGACGCGGCCCCCTTCGACCGGATGATCTCGCGTTTTGGCAGCATGTTCTTCCCGGAGCCCTATCCGGCCTTCGCCAATCTACGCGGCATGATCCGGCCCGGCGGCCGGCTGGATCTGGCCGTCTGGGCCGCGCCCCGCGATAATCTCTGGATGGCCGCCATGGTCGCGATCATGCGCCGCTATATCGATCTGCCACGCCCGGAACCGCGGACCCCCGGCCCCTTCGCCTTCGAGGACACCGAATATCTGGGCGACGTCCTCGCGACGAATGGGTTCTCCGAGATCGAATTCGAGACCTGGAGTGGCGATCTGCCGTTTGGCGGCCCAGGCGCCACGCCGGATCAGGCCGTCGCCTTCGCCCTTGACGGCATGGCATTCCGGAACCGGATCGCAACGATCGAACCAGACTCGGTCACGCGACTTTCTCGCGACCTCATGGACCTATACGATGATCGCCACACCCCGAACGGAGTCATGATGCCGGCCAAGGTCTGGCTCGTCAGCGCCCGGACGTGAACGCGCGTCACGATTGGCAGCCGCGCGGACGGGCGACGGGCCCGCGGGGCCCGCAATGGCTGGACCAGGCCAGGACAGACGGCGACCTGATCTTCTTCGGCTCGGAGATGATGATGACGGATATCGTCACCGCCTTGGACGGTCGCATCCGCGCCGAGACCTGGCCGACGCGTCGAGGTTGCGGAGCCCTATCGGATCTATCGGGACGCGGGCGCGGTCGTGACCGCAGGCGGCCACCAGGATCCGGACGCCCAGCCCTTCCTTGACTTCCTGAAGTCCGAAGACGGCGCAGCCATCTTTGCGCGCTGGGGCTGACGGACCCGCCAACCTTAAGGCTGCCATAAGGTTGGCGACGCGGTGTCGGTCGCATGGCCGCACACCGCTCCCCCCTCCTGAACCGCAGAATCCTGCTGGCCTCGCTGCTGGCGCCCGGCCCGTCATGGGCCCAGACCGGGATGCCGGCCGGCTCATCAGTCCAACGACTGGCGACAGATTTCTACGCCGCAAGCGGCGGCCGCCGCTCCGCCTGGTCCGGCCCGGCGCGCCAGGAGGCGATCCGGGCTCTGGCCCTGGCCGACCGGCACGGCCTCCCGGCGCCGGACGGTCTGGCTCTGGACGAAGCCGAACTCACCCGGGCCATCCTAACCCTGGCCGAGGCGCTGGCGCACGGGCGGGTCGATCCGGCGACGGTCGAGACCTTGTGGGAGATGGATCGAAACCATATCGATACGCCGCCGCTTCTGGCGAAGGCCGTCGAAGACGGGACGCTGATTGAGACCATGGCCGGCCTCGCGCCCCAGGATCGGGGCTACCAGGGCCTGTGCGACGGCTTCCTCCGCTACCGAGGCATCGCCGATCGCGGCGGCTGGCCCGCCTTCGCCCTAGGCGCGACGATCGAACCCTTCGCTTCCGACCCGCGTATCCCCGCCATCCTGCCGCGCCTGCGGGTGGAGGGCGACCTGAGCGATGCGGCGGCCTCGATGCTGTACCCTTCAGCCGTCGAATACGGGTCGGTGCTGCAGGAGGCTGTTCGGGCCTTTCAGGTCCGCCATGGCCTGGAGGCGGACGCCCGCATCGGCCCGGCGACACAGCGGGCCCTGTCGATCTCCGCCGAGGACCGGGCCCGCCAGATCGCGTTGAACCTGGAACGCCGCCGCTGGCTCAAGCGGGACGTGGCGCCGGAGCGGATCGAGGTCAACACCGCCGCCTCCATCATGGTCTACTGGAAGGACGGGCGGCCGGTGCATTCCATGCGGGTCGTAACGGGCGACGCCGATAATCCGACGCCCAGCCTTGAGCGGCCGTTCGCTTCGGTCGTCGCCAATCCGCCCTGGACGGTGCCCACCTCCATCGCCCAGCGGGAAATCCTGCCGCGCGGCCCAGCCTATATGCGGGCGAACAACATGACGATCCAGAACGGCATGGTAGTCCAGCGCGCGGGCCCCAACGCCGCCCTGGGTCAGGTCAAGTTCGAGCTCCAGGACAGCTACGCCATTTTCCTGCACGATACCCCCTCGCGCGGGGCGTTCGACCAGAGCTTCCGCCATCTCAGCCACGGATGCGTGCGGGTGCAGGACGCCGTGGGCTTCGCCCGCCTGCTGCTGGCGCCCGACCCCGATCGGCTCGCCCGCTTCGATGAGGCGCTGGACAGCGGCCGAACCGTCCGTGTGGCGACCGGGCGACCGATCGACGTGCGCTTGCTGTACTGGACCGCCTTCCTCGACGGACAGGGCCGTGTCGCCTTTCGTGAGGACATTTATCGGCGCGACGCCCGTCTGGCCGGGGCTCTGGGCATCGCCCTGCGCCTGCCGCGACCAGACGAACGGCGCGCCGATGCGAACGATGTCGGCCCCTAGCGACGGTTTGGTCATGCGGCGGCCCCATCGACCGGGGCGTCCAGATGCTGGCCGTCTCCGACGGCTACCGGTGAGCACCTCATCTTCGCCCGCACGCGCGGCGGAAATCGATATCTGTTCCTGGCCCCCCACGGCACGCCCGAGGACAGACTGACTGCGAGCGCACGCGTCTGTCTGTCGGATTTCCCGGAACTTAGCCAGATCGCAGCCTCTCTGCCGACTGTCTGATCCCCAACATGATGGCCGTCGAACGCCGGATCGAGAGGTGCAGCCCCTAGGAGAAACGCGCCGGAACTAAAGAATGTGTACGGGGAGCCTACCCCGCCTTTGCTGGCGCGAGGAGACGCCTCAATTCCTCTATCAGGGGAACCGTGTTCAAGTCGTAGCTTGCGATCATGGCTGGCAGAAAAGTGTCGCGATCCAGCCGAGTCAGGTCGAAGGGATAGCCTGCCGCGTCACCGAGCAGGTGCAAGAACGCGAGCTGCGAGCGACCATTGCCTTCGCGAAATGGGTGGATTGCATTGAGCTCGGCGAGAAACACCGCAGCGGCCGCCACAAAGTCTTCTGCGGAGGTCGCCCCGAAGTCAGGACCGCCTTCGAGACCGCGAAAGAGTTTCGTCATCGTCGAAGCGATGTGCTCTGGAAAGCAGAACGGGTTGCCCCCCTTCGAGGTCCGCACCGTGCGGTACTCGCCGGCCCACCTATAGACATCCTGGAACAGGAATCGGTGGATCGCCCGATAGTGAGCCACGCTGAAATTGCCGATCGGGAGCGGCTCGTTGGCGCGCAGCGTCGTCATCTCGAGCTCGAACGCCTCCAGCGTTTCGAAATCGCGGATGCCCAGGAGGTTCTTGAGTGTTCGGAAGTTCTTGTAGGCGTAGGGGTCGTCGAAGGCGTCATAGCCTCCGTCGTCCATCAGCGCGACTTGTTGCCGGAATAGGCGCGGACGACCTCGGCGCGTTGCTCGTCGGGCGACAGCTTCCTGCGCCGCATCGAGGCGATTCGGTCGAGGCTGGCCTTGCTCAGACTGATGCCCTCGACCGCCGAGATGGCGGCGAAGGTCCGGTCACCCAAGACGCGGGCGTCCGGCGATGCGATACGAGCTTTGACGGGCTTCTTCATGAATCGATCCTAGCACGACCGCGCGCGGGAGGAGCAAGGCCGCGCACGACCTCAACTCGCTCCCTAGCGGTCAAGCAGCCGTCTCGCCTGACTGATTCTGTCCTTCAAGCCGGCTTGGAAGTCGGGATCGCGGCGTCGCGTATCAATATGGGTCGCGATCGCGGCCCTGATCACATCCGATACTGGCAGGTTCTCGACGCTGGCGACGGTCTCGAGAGCCTGGGCCTGCTCTTCGGACAGGCGGACGGTCATGGCTTTAGGAGATTTCATCGCCGCACCAGTGCACCGAAAACGAGTGCTTGTCAATACGATCGGTGGTGTGGTATCTTGGTATCAAGTTTAGGAGGTATCAATGAACGGCAAGAACGACATCGCGGACGACCGCAAGGAGAATGGCCCTGGCAAGGGCGACACGTCCCAAATCCGGATCGATCGGACCCACTACAAGGTCAAGGAGGCGGTCCTAACCGGCGCCGACCTGCGCAAGCTACCGGAGCCCGACATCGGTCCTGATCGGGATCTGTTCGAGGTCGTGCCCGGTGGCTCCGACGTGAAGGTCGAGCTCGACGCCCAAGTCCGCCTGCGTGACGGCATGCGGTTCTTCACCGCGCCGGCCCAGATCAACCCCGGCCGAATCCAGGAGTAACGACCATGCTTCCCCCGAATGAGCAGGCCTACCTCGACGAACGCGCCCCTGCCCGGACGGTCTCCGTCGAGGGGGGCATGATCTGCGTCCTGCTGCCCGCGTATCCCCTGCCGCCCGGCTTCACCACGGCGGCGTCCGACCTGCTGCTCCGGCTGTCGCCCGGCTATCCCGACGTGCCGCCCGACATGTGGTGGTTCGATCCGCCGGTCCAGCGGACTGACGGCCAGGTGATCGTCGCCACGGAATGTCGGGAAAGCCATCTCGGCCGCATCTGGCAGCGCTGGTCCCGGCATCTCAATCCGGGGCAGTGGCGCTCGGGCGTCGATTCGCTGGAGAGCTATTTCTCACTCGTCGACAAGGAGCTGCGGGTCGCGGCCATGGCGCGAGCCGCATGACCCTCACCCTCGTCCTCCCGGGTCCGATCGAGCAGGAGCTGCTGGCCAGCACCCGCGCACTGCTGGAGACCGCCGGCGTGCTGCTCGCCCGTCGGGTGGACACGCCCACCGGCGTGCGCCTACTTGCGCGCCGCATGATCTGGGTTGACGAGGCCGCCTATCTGGAACGCAGCGAGACCCATATGGTAATCGCGTCGCAAGGCTATGTTCCGGCCCTCGGGGCAGCAGAGCTCGACGACTGCGTGCCCATCTGGTTCCACACTCATCCGGGCGAGGGCGCCTCGCCCAGACCGAGCCGTTGGGATCGCAAGGTGGACCGCGACATCGCCGACCTGTTCCGGCTCCGCTCCGGTTCGCCGGACTATGCCACCCTTATCCTGTCGCCCCACGGTGCGCATTACAGCTTCACCGGCGCCGTGCACCCGGAGACGGGGAAGCGCCTTGCGATTGACCGCATCTGGTCGGTCGGCGACCCGTGGCGGCTGACCCGCGCGGCGGACGCCGCCGAGGCGGTCCTTCCAGACATCTTCGACCGCAACGTGCGGGCTTTCGGCCCTACTATTCAGTCCGTTCTCGGCCAACTCGATGTCGCGATCGTCGGTTCTGGCGGCACGGGCTCTGCAGTCGCCGAGCAATTGGTCCGGCTTGGTGTCCGGCGTTTCACACTCGTCGACCCGGACATGCTCTCGGACAGCAATGTCACCCGGGTCTACGGCTCCACCCCAGCAGACGTCAGCCGACCCAAGGTCGAGGTCCTGCGCGACCACCTTATGGACATCGCTCCGGACGCCGTGGTCTCGACCGTGCAGGGTATGGGCACGCTGAAGGCGACGGCACGGCGCCTGACGGGGGCCGACGTTGTGTTTGGTTGCACCGACGACAACGCCGGGCGTCTCGTCCTGTCGCGTCTATCGACCTGGTTCCTCACGCCGGTGATCGACATCGGCGTCCTGCTCAGCAGCACCGCTGATGGCGGCCTGACCGGCATCGACGGTCGCGTCACCACCCTGGCGCCGGGCCACGCCTGTCTCGTATGCCGCGATCGTATCGACCTCGCGCGGGCCGCGGCGGAACTGCAAACCCCCGACGAACGAAAGCGGCTCGCGGACGAGGGCTACGCCCCCGCCCTCGGCCAGACCGAACCCGCCGTCGTCGCCTTCACTACCGCCGTGGCCGCCGCGGCGGTCAACGAACTGCTGGACCGGTTGATCGGCTATGGTCCGCCGGAGCGGCCGAGCGAAACCCTGCTCCGACTTCATGAACGCGAGATCTCGACCAACCGAGCCGACCCCCGACCGCATCATTACTGTCATCCGTCCCAAGCTCACTGGGGCGCGGGCGGCGAAGATCCCTTCCTCGGACAATTGTGGCCTGACGCATGAGATTTTCTTGGTGGACTTGGCTGCCGTTCTGGCGCTGGCGCGTGATCGGCGAGACCGACTATGCCGGCGACGTGCCCGAGCGGCTGCCCCGCAATGGCGTGGTGCTGATCGGCGAGGACCGGCTCAAATGGATCGTCTTCGACTGCCCGTGCCGGCGCGGTCATCGGATCATGCTCAATGCGGACAGCGCGCGTCGTCCTTACTGGACATTGAAAAGCGGCGGCACAATCACAATCTCACCGAGTATAGATTACGTGGGTGGCAATCGCCGTTGCCATTATTTCGTTCACGACGGTCGGATTGAGTGGGTGGGAGACAGTCTCTGATGACGAACGCCAAACAGTCTCCATCTGCAGCGGGTGCCGCGCCGATCATCGAAAAGACGCCGATGTTCACGGCGATGAACGCGGCACGCTACCAGCGCCAGGCGCTGATCCGGGAGATCGAGACCGATAACCCCAACCTGCTTTGCTACGTGGCGGGGCCCAAGGCCCCTGTCGAACGCGCCGATACGCTCGGTTTCGTCGACATGCTGCACAATGTGACGCCCGGTCAGCCGGTCGATCTCTTGCTGCATACGCCGGGCGGGGATGTCGATGCCGCGGAGAAACTGATCACCCTGGTCCGCGCCGCCGTCGGCGACGACAGCGAGTTCCGGGTAATCGTTCCGGACTACGCCAAGAGCGCCGGCACCCTCATGTCGCTCGGCGCGAACAAGATCATCATGAGCGATTCCTCCGAACTCGGTCCGATCGATCCCCAGGTCACCCTGCGCGACGGCAACGGTAATGAACACTCTCAATCGGCGCTCAACTACCTGATGGCCTACAAGGACGCGGAGGATGCGGTACGCGCCAATCCCGACGACGTCGCGGCGCGCATCACCTTCGAGAAATTCGATCCGACCGTAGTGCGCAAGTTCACCTCGGTCCGGAACCGGGCCCAGAAATTCGCCGAGAACCTGCTGAAGCGCCAAGGCGCCAATTTTTCGAAGATCGCCAGTGAACTGATGGACATCACCCGATACCCGTCCCACGGACAGATGATCGGATGGGAAGCGGCCCGCGACATGGGTCTGGAGATCGACTACCGGCCGATGTCCGATCCGACCTGGCGCAAATACTGGGCCCTCTACTGTCACATGCGGCTCGCGATCGAGAGCGATCAGCGGATCTTCGAGTCCAACTATTCGTCCCTGGTTCTCTAGGTCGAAGAAGGAACACGACGATGGCGATGGACAAATTCACCCTACACAAGGACTCGGCGTCAAAGCGGTGGCGTCTGGAAAAAGAAGGCTCGGACCGGGCCGTCAAACTTTTCGACACCAAGGCCGACGCCACCAAAGGCGGAGCCCTGTCGGCGGCCATCGGCAAAGCCGGCGGCTCCGTCCGGATCCGCAAGGTCGACAACACCATCCAGGAAGAGCGGACGATCAGGCCCGCTAAGGATCCGAAGTCCAAGGGCTGAATGCCTGAGTGGCCGACGATCTCCTAGGACACTTCGATACCGGTTCGGGTCGTACGGATAGATGGTCATGTCCGAACAAGCGGGCCGAGTGTCAGAGGCCTCTTCCCATGCGCTCTGAAGAAACTTTGGTTCTGCGGAGCAGACGTCCTTGATGTCCAATGAGTCAGGAGCGGCTATTCACGATCAACCAGACGCCAAAGCATTGTCAGCGGAACCCTCTAATCCAGCGCTCGATCTCGACCTTCTGCCCGCCCCGCGCTAGATCGAGGCCCGCCTTTGCGAGGATGTCCATGTGCGACGACGCGACCTCGGGCCGGCGAGCCATGTCCATGCAGAGCGAGACGACGGCGTGGTGCAGGTCACCCTCCGCAACCAGTCGAAGGGCCCGGGCCTTGGCTGTCTCGATCTCTGATGCGGGTGTAGCCGCCAGCGTGTCGAGGGATCCGCCCCCCTTTTCGGCTGCGGCCGCCGTTGATCCAGTCAGATGTCCGGCCCACGCCGCCAGGGCCGACCGCTTTTCCGGCAGATAGGTGTGACGGTCGTAAACGCCGGTGACCGCGGCCCCCTCGTTTGCCGTATGCCCCAGGACCAGGCCGACGACGAACCGGGTGACGCCGTACCGGCCGGTCAAAGTGGTCGCTCCCGAACGCCGTACATCATGCGGAGAGCCGACCGCGATCTTTCGGCGGGCGCAGGTGCGCGCAAAGGCCCGCGTGATGGCGTGGGGATCCAGATGCTGGTCAGGCGCCCGTCCGGACGGAAATACAAACGGACTTTTCGGATCGAGCGCGAAAGCCTCCTCGAGAACGGTCAGGCAATCCGGACCGAGGGGCACGACGTGCTGATGCTTCGCCTTGGCGCGCGTCGACGGGATGATCCAGACCTTGGCGGCGAGATCGAACTCTGTCTTGAGCGCGCCAGCGACCTCGTTGCGGCGGGTCAGGGTCAGCATCAGGAGCTGGATCGCCAGCCCCATCACCGGTTCGAGGCGGGCGTGGACCCCGGCGGTCTTCTCGCCCGGAGTTCTCGGCGTGCTGGCCTCCACGGCCGCCTGCCAGAGCACCTGGAGTGCGGCATCGTCAAACATGCGTTCGCGGGATGTCAGGGCGAGCGGCCGGGCCAGACCGGCGGCGACGTTTGATTCGAGCCTTTCCTCAAGAACGCCGAACCCGAGCACGGCGTGCAGGACACCTCCGATCGAGGCCACGCTCGCCGCCGACAAACGCTTTTCGGTGATCAGGTTTCGCATGAATGCCTTCACGTCGGCGCGCCGAATCTCGGCGAACTCGCGTCCGCCCAGCGGACGCTGGATGTGGTTTTTCCAGACGCTGCGCTCATTCTGGATGGTGACCGCGCGCTTCGGTTTGCGCCGACCGCCGTGCAATCCGACTTCCGCGGCACTCCAGTAGGCTTCGGCGAGCTGGTCGAGCGTGTCTCCGGCCTTCGCTTCCTCGAGCGCCCGGTCTCGCGCTGCAGTCCTCTCGCCGACCGGGTCCAGTCCCTCATGCACCGCGACGCGCATTGTTGCCGCCTTTGCCTTGGCCTCGGCGAGCGAGAGACCGGGATAGAGACCAAGCACCAGACGTCTGCGCGTGCCGCTCTCGGTGAGGTAGCGAAGCTCGAATTGTTTGGATGACGACGGGAAGACCCGAACCCCGAGGCCCCGGGTTCCGCTGACCTTCTTCTCATAAGCCTTGGCCGCCGGCTTGAGCGCCGCTATCTGCCGGTCTGTGGCAAGCTGAATGGACGTTCCCAAGACACCCTCCGCCTGTTCGCAAATCATGGGACAGGCTGGCCAGACTAGCCTTTCGTGGGGCGCCAGTGGGGCATTTTATGCAGCACTCGTTGAAAACCGCTGAAATGCCAAAAAATCCGACAATCAACGTTTTCAAAATATTACACGAGTTTTGGAATGTAGTGAAACACCCTGAAATGGCTCTTGAGGCGATTCACACCGAGGGGGTCACAGGTTCAATCCCTGTCGCATCCACCATTCCTCCCTGTCAGCGCAAACGCCGGTCATTGAGCGCCCGCCGCCGTCGCGGGCAGCCGGACGATCACATCATCGACCTGCACCCCGCCCCGGTCGACGACGAGGTTCTGGTAGTTGCGCTGGCCTTCCTGGGTCTCGGATTCGACGTTCTCGACCTGCTCCCGAAACTGGCGGCGCAGGTAGGTTGAGAGCTCACCGGCGGTCACCAGCCGGTCGCCGTCTCCGTCGGCCTCGCCTCCCATGCCCGCGCGAAGGAAGTGGGACAGATAGCCCCCGGCCTGGAATTTATCGGCCACGGCGCTGGTCAGGTCCTCTTCCGAGCTGAACAGCCCCATCACCCCGGGCCGGTCCACCACATTACGCGCGAAGCCGCCCGAGAAGCAGGAGTCGATCACCAGCAGCGACAGTCGCGTGCGCAATGTGCCGAACAGCACGGCCATTTCGCCGTCGCTGATCTCGCCGTCGCGCAGCACGATGGACTCGGACCTGCCATCCGGCTCCAGCCCGCTGACCTGCGTATCGGACTGGTCGCCGTGGCCCGAGAAGAAGAACATGAAGGTGTCCTGCGGCCCCGCCTGGGCCGCGACCCGGGCGAAGGCGCGGCGCACGCCGGCGACCGTGGCCTCGGCGTTGGTCAGCACCACGCTGGCGTCGTTCAGCGAGCCGTCCGCGCGCAGGGTCTCGGCCAGCTTGCGGGCGTCCTCGTCGGTGAAATCGAGGGAACTTTGGGCCCCGCCGTAGTCGGACACCCCGACCAGGACCGCGAACACCCGAGCCCCGCCCTGCACCGAGGCCTGCCGCGGCGAGCCGAGGCTGGGGCTGACGCTGAAGCGATAGGAGCCGGTCTCGCCGGGGGCGTAGGACGTGACCATGACCTCGTATTCGCCGTCCTCGGCCAGGACGGTGTCGAGCCGACTGTCGTGGCCGCCGTCGCGGGCGTCGTCGTTCTCCTGCTGGTCCCCCGACGGGGTGGTCAGGATGGTGTAGGCGTCGAAGGCCGAGGACGTCAGCTCCACCGCCACCCGCTGGCCCCGACGGCCGGTGAAACGGAAATGATCGACGTATTCGCCCGATTCCAGGGTGTCGTCGCCGGCGTCCAGCGAACCGCTGACGGCCTGGCCGAGGGTGATCCCGCCGTTGGCCGAAGCGCGCTCGGACGGGCGCACCGGCGGCGGGGCGGGGATTGCGGCCCCTGCGCCGTCCAGCACCGCCAGACGGTATCCGCCCTGCTCGCCCGAGGCGTAGCTGGTTGCGGTGATGCGGTAGTCGCCGTCGGCCGGCAGGGTGACGACCAGCCGACTGTTGCGCCCGTCGGTCACCGCCGGATCGTCGTCGTTGAAGGCCGAGAAATCGCCGGGGCCGCTGATGGCGACGTAAGGATCGAAGGCCGTCGAGGTCAGCCGCAGATCCAGCGTCTGTCCGCGCCGCCCGTGCAGCACATAGCTGTTGATGTATTCGCCGCTGTCCAGTTGACGGTCGCCGGCGCCAAGCCGCCCGTCCAGCGTCTGGCCGAGGCGAATGGCGCGGTCCGAGGCCGTTACGGCGGCCCGGGATGCGACGGAGCCGGTCGCCGCGCCGCCCAGCGTCAGGGTGTAGGCCCCGGTCTCGCCGGGCTCGTAGCTGGTCGCAGAAACTTCGACCACGCCGTCGGCCGGGGCTGTGAACCGCACCCGGCTGTCGTGCGAGCCGCGCGCGGCCGGATCATCGTCATTGTCCTCGCTCAGCCCGCCGGGGCCGCGCACGATCAGATAGGGATCGAAGGCCGAGGACGAGAGATTCAGCTCATAGGTCTGCCCCCGGCGGACCGGGAAGGTCCAGTCGTCGGCGTATTCGCCGCTCTGCAGGGTGTCGTCGCCCCGCGCCAGCCGGCCGCTAACGGGCCGTCCGCTGGTGAGGACCCCCGCGCCCTGCGCGTCCGGAGTCGGCGTCTGTTGCGCGGCCTGCCGGCTCCCGACAGGCCTCTGCGGCGGGGTCAACGCCTGCGCGCAGGCGGCGCCGGCCATGGAGACGAGCGTCAGCGCGGTGGTGGCGGCGAGTATGGTCTTGAGCATGTGATCCCCCGAAATCCCACTCTGCCCGCGAAACGGGGGTCTGTCAGCGGCCATTCGTCGGGGCCTAAATCAGCGGGGGCCACCCTTCGGCCTTGTTCCAAGCATACATCGCCCGCCCTTCGCCGGTCGCCCCTTCTCCGGGGCGAGGCTGGCGCGCGCCGCGTTGGCGCCTTACGGACTGCCCATGCCTTTCCCCGCCAGCCATCCCGCGCTCGATCGCGCCCTTTCCGACCGCGGCTATGCCGAGCCGACGCCGGTTCAGTCCGCCGTCCTTGACGCCGCGCCGAACGAGGACGGCTCGGGTCGCGACCTGCTGGTCTCGGCCCAGACCGGCTCCGGCAAGACCGTCGCCTTCGGCCTGGCCCTGGCCCCCACCCTGCTGGGCGAGGCCGAGAAATTCGCCGAGTTCGGCGCGCCGGTGGCCCTGGTCATCGCCCCGACCCGCGAATTGGCCCTGCAGGTCTCGAACGAATTGCAGTGGCTATACGCCCAGACCGGGGCGCGGATCGTCTCCTGCGTCGGCGGCATGGACCCCAAGGTCGAGCGCCAGGCGCTGAATCGCGGCTGCCACATCGTCGTCGGCACCCCCGGCCGCCTGCGCGACCACCTCGAGCGCGGCTCGCTGGACCTGACGACGCTCAAGGCCGTCGTGCTGGATGAAGCCGACGAGATGCTGGACATGGGCTTCCACGAGGACCTGACCTTCATCCTCGAGACCGCGCCGGCCGAGCGCCGCACCCTGATGTTCTCGGCCACCCTGGCGCGCGACATCGTGCAGCTGGCCAAGACCTATCAGAAGGATGCGCTGCGCATCGACACGGTCGCCGGCGCCGGATCGCACGCCGACATCGAATACAAGGCCATCCGCGTCGCCCCGAACGAGGTCGAACTCGCGGTCGTGAACGTGCTGCGCTATTTCGAGGCCCCCGGGGCGCTGGTGTTCGCCAATACGCGCGAGCGGGTGAAGCATCTGACCTCGAGCCTGCGCGAGCGCGGCTTCTCGGTCGTGGGCCTGTCGGGCGAACTGACCCAGAGCCAGCGGTCGGAAGCGCTGCAGGCGCTTCGGGACGGCCATGCGCGGGTGTGCGTGGCCACCGACGTCGCCGCGCGCGGTCTGGACCTGCCCGATCTGGGTCTGGTCATCCACGCCGAGATCCCGGTCAACAAGGCCGGCCTGCTGCACCGTTCGGGCCGTACGGGCCGCGCCGGCAAGAAGGGCGTCTCGGTCCTGCTGGTCAGCTATACGCGCCGCCGCAAGGTCGAGCTGATGCTGCAATCAGCCTCGATCAACGCCGAATGGTCGGGCCCGCCCTCGGCCGAGATGATCCTCGAGAACGACCGCAAACGCATGCTGGCCGATCCCGTCCTGACCGCGCCGGTCGAGGACGAGGAGGTTCTGGCCCTCGGCCGGAAACTGCTGGAGACCAGCACGCCGGAACAGGTCGCGGCCGCCCTGATCCGCCTGTACCAGCAGAAGCTCCCGGCGCCGGAAGACGTCTTCGACGACGAACGGATGAAGCGCCAGCAGGCCACGGGCAAGAACGACAAGGGCCAGCCGGACGTTCCGTACACGGACTTCGCCCGCGGCGGCGACATGACCTGGTACCGGATCAACATCGGCCGCGACAAGAACGCCGATCCCAAATGGCTGATGCCGACGATCTGCCGCCTGGGCCATGTGACCAAGCGCGACATCGGCTCGATCAAGATCTTCGAACGCGAGACCAAGTTCGAGATCACCCAGGAGATGAAGGCGAAATTCGAGGCCGCCATCGCCCTGGGTCTCGAGGAAGGCGTCAAGATCGACCCCGCCGTGGCCCCCGGCCCGTCGGAGAAACCTGTCAGCCGTTGGGACAAGAAGCCCGCTGGTGGCGGCGACCGTCCCGAGCGGAAGCCCTGGAAGGCGCGTGAAGAGGGCGGCGACAAGCCGGCCTGGAAGCCGCGCGAGGATCGTCCCGAGGGCGAGAAGAAGCCCTGGGTCAAACGCGACGACGCGGCGGCTCCGGCTGAAGGCAAGAAGCCCTGGGTCAAGCGCGAAGAGACCGGCGACAAGCCCGCGTGGAAGGCCCGCGAGGACCGGCCGCAGGGCGAGAAGAAGCCTTGGGTGAAACGGGATGACGCGGCTGCTCCGGCGGCCGAGGGCAAGAAGCCCTGGGTCAAACGCACCCCGAACGATCCCACGCCCGAAGGCAAGAAGCCGTGGGTGAAGAAGCCGCCGGTCGAGGGCAAGACGCCGTGGACGCCGCGCTCGGACGCCGAGGCTGCGCCGGCCGCCGCCGGCGACAAGCCTTGGAAGGGCAAGCCCAAGGGCGGCGATCGTCCGTGGGCGGCCAAGGACGCGCGCGGAAAGCCCGCAGCGCCCCGGGCTCCGTACAAGGGCAAGACCCCGCGCTGATCCCTGCCCGGCCCGCTGGCCGTGAGGATTGATCCGCTCCTGTAACCGTTTACGGTGACCGCAAATCCGGCCTCATGCAGCGCGAAGCGCGGTAGGCCAAACAAGAAGCTGCGGGCAGGAAACATATGGCGGACGTCCGGCTGACCGGCGTGACCAAGAGCTTCGGGACCACCGAGGTTCTCAAGGGCATCGATCTGGAGATCGCGGACGGAGAGTTCGTGGTCTTCGTCGGACCGTCGGGCTGCGGCAAGTCCACCCTGCTGCGCACCATCGCGGGCCTCGAGGAGGCGACCGGCGGCGACATCGCCATCGGCGGCCAGGTCGTCAACGACCTGGGCCCGTCCGACCGGGGCATCGCCATGGTGTTCCAGTCCTACGCCCTCTATCCGCACATGAGCGTCTACGAGAACATGGCCTTCGGGCTGAAGTTGTCGAAGGCCGACAAGGGCGAGATCGACCGCCGGGTGCGGGGCGCGGCCGAAACGCTGAACATCACAGACCTGCTGGAGAGAAAGCCGAAGGCCCTGTCCGGCGGCCAGAGACAACGGGTCGCCATCGGCCGGGCCATCGTGCGCGAGCCGCAGGTGTTCCTGTTCGATGAACCCCTGTCCAACCTCGACGCCGCCCTGCGGGTGCGGATGCGTTACGAGTTCGCCAGCCTGCATGAGCGACTGAAGACGACCATGGTCTATGTCACCCACGACCAGGTCGAGGCGATGACCCTGGCGGACCGGATCGTGGTGCTGAACGCCGGCCGGATCGAACAGGTCGGCAAGCCGATGGAGCTGTACGAGCGGCCCCGCAACCTGTTCGTGGCCGAGTTCATCGGCAGTCCGAAGATGAACCTGCTGCCGGTCGGGATCGTCACCGCCACGGCCAAGGGCGCGACGGTGCGGACGGCGGCGGGCGAAATGCTGACGGTCGCGGTCGATGCGGCGCGGGCGAAGGTGGGCGACACGGTCACCCTGGGCGTGCGGCCCGAGCATCTGACCACGGCGGGCAAGGGCGATGCGATCCGCGCCGCGGTGACCTTCGTCGAGACGCTGGGGCACGCGACCTACGCCTATCTGACGGCCGGGGAGGCGCCGCTGACGGTGCTGTTGCCGGGCGACGTGCGGCCGGCGGCGGGCGAGACGCTGAGCCTGAAGGTCCCGGCGGATCAGGCGCATCTGTTCGACGCCGACGGCGAGGCTTTCGCGCGGCTGTAGGCTCCGCGTGTTGCATCGCACAAGCTGAGCCTTCTACATGGCGGGATGCCCGCACCGGCCACGCTCACCGTCGATCTGAACGCCCTCGCCGCGAACTTCCATGCGCTGGAGGCGGCGGGCGGCGTTCCCGTGCATCCGGTGGTCAAGGCCGACAGCTACGGGCTGGGGGCCGTCGCCTGCGCGACGCGGCTGACAGCCGAGGGGGCGCGGACCTTCTTCGTGGCGCGGACCAACGAGGGGGAGCGGCTGCGGGCGGCGCTGGGCGAGGCGCCGGCGATCTATGTGCTGGACGGATGTCTGGCCGGGCGGGCGGAGCGATTGCGGGCGGCGGGGCTGAAGCCGGTGCTCAACACGGGCGCTCAGCTGGCGGAGTGGCGGGCGGCCGGTGGCGGCGCGTGCGGGCTGCAGATCGACACGGGGATGAACCGGCTGGGCTTCCGCGTCGAGGACGCGCCCGAGCCGTTCGAAGGGCTGGATCTGGTGCTCAGCCATCTGGCCTGCGCCGATGATCCGGCCGAGCCCATGAATGCGCGGCAGCGGGACGCCTTCGCGGCGGCGGCGGGGCGCTACCCGGGGACGGTGCGGTCGTTCGCCAATTCGGGCGGGGCGTTTCTGGGGGCGGACTATGCGTTCGACGCCCTGCGGCCCGGCGTCTGCCTGTACGGCGGCGGGCCCGAGGGACGGCCGGATGCGCGCATCCGGCCGGTGGCGACGCTGGCGGCCGAGGTGCTGCAGGTGCGCGAGGTCCCGGCGGGCGAGAGCGTCGGCTATTCGCGCGGCTTCGTGGCGGAGCGGCCGACGCGGATCGCGACCTGCGCCGCGGGCTATGCGGACGGGGTGATGCGCGCCAACAGCCCGAAAGGCCTGGTCTTCGTCGCCGGTCAGCTGCGGCCGATCGTGGGGCGGGTGTCGATGGACGTCTGCGCCGTCGACGTGACCGGACTGGAGGTCGCGACCGGCGACCGGGTCGAGCTGTTCGGCGCGAACCGGATGCTGGACGAGGCTGCGGCGGCGGCGGGGACCATCGCCTATGAGCTGCTCACCTCGGTCACCGCCCGGGTTCCCCGCGTCTACGTCTGAGCCTCAGCGGGCGTCCCGCACCACATCGCCGCCCTTGATGACCACGGGCACGGTTTCCAGCATCCGCACATCCGCCAGCGGATCGCCCGACACGGCGATCAGATCGCCGTAGCGGCCGGCGGCGATGGCGCCGACGTCGCCTTCGCGGCCGAGAGCCTGGGCGGCGTTCCAGGTGGCGGCGCGGATCGCCTCGGCCGGGGTCATGCCGTATTCGACCATGACGGCGAACTGTTTCGCGTTCTGGCCGTGGGGATAGATGGCGGCGTCGGAGCCGAACACCATGCGGGCGCCGGCGCGGTGGGCGGCGCGGAAATTGTCGCGCTGCAGCTGGCCGATCTCCCGATCCTTGCGCAGATTGTCCTCGGTGACGCCGAACTCGGTGCCCGTCGCCTGGGTGAAGTCGGTGTTGTAGATGTCCATCGACAGCCAGGTCCCGCGCTGGACCGCCAGCCGGATGCCCTCGGCGTCGATCAGCGAGGCGTGTTCGATGGTGTCGATGCCGGCGCGGATGGCGTCGGCGATGCCCGAGGCGCCGTGGGCGTGAGCCGCGACCTTGAGACCCCACATATGCGCCTCGTCGGCGACGGCGGTCAGTTCGGCCAGGGTCATCTGCTGCTGGCCCGGCTCGGTGTTGCGCGAGAAGACGCCGCCGGTGGCGCAGACCTTGATCACCTGGGCCCCGTATTTGCGCACCTCGCGGACGCTGTGTCGGGCGGCGTCGACGCTGTCGGCATTGTAGTCATTGGCCTGGGCCATGGAGCGCGGCAGGCCGGTGTCGTCGCAATGGCCGCCGGTGGCGCCGAAGGAGACGCCCGCCGGGATGACCCGCGGCCCCTCGATGAAGCCGGCGTCGATGGCCTGACGCAGGGCGACGTCGGCGAAGTCGGGGCCGCCCAGATTGCGGACGGTGGTGAAGCCGGCCATCAGATTGGCGCGGGCGTTGGGGACCTGAAGCACCGTCTCGAAGTCGTCGGCGTATTCCAGAACCTTGAAGCCGGAGACGTACGGCGTGCCGGCCAGGTGGACGTGCATGTCGATCAGGCCGGGCAGCAGGGTCAGGCCCGGCAGGTCGAGGCGGCGGGCGTCGGCCGGCAGGCCCGCGGGGACGGCGCTTCCGACCGAGGTGATCCGGCCGTCGGTGACGACGACGACGGGATTGTCGACATAGCGGCCGCGCTCGACGTCGACCATGCGGGCGGCGGTGACGACGAGGGTGTCGGCGTGGGCGGGCGCGGCGAGGCCGAGCGTGAGTGCGATGGCGGCGGCCAGACGGTGCAGCATTTGGTGATGGTCTCCCCTGTGGGCGTGAAGCTGGCATGGCGGGGGCCGGCGGGCAACGGGTGCGCCGCCGACCGCACGGCTTCGGGGGCGGGAGTCCCCACTCTCACGATTAAAAATCATCATGACGAATGGGCCGGGACGACCGGATCACCGCGAGGCGGACGCCGGGGCCTGAGGCGGCTCCGGGCGAGGCTGGGTGTTGTCAAAGACCAGTCCCCGTGGGGATTTGATCCAGTATGCATGGCGATGCGTCAAACGCGGACGCAGGGGGTTTGGGGGGGGCGACTGGAGCCGGGATGAAGGGGCGGGATGGGCGAAAAAATGTCTCGAGAGTCCCGGGCTGGAGGGGGCGAGAGTCCTCATCTCGACCATGCGAATTTCGTCTCCTCCCCATCGCAGATGGGGAGGTGGATCGGAGGCGGAGCCGACGAGACGGAGGGGGCTGCGCCTACGTCATTTCCGGACGTACCTGTTCGTGAGCCCCCTGCCCCGCCGCGCGCGACTCCTGTAAGCCGGACGCATGGCGAGAGACGGTGCGATCTATGTTTGTCAGTCCTGCGGGGCGGTGCACGGCAAGTGGGCCGGCCAGTGCGGGGCGTGCGGGCAGTGGAACTCCATCGTCGAGGAGAGCCGCGCGGCGCCGCCGGGGGCGATGAAGCCGGCGACGAGCGCGGCCGGGCGCGGGCGCGGGGTGCAGTTCGAGGGACTGCAGTCCGAGACACCGGAGCCGCCGCGCATCATCACCGGGGTGGCCGAGTTCGACCGGGTCTGCGGCGGCGGGGTGGTGCCCGGTTCGGCGATCCTGCTGAGCGGCGATCCGGGCGTCGGCAAGTCGACCCTGCTGCTGGACGTGGCCGGCCGCGCGGCCCTGTCCGGGCGGCGGGTGGCCTATATCTCGGGCGAGGAGGCGGTCGAGCAGATCCGGGCGCGGGCGAAGCGGATGGGGCTGGAGAAGGCCCCCGTCGAACTGGCCTCGGCCACGGCTCTGCGCGACATTCTGGGGACGCTGAAGCGCGAGAAGTTCGACATCGTCATCGTCGATTCGATCCAGACGCTTTGGTCCGACGCCCATGAGGCGGGGCCGGGCTCGGTGACCCAGGTGCGGGCCTGCGCCGGGGAGATGGTGCGGCTGGCCAAGTCGCAGGGGGTGGCGGTGGTGCTGGTCGGGCATGTGACCAAGGACGGGCAGGTCGCCGGCCCGCGCGTGGTCGAGCATATGGTCGACGCGGTGCTGAGCTTCGAGGGCGAGCGCGGCTATCCGTTCCGCATCCTCAGGGCCGGCAAGAACCGCTTCGGCGCCACCGACGAGATCGGGGTGTTCGAGATGGGAGACGCGGGTCTGCGCGAGGTGGCCAATCCTTCGGCCCTGTTCCTCGGCGAGGGTCGGGACCGGGCCCCGGGCGCGGCGGTGTTCGCCGGCATCGAGGGCTCGCGGCCGGTGCTGGTCGAGATGCAGGCGCTGGTGTCGAAATCGGCCTATGGCACGCCGCGCCGGGCCGTGGTGGGCTGGGACACCGGGCGGCTGGCCATGGTTCTGGCGGTGCTGGAGGCGCGGTGCGGCTTCGGCTTCGGCGATCAGGACGTCTATCTGAACGTGGCCGGCGGTCTGCGCATCAATGAGCCGGCGGCGGATCTGGCGGCGGCGGCGGCGTTGATCAGTTCGGCGACCGACACCCCCCTGCCCCAGGGCTGCGTCGTGTTCGGCGAGATCAGCCTGTCGGGCGAGGTGCGGGCCGTGGGCCGGGCCGAGGCGCGGCTGCGCGAGGCCCAGAAGCTGGGCTTCGATCAGGCCCTGACGCCGCCCCTCACGGTCAAGGACAAGGGGGTCAAGGTGACGTCGGTGACGCGATTGACCGAAGCGGTCGAACGAATCTCGCAAAACCGCTATTGAGATCGGACTGATCTCAGTTCGGGCGCGCATGACCGGTTTCGACGTTATCGCCATTCTGGTCATCCTCGCCTCGGCCGCGGCCGGCTGGGTGCGCGGGGGGACGCGCGAGATCATCACCCTGCTGAGCTTCGTGCTGGCGGCGTTTCTCGCCCTGGTGACGCTGCCGCTGACGGCGCCGCTGGGCCGGGCCCTGGTCGATCCGGACTGGATGGGGACCATCGCGGCGGCCGTCGTTTCCTTCCTCGCCATCTATTTCGGCATCCGCCTGTTCGGCTCGATCCTGTCGAAGCGGGCCCAGGCCCATCCGCAGCTGGGCGGGATTGACCGGATCGCGGGCGTCTTCGTCGGCGCGGCCCGGTCGCTGGTGCTGCTGGGAGCCATCCATCTGGTCATCGTCGCGGCCATGCCGGGCGAGAAAACGCCGCGCTGGCTGAGCGAGGCGGCCCTGCGGCCGGTCACGGCGGGCGCCGCGCGGCTGATCCAGTTCGTGCTTCCCGGCATCGGCCGGGGCGCGGACGCCCTCACCCCGATGGTGACTTCGTCCGTGAGCAAAGGGTTTTCGGACGAAGAAGCCTTGCCCTCGCCCCAAACAAACAATACTTCGCGCCCGTCCGCCGCACGCTAGCGTTCCCTGCTTCATCGGAGCCCCACGATGAGCCGCCTCGAGCATTCCATCGCCGCCCCGGTCGTTCACCGGGCGCACCATCGCGACGCGGACGACGACCGTCCGCGCCTGGAATGCGGCGTCTGCGGCGTCTGGGGGGCTGACAAGGACGCGGCCTCGGCCGTGGTGGCCCTGGGCCTGCACGCCCTGCAGCATCGCGGCCAGGAGGCCTGCGGCATCGCCAGCGTGCATGACACCCGCTTCCACACCGAGCGCCACATGGGTCTGGTCGGCGAAGCCTTCGGCGGCGCCGACCTGCCCGAGCGTCTGCCCGGCACGGCGGCCGTCGGACACACCCGCTATTCGACGGCGGGCGGCAGCTTCCTGCGCAACATCCAGCCGATGTTCGCCGATCTGGACCAGGGCGGCATCGCCATCGCCCACAACGGCAATCTGACCAATTTCCTGTATCTGCGGAACCAGCTGGTCGGCGAAGGGGCGATCTTCCAGTCGACCTCGGACTCGGAGGTCATCCTTCACCTGATCGCGCGCAGCCGGAAGGCCAAGATCGTCGACCGCTTCATCGACGCCATCGGCCGGATCGAGGGCGGCTACGCCCTGGTCTGCGCCACCCGTTCGAAGCTGATCGGCGCGCGCGATCCGCTGGGCATCCGGCCGCTGGTGCTGGGCCGGCTGGGCGACGCCTGGGTGCTGGCGTCCGAGACCTGCGCCCTGGACACGATAGGCGCGACCTTCGAGCGCGACGTCGAGCATGGCGAGGTGGTCGTGATCGACCACGAGGGGCTGAAGTCGCTGAAGCCCTTCCCCACCCGCGGGGCCCGGCCCTGCCTGTTCGAATATGTCTATTTCTCGCGCCCCGACAGCGTCGTGAACGGCCGCTCGGTCTATGGCGTGCGCAAGCGTATGGGCATGAAGCTGGCCCGCGAGCACGCGGTCGAGGCCGATGTGGTGGTGCCGGTGCCCGACTCCGGCGTGCCGGCGGCGCTGGGCTACGCCCAGGAGAGCGGCATTCCCTATGAGATGGGGATCATCCGCAGCCACTATCTGGGCCGCACCTTCATCCAGCCCAGCCAGGGCGCCCGGCAGAAGGGGGTGCGGATGAAGCACAGCCCCAACGGCTCGGTGCTGAAGGGCAAGCGGGTGGTGCTGATCGACGATTCCATCGTGCGCGGCACGACGTCGGTGAAGCTGGTGCGGGCCGTGCGGGCCGCAGGCGCGACCGAGGTGCACCTGCGCTCGGCCAGCCCGCCGATCCTGTGGCCGGACTTCTACGGCATCGACATGCCCGAGCGGGACCAGCTGATCGCCGCCAACAAGACGCTGGAGGAGATGAAGGCCTTCCTCGAGGTCGACTCCCTGGGCTTCCTGTCGGTCGACGGCCTGTACGACGCCATGGAGGCCGGACCGCGCGATCCGCACAATCCGCAGTTCACCGACCACTATTTCACCGGCGAATACCCGACCCGTCTGCTGGATCGCGAGATCGAGGAAGGCGGGCGCGAGGTGGCGGCGCGGCAACTTTCCCTGCTGGTCAGCGCTTAAGGCTCAATCCGTTCCTTCAGAGGCGTCGCATGGTTCAGCTCGGCTATTTCACCATCGACACCCTCGACGTCGACCAGGCGCGCGCCTTCTATTCGGCCCTGTTCGGCTGGCGGTTCGACGAGTCGGCGTCCGGGCCCACCTACGCCCATGTCGCCGGCAGCGATCCGGCGTTCGGCTTCACCAAGGTGGAGCGGGCCGGCCGGTTTCCGCACCTGTATTTCCGCGTTGACGACATCGACGCCGCCTGCCGGCGGGTGACCGAGCTGGGCGGCCGGGCGGCGGTCCCCGCGGACGGCTCGACCGGGCGTTCGGCCGTGGTCAGCGACGACCAGGGCGTCAGTTTCAGCCTGTGGCAGCCCGCGCCGGGGTTCTAGCGTCCATAGTCCCTTGACGAGTGCAGGACGGTAACGATCCGGGTTTCTCCCAGCCCCTCGTCCCGCGTGTAGATCAGGATATATCGGGTTCCGATCACCGATTTCTCGAACGTGCCGCGACGCCGTCCGATACGGCCGATGTTTCGGCGAGCGACGAACTCGGCGGCCGCTTCGATCCGGGCTACCGTCCGTTCGGCCGCGGCCGGGTTTTCCACGGCGATATAGTCATAGGCCTTCTTCAGCTCGGCCCGGGCGCCGGCTGACCAGATGACCCGTGTCACGCCGCTTCGGCGTTCTTTCGAGCGTCGATATGCGCCCTTATTTCAGCCATTGCGTCTTCATGGCTCACGACGCGCCCGGCGGCGATATCATCCAGTCCCTCTTCGATCTGCTCGAAAATGGGGATCTCAAGGTCGACGAAACGATGCAAGGCTTGGGCGGCGATCGTCTCCACCGAGCGGCCAGACTGCTCTGACAGATAAGCCAGGGCCTCCAGAAGCTCGGCCGGCAACGTCAGCGTCAGCTTTTCTTCTGCACTCATCGCGTTGCTCCGCTAGAAGGCCAGTTCCGACCATCCCAAGATAATCCATGACCCCTCATTCCGATACCCTTCCCCTCAAAGACCGCATCGCCCTCGTCGTCGGGGCCTCGCGCGGCATCGGCTATGAGACCGCCCTGGCGCTGGCGAAGGCGGGCGCGCATGTGATCGCCACGGCGCGGACCCAGGGCGGGCTGGAGGAACTGGACGACGCCATTTACGCGGCCACCGGCAAGCACGCGACGCTGATCCCGTTCGATCTGGTCGACGGCGGGGCCATCGACCGGCTGGGCGGGGCGATCTATGAGCGGTTCGGACGGCTGGATGTCTGGGTGCAGGCGGCGGCGACCATGGGGGCCTCGGGCCTGACGCCGGTCAGCCACGCCGACCCGCGCGTCTGGGCCAAGGTCGAGAAGACCAATTTCACCGCCGTCTATCGGTTGATCCGCTCGCTGGAGCCGTTGCTGAAGGCGTCGGACGCAGGGCGGGCGATCTATCTGACCACCAGCGTGGCCAGCGCGCCCAAGGCCTTCTGGGGGGCCTATGCGGCGTCCAAGGCCGGGGCCGAGGCCCTGGTCAAATGCTGGGCCGACGAGATCGAGTCGACGCCGGTGCGGGTGGCGATCGTCGATCCGGGCCGGATGCGGACGGCGATGCGGGCCCAGGCCTATCCGGGCGAGGATCCGGATGACGTCACCCATCCCTCGGCCATCGGCCCGCTGATGGTCGAGCTGGCGCGCGGCGATCTGGAGCCGGCGCTGGAGGTCAAGTTCAGCGAATGGAGCGAAGGTCCGTCGGTCCAGGCCCTGATCTAGGCGGCCAAGGTTCACCTCCCCATTCGCGGAGGCGAATGGGGAGGACAGGCGCGGCACGCGCCAGGAGGGGGCGACGCGGTGTCAGCCCTCATCACGCCTTTCACGCACAGCGATCAGCAGGAATCCGAGGACGCCCTCCAGTTCGTCCCTTACGTCCGTCGCGCGTAATCGAATGACCTTGATTCCCTT
This sequence comes from Brevundimonas sp., assembly GCF_041648615.1. GTDB lineage: Bacteria > Pseudomonadota > Alphaproteobacteria > Caulobacterales > Caulobacteraceae > Brevundimonas. The sequence continues at coordinate 67,566 of NZ_JBAZOS010000004.1, forward strand.
GGTGCTGAGCCACGCCGTTCTCCGACGATCATGAGCGATGCGATCGGGATGGTCATGGGTCATGCCGTCAACCTCAACCGCCAGCCGGGCTTCAGCGCAGTAAAAGTCCAGAATGTAGGGGCCGACGGGATGCTGACGCCGAAACTTCAAGCTACGGAAGCGGCCGGCGCGCAGGCAACTCCATAACCGCGCTTCTGGGGGCGTCATCTGGCGACGGAAGGCTTTGGCGCGCGTGTAGCTGAGACCGTCGGGCATGTGAGCAGTATTTCGCGGCTCGCCGGAACCGTCGAGTCGCCCCCTCCTGACCGCTGACGCGGTCTGTCCTCCCCATTCGCCTACGCGAATGGAGAGGTGAACTCAGAGCCAGCCTACTTCTTCGGCAAATGCTTCTGTCCCGTCCGCACGCGGCCCGAGCGCGAGACCTGACGGGCCCCGCCGCGGGCGCCCTTCTGGACGGCCACCGAGGAGCCGGCCTTCTTGTTGGCGCTGGCCTTGAGGCCGGCCAGCGGCTTGAGCTTGGTCTTGCCGGCCTTCTTCTGCTCCAGCGCCTTGCCGGGCAGGTTGGACAGCATCTCGGCGCGCTCGGCCTTCTTGATGACCTTGCGCGGCGCGGTCTTGGCGTCGCCCTTGTAGCGTTCGGGGCCCGATTTGGAGCCGCCCGGCGCATAGGGGTTCTCGCTGCCCGACTTGACCAGCAGGCGGATCGGCGTGCCCGGCAGGTCGAACGACTCGCGCAGGTTGTTGACCAGATAGCGCTTGTACTGCTCGGGCATGGACTCGGCGCGGCTGGCCATCAGCACGAAGGTGGGCGGCCGGGCCTTGGTCTGGGCCATGTATTTGGGCTTGATCCGCTTGCCGTCGACGGCGGGGGGCGGATGCCTCTGGGTCGCCAGGGCCAGCCAGGTGTTGAGGTCCTTGGTCTTGACCTTGACCGACCAGGTGGCGTGGGCCTGAAGCACGGCCGGCATCAGCCGTTCGACGCCGCGGCCGCTGTGCGACGACAGGGCGACGAAGGGCGAGCCCTTGAGCTGGGGCAGCTTGTCCTCGGCCATCTGGGTCAATTTGGCGAGCTTGGCCTGGGGCTCGGTCTCGAGGTCCCATTTGGCGGCGACATAGACGAGCGCCCTGCCCTCGCGCTCGACCAGATCGGCCAGCTGCAGGTCCTGGGTGTCGAAGGCGTCGTCCTTGTCCATGACCAGCACGACCACCTCGGCGAAGGTGATGGCGCGGATGGTGTCGGCGACCGACAGCTTTTCCAGCTTTTCCTGCACCCGGGCCTTGCGGCGCATGCCGGCGGTGTCGACCAGGCGGATGTTCTGGCCCTCGTATTCCCAGTCGACCGAGATGGAGTCGCGGGTGATGCCGGCCTCGGGGCCGGTCAGCATGCGGTCCTCGCCGATCAGGCGGTTGATCAGGGTCGACTTGCCGGCGTTGGGACGGCCGATGATGGCGATGCGGATCGGCTTGTCGGGCTCGTCGACCTCTTCGATGAAGATGTCGGCGCTGGCGGCGACGATGGCGGCGTAGAGGTCGGCCATGCCCTCGCCGTGCTCGGCCGAGATGGCGACGGGCTCGCCGAAGCCGAGCGACCAGGACTCGCCGATGCCGCCGCCGCTCTCGCGGCTCTCGGACTTGTTGGCCAGCAGGATGACGGGCTTGTGCTGTTTGCGCAGGCGGTCGGCGAAGATCTGGTCCAGCGAGGTCACGCCCTCGCGGGCGTCCATCATGAACAGCAGCAGATCGGCGTCCTCGATGGCGGCCTCGGTCTGCTCGCGCATGCGCGACTCGAGGCTCTCGTCGCTGATGTCCTCATAGCCGGCCGTGTCGATCAGCGTCAGGTCCATGTCGCCGATGTTGCCGTCGGCGTAGCGACGGTCGCGGGTCACGCCCGGGCGGTCGTCGACGAGCGCGAGGCGCTTGCCGACGAGACGATTGAACAGTGTCGACTTGCCCACGTTGGGGCGGCCGACGATGGCGACTTTGAGAGCCATGTCGGCCTTCTAACGCAGTTTGTGGTCCAGCGTCAGCGAATGCTGACGAGGTCGCCCTTGTCGGTGAGGACATACAGGGCGCCGTTGTAGGCGGCCGGCGCCAGATAGATCGGTCCGGCGCCCAGTTTGAGCGAGGCGGTCTGGACGCCGGTCTTCGGGTCGAAGGCGACGAGCTCGCCGTCCGAATTGGTCAGGACCAGACGGTTCGAGGCCAGCAGCGGTCCCGACCATTCCGGCCGCACCGTGCGGTCGAAGAAACCGAAATAGCCGCCTTCCTGACGCACGCGGCCCTCGTTGAGGTCGCGGCTCCAGTAGATCTGGCCCGTCTCGCGGTTGATGACGGTCAGTTCGCCGTCCTTGGACACGACATAGATGACGTCGCCGACCGGCAGGGGCGCATTGACGCCGGCGATCGGCAGGGGCGCCCATTTGGGCTGGCCGGACCGAATGTCCATCGCCTGCAGCAGACCCGAGTGGCTGACGGCGTAGACCGTGCCGCGGCTGATGACGGGACGGCCGACGATGTCGCGGATTTCGGACAGGGCGCTGGTGCGGCTGGTGCGCGACAGCACCTGCTGCCACACGGCCTGACCGGTCGAGGCCCGCAGGGCCACGATCTCGCCCGACGAGAAGGGCGCGATCACGGTGTCGCCGGTGACCGCCGGGCTGGAGGCGCGCATGATACGGGCCGGTTCGGGAATGCCGCGATAGGACCAGACCTGGGCGCCGGTCGTGGTGTCGAAGGCCTGGATCTGGTTCTCGACATCGACCACGAACACCCGGCCGCCCGCGACGGTCGGGGCGCCGTGGATCGGCACATCGACGGGCGTGGTCCACAGGACGGCCCCCGTGGCCTGGTCCAGGGCCGTCATGGTGCGATAGCCGGACGAGACGAAGACCTTGCCGCCGCCCACGGCGACCCCGCCGCCGAAGCCGCCGCCGGTCGTTCCGCCCGTGCCGCCGAAGCCGAGGAAGCCGCGGCTGCCGCCTTCGCGTTCGTCGGGCTTGATGTTGACCTTCCAGGCCTGGGCGCCGGTGCCGGAGTCGAGGGCCGACACCAAGGATTCGCCGTCCAGAACGAAGACGCGGCCGTTGTCGGCCACGACCGGAGCCATGACCTGACGCGTGCGTGACGAGCCCGCGCCGACACCGCGCCGCCAGGCGACGGCGAACTCGGGCGCGGCGATGACATGCTCAACCGAATTCTCGGCGTTTCCGCCGGGCTGGGTCCAGGCCGTGGCGGCCTGGGGCCCCGGGAGGAAGAAGTCGCGGCCGGACAGGGCGGCGGACGGCGCCAGCTGCTGTTCGAACTCCAGGACCGAGATCCGCTGCCCCGCCGAGGCCGTGGCCTGGGGCTCCTTCGAGCCGCCCAGACCGAACGGCAGGGCGTTGCGCACCGTGCCGCACGAAGCGAGGGAGACGGCCACACCGCCCAGCAGAGCGATTTTAAGCACGCGATTCATGGCGGACGTCCTGGAAACGGGGATCACGGGCGGGCCGGAGCGGATGCGGGCGCGGCGGGAGTCGGCGCGGCGGGGCCGGCGGCGGGAGCCGCACCGGCCGGAGGGGCCACGGGAAGAGCCGCCTGGGCGCGAACGATGGCCGACAGGCCGGCCGCGGCGCCGGAGTCGATGGCGGCGATGGTCAGGTCGGCGCGCTGGCTGATGATGTCGGGCGTATCCAGGCCGTTCTTGAGCAGCACCAGCGCCTCACGCGCCGGCGCGACCTGGCCGTTCTGGAGCCGCGCCATGGCCAGGGCCTCGAGCGCGAAGGGGCTGTACGGACGGCCATCCTTCGCGATCGGCGCGAGGCGGGCCTCGATCTGGGCCAGGGTTTCGCTGTCCATGGCCAGCCATGCGGCCTTGAGGGCCGCCGCGTCGGACAGAAGCGGATCGCGCGAGGCCTTGGCCGCCTCGTCAAAATGGCGGATGGCGTCCGGAATGCGGTTGGCGTCGACCGCGATGCCGGCGCGCTGCATCAGGGCCAGGGCCTTGTAGGCGCCGTTGCCCTCCCTGGCCGCCTGGGTGAAGGCGGCGTCGGCGCCGACCGGGTTGTTCGCCTGCATCGATTGCATGCCGCGGTCGAAGGCGATCGAGGCCTTGTCGGCCTTTGACGTCTGAAGACTGTCCCAGCCCCAGAAGGCCAGGGCGGCGATCAGGGCGATCAGAAGCACGCCGCCGGCGACCGGCAGCCAGGTGCGGGCCAGCCGCTTGTAGCGGTCGGAGCGGAGCTCCTCCTCGACCTGCTCGAAGACATCAACCACGGATACGTCGCCCCCAGAAAACGGCGCTCAGGCCGCTGAAATTCAATCCGGCCGGACCCTAGAGGGTCAGCCTGCCCGCCGCAACGCAGCCCTTAGGGCGTAACGGGCTTTTTCGAGAAGTAGGTCTCGACTTCGGCAGGAAAACGGCGGGCTTTCACGTCGGCGGCGTAGGCGGCCACGGCGCGGTCGATCTCGCCGCGCATATCGGCGTAGCGGCGGACGAATTTCGGCGTCCAGTCGAACAGGCCCAGCATGTCCGGGGTGACCAGGATCTGGCCGTCGCAGGCGGACGAGGCGCCGATGCCGATGGTCGGCTTGTCGACGGCGGCGGTGATGTCGCGGGCCAGGCCCTCGGCCACGCCCTCAATGACGATGGAAAAGGCCCCGGCGTCAGCGGTGGCCTCGGCTTCCGACATGACGCGAAGCCGTTCCTCGTCGGTCCGGCCCTTGGCCTTGAAGGCCCCGTCCGTCAGCACGGCCTGGGGCCGCAGGCCGACGTGGCCCATGACCGGGATGCCGCGCTGGACCAGATAGGCGATGGTTTCCGCGACCGTGGGGCCGCTCTCCAGCTTCACGCCCTGGGCGCCCGTCTCCTTCATGACGCGGGCGCAGTTTTCGTAGGCCAGCTCCTTGCCGCCCTCGTAGCTGCCGAACGGCATGTCGACGACCACCATGGCCTTCCTTGAGCCGCGCATGACGGCCTGGCCGTGGAGAATCATCATCTCCAGGGTGACGCCGACGGTGTTGGGCAGGCCGTGCACCACCATGCCGACGCTGTCGCCGACGAGCAGAAGATCGCAATGATCGTCCAGCAGGGCGGCGGTGGGAGCGTCATAGGCGGTCAGGCAGACGATGGGCTCGCCGCCCTTGCGGTTGCGGATGTCGGGCGCGGCGAGGCGGCGGACGGTTTCCTGCTTCTGGCTGGACATGGCGGTCCTCCTGTTCGGAGACCTAGATAGCGACGGGGCTCGCCCCCGTCATCCCTTGGCCCATCATCCCGGGAGATGACGGACGCCGGGTCAGATTTCCTGCGACAGCTTCATCACGCCGGCGGCGGCGAGGGCGATCAGGGCGCCCGCGACGATCCAGAACAGCTGCATGCCGCCCATGGAGCCCAGTTCCAGATGGCCGAGGCCGAACTGGTCAAGGCCGCCCTGAACCGTGCTTTGAACCCCGAGCGAGGTCGAGCGAATGCCCTGACCCAGGGCGTCGCCGGCGACGACGCCGTCGCTCCCGCCGCTGAGGCCCAGGTTCACGCTCATGGTCTCGCGGACCGCCACGACGCCGCCGACGACGCCGGCGAGGCCAAGGGCGACGAAGCGAACATGGGAGCCCTTCTGCAGGCGTTGCTCGACCCGGGCGGTGAACAGGGCCGCGTCGGGCAGGTGCGGGGTGCGCGCGAACAGGCGCTCGATATCGGGATCGAACTCGTCAGCCGACATGCTGCGTTCCTCCCACGGACCGCGCGGATTGCGGTTGTAGCCGCGCGCGGAGTTTATCCAGACCACGTTTGACATGAGACTTCACCGTGCCGAGTGGCAAATTCAGGGCGGCGGCGATCTCGGGATGCGCCATGCCGGCCCCGTGACAAAGGGAAACACAGAGGCGTTCAGGCTCGCTGAGGCCCTTGAGGGCTTCGTCGAGGTCCATCAGGCCCGCCTGATCGGCGACGGGCGCGATATCTTCCTGTTCAACTTCAGCAATGTAGCGGGCTTCCTTGGCGACGCGCTTGATGTAAAGGCGCGCCGCGATCCGCTTGACCCAGGCGGCGAAGGTGCCCTCGCCGCGAAACTCCGCGCACCGCTCGAACGCCTGGATGAAGGCGTCCTGGGCGATGTCGTCGGCGAGCGAGGCCTGGGCCCCCATCCGCCGCAGCAGGCCGCGCACCGCCGAGCCGTGGCGGCGCACCAGTTCGCCGAACTCCCGCCGTCCGCCCGCCGCCGCGAGGGCGGCGAGCTCGACGTCGTGCCGGTCGATCAGAGGTTGGGTCATGATCAGTCCCCCTGTCCGACCCGGCTCAGTCCTTGTTCGGGTTGAAGAAGCTCAGGACCAGGAACGCCAGGCCGATGGTGACGGGAATGGCCGCGATGCCCAGCAGGCCGTCGCCGACGTTGCCGCCCCAGTCGTCCCCGCCGTGCCAGGGCATGTCGTTGATCAGGCCGAAGGCGGCGATGCCGACGCCGACCGCCAGCCAGATGATGCCGCGGCGGATGTCGCGGGTCCGCGACGGCAGCTTGCGGGCGGCCTCGCTGCTCAGGGCGGTGATGATTTCAGGCGGCAGTTCCTGCCCCTTGTCGATCGCGTGACGCACCGTCGCCTGCATTTCCCGGCGTTCGCGGGACTTGAGCCAGGTGGGGCCGACGACGATGGCCGTGATGGTGCCGAAGACCGCGAAGATCGCGAACAGCGGGATGAAGTCTTCCATGCGGGTATCCCCTCTTTTGGTCAGACCGGGAGCGTGATGCTTCGGCCTTCTGACGACAAGAGGCTGTGAAGCGACCGCATGGATGCGGACGGCGAGGTGAAACTTTCGTAAGGCGCAACGACCCCATTCGTCTGGACGGACCGGAGACACGCCGATGATCGACCGCCGACTCCTTCTGGCCGGCCTGGCCGCCGCGCCGCTGACCGCCTGCGCGGCCGGGACGGGCGTGGCGACCGACGCCGCCGGGCCGTCGCTGACGCTGGTGACGTTCAATATCTGGCACAACCAGGGCGACTGGCCCGCGCGACTGCCCCTGCTGATCGCCGCGATGCGGGCCGTGGATCCGGACGTGATCGCCCTGCAGGAGGTGCTGGAGGACGCCGCCGTCGGCCTGCCGAACCAGGCGCGGACGATCGCGGACGCCCTGGGCGGCTATGAGATGCATTTCGTCTCGACCGACGCGGAGGGGGCGCCGCGACGGTATGGCAATGCGATCCTGAGCCGCCTGCCGGTGCTGGCGCATGACTGGAGGAAGCTGGAGCCGCTGGACGATTATCGCACCGCCGTCCGGGCGCGGGTGGCGGTGGAAGGCCGCAGGGTCGACATCGTCAACACCCATCTGGCCTGGCAGGCCGACGCCCAGGCCGTGCGGGCCCGCCAGCTGGTCGATCTGATGGCCTGGGCGCCGAAGGACGGGACGCCGCTGATCGTCACGGGCGACTTCAACGCGGTGCAGGAGGACGCCGGGCTGGCGGCGCTGACCGGCGAGCGGTTCTTCAGCGCCCTGCCCCCCGGGACGGCCGCCACGACGCTGAACCCGGCGAAGAACCATCCGCCGCGGGTCATCGACCACATCTTCGCCGAGGCCGCCCGGTTCGCGCCGGCGAGCGCGGCGGTGATCGGAACCGGGCCGACGGGCGGAGAGTATCCCTCGGATCATTTCGGCGTGGCGGCGACCCTCAGGCTGCGCTGAACCGGCGCGCCAGAGACAGGGCCGCGACGGCGCTGACCGCCACGCCCGCCAGCATGGCGGCGGCGGGGATCAGGGCGCCGATGTCTTCCGTCAAGGGACCGACGACAGGCCTCAGGGCCCACAGGACGGCGATCGCGGCGACGCCCCAGGGGATGAGGGCCGCGACGGTCATCCACGCCCGGCGCAGGGCGATCCGCTGCGCCAGCCGCGCCTGGAAGGCGTAGTCGCGCGCCGGGGGCGTTTCGGCGGCGAACAGGGCCTGGAGTTTCTGGTCAGGCGTCATCGGTTCCTCCGAGCGCTTTCAGAAGCCGCGCCCGTCCCCGGGCAACATGCGACTTCACGGTGCCGAGAGGCAAGCCCAGGGCGACCGACGCCTCGCCGTGCGACCAGCCGTCGGCGAGACACAGGGCGACGCAGGCGCGGACGTCCGCCGGCAGTTCGGCCATGGCGGCGGCCATCGACAGCCGATCCTCGTGCGACACGCCCGCGGGCGTATCGATCGTCTCCAGCCAGACGCCGTCGCGCGCCGCGCCCCGCCGGGAGGCGCGGATCCGGTCCCGGGCCTTGCGCCAGGCGATGCCGCACAGCCAGGCGCGGACGCCGCTCGGGTCCCTGAGCGAGCGCAGCGAGCGCCAGGCGGCGAGGAAGGCGTCCTGGGCCACGTCGTCCGCCTCGGCCCAGCCCCCGCCCAGGGCCCGGCGCAGAAAGCCGCGCACGGCCGCCTGATGCCGTTCGACCAGTCGCGAAAAGGCCGCGTCCGAGCCGGCGAGCGCCCGGCTCACCAGCTCGGCGTCGCTGTGAAATCCCCCCATGGCGCGCCGTCCCGGGCCGCATCAGGCCCGCGGACCGCGTCCGCCGCTGCGCAGGGCCGAGACCAGGGAGGCGAGGCAGAGGGCCCCGAGCACGAAGCTGACGATCATAAAGGCCTCGCCGGCGCCGTAGATGTCGGTCCAGCTGGCGTAGGCGAAGCCGGCCGCCATGATTCCGAAGAGCACCACGGAGAACCAGGCGCCGTCGCCGGGACGGCCATAGCGGTCGTTGGGCGACTCCCACACGCCGCTGCCGTCGATGGGTTTGTCGAGCAGGGCGAGAAGGGCGGCGGGCGGCTCCTGGCCCTTTTCGGCATAGGTCTGGATCAGCTTCAGCGCATCCCTTTGCCGACGGTAGTTGAGCAGGCTGGTGAAGCCGCCGAACACGAACCAGGCCAGCGGGAACAGCAGCCACCAGTAAGAACGGAACAGGTCTTCCATGATCCTCACCCCTCATGCGCCGGACGCAGCGCCCGCGCTTTCATAGGGTAGTCGTCGCCGACCGCGCCAGCGGATGCGGTCTCGCGGATTTTTCTGGAGCCTAAACCGGGGCGGTCATCGCAACCCATCTTGCGGCCTTGCGTTCGCTGGCGGACACTCAATCCGCACAGGAGCCCCCCATGGTCCAGATCACCTATCGCATCGTCGAGCACGACGGAGGCTGGGCCTATCAGTCGGGCGGAACCTATTCCGAGACCTATCCGACGCACGATTCCGCGCGCGCGGCCGCCGTCGCCGTGGCGCGCGAGCAGAAGGTGCCGGACGAGGACGCCCTGATCGAATACGCCGACGCCTCGGGCCGCTGGATCACCGAACGGGCCGACGGCCACGACCGGCCCGAGGTCGACGTCGAGGGTTGATCGCAACCGCTTGTGATCGCGCCGGGCTAGGCGGGGCCGGCCCCGGCCTTTAGGTCTGGCCGCCCAGTCAGCGGAACCGGTTACAATGCGTCATTCCCCCCTTCCCGCCCCGACCCGCCGCGCCCTTCTGGCCGGAGGCGCCCTGGCCGCCGGCATGGTGATGGCGCCGCGGATCGCCTCGGCGCAGGCGGCCTCGAACCTGGACCGGGTCAACGGTCTGATCGCCCGCATGACCATCGAGGAGAAGGCCGGACAGCTGAACCTGCTGAACGACCCCTTCCGCTGGCGGCCCGAGGGCGTGAACCCGGGCGACTTCAATCCGGACCAGGCGTCCACCGCCGCCGACATCCGCGCCGGCCGGATCGGCGCCCTGTTCAACGGCGTGGGGGCCGAGGCCACGCGGATGGTGCAGGACATGGCCGTGCGGGACAGCCGGCTGGGCATTCCCCTGCTGTTCGCCGCCGACATCGTCCACGGCCTGCGCACCACCTTCCCCGTGCCGCTGGGCGAAACCGCCAGCTGGGATACGGACCTGGCCCGGCGCACGGCGCGGGCCGCCGCCGTCGAGGGCGGGGCCGCGGGCGTGCACCAGACCTATGCGCCCATGGTCGACGTCGGCCGCGACCAGCGCTGGGGCCGGGTGGTCGAGGGGGCGGGCGAGGACGTCCTGCTGGGCAATCTGTTCGCCGCGGCGCGCACGCGGGGCTTCCAGGGCGACGATCTGAAGGCCTGGTCGTCGCTGCTGGCCTGTCCCAAGCATTTCGCCGCCTACGGCGCGGCCGAGGCCGGCATGGACTACAATTCGACCGACATGAGCGAGCTGGAGCTGCGCTCGGTCTATCTGCCGCCGTTCAAGGCCGCCTTCGACGCCGGCGCCCTGTCGACGATGAGCGCCTTCAACGACCTGAACGGCGTGCCGGCCAGCGGCAACCGATGGCTGCTGACCGACATCCTGCGCGGTGAATGGGGCTTCGCCGGCTTCGTGGTCTCGGACTACACCTCCGAACAGGAGCTGATCGCCCACGGCTACGCCGCCGACGGCCGCGACGCGGCGCGGCTGGCCCTGATGGCCGGCGTCGACATGTCGATGAAGAGCGGGCTGTACCTCAAGCACATCCCCGAGCTGGTGCAGTCCGGCGACGTGCCGGTGGCGCGCGTGGACGAGGCCGTGCGGCGGGTGCTGATGACCAAGGCCGCGCTGGGCCTGTTCGAGACCCCGTACCGGGGTTCGGACGTGCGCGTGGAGCGCCGGGTCCATGGCAGCCGCGAGCATCTGGCCCTCGCCCGCGAGGCCGGGCGCAAGTCGATCGTGATGCTGAAGAATGACGGCGGCCTGCTGCCCCTGGCCAGGGCGGGCAAACGCTACGCCCTGATCGGGCCGTTCGGGGCGGATACGACCGACCTGTTCGGCCCGTGGTCCATCTTCAAGGATCCGAAGCTGGCCGTGTCGCTGGAACAGGGCCTGCGCGCCCAGCTGGGCGAAGGCTCCAGCCTGACGGTGGTCAAGGGATCGGACGTCGAGGCGCCGCTGGCCGGCGGGATCGAGGCCGCCGTGATCGCGGCGGGCCAGGCGGATGTGGTGCTGCTGGCGATCGGCGAGTCCACCCAGATGTCGGCCGAATCCCAGTCACGCGTCGACATCGGCATTCCCGCGCCGCAACTGGCGCTGGCCGAGGCCGTGGCGGCCACCGGCAAGCCTGTGGTGGTTCTGCTGCGCAACGGCCGGGGCATGGAGCTGGCGGGGGCGGTCAAGGACGCCCCGGCCATTCTGGTGACCTGGTTCCTGGGCTCGGAGACCGGCAATTCCGTCGCCGACATCCTGTTCGGGGACCACGCCCCGACCGGCCGCCTGCCGGTCAGCTTCCCGCACCGCTCGGGCCAGTCGCCCTTCTACTATGCGCACAAGGCCACGGGCCGGCCGTCGAAGCCGACGGACACGGAGTTCACCTCGAAATTCCGCGAGGTTCCGCATCTGGCGCTGTACCCGTTCGGCCACGGCCTGACCTACGGGGCCGTCGACTACTCGCCCGTCCGCCTGTCGGCGCCGACGATGGCGTGGAACGGCGAGATCACGGTCGCCGTCACCCTGACCAACGCCGGGTCCCGCGCGGTTTCCGAGGTGGTCCAGCTGTACATCCGCGACAGGACCGCCTCGATCACCCAGCCGGTGCGGCTGCTGAAGGGATTCCGCCGCGTCACCGTGCCGGCGGGCGGGTCGGTCGAGGCCGCGATGCCGCTGACGTTCGCCGAGCTGTCGTTCCTCGGCCCCGACCTGCGGCCGACCGTGGAGCCGGGGCTGTTCGACGTGTGGCTGAGCGCCGACGCCCAGAGCGGCGAACCGGCGTCGTTCGCCCTCGTCCGTTAGACGGCACCCTTCGGGGAAGGCGCTGCGGCTGGAAGGTTCATCACCAAGGAACTCACAAAGGACACGACGGGACCGGGGCCGCGTCGAGGTTGGCGCCTTCTTCCGCGCGTCTCGTGATCGCGGCGTTCGCCGCATTTGATTTAATCAAGGCTCAGGCGTGAGCCGGAGTCTGCTCATCGCGCTGACGACGGGTCCGGCTCTGTCATCCACTCAGGACCCGTTGTGTCCTTCGTGATTTCCTTTGTGTCCTTTGTGATGAACCAGCACTCGCCGGGGCAAGGGACCAGACGGAGCCTCAACCTAGGTCAGGATCGCGGCCCAGGCGTCGGGCTTGAACCCGACCAGGGTCCGGTCGCCCAGATCCAGCACCGGGCGTTTGATCATCGACGGCTGGGCCAGCATCAGGTCGATGGCCTTCGCCGCGTCGAGACCGGTCTTGTCGGCGTCCGGCAGGGCCCGGAAGGTCGTGCCGGCGCGGTTCAGCACGGTCTCCCAGCCGTGCGCCGCGACCCAGGCCTCCAGCCGCGGGCGGTCGATTCCGGCCTTCTTGTAGTCGTGGAAATCAAAGCCCACGCCGTGCTGGTCCAGCCAGGTCCGGGCCTTCTTGACCGTGTCGCAGTTGGGGATTCCGTAGAGAGTCGGGGTCATGGCGCCTGTCTGCCCAGCCCCGCCGGGAACAGCAAGCCACGCGTCCGCGTTTGCATTTAACCCGTAAGTTTAATATTATCCGTCTCCAGCATTAAGGAGACGCGCCATGTCCGCCCTGCCCCCGCGCCAGAAGCTGATCCCCTGTCTCTGGTTCGACAAGCAAGCCGAGGAGGCCGCCGGGTTTTACGTTTCGCTGTTCCCGGATTCCCGGATCGACGCCGTCATCACCTCGCCGGGTGATTATCCGAGCGGCAAGGCCGGCGACGTCCTGCTGGTCGAGTTCACCCTCGCCGGCCATCGCTACACCGCCCTGAATGGCGGGCCGCATTTCAGCTTCACCGAAGCCATCTCGCTGCAGATTGACTGCGAGGACCAGGCGGAGGTGGATCGCCTGACCGAGGCCCTGTCCGCCGTGCCCGAGGCCGAGCAGTGCGGCTGGGTGAAAGACCGCTACGGCCTGTCGTGGCAGGTCGTGCCCTATGCGATGAACCGATATCTGGCCGATCCGGACGCGGGCGTCCGCAAGCGGGTGTTCGAGGCCATGATGACCATGAAACGGCTGAACGTCGCGGAGATCGAGCGCGCCGCGCGGGGCTAGTCCTCGTCCGCCTGCACGGCGCCCGCCGCGACCGGGCCGGGCGCGCCCGACAGCGCCATGTTCAAGGCCTCGCGATCCAGTCCGTTCTCCCATTTCGCCACCACGATGGTAGCCACGGCGTTGCCGATGAAGTTGGTCAGGGCCCGGCACTCGCTCATGAACCGGTCGACGCCGAGGATCAGGGCCATGCCGGCGACGGGCACGCTTGGCACCACCGCGAGGGTGGCGGCCAGGGTGATGAAGCCGGCGCCGGTGACGCCCGCCGCGCCCTTGGAGCTGAGCATGGCCACCGCCAGCAGCAGCAGCTGTTCGCCCAGAGACAGCTCGACGCCGCAGGCCTGGGCGATGAACAGGGCCGCCAGGGTCATGTAGATGTTGGTGCCGTCCAGATTGAACGAATAGCCGGTGGGCACGACCAGGCCGACCACCGACTTGTCGCAGCCGGCGCGGCCCATCTTCTCGATCAGGCTGGGCAGGGCCGCCTCGGACGACGAGGTGCCGAGGACCAGCAGCAGCTCTTCCTTGAGATAGCGGATCAGCCTGAAGATCGAGAAGCCGTTGAACCGGGCCACGGCCCCCAGGACCACGATCACGAAGAAGGCGGAGGTCAGGTAGAAGGTGGCGACCAGGGCGGCGAGGCTGATCACCGACTCTATGCCGTAGCGGCCGATGGTGAAGGCGAAGGCCCCGAAGGCCCCGATCGGCGCCGCCTTCATCAGGATGGCTACCAGTTTGAAGAAGGCCTCGGACACGCTCTCCAGCAGGGTCAGGACGGGCTGGGCGCGGTCGCCGATGATCGCCAGCGAAATGCCGAACAGGATGGCGAAGAACAGCACCTGCAGGATGTCGCCGCCGGCGAAGGCGCCGACCACGGTCTCGGGGATGATGTTGATCAGGAAGGCGACGATGTCGGTGTCGTGCGCCTTCTGGACATAGGTGGTCACGGCGCCCGGATCGAGCGTGGCCGGATCGACGTTCATCCCCGCCCCCGGCTGCACCACATTGGCGACGATCAGGCCGATGATCAGGGCCAGGGTGGAGAAGGTCAGGAAATAGGCGAAGGCCTTGCCCACCACCTTGCCCAGCCGGCCGAGGTCGCGCAGGTGGGCGATGCCGGTGGCCACGGTCAGGAAGATCACCGGGGCGATGATCATCTTGACCAGGCGGATGAAGGCGTCGCCGAGCGGCTTCAGGCTCTCGCCGAAGACGGGCCAGAAGTGGCCGATCAGGGCGCCGAGACTGATGGCGACCAGGACCTGGAAATAGAGGTGGGTCCAGATCGGCTTCTTCTTCGCCGGGGTCGGCGGCGCGGCCTCGACGGCGACGCCAGGCGCGATCCTGGCGGTCCGGGGCGCGGGTTTCTTCGGCGTGGCGGATGTCGTCGGCTTGCGGGCCATGCCTGTTTCCCCTGATCGCGTGTCGCCGCGATTCCCGGACGCAGACTACGACCTCGCGCCGCGCTTTCCCACCGGCGTCGCCCTGAAGAGGCGGTCGCGAGGCGCGCTGACGGGGCCGGCCGTCAGACGTCGTCGACGGCGGCCTTCAGGCGTTCGCCCACCGTCCCGGCATGGGCGAGAAGCGCCGGGTTTTCGATGGCGCGCATGGAGGCGGCGGGCTCGATGGCGAAGACCTCCACACACCCGTCTGACTGTTGAACCACCACGTTGCACGGCAGCATGACGCCGACGTGAGGCTCCATCATCAGGGCCTCATGGGCCATGACGGGATTGCAGGCCCCGAGGATGCGGTAGGGGCGGAAGTCCTCGCCGATCTTGGCCTTCAGCGTGGCCTGGACGTCGATTTCGGTGAGGACGCCGAAGCCGTGCTTCTGCAGGGCGGCGCGGGTGCGGTCGAGGACGGCGTCGAAGTCGCCCTCGATGGTGCGGGCGTGGAAATAGGTCATGAATTCGATGCCTCCGGTTTGTCGCGATAGATGTCGCAGAGCAGGGCGATGACCCGGGCCGCGGCCGGGTCGGCGATGCCATAGTAGATGGTCTGGGCCTCGCGGCGCGGGGCGATGACGCCGGCGTCGCGCAGCCGGGCCAGGTGCTGGGAACAGGCCGACTGGGACAGGCCGACGAAGCCGGCCAGCTCGCCGACCGCGCAGTCGCCCTCGCTGAGCCGGCACATCAGCATCAGCCTCTGCTCATTGGCGAACAGCCGCATCAGCCGGGCGGCCGGGGCGGCGCTGGCCTCGAGTTCGGCCAGGGCGGCCGCGTTCGGCCTGGGGAGGGCGTCGGTCATGGCGTCTCTTGCGCGGGTCCGGGCGCGGCCAGGGGGCGGCCGTCGTCCTTCAACGCAATATAGATCGCCGGGATCACCAGCACCGTCAGAATGGTCGAGGAAATCAGACCGAACAGCAGGGAGATCGCCAGTCCCTGGAAGATCGGGTCGAACAGGATCACGGCCGCGCCGATCATGGCCGCCAGGGCGGTGAGCAGGATCGGCTTGAAGCGGATGGCCCCGGCCTCCAGCAGGACCTCGCGCAGGGGCCGTCCCGGCGTTCGGGCGTGGCGGATGAAGTCGACCAGCAGAATCGAGTTTCGCACGATGATCCCCGCCAGGGCGATGAAGCCGATCATCGAGGTGGCGGTGAAGGGCGCGCCGAACAGCATATGGCCGATGACGATGCCGATCAGGGTCAGGGGGATGGGCGTCAGGATCACCAGCGGGATACGGAAGTCCTTGAACTGGGCGACGACCAGAACATAGATCCCCAGCAGGGCCACGCCGAAGGCGGCGCCCATGTCGCGGAAGGTCACCCAGGTGATCTCCCACTCGCCGTCCCACAGCACGGTGGGCGTCGTCTCGTCCGTCGGCTGGCCGTTGAGCCGGACCTCGGGCCGCGGCAGCCCCTTCCAGTCGTGCGCCTTGATGGCGGCGTCGATGGCGAGGATGCCGTAGATCGGAGCCTCGAACTGGCCGGCCAGTTCGGCGGTGACCATTTCGGCGGCGCGGCCGTCGCGGCGGTAGACGGGCCAGCCGGCCAGCTCGGTGCGGGCCTCGACGACCTCGCCCAGCTCGACCAGCCGCCGGCCGCCGTCGAGCGTGGTCACGGCCACGGGCATGACGGCCATCTGTTCGTTCCAGGTCCGGGCCGACTGGGGCAGACGCACGGCGATCTCGACCGGAGTCCGCTCGTTGTCGCGCGCGGCGTAGCCGAGGATCTGGCCGCCCATGACGGCGGCGATGGAGTCGTGCACCTCGCGCTCGGACAGGCCGAAGCGCTCGATCTTCTCGCGGTCGGGGATCAGGCGCAGGACCGGGCGGCGGACGCCGTAGCTGTTGTCCACATCGACCACCGAGGACTCGGCCCGGAACAGGGTCTCCAGCTCGGCGGCCACGGCGCGGCGGGTGGCGGGATCGGGGCCATAGACCTCGGCCAGCAGGGTGGCCAGCACCGGCGGTCCCGGCGGAGCCTCGACCACCTTGATCGAGGACCCGGCCGGCAGCGGCAGGTCGGCCAGACGCCGGCGCAGGTCGAGGGCGATGGCGTGGCTGCTGCGGCTGCGCTCGCCCTTGGGGGCCAGCATCACCGCCAGGTCGCCCTGCTCGGCGCCGGCGCGCAGGAAGTAGTGACGGACCAGGCCGTTGAAATTGAACGGCGCGGCGGTACCGGCGTAGCTCTCCAGCGACTCCACCTCGGGCAGGACTCCGGCCACGGCCGCGGCCCCGGCCAGGGTGCGTTCGGTGGTCTCGAGGCTGGTTCCCTCGGGCATGTCCAGCACGACCTGCAGCTCGGACTTGTTGTCGAACGGCAGCAGCTTCACCGGCACCGCCCGGAAGCCGAACATGGACATGGCCAGCAGGGTGGCGAGGCCGACGACGATCAGGAAGATCCAGGCGCTGCGGCGCGAGCGGATCACCGGCGTGGCCACCTTGCGATAGAGGCGGCCCAGCTTGCCCTCGCCGTGCTCGTGACCGTGGCTTCCGGCCAGGGTCTTGCGGGCCAGGCGGATCATCAGCCAGGGCGCGATGACCACGGCGACGAAGAAGGAGAAGACCATGGCCGCCGAGGCGTTGACCGGGATCGGCGCCATATAGGGGCCCATCAGGCCCGAGACGAACAGCATGGGCAGCAGGGCGGCGACCACCGTCAGGGTGGCGACCACGGTCGGATTGCCGACCTCGGCCACGGCCTCGACGGTGGCCTGGGCGCGGCTGCGGTCGTCCTTCATGGCCCAGTGGCGGGCGATGTTCTCGATCATCACGATGGCGTCGTCGACGAGGATGCCGATCGAGAAGATCAGGGCGAACAGGCTGACGCGGTTGATGGTGTAGCCCATCAGATTGGAGGCGAAGAGGGTCAGCAGGATGGTGGTGGGGATGACCACCGCCGTCACGCCGGCCTCGCGCCAGCCGATGGCGAAGCCGATCAGGATGACGATGGAAATGGTCGCGAGGCCGAGGTGCATGAGCAGCTCATTGGCCTTTTCATTGGCGGTCTCGCCGTAGTCGCGGGTGACCACGACCTCGAGCCCGTCCGGGATCAGCGTGCCCTTCAACGCCTCGACCCGCTGCATCACCCCGTGGGAGACGACCACGGCGTTGGCGCCCTGGCGCTTGGCCACCGCCAGGCTGACGGCGGGGGTCCGGCTCCAGCCGTCGCCGGCGCGGGCGTAGTGGGCGGCCCGGGCCTGGTCCTCACGCGGGGCCTGCACGATGGTCGCCACGTCGCGCAGATAGACGGGCTCGCCGGCCATCGAGCTGACCGTCAACAAGGATGCGTCGTCGGGCGTGGCCAGCCGCTCGCCCGAGCGCAGGGAGACGGCCTGGCCCTGGTCGCGGAAGGCGCCGGCGGGGAAGCTGCGGTTGGCCTGGGCGACGGTCTCGAGCACCGAGGACAGGGCCACGCCGCGCGCGGCCATGCGGGCGGGGTCGGGCTCGACCCGGATTTCGGACGGGCGGCCGCCGACGATGAAGGTCAGGCCGACGTCCTCGACCTTGCCGATCTCGGTCCGCAGGCGGGCGGCGACGTCGTAGAGGGCCTGGTCGCTCCAGCGCGCGGCGGCGTCGGCGCGCGGCGTCAGGGTCAGGACCACGGCGGGCACGTCATTGATGCCGCGGGTGACGATCTGGGGCTCGGACACCCCGACGGGAATGGAGCCGTAGTTGGCGCGCACCTTTTCGTGGACGCGGACCGCCGCGTCGTCGGGATCCGAGCCGACCACGAAGCGGGCGGTGACCATCACCTGGTCGTCCTGCACCTGGGTGTAGACGTGCTCGACGCCGTCGATGCTGCGGACGATGGCTTCCAGCGGCTTGGCCGCCAGTTCGGTGGCGTCGGAGGCGCTCAGTCCCGGGGCCGCGACCATGATGTCGACCATCGGCACGCTGATCTGCGGCTCCTCCTCGCGGGGGATCGACAGCACGGCCATCAGGCCGACGGCGATCGCCGCCAGCAGCATCAGGGGGGTCAGGGGCGAGTTGAGCGTGGCGCGCGTCAGCCGCCCGGAAAGGCCGAGGTTCATCGGGCGCGCTCCGGAGCGAGGACGACATCGCCGGCGGCGAGACCCGACAGCACCTCGACGCGATCCGCGCCGGCGGGACCCGCCAGCTGGACCGGAGCCTCGCTGACGCGGCCGGCGCGGTCGATGGTGCGGACGAAATCGATGCCGTAGCGGGTGGAGACGACGCGGCGAGGAATGACCAGCGCGCGCCGCTGTCCCACCGGCACCTGGACGGTGACCCGCTGCCCGACCCGGTCGCTGCCCAGGCCCGCGACGGAGATGTCGGCGGTGGTCTGGCCGCCGGTGGAGGCTGGATAGACCTGGGCGATGGTCCCGGTGCTGACGCCGGGCAGGTCCTCGGATGAAACCACGACGCTTTGGCCGACCCGGAGGTTGCGGCCCTGGGCCTCGGGCAGTTCCAGCCTCAGGATCAGCGGTCCGGCGGTGATGGTGGCGACCGACTGTCCGGCGCTGACCACCGAGCCGGCGGGCACGTCGGCGGCGAGCACGCGGCCGGACGTGGGGGCCAGTATCCGGCCCTGGGCCCCGGTCTCGGCGCTGGCCGAACGCACGGCGCGCGCCGCCCGGACCTGGGCGTTGGCGGCCTGGGAGGCGGCGAGGGCCTGGTCGAGCCGGGCCTGGGCGTAGATGCCTTTGTCGAACAGGGTCTGGATGCGCGACAGATCGGCCCGGGCGCGCGCGGCCTCGGCCTCGGCGGCCGCGACCTGGGCGCCGTACGCCGCCGTCTCGAGCCCGACCCGGTTATCAATGACCATGCCGATGACCTGGCCCTGACGCACCGTGTCGCCTTCGCGCACGTTCAACTGCGTCAGCGTGCCCGGGATCCGGGCCCGGGCCTCGCCGAGATCGCGCGAGGCGACCACGGCCGAGGCCGGCTTGACCGCGTCGATGGTCTGCTCCGCGACCGTCAGACGTTCACCGCGCACGGGCGCGGACGCCGCGACCTCGGGCTCTCCGCCGCAGGCCGACAGGCCGCCGGCCAGAAGGGCGGCGGCAGCGAGAGCGGCGAACGGGGCCGTGAACGTCTTCATCAGAGAATCCTTATGTAAGGTTGCTCTAATATTAGATCATGCTAATATGAATGCAAGCCTGAGCACCGTGCTCCCGGCGCCAGCCCCCGGCCTTGATGCGGATCAAGGCGCGGCGGCCCCGGCGGCGCAGGATCAGGCATCAGGGAAAGCTCAAGGAGACCGCCATGGATCGGCCCACCATCGTCATCATGGGCGCAGGCCTGGGCGGCGCCATAGCCGCCTATGAAATTCGCGACACCCTCGGCGACCGCGCGCGCATCGTCATGGTGTCGAAGGGCGACATCTTCCATTTCACCCCGTCCAACCCCTGGGTGGCGGTGAACTGGCGCAAGCGCGAGGCCATCGAGGTCAGCCTGCCGGAGGTGATGAAGCGCAAGGGCGTGGAGTTCATCAACGTCGCCGCCACGGGCGTCCGCCCCGCCGAAAAGGGCATCGACCTGGCCGACGGCCGGGCGCTTCACTACGACTATCTGGTCATCGCCACCGGGCCCGACCTGGCCTTCGACGAGATCCCGGGCCTCGGCCCGAACGGGCATACGGTGTCGATCTGCCATGTCGATCACGCGGTGGACGCGGCCGAGGCTTTCGATCGCTTTGTCGAGAACCCCGGCCCGATCGTGGTCGGGGCGGTGCAGGGCGCCTCGTGCTTCGGACCGGCCTATGAATTCGCCATGATCCTCGACACCGAGCTGCGCCGGCGCAAGCTGCGCGACCGCGTGCCGATGACCTTCGTCACCTCGGAACCCTATATCGGCCACCTGGGGCTCGACGGGGTCGGCGACACCAAGGGTCTGCTGGAAAGCGAGATGCGCCAGCGGCACATCAAATGGGTCACCAACGCCAAGGTGAAGAGCGTCGACGCCGGCCTGATGCACGTCGAGGAGATCGGCGAGGACGGGGCCGTGAAGGCGAACCACGACCTGCCCTTCTCGTATTCCATGATGCTGCCCGCCTTCCGCGGGGTGGAGGCGGTGCGCGGCGTCGAGGGCCTGACCAATCCGCGCGGCTTCATCCTGGTGGACAAGCATCAGCGCAATCCGGCCTGGCCCGAGATTTTCGCCCTGGGCGTATGCATCGCCATTCCGCCGACCGGACCGACGCCGGTGCCCGTCGGCGTGCCCAAGACCGGCTTCATGATCGAGAGCATGGTCACGGCCATCGCGGCCAATCTGAAGCAGATCCTCGACGGCCAGGCGCCGACCAACGAGGCCAGCTGGAACGCCATCTGCCTGGCTGACTTCGGCGACGGCGGCGTGGCCTTCATGGCCCAGCCGCAGATTCCGCCGCGCAACATCAACTGGTCGGCCAGCGGCCGCTGGGTGCACGCCGCCAAGGTCGCCTTCGAGGGCTACTTCCTGCACAAGGTCCGCAAGGGCCAGGCCGAGCCCCTCTATGAGAAGCTGGCTCTCGATCTGATCGGCGCCCACAAGCTGCGCCGCACCACACAGTCCACCCCTGCACAGGAGCCCAAGGCATGAGTCTCGATCGCGCCGTCATGATGTTCGCCGGCCTGATGGTGCTGGTCAGCGTCGCCCTGGCCCACTGGGTCCATCCGGCCTGGGTCTGGCTGACCGTCTTCGTCGGCCTGAATCTGATGCAGGCGTCGGTCACCGGCTTCTGTCCGGCGGCCATGCTGTTCCGGCGTCTGGGCGTGCGGCCCGGGACGGCGTTCCGGTAAAACGCGATCTCGCCCACGCGAGGCTTGATCGACATCAAGGCGCCGGTCCGTCCCCGGACCGATGAAGATGTGACTTTTCGCGGGGCGACAATGACACCCGACAGGGCGCGCGCGGCGGACGCCGGCGGGGGTGGATTGACCCCCTCCGCATCTGAACCGCCGGATGCAAGCCGGGCGGTCCTCTCCCCGCAGTCCGCCTTCGACGGTCTCGATGCGGCCGAGGCGGCGCGTCGCCTCGCCGCGGACGGACCCAATCTGCTGTCCGCGGACCGGACCCGCCCGGTCGCCCTGATCGCCCTGTCCGCGATGCGCGAGCCGATGTTCCTTCTCCTGGCCGCCGCATCGGCCCTGTACCTGGCCCTGGGAGATCTTTCGGAGGGCCTCCTCCTGGCTGCGGCCGGCGTGGTCACCGTCGCCCTCGTGGTGGTCCAGGAAGCCCGGAGCGAGGCCGCGCTCAAGGCCCTGCGGCGCCTGGCCGACCCCGTGGTCCGGGTGGTGCGTGACGGCCGGGCCCGGGCCATCGCGGCCCAGGACCTGGTGCGCGGGGACATCGTCCTGCTCGCCGAAGGCCAGCGGGCGCCCGCCGACGGGGCCCTGCTGGGATCGGACATCCTGCAGATCGATGAGTCGGCGCTGACCGGCGAGTCCGTGGCGGTCATTCGCAGCGGCACCCCCTCCCCGCCGGACGGGGCGTTGTCGGACCGGGTCCTCGCCGGCACCCTCGTTGTCGCCGGACACGGGGTCGTCCGGGTCGACGCCACGGGACCGCGCACCGCCCTGGGCCGGATCGGCGCCTCGCTGTCGACGATCGGAGAGGGGCGGACGCCCCTGCAGAAGTCCACGGGCCGTATCGTGATCTGGATCGGGGCGATGGCGCTGGTCTTCGCCGTCGTCGTCGCCCTGGCCTACGGCCTGCTGCGGGGTCTGTGGATCGAGGGCGCGCTCGCCGGCATCACCATCGCCATCGCGCTGATCCCCGAGGAATTCCCGGTCGTTCTGTCGGTGTTCCTCTCCCTCGGGGCCTGGCGGCTGGCCCAGCATCAGGTGCTGGTGCGGCGGGCCGCGGCCATTGAGGCGCTCGGCGGGGCGACGATGCTCTGTGTCGACAAGACCGGCACGCTGACCGAGAACCGCATGGCCGTGGCCGCCCTGTGGTCGCCGCAAGGCGAAGGCCGCCCGGACGACAAGGCCCTGGCCCCGGCCTTGCGGGCGTTGCTCGATACGGCGGTGCACGCCAGCAGCCCCCAGCCGACCGATCCCATGGACCTGGCGCTGGCGGCGCGCGCTCCCCCCGCGACGGAACGGCCGGAACAGGTCTGGCCGCTGGCGACGCACCGGCTGGCCGTGGTGCAGACCTGGCGAACGGCGGAGCGGCGGCGCACCGCGGCCAAGGGATCGCCGGAAGCGGTGTTCGCCCTTTGCCGGATGACCGCGCCCGAGGCGACGGCGGCGCGGTCCGCGCTCGAGCGCCTCGCGTCGGGCGGCCTGCGGGTCCTGGCCGTCGCCGAGGCCGCCCACGACGCCGCGGTCGCGACCCCCGAAGCCCTGGATTTCGAGTTCAGGGGCCTGGTGGGCTTCCTGGATCCTGTCGCCTCCGACGTGCCGGCGGCGCTGGAGATCGCGCGCGCCGCGGGCATCAACGTGGCCATGATCACCGGCGACTATCCGGCCACGGCCCTGAAGATCGCCAGCGACGCGGGGATCGACGTCTCGGCCGGTCTGATGACGGGGGCGGAGATCGCGGACCTCACCGAGGCCGCGCTGGCCGAAAGGATACGTGACGTTCGGGTCTTCGCCCGGGTGCAGCCCGGCCAGAAGCTGGCGCTGGTTCGCGCCTTCCAGGCCAATGGCGCGGTCGTGGCCATGACGGGGGACGGGGTCAATGACGCCCCCGCCCTGGAGGCCGCCGACATCGGCATCGCCATGGGCGGTCGCGGCACGGACGTCGCGCGGGAAGCGGCCGACCTTGTCCTGCTGGACGACCGTTTCGGCTCGATCCTGGGCGCCGTGCGCCTGGGCCGCCGCATCTTCACCAACCTCCGCCGGGCTCTGGTCTACGTCACCGCCATCCATGTGCCGATCGCCGGCCTGGCCTTGCTGCCGATCCTGCTCGGCGCGCCGCCGCTACTCTTCCCGATCCATGTCGTCCTGCTGGAACTGGTGATTGATCCGGTCTGTTCGCTGGCCTTCGAGGCCGAGCCCAGCGAGGCGGACGCCATGCGGCGGCCGCCTCGCCCGCAACAGAAAAGTCTCTTCGGGCTGATGGAGATCGTCACGGGCCTCGTTCGGGGGCTGCCCATCCTTGCGGCGGTCCTCGCGCTCTATCTGGTGGTTCTGCCGACAGCCGGGGAAGCCGTCGCCCGCTCGGTCGCCTATGTGGCGCTGGCCGTGGGCAATCTGGCGCTGGCGCTGGCGATCGGGGCCTCGGCCGGGGTCGGCCTGTTCGATCCGCATAGACGTCTCTTCTGGGGCATCGGCGCGAGCCTCGCCGCCGTCCTGCTCACGGCTCTCTACGTGCCCGGCATCGCCCACGTCTTCCGCTTCGGCGCTCCGTCCCCCGCCCTGCTCGCAATCGCGGTCGCGGCGGGACTGCTGGCGGGGGGATGGACCGGCGTGGTTCGCGTCAGCCGGGACGCCTTGGCGAGCCGCCGCCCCCGACGACCTCCGTATCAACCCTTAAGGGACGCCACTTAGGGAACATTCCCGAATAATCAGAACCGCCGCGTCCGCCTATCCATGTCGCCACGAGACGAGGAGATCCGGACATGACGATCACCCTGCCATTCGAAGCGGTCGCCAGCGCCTCCCACGGAACGGACGAATGGACGGGCGCCGCGCGCCTGACCTTCAAACAGGGCGAGGAAATCTATGCCCAGGACGAAGATGCCGACATGATCTACCGCCTCGTTCGCGGGGCGGTCCGGACCAGCCACCTGCTCTCCGACGGCCGTCGCCAGATCGGAGACTTCTATTACGAGGGAGACGTGCTCGGCCTCGAGATCAGCGCCGCGCACCGGTTCTCGGCCGAAGCCTTGGGAGACTGCGAAGTGCTCGCCGTCCGTCGCGCCGGCTCGGCGGCCTATGACGCGGGACGCCTCGATCGCATGATCTGGCAGGCGACCGGCGCCGAACTGCAGCGCGCCCAGTCCCATATGCTTCTGCTCGGTCGGGCGACGGCCTGCGAGAAGGTCGCCCGCTTCCTGCTCGACATCGCCGACCGCTTCCGGGACGAGATCATCGCCCTGCCGATGAGCCGTCAGGACATGGCCGACTATCTGGGGCTCACCATCGAGACGATTTCGCGCATGCTGGGCCGTCTTCAGGCCGACGGCCTCGTCGAGTTCATCGGCGCGCGCAGATACCGCATCCGCCGCCTCGGCGCCTTGTCGGACCTGGCCGCCGCCTGAACCCAAGCGGGAATCGTATCGCCGTGCTAGGCTGGACTGAAGGCCGCCGCGAGGCGCGGTCCGGTTCCGAGACGCCGTTGCAGATCCGATCCGCGATCAATCACTCAATGTCCCGGCGCTACGGCTATGTCGCAGCGGTCATCGGCGCGCTGATCGCCGCCGGAGTCCGGCTGGCGCTGGACGGGACGCTCGACGACCGGTCGTTCTTCGTCCTCTATGTGCCCATCGTCCTCGTGGCCGCGGCGCTGGGCGGCCGCACGCCCGCTCTCCTCGCCACGGCCCTCTGTCTCGGGATCAGCGGCGCGACGCTGGGGACCGCCTTGTGGACCGAGCGGGCCAACCTCGTGGAAACCCTGGTGTTCGCCCTGCTGGGCCCCTTCATCGCCGTCATGGGCGAGCGCCTGTGGCGGCGGAGCCGCGAGGCCGCCAGTCGCCAGGCGCATCTTCAGTCGATCCTCGAGACGATTCCGGAGGCGATGATCGTCATCGACGCCAGCGGGATCATGCAGTCGTTCAGCACCACCGCGATCCGGATGTTCGGATGGAGTCCGGAGGAGGCGATCGGGCGCAACGTCAACATCCTGATGCCGGACCCCTACCGGTCCGAGCACGATCAGTATCTGAGCCGATACATGGGCACCGGGGAACGGCGGATCATCGGCATCGGCCGCATCGTGGTGGGCCAGCGCAAGGACGGGTCGACGTTTCCGATGGAGCTGGCGGTGGGCGAGGCCAAGGTTGGCGGAAGCCGCTTCTTCACCGGCTTCATCCGGGACCTGACCGAGCGGCGGGACCAGGAAAGGCGCTTCCAGGAACTGCAGTCGGAGCTGATGCACGTCTCCCGCCTGACCGCGATGGGCGAGATGGCGTCCTCGCTGGCCCATGAACTGAACCAGCCCCTGTCGGCGATCGCCAGCTATATGAAGGGGTCGGTGACCTTGCTGGAGGGACCGAAACCGGACCTTGCGAAGCTGCGCGGCGCGCTGGATCGCGCCGGCGACCAGGCGCTGCGGGCGGGGGACATCATCAAGCGTCTGAGGGAGTTCGTCGCCAAGGGTGAAACCGAGCATACGCTTGAGGATCCCGCCAAGATGATGGAGGAGGCCAGCGCCCTCGCACTTGTGGGCGTCAAGGACCGCGACGTTCGCGTCGACCTGCGTCTGGCCCGCGATGTCGGTCGGGTGATCGTGGACAAGATCCAGATTCAGCAGGTGGCGCTCAATCTGATCCGCAACGCGATCGACGCCATGGCCGACGCGCCGCGCCGCGAGCTGGAGATCCGGGTGCAGGCGGAAGGCGGCGGCGCCATCCGGATCAGTGTCGCCGACTCGGGGCCGGGGCTCGACCCGACGGTGCGCGACAGACTTTTCCAGCCGTTCGTAACCACCAAGGCGACCGGCATGGGAGTGGGGCTGTCGATCTGTCGCACTATCGTCGAAGCCCATGGCGGGCGAATCTGGGCAGAGGACAACAGCGGCGGCGGCGCGGTTTTTTCGTTCACCCTGCCCCGCGCCGAGGAGACCGGCCGTGCCTGATCTGGTGCATGTCATCGATGACGACGACGGTCTGCGGGACGCGTTGGGGTTCCTGCTCGAGGTGAACGGGATCGAGGCCCGCTTCTACGCTTCGGCGAACGCCTTCCTCGACGCCCTGCCTGTCGGCGAGGGTTGCGTCCTGACCGACGTCCGGATGCCCGGCCTGACGGGGCTGGAGTTGGTGCGCGAGCTCAGGAAGCGAGGCGAATCCTTTCCGGTGATCGTCATGACCGGACATGGCGACGTCCCCTTGGCGGTGGAAGCCATGAAGGCCGGCGTGATCGACTTCATCGAAAAGCCGTTCGAGGAAGCGCGGTTGACCGAATCCCTTCGCGCGGCCCTCGCGAACCTGCGAACCGTTCATGAACCCGGGGCGGCGCGGGCGGTCGCCGAGGAGCGCCTGGCGCAACTTTCACCGCGGGAACGCGATGTCCTCGACGGCGTGGTCGAAGGCAAGTTGAACAAGCAGATCGCGTTCGATCTCTCGATCAGCCCTCGGACCGTGGAAATCTATCGGGCCAATCTGATGTCCAAGACAGGCGCGCGGAACGTCGCTGATTTGATGCGGATCGCGCTCGCCGCCGGCCTTTGACTTGTTCTGGATCAAGGCGTTCCGCCGCCGACTGCGCCAGGAAAAGGCATCGGCGCCGGCCGAAGCCATGAGCAGGGACCCTTGGTGGTTGCACGCAATTCCATTGAACGGCAGACCCTGCTGATCGTCGATGACGATCCGGACGTCTTGCGCGCGCTCGCCTTCATGACCGCCACGCGCGGCTTTGGCGTCCAGCGCTGCGGCACCGCCCGGGAAGCGATCGCGCTGGCCGCCGCCGGGCAGCGGTTCGCCGGCCTGATCATCGACCAGAAACTGCCCGATCTTCAGGGAATCGAACTGCTGTCGAGATTGCGGGAATTGGGTGTCGAGGCTCCTGCGGTCGTGATCACCACGGGCCCGTCTCCGACCCTGAAGCGACAGGCCGCGGCGGCGGGCGTGCCGATCGTTGAGAAACCTCTCCTCGACGAGGAGTTGTTCACCCAGCTCCACCGGCTGATCGGGCCGGATTGATATCGGTCAATGCCGCCCCCGGCGGTTCAGGCGAGATAGGACAAACCGGAGACTCCCATGGCCCGTTTCACCCGCACCTCGCCCCTCTTCGCCGGTCTCGCGATCGGAGCCGCCATCCTGGGCGGCTGCGCCGCTCCGACGCCCTATCACGCGGCCTCGCTGACGGACCCCGCTCACGCGGACGGCTATCGCGAACTGCGGGTGGAGCCTGAGCGCTGGCGTGTCGTCTTCTCCGGCAACAGCCTGACCTCGCGCGACACGGTCGAGACGTATCTGCTGTATCGCGCCGCCGAACTGACCCTGGAAAACGGCTATGACTGGTTCCAGACCGTGGAACGCGACACCGAGGAACACGTCACCCTCACCGTGCACGAGCCGATCGGCCCCTGGGGCCCCGGCTGGGAACCCCACTGGCGTTACGCCTATGGCGTCCACGCCGGCTGGCGCACCTGGGATCGCCACACCGCGGGTCCCGCCTTCGACGTCCAGCGGGTCACCGCCTATGAGGCCGTCGCCGAGGTGGTGATGCGCCGGGGGGCCAAGCCCGTCGACGACGCGCGCGCCTTCGACGCCAGGGCCGTCAAGACATCGCTCGAACACCGCATCATCCGGCCGGAGGCCTGACGCCATGAACCGTCTTGCTGGCAAGGTCGCCGTGATCACCGGCGCCGCCGTGGGTCTGGGCCGCGCCACCGCTCTCCGCATGGCGGAAGAAGGCGCTTCGGTCGCTCTTTTCGATGTCCGCGACGCCGAGGGTCGGGCGCTGGTCTCCGAGCTTGAGGCCAGGGGCCTGCCGGCCGCCTGGTGGCGCTGCGACGTGTCCAGCGAGAGCGAGGTGCAATCGGTGATGCAGGAGGTCGTCCGGCATTTCGGCCGCATCGACATCCTGGTCAACAACGCCGGCGTGGCCGGGGTCAACAAGCCGACGCACGAGATCACCGAGGCCGAGTGGGACTGGGTCCAGGCGATCAACGTCAAGGGCGTCTTCTTCTGCACCAAGCACGCGATCGGCCCGCTGAAAGCCGCCGGCGGGGGCTCGATCATAAACCTGTCGTCGATCTACGGCCTCGTCGGCGGACCGGATGTGCCGCCATACCACGCCTCCAAGGGCGCCGTGCGCCTGATGACCAAGACCGACGCCCTGACATACGCCGCCGACCGGATCCGGGTGAATTCCATCCATCCCGGCTTCATCTGGACTCCGATGGTCGAAGGCCATCTCGCGGGTCAGGGCGACATCGAGGCCGGCCGCAAGGCCGTCGCCGCCCTGCACCCGCTCGGCCACATGGGAGAGCCCGACGACATCGCCTGGGGGGCCGTCTATCTCGCCTCGGATGAGGCGAAATTCGTCACGGGCTCCGAACTCGTGATCGACGGCGGCTATACGGCCCGCTGAGGTCTATTCGCGGCGATAGACGTCGACGATCCGGCTTGCGCGGGCCGCGACGGCCTGACCATGGCGTTCGACGACATCCTTGCGCAGGCCTCCGCCGATCTGGCCGACGTTGTGGTGGCCGATGATCTCCATCCCGGTCATGGCCGCGAAATGCTCATCGAAATGCTTCTGCATCGCCTCCCAGGCGCCGGTCCGCTCCACCCAGTCCTGCGGCGCGCCCGAGGAGGTGAAGGTGACCATCTTGCGACCCCCCAGCAGAGGTTGATTGCCGCCGTGCTGGCGAGCCGTGTAGCCGAAGTCCATGCCGAAGACCCGCTCGACATAACCCTTCATCATCGCCGGGGTGGCGTTGAACCACAGCGGGTAGAAGAAGGCGAAAATGTCCACGTCGGCGAGCGCCGCGCGTTCACGGGCGACGTCGGGGCGGACGGCCGCGCCCAGATGGTCCGGCATCTCTCCGGCTCGCAGCCGCGGATCGAAGCGCAGCCGGTAGAGATCCCGTTCCACCACCTCCGCGCCGCCGGCGCGCGCCGCCCCGGCGAAAGCCTCGGCCATGGCGACGGTGAAACTTCGCCGCCGGGGATGGCTGACAATGACGGCGATGCGGGGGGCTGAGGTTTGCATGCCTCAATCCTGCGTCGGACCCTGCCTGCCGGCATTGATCTGGCTCAAGGCCCGGAGGCGCGCCCTCGTCTGGATCAGGGGGCGGACAGCAGGGGAGCGAGAAGACCCCAAGCCTCGGCGCCGTCCGCGGCGAACTGTATCAGCTCGAGGTCGCCGGGGCCGATGAAGTCCTGCTCCCGGAGCGTCTCGAAGCGGATCAGGCCCGTCCAGTAGGCCTTGTCCACGAGAACGACCGGAACGGACTTCATCTTCCCCGTCTGGCGAAGGGTCAGGATCTCGAACAGTTCGTCCATGGTTCCAAAGCCGCCCGGAAAGACCACGAGCGCGCTGGCGCGCATCGCAAGGTGCATCTTGCGCATGGCGAAGTAGTGGAAACGAAAGGTCAGTTCCGGGGTCGACCAGGCGTTCGGCCCCTGCTCCTGCGGCAGGCTGATGTTGAAACCGATCGACGGCGCTCCGACGTCGGCCGCTCCGCGGTTGGCGGCGGCCATGATGCCCGGACCGCCTCCGGTGGCGATGACATTCCGCCGCGGCCCGCCGTCGCCGGTCAGCGCCCCGCCTTCCCGCGAGGCCAGGGCGGCGAACCGGCGTGCTTCGGCGTACCAGCGCGCGTGGTCGGCGAGCCCGTCCTCGGTGATCCGGGAGCTGCCGAAGACGACGATCGTCGATCCGATCTCCCAGGCGCGCAGGACCTCGTCCGCCTTGGCGAACTCCATCATGAACCGCGCCCCGCGCATGGAGTCGCCGAGCAGGAAGGCCTCGTCGAAAGCCGGAAGGCGATAGGCCCGGGAGGCGATCTGGGCGGCGTTCGGCGCCGCGGCGGGACCGGTCATCGGCCAGTCTCCAGAGCCTCGCCCAGCCTGGCGACCAGGCGTACCCGTTCCGCATCGTTCGGAAGCCCCTGAAGCCTTTCGTTCAAGGCGACCAGGAAGGCGGCGCGGTCATTGTGCCAGTCCAGCCGTGTCGCGTCCCCGCGCTCCAGTCGCGCACGGGTCCGGGGCAGCGGGTCCGCCGATGTCCGCGTGAGGGCGTAGGTCTGGTCCAGCAGGGCGGTGACGGGCCTGTATCCGGCCTCCGACAGGCGGCCCGACAGGGTTGCGATGGCGGTCGGCTCGCCGTGGTCGAGCAGGACGCTTCCGGCCACCGGACTTCTCGCCTTGAGCCAGGCCACCAGGTCGGTCGCGTCCCCGTGGCCGGAATAGGTGTCGAGATTGCGGATGCGGGCCCCGACGCGAATGTCCTCGCCCTGGATGCGGACGGCGGAGCGCCCCTCCACCAGCAACCGGCCCAGGGTGCCGGCGGCCTGGAAGCCGGTCATCAGCACGGTCACCTCCTTGCGCCACAGGAGGCGTTTGAGGTGGCGGCGGATTCGTCCCGCGTCGCACATGCCGCTGCCGGCGAGGATGACGTGCCAGCCGGTCAGGCGCTCAAGCCGGTCACTCTCCTGCGGCCGCATCAGATGGTGCAGGCGGGTCGCGTGCCGCAGCGGCTCGAAGGGATTCTCCGCGGTGTCCGGGTTCCAGCCGCGACGCAGAAAGACATCGGTCGCCTCGATGGCGAGCGGGGAATCCAGAAAGATCTCGGCCGCCAGATCCGGCTCGGCGTCCATCACCGCCAGCAGGTCGAGGATCAGTTCCTGCGCGCGCCCCACGGCGAAGCTCGGGATCAGCAGCGGTCCGCCCGCGGCGCGCGCCTGACGCAATTCGTCAGCCAGCGCGCGGCGGCGCGCGGTGAGTTCCAGATCGATGCGTTCCCGGTCGCCATAGGTGCTTTCGAGGATCACATGATCGACGCCCGTGGGTCCGGTCGGACCGGGCAGAAACGGCTGCCGCCCCGAGCCGAGGTCGCCGGAGAACAGCAGATTCAGGCTCTCGCCCCCCTCCTCCAGCTGGATCTGGATCGAGGCCGCCCCGAGGAGATGGCCGGCCGCCCACCAGGTGGCCTGCACGCCTTCGCCGATCGTGGCCGGTTCGCCGAACCGCACGCGCTCGAAGAGCCGCAGGGTCGTATCCACGTCCCCCGCCGTATAGATGGGCTCCACAGGCCTCAGGCCGCGCTGGGCGTTGCGCCGGTTCAGATGGCGCACCTCGCTTTCCTGGATCCCCGCGGAGTCCGCCAGCATCACCTCGCAGAGATCCCGTGTGCTGCGGGTGGCGAAGATCGGACCGCGATAGCCGGCGCGAACGAGCTTCGGCAGCAATCCCGAATGGTCGATGTGGGCGTGGGTCAGCAGCACCGCGTCGAGCGAGTCGGCGGCGAAGGGAAAGGGCTCGTAGTTGAGCGCCTTCAGGGTCTTGGGCCCCTGGAACATGCCGCAGTCGATGAGAATTCGCCTGGCCCCCGTTTCCAGCAGCATGCAGGAGCCGGTGACGCACTCGGCGGCTCCATGGAAGGTCAGCCGGGCGGTCACGTCAGGGGTCCCGGGGACGGCGAGATGGAAACGACCGGAAGGCGACGCGCCACCCTCAATGCGCCAGCATGAGGCTGGGACCGTCCTTGCGGCGCAGGAAGGTCCGCGTGGCCCCGCCGAAGACCGTCTCCCGGAGCCGCGAATGGCCCCAGGCGCCGGCGACCAGCACCCCGGCCTGCTTGCCTTCGGCCGCCGCGATCAAGGCCGCGCCCTCATCGGCGCCTTCGACCATGGTCGCCACCCCGGCGCCGACGCCGTGCAGCTTGAGATAGGCGTTGAGCAGGTCGATGTCGGGATCCGCGGCCTGCTGGTCGAGGCTGGTCACGCACTGCAACACATGGATCGCGCTGGCCATCGCCAGCAGAGGCAGGGCGGCGCGGACGGCGCGGCCCGCCTGCGGGCTGCCGTCCCAGGCGATCGCGGCCGGTCCGGAGAGGCGATCCGGATCGCCGCGCGCGATCAGCACGGGCGCGCGATCGCCCACCAGCGCCTGGCCCAGCAGGTCCCGTACCGGTCCGTCCTGGAGACCCTCCTGGGCCACCACCACCAGATCAGCCAGGGCGGCATGGCGCGACAGGGCGAGCGCGGGCCGGAGTCCGCGGGTGAGAACCGACATGCGGGGCGCGCCCTCGCCGGCTCCAAACACCACGTCGGCCTCGTTCGCCGCGCGCCGCGCGGCGACTTCGATGCGGCCCTGCAACTCGGTTTCGGCCGCGGCCAGCTCCTCGACCGCCTCTTTCGAGAGCGAGGCGCCAAGGGTCAGGCCCAGGGCGATCATGTCTGCGGCGGAGTCCGGATAGACCGGAACGACCTCCACGACGCCGTCGTGCTGGCCCGCCAGATGGGCGGCGAAGGCCAAGGCGGAGGCGTCGCCGGCGGCGCCGGAGGCCAGGGCGAGGATGCGTTTCAGGCTCATGATGGGTCTCCCTTTGGGGCCACCTTGGGCGAGGCGGCCCGGCCCCGCCTTGATCGGTGTCAAGCCGTCAGAACAACCGGGAAACGCTGCCGGCGTCCGTCTCTGCGAGGTTGAAAGTCTCCGCAACGCTGCGGCCGTCAATCACGCCGACGGCGGAAATGACCTCCGGTTTGAAATGCAGCACCGCGACGGCGTCCGCCGATGGACAGTAGACGTGCACCGCTGGATATCGCTCGATCACCTGACGGTTGAGCCGCTCGACGGCCTCGGGATCGACGACCTCCACGACCCGGCCGGCCATGGACAGGCCGACGCCGTCGCCCTGACCTCCGCTTTGGGACCGGACCGCCACGGAGGCGCGGGGATCGGCCTGGAGATTGGCGAACTTCTGGCTCGTCCGGGCGACGATGAAATACAGGTTCAGACCTTCGTTCAGATAGCCGACGGTGGTCGCATGGGGCCAGCCGTCGGGCCGGTTGCACGCGAGGGTCATCAGGCGCTCACGATCCAGCAGATCGGCGATCGCCGCGACGGCGCGGCCGTGGATCGGGGCCGGGTCCGGGGCGCTCACCGCCCGGCCTTCAAAGTGTCGAGCCAGGCGATCAGATCGTCAATCTCGCTGGCGCGGAAGGTGAACGCCGGCATGGCCGGGTGGGCGGTGACGAGACCTTCGGCGAACCCCGCTTCCAGCTGATCGAGAGGCTTGCGGCTTACGATATCGCGAAACGGCGGCGCGACCGCCATGGGACTGGCGCCGCCAGGTCCGGTCGCGTGACAGCTGGCGCAGGCGTTGGCGGCGAGCCGCCGACCGCGCTCCGCGGCCCGGGCCACCGTATCCGGAGCGGTCGCGGCGGGCGCGCCGACGTCCGGGGCGACCTGATGCGGCAGGACGGCCGGCTCACGGGCGCAGGCCGCCGGAACAATGCAAATCAGCGCGAGCGCGGCGGCGAACCGGAAGGCGGACATGAACTTTCTCCACGAGAACACCATGCTGGTCCGCGCGCGGACCGTCCACCTTGATCTTCGTCAATGCGGTCCCCGTCGCCGTCCGCTCTGCTGGGGAGCGAAGGAGATCGCCATGACCTACGCCAGCCTGCTCGTCGCCGTCGAAGACGGACCCGAGAGCGACAGCCGCCTTGAACTCGCCTGCGACCTTTCCGTCGCCTTCGATGCTCACCTGACCGGGCTGTGCGCGGGGTCCATCGCGCCGCCCCTTTACGATCCGCTCGCGGGCGGCGCCATGGTCGGCGAACTGCTCACCCTCTACCGCGACATGGCGGAGGCCGATGTGGAGCGCGCCCGTTCGCGCTTCTTCGAGGTCGTCCAGGCGCGCGAGGTCGAAGCCGGATGGCGGGGGGAGATCGGCTTTCCGGGCGAGGTCTGTTCCCGCGCCGCGCGGGCGGCGGATCTGGTCATTCTCGGCGGTCGCAATTCGAAAGCGCCGAACCACGCGCCGGACGTCTCCGATGTCCTCATGGGCTGCGGACGGCCCGTGCTGGTCACGCCGCCGACGCGCCTTCGCAATCCCGTCGGCGAACACGTCCTGGTGGCCTGGAAAGACTGTCGCGAGTCCCGTCTCGCCCTGGCCGCCGCGATTCCGTTGCTGAAACGGGCCGAGGGCGTCACGCTGTATATGGTCTGCACCGAGGACGAGAACGCGCAGGCCGACGGCGAGCTGGCCGATGTCGTGCAGTTTCTGGCGCGACATGAAATTTTCGCCGAGCCCGTCATCGCCCTCCGGGGCGAGGCGCCGACGGCCCGCCAGATCCTTGATGAAGCGCTCGCTCGCGACTCAGGTCTGATCGTGGCGGGAGGCTACGGCCATGCCCGACTGCGCGAATGGGCGCTGGGCGGCGTGACCCGCGATCTGATCAACGACAGCCCGATCTGTCTCTGCTTCGCGCACTAGGGACCGCTCATGACCAGGCAAGCTCGCCACATCCGTCTGGTCGCGGATGTCTGACGCATGAGCCGTCGCCGCATCCTGATCCTCGACGGCCACCCTGATCGCGATCCCGGTCGCTTCTGTCACGCCCTGGCCGCCGCCTATGCCCGGGGCGGCGCCGGCGCGGGCCACATCGTCCACCGCGTAAACCTGTCCGAGATGGAGTTCCCCACCCTCGCGACGCGCGAGGACTGGGAGAGCGGAACGCCCTGCCCCGCCGTGCTCGCCTTTCAGGATGAACTGGCGTGGGCGGAGCACCTGGTGATCATCTATCCGCTCTGGCTCGGATCGATGCCGGCCCGGTTGAAGGCGCTGCTCGAACAGGCCTTCCGTCCCTCTTTCGCTTTCGGGGATGCGCCCGTGGCGCCCGGCCGAGGCAGGCTGAAGGGCCGGTCGGCGAGGATTATCGTGACCATGGGCATGCCCGCGCTCGTCTACCGGACCGTCTTCTTCGGTCACTCGCTCAAGGCGCTCAAAGGCGGCATCCTGGGGTTCGTCGGGTTCGGGCCCGTCCGGGACACCGTCCTGGGCGGAATAGAGTCCCGCCCGGATCGCGAACGCCTGCTGAAGCGCATCGGCGCGATGGGCGGGCGCGCGGCCTAGGCTCCGCACCCCTGCCGTTCCCCGGACCCGGCCCGGCGTTCCGTCGGACCCATCCGCGCGGATTCCCGTCAGTCCCGCTCGTTGCGGTCCGGCAGATAGGTCCAGATGGAGACGCCTCCCACCACGAGGATGAAGAGCGAGAACACCGCGCAGATGGCGATGATGTAGGGGACGACGTCTGCAGGCATGGCGGGCTCCTTTGCTATGGCCGAACATCGCCAGGGGGAGACCGGATCGCCTTGATCGGGATCAAAACCGCTCAGGCGACGATGAACCGCCCTGCCGTTCGCGCCGGCCCGGCCGCGACGGCCTTTTCGATCCTGATGACCCGCTCGCAGAGCCTGACCGGCGCCAGGCGATGGCTGATCAGGATCAAACCCTGGCCCTGGTCGCGCAGACGGCGATCCAGCCGCTCGAGCACCTGCGCCTCAGTGGCGGCGTCGAGCCCCTCCGTCGGTTCGTCCAGCACCAGCCAGGGCGCCGGCCGCAGATAGGCCCGGGCGAGGGCGAGGCGCCGCCTTTCCCCCCCCGACAATTTGAGTCCGTTCGAACCCACCGCCATGTCCAGGCCGCGGGGCGCGGCGCGGATTCGCTCTGCGAGCGCCGCATCTTCCAGGGCCGCCCACAGGAGCTCGTCCGGAGCCTCCGCCGCCGCGAGCCTCAGATTGTCGCGCACGCTTCCGTCCAGGAGACGCACGTCCTGGGCGGCGTAGGCGAACAGGGGGGATGCGGCCCCCGGAGCCAGATCCGGCAAATCCACATCCCCCAGCCGCCACTCGTGCGGGACCGGTTCGCGCAAGCCGATGAGGCGCTCGATCAGAGTGGTCTTGCCGCCGCCCGAGGGGCCGACAATGGCGAGCCGGGCCGGCGGGGTCAGGGTTTCGCCGGTCAGACCCGTCGTCAGGCCGGCGTCGCGCGGATGAGCGCCGGAAACCCGCGCCGGCTCCGGCGTCAGCTGTTCAAGGCGCTCGACGGCCTCCTGCGCGGAGCCGCCCTGACGGAAGGCCGCCGCGAGGGCGCCGGCGGCTTCGACGCCGGTCACCGCGGACAAGGCGGCGAGCGCGACCATCGGAGTCGCGGCGCCGTGGGCGGCCACAACGGCCGCGGCGGTCGCCAGGCCCGTGATCACCGCCTGGCTCGCGACCATCCAGCCGCCGGCCTCGTTCAGCCGGACCGTCGCGCGGTCAAGAGGGTCCGCCGCTGTCTCGACCTCATGCACGGCCCAGGCCGCCAGGCCGTAGGCTTTCAGCTCGGGCGCCGCGGCTTCGAGGGCGGCCAGCCGGGCGCGGAAGGCGCCTCCACTGTGCTGGATTTCGCGACCCGCCGGACCTGCCAGCCGCCGCCCCAGCAGGCCGTTGGCGACAGCGGCCGCCGCCATGAACGCCACGGTCGTCACCCCGGCCAGGGGGTGAGCCAGCCAGGCCAGCCCCGCCGCGACGGTCGCGCCTGTTCCCAGGGCCCAGGGCGCCGACAGGCGGATGAACAGGATCTGCAAGGCGTCGATGTCCTGCACCAGCCGGCTGGAAACCTCGCCCGCGGACACCCGCAGAACGGCCCCGGGCCGACCCGTGGCGAAACTTGCGAAGACCTCGGGCCGCAACCGGGCCAGGGCATGGAGCGCGGCGTCGTGGCCGCTGACCCGTTCGGCGTAGCGCGCGCCGGTCCGAAGGATGGCCAGCAGCCGGATGACGGCGCTGGGCGTCAGATAGTTGAACGCGTGAGCGGCGGAGGCGCCGGCGGCTCCGGCCAGCGCCGCTCCGGCGATGAACCAGCCGGAAATTCCCAGCAGGCCGACGGACGCGGCCGCCAGGACGCTGCCGGCCACGGCGGAGACGGCCAGCCGCTGCCTCTGGGCCTTTCGTTGGCCCGCGATAAGGGCGCCGACGCGGCCGATCGGGACGCTCACAGCGTCACCACGCGGTCGGCGATCGCCATGACAGCGGGCGAATGGGTGGCGATCAGGGTGGTTCTTCCCCGCGCCGCCTCACGGATCAGGAGCAGCATCGCCTGTTCCGCCTCGGCGTCCAGATTGGCGGTCGGTTCGTCCATGAGCAGCAGCGGCGCATCCTTGAGGATGGCCCGGGCCAGGGCCAGCCGGCGACGTTCGCCGCCCGACAGTCCCCCGCCCCTTTCGTCCAGCGCACGCCCCAGGTCGGCGGACAATCCGGCCCGGCGGGCGGCCTGGGCGATCGCCTCGACCGAAGCGCCGCGGTCCGCCAGGGCGATGTTGTCCCGCAGCGAGCCGGGCACGATCACCGGCGACTGGCTGGCCCAGGCGATCTGGCCGGCGAAATCGCCGCACCGCGACAGACGTCGGCCGTCGATCAGAACGTCGCCGGACGTCAACGGCGCGAGGCCGAGCAGGGTATGAAGCAGGCTGGTCTTGCCCGCGCCGCTGCTCCCGGCAAGGGCGACGATCTGCCCGGGCCGCACCTCGAGATCGAAGGCCGCGACGACGGGCGCCCCGCCGTCATAGGCGATGCTCACGCGTTCGAAGCGCACCGCCGGCGCCGCGCGGCCCAGTCCGATCGGAGAGCGGGTCTCCGGACGGGTCGCCGCGAGCAGTGACGGCGCGGCCGCCTCCGCCGCCTGCCGGTCGTGATAGGCGGCGGCGAGCCGGCGCATGGGGGCGTAGACCTCGGGGGAGAGGGCAAGCACGAAGAAGGCGCGCCCCAGATCCAGCTGTTCGGGGACGGGAAAGGGCAGCATCCGCAACAGGTTGAAGCCACAGTAGACGGCCACCAAGGCCACCGACAGGGCCGAGAAGAACTCCAGCACGCCGGAAGACAGGAAGGCGATGCGCAGCACCCGGCTGGTGCGCAGCGCGAGATCGGTGGAACTGCGCGCCACCTCCCGCGTCACCGCATCCTCCGCCTGGAAGGCGAGGACGGCCGGCAGGGCCCGGATGCGATCGAGGAACAGGCCGGACAGCCGCGCCATGGCGTCGAACTGCTTCCGACTTTCCCCGGCCGCGGCCGCGCCCGCCAGCGCCATGCCTGCGACGAAGGGTATCAGGGTGAACAGCAGGATGGCCGCCGCCACCGGACTGACGAAGGCGATGATGCCGATGGCGACCAGCGGAGACGCCGTGGCGGCGAGCCTGGCCGGTCCGAAACGGGCGTAGTATCCGTCGATGGCGTCGACGCCGTCTGTCGCCGCCGCCAGGGCTCCCGATCCCGAACGGCGGCCCTGGAACAGGTCCTCCGCCACCTCGCGCCGGACCTGCCCCTTCACGGCGCGGGCGGCGCGCGCGCCGCCCGCGGCTGCCCGCTGGGCCATCAGCCCCCTCGCCGCGAGGCTCGCGACGGCCAGAAGGAGCCAGGGCAAGGCTGAATTCAGGGACGTCGAAGCCACCGACACGGCCATGGCGAGACCGCCGGCGAAGCCCGCGGCGGGCAGGATGTCCAGGACCGTCAGGATCGCCGCGAGACCGTTCAGACGCGCCCAGGGTCGCCCCGCATCCCGCAGCCAGCGGGCGGGCTTGATCGGGGCGGTCAGGATCTCAGCGGTCATGTCCTGCTTGGAGCCCAGGCGCCGAACCTCTGCTTTGATCGAAATCAAGGCGAGGTGGCGAGGGCGCTCCTAGGCGGGACGGAACGCGGTCGAAGGGACCGTCGCTTTCGGAGCCGACCCATGATCGACCTGGCGGTCGTCGACCTTTCCCGTCTGCAGTTCGCGCTGACGGCTCTCTACCATTTTCTCTTCGTGCCGCTGACGCTCGGCCTGTCGTTCATGCTCGTCATCATGGAGAGCATCTATGTGATGACCCGCCGGCCGATCTGGCGAACCATCACCCGCTTCTGGGGCATGCTGTTCGGCATCAACTTCGCCCTGGGCGTCGCGACCGGGATCACGATGGAGTTCCAGTTCGGAATGAACTGGTCCTACTACTCACATTATGTGGGCGACATTTTTGGTGCGCCGCTCGCCATTGAGGGCCTGATGGCCTTCTTCCTTGAGGCGACCTTCGTCGGGTTGATGTTCTTCGGCTGGGACAAGCTGGGGCGGGTGCAACATCTGCTGGTCACCTTCCTGGTCGCGCTGGGAACCAATCTGTCGGCGCTGTGGATCCTGATCGCCAACGGCTGGATGCAGAATCCGGTCGGCGCGCGCTTCAATCCCGACACCATGCGGATGGAGGTGACCGACTTCGCCGCGGTGCTGTTCAACCCGGTGGCGCAGGCCAAGTTCGTGCACACCGTCAGCGCCGGCTACGTCATCGCCGCCGTCTTCGTGCTGGGGGTCTCGGCCTTCTACATGCTGAAGGGCCGCCACAAGGGCTTCGCCAAGCGCTCGATGACCGTGGCCGCCGCCTTCGGCCTGGCGGCCTCCCTGTCGGTCGTCGTCCTCGGCGACGAGAGCGGCTATGCCCTCACCGACAACCAGAAAATGAAGCTGGCCGCCATTGAGTCCATGTGGAACACCCAGCCCGCGCCAGCCGGGATCAGCATCTTCGGCATACCGGACATGAAGCTGCGCGAGACCCGCTATGACGTGCAGATCCCCTGGGTGCTCGGGCTGATCTCGACGCGCAGCCTCGACGGCAGCGTGGAGGGCATCCTGCAGCTGGTCGCGGTGGCCGAAACCCGCATCGAGTCCGGCGTGATCGCCTATGACGCGCTGGAGACGATCAAGGCCGACCCGACGGACGCCGCCGCCCGCAGCCTGTTCGAGCTGCACCGCAACGACCTCGGCTACGGCCTGATGCTGAAACGGCATGTGGCGGATCCGCGCACCGCCACGCCGGAGCAGATCCGCGACGCGGCGTGGAACACCGTCCCCAATGTGCCGGTCATGTTCTGGACCTTCCGCTTCATGGCGGCGATCGGCTTCGCCATGATCGCCCTGTTCGCCACGGCCTTCCTGCTGTGCACCCTGCGCAAGCACGAAACCCGCTGGTTCCTGTGGCTCTGCGTCGCGGCCATCCCCCTGCCGTGGATCGCCGCCGAACTGGGCTGGGTCGTCGCCGAATTTGGTCGTCAGCCCTGGGCGGTCGAGGGCGTGCTGCCGACCTTCCTCGGCGCCTCGAGCCTGACCGTGCCCCAGCTGTGGGCCACGATCATCGGCTTCACCCTCTTCTACGGCGCCCTCGCCGTGGTCGAGGTCGGCCTGATCCTGCACACGATCAAGAAGGGGCCCTTCGCCCAGCAGGAAGAGTTCGCGCCCAGCCCCTCCGATCCGTCGGCTGCCGAAGCCGCACCCGCCGTCGCCTGACAACCCTGGAAAGACTCAGATGGAACTGCCTCTCGACTATGAAACGCTCCGCCTGATCTGGTGGGGTCTGCTGGGCGTGCTGCTGATCGGCTTCGCCCTGACCGACGGCTTCGACCTCGGCGTCGGCGCCCTGCTGCCCTTCGTCGCCCGCACGGACGAGGAGCGTCGGATGGTGATCAACACCGTCGGCGCGACCTGGGAGGGCAACCAGGTCTGGTTCGTCCTCGGCGGGGGCGCCATCTTCGCCGCCTGGCCGCTGGTCTACGCCGTCAGCTTCTCGGGCTTCTACCTGGCGATGTTCCTGGTGCTGGCGGCCCTGATCCTCAGGCCCGTCGCGTTCAAATACCGCTCCAAGCGGCCGTCGCGGGCCTGGCGCAGCTTCTGGGACTGGGCCCTGTTCGTCGGCGGCTTCGTCCCGGCCCTGGTGTTCGGCGTCGCCGTCGGCAATGTCCTGCTGGGCGCGCCCTTCCGTCTCGATAACGATCTGCGCTCCTTCTACGAAGGCTCGCTTCTGGGCCTGTTCACGCCGTTCAGCCTGATCTGCGGCCTGTTGTCGGTGACCATGCTGGTCCTGCACGGCGCCGCCTGGCTGGGCGTGAAGGCCGAGCGCGGTCCGATCCAGGCCCGGGCGCGGACCATCGGAATCATCGCCGCCGTGCTGGGTCTCGTCCTGTTCGCGGCGGGCGGCCTGTTCGTCGCCTTCGGGCCGCTGGGCTTCGCCATCACCGGCGCGATCGATCCGGGTGGAGCGTCCAATCCGATGCGCACCGCGGTCGAGGCCCAGCCCGGCGCCTGGCTGGCGAACTATTCGCGCTACCCCTGGATGATCACGGCGCCCGTGCTCGGCTTCGTCGGGGCGCTGGCGGCCCTCGTCGGGCTGCTGCGTCGATCGGAGCCCCTGTCGCTGGCCGGATCGTCGGTTTCGGCGATCGGGATCATCTCCACGGTGGGGCTGTCGATGTTCCCCTTCATCCTGCCCAGCTCCGTGGATGCGCAGTCCAGCCTGACGGTCTGGAACGCGTCGTCCAGCCACACGACCCTGTTCATCATGCTGGTCGTGACGGTGATCTTCCTGCCGATGGTCCTCGCCTACACCGCCTGGGTCTACCGGGTGCTGTGGGGCCGTTCGAGCACCGCCGCCCTGCGCACCAATCCCGACCTCTACTGATCAGACCAAGGAAAACGACCATGTGGTATTTCGCCTGGATTCTCGGCCTTGGCCTGGCGGTCCTGTTCGGTGTCCTCAACGGCGTCTGGCATGAGTTCCAGCTGTTCGATGAAGGGGATGAGGGCGCCTCCATCCCCTCGCCCGCCGATGCAGACTGAAGCCCGACCCGCCGTCAGCCTGACGGTCGACGAACTGATCGCCCGCTACGACGTCAACGCGCCGCGGTACACCAGCTATCCGACCGCGGCGCAGTTCACGCCCGCGGTCGGGCCGGACGACCGCGCCCGCTGGCTCTCGAGCCTGCCGGACGGTCTCCCCGTTTCGCTGTACCTGCACATCCCGTTCTGCAAGCGGCTGTGCTGGTACTGCGGCTGCAACACCCGGGCGATGAACCGTCCGGCGCTGATCGCGAGCTATGTCGATCTGCTTCTGGTCGAGGCCGAACGCGTGGCCGCCGCGGCCGGGCGCAGGCTGCCGGTCAGCTTCCTTCATCTCGGCGGTGGCACGCCCAACATGCTGTCGCCCGACGATCTCGAGCGGCTCATGGCCGGTCTGTCGTCGCGCTTCGACCTTGCGGAGGTCGAGGAGATCGCCGCGGAGCTGGACCCGGAAGTTCTCACCGAGGACTGGATCGCCGCCGCCGGCCGCGTCGGCATGACCCGCGCCAGCCTGGGCGTGCAGGATCTGTCGCCGCGCGTGCAGGCGGCGGTGAACCGGCCGGAGTCCTTCGACACCATCCGGCGCGCGGCCGAGGGCCTGCGAGGAGCGGGCGTCCGGTCGCTCAACCTGGACCTGATGTACGGCCTGCCGCTGCAGGGCGTCGAGGAGGTGCTGACGACGCTGGACCAGATCGTCACCCTGCGCCCCGATCGGGTGGCCCTGTTCGGCTACGCCCATGTCCCATGGATGAAACCGCACCAGAAGCTGATCGACAGCGCGACGCTTCCCGATGCGCGCGCCCGCTTCGACCAGAGCCGTGCGGCCGAGCGTTTCCTGGTCGCCCACGGCTGGCGCGTGATCGGCCTCGACCATTTCGCCCTGCCCCACGACGCCCTGGCCCGGGCCGCGGATTCCGGCCGCCTGCACCGGAATTTCCAGGGCTACACCACCGACCGCGCCGAAGCCCTCATCGGGCTGGGCGTCTCCTCGATCAGCCGGTTCCGCCAGGGCTATGTGCAGAACCCCTCCCAGGAACGGGACTGGCGCGCCGCGGTCGAGGCCGGCGGCCTTCCGGCGACGCGGGGCGTGCCGATTACAGACCGGGACGCCTTTCTGGCCGCGATCA
Source organism: Brevundimonas sp. (assembly GCF_041648615.1). Classification (GTDB taxonomy): domain Bacteria; phylum Pseudomonadota; class Alphaproteobacteria; order Caulobacterales; family Caulobacteraceae; genus Brevundimonas. The sequence continues at coordinate 110,244 of NZ_JBAZOS010000004.1, forward strand.
TCGAACAGATGATGTGCGACTTCACTGTGGATGTGGAGGCGGTGGCGAGGCGCCTCGGCGCCGACGTCCGCGACACCGCCTTCGCCTGGCCCGCCCTCGACCGCCTCGAGGCCGACGGCCTGATCGTCCAGCATGGAGCGAGGGTGCGGATAACCGACGCGGGCCGCCCGTTCGCACGCGTCGTTTGCGCCGCCTGGGACCCCACGGTCCGGCCGGCGGAAGGCCGCCACGCCCGCGTGGTCTGACTCATTGTCGCAGGGCCCGGCCCTTTGCTCTGGATCAAGGCCCGCGACCAGGCGTGGCCGCACAAGGCCTCCGACGCTTTCGACGGCCGAATTCGCGGTCGGGAATCGTCGGGGACAAGACCATGACTCTCAAGACCGTCTCTCTCGCCGCCCTGGGCCTCCTCGCCCTGGCGGGGACCGCCCAGGCCCAGGACGCCTGGCAGGCGCCGCAGGCTGGCGACTGGCTGATCACGGGGCGCATCACCGATGTCGCGCCGACGACTGACGATGCGATCGTCACCGCCGCCGGAGCCGCCACCGGCCTCAACGTCGACGTCGGCGACAGCATCATGCCGACCCTGGGCTTCACCTATTTCATCACCGATCACTGGGCGGTCGAGGCCATCCTGGGCACGACCCGGCACGAGATCCGGGCCCAGGGCGGGGCCACCGATGTGGTCGTGCACGAGACCTGGGTCCTGCCGCCGGTGGTCACCCTCCAGTATCGGCCGCTGACCGAGGGACGCTTCAGCCCCTACGTCGGCGCCGGGGTCAACGCCATGCTGTTCTACGGCGGCGACGACAAGAACGGCTTCACCGTGGATCTCGACGACGGGTTCGGCTACGCCGCCCAGGTCGGCGCCGACATCGGCCTGCAGGGCCCCTGGAGCCTGAACCTCGACGTCAAGAAGGTGTGGTTCAACACCGACGCGACGGTCAACGGCGGGGCGCTGAAGAGCGATGTCGATCTGGATCCGTGGGTCGTGTCGGTGGGTATCGGCCGGAAATTCTGATCCGGCGCATCGACTCTGAAAAGGCGGCGGTCCTTGCAGGACCGCCGTCTTGTCATTCGGGCATCATGGAGCCGGTGCGGACAAAGCGGTCATGCCAGGACAGCGCCTCCTGCAGCAGCATGGGCGACTGCTGGCCGTAAGAATCCTTGCGCGCCCGGGCGTAGTAGTCCTCCAGCGCGGGCCGATAGTCGGGGTGGGCGCAGTTCCCGATCACCAGCGTCGCCCGCTGTTTCGGCGACAAACCGCGGAGATCGGCGAGGCCCTGTTCGGTGACGATCACCTGCACATCCTGCGGGATGTGATCGGTGTGGGAGGCGTGGGGCACGATGGTCGAGATGCGCCCGCCCTTGGCCGTCGAGGCCGCCATGAAGATCGAGATGTAGGCGTTGCGGGCGAAATCACCCGAGCCGCCGATGCCGTTCTGGATGCGCGAACCCATGATGTGGGTGGAGTTGACGCTGCCGAAGATGTCGGCCTCGATCATCCCGTTCATGGCGATGCAGCCGAGGCGGCGGATCAGCTCCGGATGATTGCTGATCTCCTGCGGCCGCAGGATGATCCGGTCGTGGAACGCGTCCATCCGGGCGTTGAGGTCCTGGGCGGCGTCGGGACTGAGGGAGAAGGCGGTCGCCGAGGCCGAGAGCAGCCGGCCCGATTCCAGGAGATGCAGCATGCCGTCCTGGATCACCTCGGTGAAGGCGGTCATGTCGTGGAAGGGCCCCTCCCCCAGGCCGCCCAGAACCGCGTTGGCGGTGTTGCCCACGCCGGACTGCAGCGGCAGCAGGGACGGCGGCAGCCGGCCCTTGGCGACCTCGTGCCTGAAGAACTCCAGCAGATGGCCGGCGATGGCGATGTCCGCGGCGCCCGGCGGCGTGAAGGGCGCGTTCCGGTCGGGCGCGTCGGTTTCGACGATGGCGACGATCCGGTCCGGGTCGCAGCGAAATCCAGGTTCGCCGATCCGGTCGTCGGAACGGACCAGGGGGATCGGACGACGGTTCGGCGGCAGGGCCGTGCCGTAGTAGATGTCGTGCATGCCCTCAAGCGCCGGGTTCTGCCAGCGGTTGACCTCGAGGATCACCTGGTCGGCCCGGTCGAGCCAGGTCTTGTTGTTGCCGACCGAGGAGGACGGAATCAGAGACCCGTCCTCGCGAATGCCGGACACCTCGACCACCGCCGTGTCCAGCGGACCGAGGAAGCCCTGCCAGGCGACCGGGGCCACCTGGCTGAGGTGCATGTCGAAATACTCCATCTCGCCGCGATTGATCTTCTCGCGCGCAATGGGATCCGAGTTGTACGGCAGCCGGAATTCGATGCCATCGGCCTTGGCCAGGGCGCCGTCCAGCTCGGGGCCCGTCGAGGCGCCGGTCCAGATCTTCACCCGGAAGGGATCGCCTTGCGCATGAGCCCCTTCGATGCGGGCGGCGAGCGCCAGCGGGACCGACTTGGGATAGCCGGAGCCCGTAAAGCCGCTCAGGCCCACGGTCGTACCCGGCGCGATCAGCGCAGCCGCCGCCTCGGCGGTCATCAGCTTTCGCCGATGGGCGGTCGATTTAATCCGTGTCATGTCAGCCTTCAATCGCCCGGTCGGCTTATAGGCGAGCCGGCTGCCGTCTGGCCATGACCCAGGTCAATATCGCCGGTCCGCGGCTTGAACGGATCGTCGCGGGCATCGTCGGACCGGTCCGGCGCCGCTCGCGCTGAGGTCCGGCGCTTCGCCGGCGTTGTAGGGAGCGAGGCCCGCCAACGCCGCTGTCGCGATCGGTTGCTCGCACCATCACCCGCCCGTCCCTGGCCGATCTGCGCTCGGCGACGGCGCCGGCCAGCACGCAGCTTCGGCCTGAGTCTAAGCTGGAGCCTGTGATCGACGGCGCGCCGCAGCGCGGCCAGGGCGGCGCCGGCCGTTTGATCTGGGTCATCGCGGGCCACGCGCCCCCGGCGCAGAAGAATCCGTCACACGGAGCCACCCATGAACCTCGTCCGGATACGGGTCGCATTCGCGCTGCTGGTCGTGGGTCTTTCGGGAGCCTGGCTGGCCAGCGTCGCGACAGGCGGCTTTCCCACGACCTTCTGGCAGGCGCGCAGCCTGCTCATCCCGTTCACCGGCGTACTGGCGATCGGCATGATGTCGGCCGCGGTGCTCCTCGCAGCCCGTCCTGTCCAGGTGGAACGCCTGCTCGGCGGGCTCGACAAATTCTACCGGCTGCACAAATGGCTGGGCATCGGCGGCCTGACCGCCGCTGTCGTCCACTGGCTGCTTGAGGTGGGGCCGCGATGGGCGATGGGCTGGGGCTGGCTGGAGCGGCCGGCGCGCCGGTCCGGGGGGCCGGAGGCCGGGGCCGGACCGGGGGCCGGCGAAAGCTTGATGCAAAGCCTCAGGGATCCGGCCGCGGAGCTCGGCGAATGGGGTTTCTACATCCTGGTGGCGCTCATCGTTCTCGCGCTCTGGCGACGCTTTCCCTATCACCTGTTTCTCAAGACGCACCGACTGATGGCGCCGCTGTTCCTGGTGCTGGTCTTCCACTCCGTCGTGATGATGCCGGGCGCCTGGTGGACAGGACCGGCCGGCGTGCTGACGGGTCTGCTCATGGCTGCGGGCGGCCTGGCCGCGGGCGTCGCGCTGGTTCGGCGAATTGGCCATGCCCGCCGCGCCACCGGCCGGATTTCCAGCCTGCACGCCTATGACGGCAACGCGGTCCTCGATGTCGGCGTCGATCTCGAGACCGCCTGGCCCGGCCACAAGGCCGGCCAGTTCGCCTTCCTCGACTTCGACGACCCGGAGGGCGCGCACCCGTTCACCGCCTCGTCGGCGTGGCGCGGCGACGGCAAGCTGGTGTTCAGCATCAAAGGTCTCGGCGACTACACGCGCGCGCTGCCCGGCCTTCTGCGCGTGGGCCAGGGCGTCGCCATAGAGGGCCCGTACGGCTGCTTCGACTTCCAGGGCGGCGACGCAACGCGCCAGCTGTGGATCGCCGGCGGCGTCGGGATCACGCCCTTTGTCGCGCGCCTAGAGGCGTTGGCCGAGACGCCGTCTCCCGAACCGGTTGACCTGATCTACTCCACCGCGGCGCCGGACGCGGCGTTCATCAGCCACGTCCGGACCCTGGCCGAGCGCGCCGGCGTTCGCTTCCGGCTGCTGGAGTCGGCCAGGGAAGGTTTCCTGACGCTGGAGACCCTGCAGGCCTGGGCGCCCCACTGGTCGGAGGCGGACGTCTGGTTCTGCGGTCCGTCGGCCTTCGCCGACAGCCTGCGGAGCAGCATGACGGCGGCGGGGCTCCCGCCCCGCCGGTTCCATCAGGAGCTCTTCGAGATGCGGTGAGGCGGCGCGGCGGTCAGGATTTCGGAGACTGCAGGCCCAGGCACATCATCTTCAGTTCCAGATACTCGTCCAGGCCGAAGTGCGAGCCCTCGCGGCCGAGGCCCGATTCCTTGATTCCGCCGAACGGGGCCACCTCGGTGGAGATCAGGCCGGTGTTCAGGCCGACCATTCCGTACTGGAGCCCCTCCCCCATCCGCCAGGCGCGATCGAGGTCACGGGTGAAGACGTAGGAGGCCAGACCCGCGCGGGTGTCGTTGGCCATGGCCAGGACCTCGGCCTCGGTCTCGAACCGCACCAGGCCCGCGACGGGCCCGAAGGTCTCTTCCCGGTTCAGCAGCGCCGCCGGCGCCACATCGCGCAGCACCGTCGGCGCGAACCAGGTTCCGCGGTCGCCGCGCCGCGCGCCGCCGGTCATGACGGCCGCCCCGCCCGCGAGGGCGTCGGCGATGTGCGCCTCAACCTTGGCCACGGCGGCGGCGTTGATCAGCGGCCCCTGATCGGTCGGGCCGTCCAGGCCGTCGCCGACCCGCAGGGCCTCGACCCGCGCCACCAGCCGGGCGGCGAAGGCGTCATGGATCCCCGACTGGACCAGCAGCCGGTTGGCGCAGACGCAGGTCTGGCCGGTGTTGCGGAATTTCGAGGCGATCGCCCCCTCCACGGCCGCGTCGAGATCGGCGTCGTCGAAGACGATGAAGGGCGCATTGCCGCCCAGCTCCAGCGACACCCGCTTGACCGTGCCCATGCAGGCGGCGGCCAGCATCTTGCCCACCGGGGTCGAGCCGGTGAAGGTGAATTTGGCGATCCGCGGATCGGTGGTCAGCACGGTTCCGATGGGCGCCGGCGGGCCGGTGACGATGTTGAACACCCCGGCCGGCAGCCCCGCCTCCTCGCCCAGCACGGCCAGGGCCAGGGCCGAGAACGGCGTCAGTTCGGACGGCTTGAGCACCACGGTGCAGCCGGCGGCCAGGGCCGGGGCGACCTTGCGGGTGATCATCGCGGCCGGGAAATTCCACGGCGTGACCGCTGCGACGACGCCGACCGGCTGTTTCAGCACTACGATCCGCTTGTCGGCCTGGTGTCCTGGGATCACCTCGCCATAGGCCCGGCGAGCCTCCTCGCCGAACCATTCGATGAAGCCGGCGGCATAGGCCACCTCGCCCTGGGCCTCGGCCAGGGGTTTGCCCTGTTCGGCCGTCATCAGCCGGGCGAGGTCGTCGCGATGGGCCATGACCAGCTCGTACCAGCGGCGCAGGATCTGCGACCGCTCCCGGGCCGAACGCGCCGCCCAGGCCGGGAAGGCCGCGGCGGCGGCGGCCACCGCGTCCTGCGTCTCCGCCTCGCCGAGCGCCGGGACGACGCCCAGCACCTTGCCGGTGGCCGGATTGGTGACCTCGATCAGCGTCTCGCCGGTCACCCAGGCGCCGTTGATCCAGGCCGCTTCGCGCAGCAGGTCGGGGCGTTTGAGGGCCAGGCGCGCGCGCTCGGCCGGATCATGCGGATGAGTCAAGACAGGCGCTCCAGCGAGGCTTCCAGGATATCCAGCCCTTCGTCGAGGACGGAGTCGGGCGTCGTCAGGGGCGCCAACAGGCGAATGGTCTCGCCGTAGACGCCGCAGGACAGGAGGATAAGTCCCTTCTCGAGCGCGCGCACGGTCACCGCCTTGGCCTCGGCGCCGTCAGGCTCGCCGCCGCCGTGCGTCCGGACGATGTCGAAGCCGACCATCGCGCCGGGACCGCGAATGGCGGTGACGGGAACCAGATCGTTGCGCCGGCTCATGGCCTGCAGCCGGCCCTTGATCCGCTCACCCTGGGCGTCGGCCCGGGCCATCAGCTTCTCGTCCGCGATCACATCCAGCACCGCCAGGGCGGCGGCGCAGGCGATCGGCGGGCCGGCATAGGTGCCGCCCAGGCCGCCCGGCTCGGCCGCGTCCATGATCGCCGCCCGGCCGATGACCCCCGACAGGGGGAAGCCGCCGGCCAGCGACTTGGCCACGGTGATCATGTCCGGCTGCACCCCGCTGTGCTCGATGCCGAACATCTTGCCGGTGCGGGCGAAGCCGGCCTGCACCTCGTCCGAGATCAGCAGGATTCCATGCCGGTCGCAGATCTCGCGCAGGGCCCGCAGCAGTTCCGGCGGGGCCGGCTGGAAGCCGCCCTCGCCCTGCACCGGTTCGATGATGATCGCCGCCACCCGTTCGGGCTCGACGTCGGCGCGGAACAGGAAGTCGAGCGCCCGCAGGCTGTCCTCGACGGTGACGCCGTACTGCGGAACCGGGAACGGGGCGTGGAACACCTCGCCGGGCAGCGGGCCGAACAACCGCTTGTAGGGCGCCACCTTGCCGGTCATGGCCATGGTCAGCAGGGTCCGGCCGTGAAAGCCGCCGGTGAAGGCGATGACCGCGGAGCGGCCGGTGGCGGCCCGGGCCATCTTCACGGCGTTTTCCACCGCCTCGGCGCCGGTGGTGAAGAGGATGGTCTTGGCCGGTCCGTCGAAGGGAGCCAGCGCGTTCAGCCGTTCGGCCAGTTCCACATAGGGCTCATAGGCGACCACCTGGAAGGCGGTGTGAGTGTAGGCGTCGAGCTGCGCCCGCACGGCCTCCAGCACCCGGGGATGACGGTGGCCGGTGTTGAGCACGGCGATGCCGCCGGCGAAATCGACATAGCGCCGGCCCTCGACATCCCACAGCTCGGCGTTCTCGGCGCGGGCGGCGAAGATCCGGGTGGCGGTGGCGACTCCGCGCGGCACGGCGGCCAGGCGACGGGTGTGCAGGTCAGCATTGGTGGACATGGGCGTCAGCTCCGTCAGGCGTAGGACAAGGGGCGGTCGTTACGGACCGCGTTGAGGGTGGGGATCAGGCTGGTGGACGCTGTCGGTCCAGCGCCAGAGCCGGGGCGATCGAGGCCATGCCGCTGAGCAGCAGACCGGCCACGGCCAGATTGATCAGGCCGTCGTACTGCCCGCCGGCGACGACGAAGGCCGCCAGGGCGGGGCCGGACGCCAGGCCCATCTTGGAGAAGAAGCCGCCCAGCGCCGCCATCTGGCCGACCGTGTCGAAGGCGGCGCACATGCCCAGCAGATAGGGGATGACGAAGGCCCAGGTGACGGCCGTCCCGATGTTGGCGACCAGGAAAATCCACGGCAGGCCGCTGAAATGGAAAGCCCAAGTCCCGCCCAGGGTCAGGGCGAGCCCCGCCATCAGGGGCCAGAAGCGGCCGAACCTGACCCCGATCAGCACGACCAGCATCGAGCCCAGGGCGCCGATCCAGTTGGCCGCGCCCAGGGTGCCGGTGATCAATCCGAGCCCCAGACCCGCGGTCTTTCCCAGCCCGATGATATAGGCGGCCAGACCCATGTTCGCGGCCTGGAACAGGAAGATCGCGGCGAAGGCGAGGATCAGCGGGACCCAGCGGGTCACCGCCCGGGCGGCCAGCGGCGAAGGCGCCGGCCGGGGGGCGTAGACGCCCAGGAACGGCGTCATGGCCAGGGTCACGGCGCTGAAGGCGGCCAGCGCCAGGAACAGCACGCCATGCCCGAACACCGGCACCAGCCGGGGCAGGAACATCAGGCCGAGCCCGCCCAGTCCGAACTGGACCACCAGCAGCATGCCGAAGGTGCGATCCGGCGTCTTCGTCCGCGCGATGACGGCGAAGGCCACCCCGACCAGCAGGCCGCCCATCAGGCCGTGGAAGAACCGTAACCCGATCAGCAGCTCCGGCGCCTTGATCAGGGTCGAGATCAGATCGACGACGATCAGACCGCACAGCACCGAGAGGGCGGTCGGTCGCCAGGGCAGGCGGCGGATGATGAAGACCGCGACCAGCGCGCCCACAGCCGCGCCGTAGACATTGGCCGAGACGACCAGCCCCGCCTGCTTTGACGTCAGGCCGGCGCCGCCGATCAGGCCGTCGACCAGGGCGGCCATGATGTTCACATAGAACAGGCCGGCGGTGGCCAGGAAGGACAGCAGGACGCTGGCCAGAAGGCTGTCCTCGGGAATGTGCGGCAGGCCGCGGCGCGGCGGCGCGGTGGCCGGAACATTGTCGGTCATCGGCACAGTCCCTTGATCTTCGCGGCCTCGACCGCGGCCGGGGACCAGTCGAAGATCCCGCTGTCGCCGAAATAGTAGAAGGTCACATCACCCGGCAGCATGACCACCGAGATGCCGCCGTATCCGGACATGAAGGGCGTCCAGAGCGGCTGGTCGCAGCCGAGCGGCCCGGCCAGGTTCCGGGCCCAGAAGCCGGTCTTGTAGCGGTAGTCGGGGCCGCCGCCGGGCAGGCCGGCCGGGACCGGATCGCGCTGCAGGGCCGCCTTGAGCATGGCCGTGTCCAGCGCCGGACGTCCCTCCACCCGCGCCCCGTCCTCAAGCCACCCGGCGATGCGGACGATATCGTCGCTGTGATAGGTCAGGCCCCAGCCGGTGAAGGGCTGGCGCACGGCGTCGGCGGTCCGGCGCGTCTCCAGGATGGTCGGGCTGAGGCTCAGCGACCGCCACAGCGGCGCGACGAGGTCGGCGTAGAGATCGCCCCCCGTCCGGTCCTTGAGGATGTCGGCCATGGCGACGCCCAGCAGATAGGTGTCGGTCGTATGATAGACGAAGGTGCGCCCCGGTCCCGTTCGCCGCCGGTGTTCGCCACAGGCGTAGGCGACCTTGGCGGCGTGATCGGGGGCTTCGAAGAAGGCCTGGATGGACGGGGCGTTCTCGTCCGCCTCGAAGGTCGTCGATCCGTAGATTCCCGTGGCCATGTCGGCGGCGTGGCCGAGCGTCACCCCGGCCCAGGCGTCGCCCCGCGCGCAGGCCGGAACGTGATCGCGGATCAGGGCGGCGGCGGTTCCGGGATATAGCGCCTCAAGCCGCATCAGCCCGACCCCGCCGACGATCGACTTGGCGGTGGAGTAGGACGGCAGGGCCAGGACCTCGCAGAAGGGATGGTCGCCATGGCGGGTCCGACAGGGCCCGGCGTAGTGCACGCCGTCCACGACCAGACCCCAGGCCGAGGCCGGATCGCCGTCGGCCGGAGTCATCAGGTCGAGCCGCCCGGGATCCACGCCCGGATACAGGCGGGCGAGGTCGGCGACGGGCCGCACCGGCAGCCGGGCCGCAACCTCCTCGCGCCAGGCGGTCGCCGCCGTCTCGCTCCCGGCCACGGCGCCCGGCGCGAAACGCGCGGGGACCATGCCCCAGGCGTCGAACTTCAGATAGGCGCAGGTCTCCGAGGCGACTTCCAGGGCGACCCATGACACCACGCCGTCGGGCTGAAACAGGAAGGTCAGCACGCCGTTGTGCAGGCAGTTGGCGTTGCGCTCCGCCAGGGCGAAGGGCACGGCGGCCCGCAGCCCGCCGTGGTCGCCCTCCTCCCGCCAGACCAGGCCGGGTTCCAGCACCCACTCCCATTCGGAATGCATCGCGGCCACGGGACCGCGCTGCAGCGGAATCAGGGCGGCCCCCTCCTGGACGAAAGCGAAATCGAAGGCCGGCAGGGTGGCGCGCGCGGCGCGGGCGGCGGCCGTGTCGGCGGTCTCGTCCTTCAGCACCGTGAGGTTCAGCACGACCTCGGAAACGTCGAGGGTCAGCCGCCCCTCGAGCCGTCCCGTCGGCGCCCCGGCGGCAGGCGGCGGGGCGAAGGCGGACAGGTCGACCGGGGCGGCGAAACCGGTTCCGGTCGTCAGGCTGTCGAAGGTCAGATCGGTTCTGGCCGCAGTCCCGGCGGCCGTTGCGGCGAGGGGCTGGCCCGTGACCGTAACCCCGTCGCCCCAGCACATGGCGCCAGGACCGCCGGCGGCCCTGAAGCGCAGCAGGAGGCGAGGAATGTCATCGGCCCCGGCCGGCGCGAGTTCGCCCCGGTGCAGGGTGACGCCGTCATCGGCGCCGGCGCGGACCGAGACGACCTCGCGCCACGTCGCGCCCCGATCGGTGGAGACTTCCGCGACGCAGGCGTCGTTCCGCCCCAGCGACAGGGCCGCCAGCGAGGCCGCGATCGTCACCTGCCCGTAGCCGACGGTCGAGACGGACGTCGTGGCGGTGGCCGCGCCGGTCAGCCTGAGCGACACATTGTCCTGCCAGGTCGTCAGGCGCACATCGCCGGCGCCGGCCGCGCCCCATCCGTCCGCCTGGCCGTCCTGGAAATCATCGACGAAGATCGGCGCCGACAGGGCGGAGGTCGCGAGGGTCAGGGCCGTCGTCAGGACGACGCCCCCGGGCCAGATACTGCGCATCAGACCAGCTCCATCGGATCGACGCCGCCCGCTCTCAACGCCGCGGCGAGAGGCTCGAGCTGGTCGGCGTACCGCCGCCACAGGCCGACGGATCGGGCATGGATCGGCTGGCGAACCTGGGCCGCGCTGGCGGTGGCGGCCGGCGCGGTGTTTTCGTGGAAGGTCAGGCAAGCGTCCTGCCAGTCGAGACCGCAATGGTCGATGATCCGTCGACTGACGGTTTCCTGATCGGCGACCAGCGCCTCGTAGTCGACGTCCAGAATCCGGCCCGGCGCCACCCCGCGCCAGTGGTTCATCAGGCGGCGATGCGCCAGCATATAGGCCGCCAGATCCTCCAGATCGTAGGAATAGGGGCAACCCATCCGGAACAGCGTCTTGTAAAGCGCATAGCCGCTGTCGAGCGGATGGCGACGCAGGTGAACGATCCGGGCGTTCGGCAAGGCCCGGGCGATCAGGCCGATATAGAGGAAGTTGACCGGGGTCTTGTCGATGAACATCGGCCGGGCCCGACCGTAGCCGGCGACGCTGTCCAGATAGGCCCGGCCCAGCGCGGCCGGGTCGAGATCGGCAGATCGGCGGATCAGCTCGCCCTTGCCGCCCGCGGCCCCCGCCAGGCGCGTCAGGGCGAGCGCGAAATCATTGATCTCGCCCAGGCTTTCGACGCCGCTGTGCGAGCTGATGATACGGTCGACGAGGGTGGTGCCGCTGCGTGGCAGGCCGAGGACGAAGACCGGACCGGTCTCCGGGCAGCCCGCGGCCGGGCGCTCGAACAGGGATGCGTCGAACACCCGGGCGATCTCGGCCATGGCCGCCACATCCGCCTCGACGCGGTAGCTGAGCAGGCTGCGCCGCCGGTCGGCGCCGCGCTTGAGCCAGGCGAAGCTGTGGTCCGGGCCGCCCAGATCTTCCAGTTCCTTGGCCAGGGCGTAGCTGAGCGCGACCTCGGCGGGACCGGACCGGACCTGTTCCACGGCCTCGAGCAGGCCCGCGACGTGGTTGGCGTCGGGGGTCTGGCGACGAAGCGTCGAGCGGTTCTGCCAGGCGTCGGCGTCGTGAGGATCCAGCGCGATGACCCGATCCAGCAGCGCCTCCGCCTCGGCCATCTGCCCGAGCGCGATCAACGCCGCGGAGAGATTGTAGAGACAGCGGGGATCGCCAGGCGTCAGGCCGGCCGCCCGCCGGTAGCAGCGGGCGGCGGCCTCGGGCTTTCCGCAGTGGGTGTAGTGCTCGCCCAGATGTTGCAGAAGGCGGGCGTCGTCACCCGCCCCCGCCTCGATCACGGCCAGCCTGGAGAGGGCTTCGCCGATGCGGCCGTCGCGGATGAGCGAGGAGACCCCGCCCAGCGCCGCCCTTGCATCGTCTTCCACCGCCAGGCTGGCCATGTCCGTCCTAGAAGCTGTAGTCGAGCGACAGGCCGATGGTCCGCGGCAGCGAGATGAATTCCTTCGATCCGTTGCCGTAGTAGCCCGCCGCGGGCGCCGTGCCCATGTAGGCCTCGGTGAACTCGCCGGTCACGCCCGCTTCGTTGAAGATGTTCTTCACGAACAGGGTCGCGGCCCACGGCCCCCGGGCCAGGGTGGCCGAGGTGTTCCAGATCTGGAAGCCCGAAAGCGGCGTGTTGAAGGTCGGCCCGCCGATCGCGTTGCGGGTGCCCGACTGGTAGAAGCCGCTGGTCCGGGCGACCAGGTTGATATCGCCCCCCAGCCGCCAGGTGTAGTCCGCCGCCACGGTGATCGCGTGCTCGGGCGTGCCGGGCAGGCTGGCGCCGTCGAGGGCCAGGATCGTGCCAAGCGGACTGACCACGTTCTCGCTCAGCCGGGCGTTGGTGTAGGTGTAGCCGAGGCTGTAGTGCAGGGCGTCGGTCGGCCGGCCATCGATGGCGGTCTCGAGCCCGTAGGTGCGGGCCTTGCCGCCGTTCTGGACCACGTAGAAGCCCCAGGCGGGCGTGGCCGTGTTGAGCTGGATGTCCTCCCAGTCGACATAGAACAGGGCGGCGTCATAGGTGATGGAGCCGAGGCGGCCCTTGACGCCGGCCTCGTAGTTTACGACCGAGTCCGAGGTGTAGACCTGCCAGCGCGGGTCCTCGGCGAAATTGCCGGTCAGCGGCACGGCGTTGGAGCCGCCGCGGCGGTACCCTTCGGACACCGTTGCATAGAACAGCCCGTCGTCGGCGAAGGCCCAGGACAGGTTGGCCTTGAACAGCGCCTTGCTCTCCGAAGAGCGGAACGTCGCCGTCACCGGCTGGCTCAGGGACGTGTAGAGCGGCACGTCGATGAAGGTGTTGTTGACCGCCTCGTTCTCGAACCAGCGGACGCCGCCGGTCAGGGCCAGGGTGTCGGTGGCGCGCCAGGTCAGTTCGCCGAAGATCGCCTTGTCGGTGAACTCTTCATGGCGGCGATAGATGAAGTCCCGATCCCCGGACACGGCCGACGGGAAGCCAGTCAGGAGATCCCACCAGCGCTTGAAGCCGCGCAGATAGCTGTCCTGGCTCACGATCAGGGTGTTGTCGTTGTAGAAGGCCCCGACCACATAGTCGAAATCGCCGCCGGTCTCGGAAACCAGCCGGACCTCCTGGATGGTCGCTTCGTCCGAATAGCTGCGCACCGCCGAGGCCATCGGCCGCGGATAATTATAGTAGAAGCTGAGGAAGCCGGCCTTGGCGTAGAAGCCCGTATTCTCGCTGACGCTGTCGCCCTCGTGCTCGTAGTGCGAGGTCGAGGAGGTCAGCGTGGCGAAGCCCAGATCGACGTTCATTTCCAGGCTGCCCAGGCTCACGTCCCGGGAGGACGGCTCAAGCTGGACCGAGCCGTTTTCGTAGTCGCCGTATGCGTTGCCGAAGCCGTCGACGCCGCGGGTCACCTGGCGCCGACCACCGATCTCGTCCGACTGCCGGGCGTAGGTGGCGGTGGCGTCGAACCACTCATTGGGGACCCAGCGCAGGGCCGCCCGGCCGAACCAGATATCGACCGTGTCGGCGTCCTCCTGACTGCGGTAGGAGGCGTTCGGCGACAGGATTCCGCCGGGTGCGGCCGGCGCGCCCGTCCCGTCGAGCACATAGAGATTCACGTAGTCGGTGAGGCCCGGATAGTCGAGCCGCGTGACCGTCGCGCGGAAGGCGAGGGTATCGCCCAGCGGGACGTTCAGGGTCAGGTCCGCGCCCCAGCCGATGCTGTCGGAGCCTTCGACGTTGCTGCCGGTCACGTTGGCCGCGCCCTCGAAGACGCCGAGCTTCGGCGCGCGGGTGATGTAGCGAACGGTGCCGCCCAGCGATCCCGAGCCGTAGAGGGTGCCCTGCGGCCCGCGCAGGATTTCGACGCGTTCCAGATCCTTGAGCAGGAAGCCGGCGAACACCGGGGTGTCGTTGATGTAGGTCGAGACCGGCGCGACGCTGGAGACGGCGTAGTCGCCGAGCGCATTGCTGTCGACGTTGATGCCGCGCATCAGGACGTTGTTGAGCACGCCGGAATTGCGGTAGCCGCGATCGACCACCGAGACGCCCGGAATGCCGCGCATCAGCTCGGCGGCGTCGGTCATCTTGGCGTCCTCGATCGCCTCGCCCGACACGGCCGAGATATTGTAAGGGACGTCAAGGACGCTCTGCTCGCGCCGGGTGGCGGTGACCACGACGTCGTCCAACTCGGTCTGCTGACTCTCCTGGGCCATGACCGCGCCATGCGCGGCCAGAGCCAGTATCAGGACGCCCATCGACGCGGCGCCTCTAAGGTATGACTTGTTCATGCTGCAACCCCCTCCTTGAACACAGGCTCTGCTGTGTTTTCGCTGTCTGGCGCAGTCGGCGCGCCAGGGCCGCGTCCTAGACCCCGCCCCCGGGTTCCGGCCTCTCCGTCCTTTCGACCAGGGGCTTTTCCAACGACCCCAATCCGGCGAACGCCGGCGAGGCCGAGAAACCTTCCGCATAGGGCGGGAACACGATCGGCGTGTCCCGCAGGCTCTTCAGCGGCTGCCCGAGACCCTGCCAGCCCCGCTCGCGAACCCGGGTCACCTGATCCAGGTCGAGCTCAAAGGCCATCACCTCATGGCCGGAACCGGCCTGGTGGATGACCTCGCCGCCGGGGCCGAACACGCCCGACAGTCCTACGCCCAGCGGTCCGGCGACATTGACATCGACGAAATAGACCTGGTTGGTCGCCGCGCTGGCGCGGCAGATGGCGAGCTCAGTCTCGCGGTCGATGGTGTTGGTCATGCCGGGATGGAGGATCACCTCGGCCCCCATCCAGGCGAGGGTCCGGATGGTTTCCGGGAACCACATATCGTAGCAGATCGACAGGCCGAAGCGCCCGACGTCGGGCACATCGAAGACCACGAAACGGTCCCCGCTCGAGACGCCCTGCTCGTAGGGCCGGAACGGATAGATCTTGCGGTAGCGGTCCACCACCCGACCGGTGGGATCGATGATCGGGGCGGTGTTGTAGATGCGGTCGCCGTCCTGCTCGAACAGGGTGCCGGGGATCAGCCACACCCCCGCCGCCCGCGCCGCCTCGCACATCTTCGCTTCGGCGTCGCCCGGCATCGGCTGGGCGTCGGCCGTGGAGGCGCCGAACAACGCCAGTTCCCCCAGCACGACCATCTCCACCCAGGGCATGCGCGCCTTCACGGCCACGACCTCGGCGGTGATCCGCTCACTGTTGTCGCCCTTGGCCAGCTGAAGCTGCAGGCCGGCGATACCAAATGGCCGCATGTCGTCTCCCGATCCAGGTCCCGAGACCTTGTGACAGGAGAGTGACGGCGACGGCGGTCGTCACATAGCGCCAGTGACGGCGCGTCGATGGCGCCAGTTTTGGCTCAGAGCGGGCGGGATGCGCAATCTGGCGCCAGCCTCATTCCGGCTCCGCGCGCCGGATGACGGCCGAGTCCAGCAGTCGATCGCCCGCGTCGAACCAGCCGATCCGATCGCCGACGATGACGGTCCTCAGACTGGAGGTCTCGCCATAGGACCAGCGCGTCCATTGCCGCCGCCAGACATCACCCTCGACCCACCAGCGGCCCACGTCGCAGTCCTCGTTCGCATAGCCCGCCCGGCCGATCATCTGCCCGTCCGGCAGGAGCTCGATGGTGCAGGGGTCGCCGTAGACGGTCTTGCACAGCAGGACGGAACCCGACATCGCCGCCTGCAGCGCTTCGCCGGCAAGGCGCTGTTCGGCGGAATAGGGAAAGGTCCGGGCGGCGACCGGGAGATCGCGCATCAGGTCTGCGAGCACGGCCACACCCTCGCGGATCCGGTCGATCGGCAGGCTGGTGACCCCCAGGCGGAAGATGTTCCGCGGTCCCTTGCCGTCGGCGAAATAGGGACCAACCGGTTCGATCAGCACGCCGCGCCGCTCGGCCTGGGCCGCGAATTCCTCGACATCGAGGTGGTCCGGGCCGCGCACCCAGTAGGTCGCGCCGCCGCGCAGCGGGGCGATGGCGACCGACTGCTGCAGGTAGTGGTTGAGGGCGTCGCGCAGCGCCGTGCGCCGCTCGCGGAACAGCCGCCCCAGCCGCATCATGGTCGCGTCGTAGTGACCCATGGCCAGGAAATGCGCCGCGGTCCGCTGGTTGTTCAGGGGCGGGTGTCGCACCGCGAGATGGCGCAGCCGCCGGGCTTCGGCGATCACCTCCGCCGAGGCCACGATGAAGCCCAGCCGCAGGCCCGGCCCCAGCACCTTGGAGAGGCCGGCGACATAGATCACCCGGTCATCGCGATCGAGGCTGCGCAGCGCCGGACAGGCCTGATCGAGGTAGTTGGTCTCGCAGGCGAAATCATCCTCGATGATGACCATGTCCCGGGCCGCCGCCTTCTTCAGCAAGGCCTCGCGGCGCGCCTGGGTCATCATCACCCCGGTCGGGAACTGGTGGCTGGGCGTCACATAGACCAGATCGCAGTCGTCGAGCCGGCGGTCGACCACCAGCCCCTCGTCATCCACCGGCTGGAAGACGAGCCTGGCCCCGCGGTCGGCGACCAGCCGGCGCATGTCGGGATAGCCGGGATTCTCGACGGCGACCGTGCTGCCCCGGTCGATCAGCATCTGGCTGACCAGCGCCAGCGCCTGCTGGGCGCCGACGGTGATCAGGATTTGGTCCGGCCGGGCCTGGATGCCGCGTCGCGGCAGCACCTTGGTGCGGATCTCCTCGATCAGCATCGGATCGTCGGCGTCGCCGCTGTCCATGGACCACTGGCCGATGTCGCCGACCGTCAGGGCCTGACGGCTGGCCTCGCGCCATTCCGCCACCGGGAACAACGAGGCGTCGAACAAACCATCGATGAAGGGAAAGGGATACTGGCGCCAGTTGGGCGCCCGGCGGGCGGCGGGGTCGTCACCCTCCCCGGTCTTGAACCGGTCCTTCCAGCGGGACGACGGAACCGGCTCCCGGCCGCCGGCCACCGACTCCACGGCGGTGCGACCGCGCAGCATGTCGTGGTCGACATAGACGCCGCTCCGCTCGCGGCTGATGAAGAGACCCTCGTCGACCAGCTTCTGATAGGCCAGCGTCACGGTGTTGCGAGCGATGTTCAGCTGGGCGGCCAGGGCCCGCGAAGAAGGCAGGCGACGCCCCGGCGGAAAGGCGCCGGCGCAGGCGGCGTCGACCAGCTTGCGCCGCACCTGGTCCTGGAGGCTCAGGTCGCTGCCGGGATCCAGGAAGAAAAGCGGGGACGACATGCGCGATCTTCGCTTGGTGCGAACGCTTGTGTCCAGCCGCGGCGTCAGATGGCGCCCCTCACTCCCACTCGATGGTGCCCGGCGGCTTGGACGTCACATCATAAACGACCCGGTTGACCCCTCGCACCTCGTTGACGATGCGGGTGGCGCAGCGGCCCAGCACATCCCACGGGAATTCGAAGAAGTCGGCCGTCATGCCGTCGGTCGAGGTCACCGCGCGCAGGGCGAGAACCTTCTCATAGGTGCGGGCGTCGCCCATGACGCCGACGGTCTTGACCGGCAGCAGGACGGCGAAGGCCTGCCAGATGCTGTCGTAGAGGCCCGCCTTGCGGATCTCCTCCAGATAGATGGCGTCGGCCTGTTGCAGGGTCTCGACCGCCTCGGGCGTGGTCTCGCCGGGGATGCGGATGGCCAGGCCGGGCCCCGGGAAGGGGTGGCGGCCGACGAAGGCGTCGGTCAGGCCCAGCTCGCGGCCCAGGGCGCGGACCTCGTCCTTGAACAGTTCGCGCAGCGGCTCGACCAGCTTCAGCTTCATGAAGTCCGGCAGGCCGCCGACATTGTGGTGGCTCTTGATCACGGCGGACGGACCGCCCGAGGCCGAGACGCTCTCGATCACGTCGGGATAGAGGGTGCCCTGGGCGAGGAATTCGGCGCCCTCGACCTTGTGGGCCTCGCGGTCGAAGATCTCGATGAAGACCCGGCCGATGATCTTGCGCTTGGTTTCGGGGTCCGAGACGCCGGCCAATTCTCCGAGAAATTCCTTCGACGCATCAACGTGCACCAGGGGGATGTTATAGTGCTCGCGGAACAGGGTGGTGACCTGTTCGGCCTCGTCCTTGCGCAGCAGGCCGGTGTCGACGAAGACGCAGGTCAGCTGGTCGCCGATGGCCTCGTGGATCAGCACCGCGGCGACCGACGAGTCCACGCCGCCGGACAGGCCGCAGATCACCTTCGCGTCGCCGACCTGTTCCCGGATCTGCGCGATCTTCTCGTCGCGATAGGCGGCCATGGTCCAGTCGCCCTTCAGTCCGGCGATGCCGAACAGGAAGTTGCGATAGATTTCGGTCCCGCGCGGCGTGTGGTGGACCTCGGGATGGAACTGGACAGCGTAGATCCGGCGCGCCTCGTCGGCGATGGCCGCGAACGGCGCCCCGGCCGAGGTGGCGATGACCTTGAAGCCCTCGGGGATGGCCGCGACGCGGTCGCCGTGGCTCATCCATACCGGCTCGCGATGGTCGACGGCGCCGATGCCCGCGAACAGGGGCGTCTCGTCGGCGATGACGATCTCGGCGCGTCCGAACTCGCGGTGATGACCGCCCTCGACCTTGCCGCCGAGCACGTCGCACAACAACTGCTGGCCGTAGCAGATGGCCAGCATCGGCAGGCCGAGGTCGAACAGCTTGCGGCCGATGCGCGGGCTGTCCGGCTCCAGCACGCTGGCCGGGCCGCCGGACAGGATGATGGCCTGCGGCTTCATTTCGTCGACCACCGCCTCGGCCTTGTCGAAGGGATGGATCTCGCAATAGACGTTGGCCTCGCGCAGGCGCCGCGCGATCAGCTGGGTGACCTGGCTTCCGAAGTCGACGATCAGGACCTTCTGGTGATCAGCGGGGGCGGTCATGCGAACTCCGTGGCGGCGGGCGTGAAATGGTCATGCATCAGGTCGAGGGCCTCGGCCAGCGCCTGATCGACCTCGGCGAGGGCGTCGGTCCAGTGTTCGAGGGCGGACAGGTCCGAGCGGCCGTCCGAGACCCCGCGCAGACCCATCACCGGCACGCCGAAACGGGCGGCGGCGCGGACGATGGCGAAGGTCTCCATATCGACCATGTCGGCGTCGACGGCGTCGTAGGCGGCGCCCGAGACGACGCTGGCCCCACTGGCCAGCCGGGCCGTCGGCAGGGCGGCGGGACCCTCGGTCAGCGGCAGGACGGCGGGCAGGCGCGGGAACGGCGTCTCGCCCTTGGGAAAGCCGAGGGCGCTGGCGTCCATGTCGCGATAACTGACCGAGACGACGCGATAGACGCGGGCGTGATCGAGGGTGCGCGAGCCGGCCGATCCCAGCGAGACGACCAGGTCCGGCAGGGCGCTCTCGGCCTGCAGCAGGGCCAGGGCGTGGGCGACGCCGGCGGCGGCCTCGACAGGGCCGACGCCGGTGATCAGGGGGCGGATGCGGGCGCGAAGCGCCGGGCCGTATTCAGGCTCGGCGGCCATGACGCAGAGGGCGGTCTTCGGACCGAAGCTGGAAAGGGTCCAGTCCCGGCTCACGCCCGCCGCTCGTAGAGGGCGACGAAGAAGCCGTCCGTGCCGGTCGAGGCCGGCGACAGGCGCAGCCGGCCGCCCGTGGACGCCTCGGCCAGACGGCCGCGAGCGGCGTCGGTCAGGGCGGCGGCGGCCAGCGCATCCGCGATCGGCAAGGGGCGGAAGCCGGCGTGCGTCGCCTCGAACGCGTCGGCGACGGCCTCGTTCTCGCGCGTCAGGATCGAGCAGGTGACATAGGCCAGCCGGCCGCCAGGCTTCACCAGCGGGGCGGCCTGGGCGAGGATGCGCAGCTGCAGGGCGTGCAGCCGTTCGACCTCGTCGGCCTTCAGACGCCAGGCGTCCTCGGGCCGGCGGCGCCAGGCCCCGGAGCCGCTGCAGGGGGCGTCGACGAAGACGAGATCGGCCTTGCCGTTGAACTCCTCGACCCCGCCGCCGTTCGGACCCAGCATGCGCAGATCGGCGGCGACGCCGGCGCGCTCGAGACGGGGACGGATGTTGTCGAGTCGCTTCTGCACCACGTCGCAGGCGATGAGGCGCAGGCCGGCGGCGCGCGGCGCGGTCCTGGCGGCGCTCTCCTCGTCCGCCCCGGTCGGCGACCAGCCGGCGGGCCGGGGGGCGGAGACCTTGGCTGCATCAGCGTCGGGCAGGCCTTGCACCGCAAGGGCCAGGGTCTTGCCGCCGCCGCCGGCGCAATAGTCGACGACGATGCTGTCCGGCGTGAAGTTCAGGCCCGATCCGGCCAGCCAGGCCACGATCTGGCTGCCTTCATCCTGGATTTCGACCTCGCCGGCGTTGAAGGCCTTCAGGGCCTGAACGTTCGGCGCCGGCTCTGACGGCAGGCGCAGGCCGACGGCCGACCAGGGCGTCGGTTTGGGCGTCAGGCCGCCGGCGGTCAGTTCAGCGCGGGCGGCCTCGACCGTGGTCCGGGCGGTGTTGACGCGCAGATCGACGGGCGCGCGGGCCATCAGGGCGACGGCCTCCTCGCTCCAGCGATCGCCGAAGGTCGTCTTCAGGTCCTCGGCCACGAACTCGGGCAGGCCGGCGGCGGCCCAGTCGGGCAGGTCGCCCTCCCCGGCCTCGATGCGGGCGCGCTCCTGTTTCGACAGCGGACGCGGGCCGTAGCCGTCGCCCGCGTGCAGGGCCTCGATCTCCTCCAGCGTCAGGCCGTCGAGGAAGGCCAGCGAGCCGATCACCAGCGCGCGCCCGTCCTCGCGGCCGCCCATGGCGCGGACCAGACGGCCGCGCGAACGCAGCACCTCATAGACCCGCTCGGCGACGGCGCGGCGGTCCTTGGACCCCGCATAGCGATTGGCGGCGCCCCAGGCCTTGAGCACGACATCGGCGGGCGCGCGGCCCTGGGCGATGCTGTCGAGAACGGAGGCGGCGGAGGCCAGGCGGGCTGCTGGGGTCAAGTCAGGCTTTCAAACGAACAGGGCCGCGATAACCATGACCAGCCCCACAAACGACACGCCCCAGACCAGAGACCGGACATAGGCGACGCCGAAGGCGTAGAGCGGCAGGTAGATCACGCGGCCGAAAAGATAGAGATGCGTTCCCCAAAGGGTCAGGGGGCCGCCGTCCTTGCCAGCCACATGCGCCATAATCACGGCGGCGGCGAAGATCGGCAGGGTTTCGAACAGATTGGCCTGGGCGCGGATCAGCCGGCCGGCCAGTTTTCCGGGCGGCGGCGTCTCGCCGTCGCGCGGGCCGGCGTTCCATTTGACGCCCAGTTCGGCGGTCCGCGCTGCGCCGGCCCAGCCGATCTGGACGATCGCCAGCATCAGGGTGAAGGCCAGGACGATAAATTCAGGCGTCATATCCATGGCTTGAACCTCTCCGTTCATCCCTGACGATAGTTCGGCGCCTCGCGCGTGATCATCACGTCATGGACGTGACTCTCGCGCAGACCGGCCCCGGTGATGCGGACAAACCGCGCCCGCTGCTGGAAATCGGCGATGTTGGCGGCGCCGACATAGCCCATGGCGGCGCGCAGCCCCCCGACCATCTGATGCAACACCGGGGCGATCGGCCCCTTGTACGGCGTCTGGCCCTCGATGCCCTCGGGCACCAGCTTCTGGGTGTCCTCGACTTCCTTCTGGAAATAGCGGTCGGCCGAGCCGGCGCCCATGGCCCCGACCGAGCCCATGCCGCGGTACGACTTGTAGGACCGGCCCTGGTACAGGAAGACCTCGCCGGGACTTTCGTCGGTGCCGGCGAACATCGAACCCATCATGGCCACCGAGGCGCCGGCCGCGATGGCCTTGGCCAGATCGCCCGAATATTTGATGCCGCCGTCGGCGATGACCGGCGCGCCGGACTCTTTCGCCGCCCGGACGGCCTCCATGATGGCGGTCAGCTGGGGCACGCCGACGCCCGCGACGATGCGGGTGGTGCAGATGCTGCCGGGGCCGATGCCGACCTTCACCGCGTCCGCGCCCGCATCGATCAGGGCGCGGGCGGCGTCATAGGTCGCGACATTGCCGGCGATGATCTGGATGCGGTTGGATTCGCGCTTGATGCGCTCGACCACGCGCGAGACCTGGATCGAATGGCCGTGGGCGGTGTCGATGACGACCACGTCCACCCCGGCCTCCGCCAGCGCCATGGCCCGCTCATAGCCCGCGTCGCCGACGGTCGAGGCGGCGCCGACCAGTAGGCGGCCCTGGTCGTCCTTGGCGGCGTGGGGATGGGCCTGGGCCTTCTCGATGTCCTTCATCGTGATCAGGCCGGTGGCGCGATAGTCCTCGTCGACGACGATGACGCGCTCGATCTTGCGGTCGCGCAGCAGGGCCCGGGCCTCGTCGCGGCCGGCGCCCTCGCGCACGGTGACCAGATCGCCGGTGGTCATCAGCTCGATGGCCTTGCGGTTCGGGTCGGTGTCGAAACGCATGTCGCGGTTGGTCAGGATGCCGACCAGCTTGCCGGTTTTCGGATCGACCACCGGGAAGCCCGAGATTTTCTTCTTGGCCACGATGGCGCGGATCTCGCCCAGCGTCGTCTGCGGCGTGATGGTCACCGGATTGATGACCATGCCGCTTTCGTAGCGTTTGACCTCGCGCACCTGGTCGGCCTGTTCCTCGACCGTCATGTTGCGGTGAAGCACGCCCAGACCGCCGGCCTGGGCCATGGCGATGGCCAGCCGGCTTTCGGTGACCGTGTCCATGGCGGACGAGGTCAGAGGGATGTTCAGCCTGATGTCGCGGGTCAGCTTCGTCGAGACGTCCGCGTCCGCGGGCATGATCTCTGACGGGCCGGGTTCCAGCAAAACATCGTCGAAGGTGAGCCCTTCGCGTATCTCCATGAGGAGTCTCCGTTTTGCGGGCCGCGTATAGCGGTGAGCGGCATGGAACCGCAAGGGCCGCCCGCCCTTATCGTGACGATAAGAACAATTGCCTTGCCGTTGCGGCCCCGGGCCCACATCTGGAAAACGATGGTTCGCCTGTTGATCAGCACCGCCCGCCGCCTCGCGCTCAAGATCGCGAGCTATGGCGTCATGCACCTGGTGGTCGCCATCCTGGTGGCCTTCGCCATCACGCGCGACTGGCGGCTGGCCCTGGCCGTCGGCGTGGTCGAGCCCTTCTTCCAGACCATCGCCTATTCGATCCACGACCGCGTCTGGCACCGGATCGAGCGCCGGCGGATGCTCTCAGGTCTGGAGGAGGCCTCGGAGGCCTTCACCGCGCGGCTCGAGATCATGGACCCGTACGAACAGACGCGCGCCCACGGCCACGACGGCCACAGCCACGCCCTGCCCCGCTCGTTCAAACAGGTCGCGCTCAAGACCGTCACCTATGGCCTGATGCATTTCGTCGTCGCCGTGGCGGTGGCCTTCGCCCTGACCCGCGACTGGCGCGTGTCCCTGGCCATCGGCATCATCGAACCGCTGGTGCAGACCGTCTTCTTCACCGCCCACGACCGCATCTGGACGCGGATCGAGGCGCGCAAGGCCAAGCGGGCGGCCGATCTGGCGGCCGTCTAGGGGCTGAAATAGCCGGTGCTTGAACACCCCGGCCGCACCGCCGCCGCCGTAGCCTGGCGATCAATGCACAGGGCCGAGGTCAGACCCAGCCCGGCGGCGGCCCCTCCATCGCCCGTCCAGACGATCCGGTCGTCCCGGACGCCGATCAGCGCGGCGCCGTTCATGCGGGCGAGATTGTTATTGGCCTCCGCGCCGAGATTGATCACCAACACGGAATAGGCCGGGTCCTGTTCATCCGAGTACCTGCGGACCCCCGGATGGGCCGCCAGAAAGGCGTCCAGACCGCCCGGAACGCCATCGCCGGGGCGCAACGTCGCAAACAGGGCGGCGCCTTCCAGCCGATTCCCCTCCCGCTCGGCGTTCAGCCCCTTCAGGCGCCATGCGAAGGGCAGCAGCGAAAGCCCCTGGAGCAGCCCGGCGTCGTCGCGGGCCGCTGGCGGAGGCGATTGTACGATGAGGGCGGTCTGGCACAGGTGCGCCAGCATCGCGCCTTCCGGGGCCGCCATGTCCGTTCGCCGGCTCAGAAACCCGCCGCCGTCCGACAGGGGCAGCCGACCGGGGGCCACCGACAGCCACGGGTCCTTGTTCTCATACAGGACGCGCCGGACGCGATCGCGATCGGTCTCGTCGGACCGGGCCGGAGCGATTTCAGCCATAGGAGGGTTGAGGACCGAGACCACGACGCCATCGCGGGCCACGATATAGACGGCGGCGACGCGACGATAACGCGACCCGCTTCGGGTGATGGCGTACAGGGGGATGCCGCTCGTCCGCACCTCGGCCAGGACCTCGGGCGGCGCGAGGGCGACGTCGCACGTGAGGGGGTGCGGTGTGGGCGGGACCATCTCGGCCGCCGGATAGATGTCCAGCCGACCTCCGCCGTCGATGATGGTGATCGCCGGCGCGGGATCGCGCGTGGCGCCCAACCGGGACGCCGCATAGGCCACGGGCTGGCCGATCAGGTCCTCCACCGGCGCGGCCGTCACCACGCCCGGCTCCGGGACGACCATCAGGCCGGTCAGGAGCGCGATCAGACTCATCGCTTGTTCAGCGCCACCAGAAACACCTCGGCGCTGTCCTTCCGGCTCGACGCCGGCTTGACGTATTTGACCGTCTCGAACTCGGCGCGCAGCCGGGCCAGCACGCCGCCCGCGTCGCCGCCCTGGAAATTCTTCGACACGAAATTGCCGCCCGGCCGCAGGGTGCGGATGGCGAAGTCGGCGGCGATCTCGATCAGGGCGATGATCTTCAGGTGGTCGGTCTGGCGGTGGCCGACCGTATTGTGGGCCATGTCGGACAGCACCAGGTCCGGCGGCCCGCCCAGCAGCTCCATCATCTGCTGGTCCACGCCCGGATGGGTGAAGTCGGCCTGGAGCATGGTCGCGCCGGGGATCGGCTCGATCATCAGCAGGTCGACGCCGACCACCGAGGTGGCGCCGCGCTTGACCGCCACCTGGGCCCAGCCGCCCGGCGCGGCGCCCAGATCGATGACCCGGCTGCCGTGCTTGATCAGATGAAAGCGGTCATCGATCTCCAGCAGTTTGAAGGCCGCCCGGCTGCGCCAGCCCTCGGCGCGCGCCTTCTCGGACCATTTGTCCGACAGCTGGCGTTTGATCCACTGCTGGCTGGACATCGACTTGGTGTCCGCCGTCTTCATCTTGGTGCCCATGCCGCGGCCGGCGGCGGTCCCGCCCGGGGGCGGGCGCACCATCCGGCGGCGTTCTACGGGCTTTTCTTCGTCAGTCATCGCATCCACATAGCCCCGGAGGGGTTTGCGGGCTATGCACCCGCGACAATTCACAAAGGAGCGCGCCCGATGGCCGACGAAACCCTGACCTTCTCTCTCGACACCGGCGACGGCGAACAACGCGACGTCGTCATCAAGCTGCGCCCCGATCTGGCCCCCGGCCACGTCGCCCGCATCACCGAGCTGGCGAAGGAAGGCTTCTACGACGGCGTGGTCTTCCACCGCGTCATTCCGGGCTTCATGGCCCAGGGCGGCGACCCGACCGGCACCGGCACCTCGGGATCGAAGAAGCCGAACCTGAAGGCCGAGTTCTCGAAAGAGCGCCACGCCCGCGGCGTCTGCTCCATGGCCCGCACCTCGGATCCCAACAGCGCCAACAGCCAGTTCTTCATCTGCCTGGACGACGCCTCCTTCCTCGACGGCCAGTACACCGTCTGGGGCGAGGTCATCGAAGGCATGGACAATGTCGACGCCCTGCCCAAGGGCGAACCGCCCCGCGCGCCGGGCAAGATCGTCAAGGCGACGGTGGCCTGACGACCGTGATCTCCGGTGCGGTTCGCGAAGAACTCATCGCGCGCTACGGCGAGCCGCACCGGCGCTATCACACGATGACGCACATCGAGGATTGTCTGGCCCAGGTCGCGGCCTCGACGGATTTTCCCGATGAGCAGCGCAGCCTGATGGACGCCGCATCTGGTTCCACGACGCGATCTACGACGCGACCCGCAACGACAACGAGGCCGAAAGCGCGAAGCTGGCGGTCGAGCGGCTGTCGGCGGCGGGCGTCGAACGCGCCTTCATCGACGAAGTCGGCCGCCTGATCCTGCTGACGGCCGGCCATTCCGTGGAGCCGGACGACGCCCTCGGCGCCCGGCTGGTCTCCATCGATCTGTCGATCCTCGGCGCGGCGCCCGAGCGGTACGACGCCTACGCCGCCGCCATCCGGCACGAATACCGCCACGTGCCCACCCCCCTGTACCGGGCCGGCCGGGCCGCCATCCTCGGCCGCTTTCTCGACAGCGGACGGCTTTTCGCCGATCCGGACCGGGCGGAACGGTTCGAGGCGCCGGCGCGCGCCAATCTGGCACGCGAGATCGTCGCCCTGACCGCCTGACGTTCGATCCCTACGACCTCTTTCGTCAGCGCTGCACGCCGCCGAGCCAGGCGTCGTGGCCCGGCATGGCGACGACGGCGCGGCGGATCGCCTCGCGCAGCCCCGCCAGACCCGGGATCAGCTGTGCGTCAGCCACCTTGTCCGCCAGCGGGTGGTGACGGTCCGGCGTGACGCCCTGTCCGAGGAAGACGGCGACCCAGCTGGGGTGGGCGAACAAACCCTCCCTGTACTGCTGAACCAGGCCCCGGCTGCGGAACAGATCAATCTTGCCGGCCAGGCTGTCCGGCAGGTCCATCGTGCGCACATGGTCCCACAGTGGAGAATCGTCCCGCCGGGTGGCGTGGTAGTGCAGAATGATGAAGTCGCGGATGCGTTCGGCCTCCATGTCCATCACCCGGTTGAACTCCCGGCTGTCGGCCGGGTCGAACGTCCGGTCCGGCCACAGCTCTATCAGCGTCGTGATGGCCTTCTGGATCAGGTAGATGCTGGTGGATTCCAGCGGCTCGATGAAGCCGGCCGACAGGCCCACGGCGACGCAGTTGCCCATCCAGTTGCGCGTTCTCTGCCCCGCCTTGAAGCGCAGGTGGTTCGGCTCGGCCAGCGCTTCGCCTTCAAGCCTGCCGACCAGTTCGTCGGTGGCCGCCTGACGATCCATCACATCGCTGGAGTAGACGTAGCCGTTGCCGACCCGGTGCTGCAGCGGGATACGGAACTGCCAGCCGCCCTTCAGGGCGGTCGCGCGGGTGTAGGGCGTGCCCGGCCGGCTCAGAGCGCAGGGAATGGCCACGGCGCTGTCGCACGGCAGCCAGTGCGACCAGTCGGTGAACCCGGACTGCAGGGCCTGTTCGATCAGCAGGCCGCGGAACCCCGAGCAATCGATGAACAGGTCCGCCTCGACGGTTTCGCCGCGCTCCAGCGTCACCGAGCGGATCAGGCCGCGGTCGTCCTGGTTGACCTTGACGACCTTGCCTTCGACCCGCGTCACGCCGGCGGCTTCAGCGCGACCGCGCAGGAAGGCCGCGTAGAGACCCGCGTCCATCTGATAGCCATAGGTGAAGGTCGAGCCCAGCGCACCCGGCTCGCTGGTCGGCGGCGTGAAGCGCTCGTCGCGGGCCATGACGGCCGGCAGCGCATAGTCGTCGATCGAGCCGACGTCCGCCGTGCGCGACGCCTTCAGCCAGTAGTGATGAAACGGCGCCTCCTCATTGCCGGCCCCGTGGACGCCGAACGGATGAAAATAGCTTTCCCCGATCGCGCCCCAGTTCTCGAACCGGATGCCCAGCTTGAAGGTCGCGCCGGTCGCCCGCATGAATTCCGTTTCGGTCACCCCGATGCTGGCGTTGAACGCCCGGAAGTGAGGCAGGGTCGACTCGCCGACCCCGACCGTCCCGATTTCGGCGGACTCGACCAGGGTGACCTTCAACCGACCCGGATCGACCAGCCGGTTGATGGCCGAAGCCGCCATCCACCCGGCCGTGCCGCCGCCGATGATCACGACCGAGCGGATGCGCCGATCGACGGTCGGGTCTGCGCTGGACATGAAGGTTTCCTCGTCCCGCCATTCGCGGGACCGACCTGGACGGCCGCGGGGGCGTTACTCGATCTCGACGACCTCGACCCGGGCCCCGTTCAGGACCAGGGCGATCTCGCCGCGCTTGAGCTTGAGCGCGTCCTCGCCGAACAGCTGACGGCGCCAGCCCTTCAGGGCGTCGACGTCGGCCTCGTCGTCCAGGGCGATCTTCTCGAGGTCGGCCACATTGGCCAGCAGCTTGGTGGCCACCCCGGCGTTGTCGCTCTTGGCCTTCAGCAGCACCTTCAACAGCTCGACGACCGACGGCGGGGCCGGCTGGTTGTGGGCCGGACGCTCCAGCTTGGGCGCGTGGGCCTCCGGGTCCTCCAGCACGCGTTTCAGTTCGGCGGACAGTTCGAGGCCGAGGCGCGAGGCGCCGAAGCCCTTGGGCACGGAGCGCAGGCGGTTAAAGGCGTCGGGATCGGTCGGCCCCTGGGCCGCGATCTCGTCGATGGCCTCGTCCTTGAGAATGCGGCCGCGCGGCTGGTCACGTTCCTGGGCCGTGCGCTCGCGCCAGACGGCCGTGGCGACGAAGGCCGAAAGATATTTCGCCGACCACTTCTTGGGCTTCAGCCGCTTCCAGGCTTTTTCCGGATCGGTGTCATAGAGGGCCGGATCGGTCAGATCCTCCATCTCGGCCATGACCCAGTCCAGCCGGCCCTCCTTCTGCAGCCGGTCGCGCAGCTTGGGATACAGGGCCGCGAGGTGGGTCACGTCGCCCAACGCATAGACCAGCTGGGCGTCCGACAGCGGCCGGCGGGCCCAGTCGGTGAAGCGGCTGCCCTTGTCGACTTCCTGACGCAGCATCTGGCGGACCAGCGCCTCATACGAGACCTGATCGCCGAAGCCGGCGGCCATGGCCGCCACCTGGGTGTCGAACATCGGCTTCGGCATGGCGCCCAGTTTGACGAAGATTTCCGTGTCCTGACGCGCGGCGTGGAAGACCTTGATGATCTTCGGATCGCGCAGCAGCTCCAGGAACGGCTCCAGGTCCAGACCCTCGGCCATCGGGTCGATGATGGCGGCGTCCGTGGCCGACGCGGCCTGGATCAGGCACAGGCGCGGCCAATAGGTCGTCTCCCGCATGAACTCGGTGTCGACGGTGATGAAGGGCTGGTCGGCCAGACGTTCGCAGAATGCGCGAAGCGCCTCGGTGGTGGTGATGGGCGTCATTCGGATGCTATAGCCCCGCGCAACGTGGTTGTGGCAAGAGCCGCGGCAGAAAACCTCCCTCTGATTCAGGCCCGTGACCGATGAGCGACACCCCCGATCCGCTGCGCAATGGCCTGACCTACGCCGATGCGGGTGTGGATATCGACGCCGGCGAGATGCTGGTGGACGCCATCAAGCCTCTGGCGAAATCGACCCGGCGGCCGGGAGCTGAGGCGTCGCTGGGGGGATTCGGAGCCCTGTTCGACCTCAAGGCCGCCGGATTCGTGGACCCGCTGATCGTCGCCACCACCGACGGCGTCGGCACGAAGCTGAAGATCGCCATCGAGACCGGCCGGCATGACGGCGTGGGAATCGATCTGGTCGCCATGTGCGTCAACGACCTGCTGGCCCAGGGCGCCGAGCCCCTGCTGTTCCTCGACTACTACGCCACCGGCAGGCTCGAGATCGACGCCGCCAGACGCGTCGTCGCCGGAATCGCCGAGGGCTGCCGTCAGGCCGGCTGCGCCCTTGTCGGCGGCGAAACCGCCGAAATGCCCGGCATGTACCAGGGCGGCGACTACGACCTGGCCGGCTTCTCGCTCGGCGCCGTCGAGCGCGGCCACGCCCTGCCGTATCTGGACCGTCAGGCGGCGGGCGATCTCATCATCGGCCTGGCCTCATCGGGCCCGCACTCGAACGGCTATTCGCTGATCCGCAAGGTGGTCGAGAAATCCGGCCTGTCGTGGGGGGACGACGCCCCCTTCGCCAGGGATCGCACCCTGGCCCAGGCCCTGATGGAGCCGACCCGCATCTATGTGAAGCCGGTGCTGCCGCTGATGAAGGCCGGCCTGATCAAGGGCGCGGCCCACATCACGGGCGGCGGCCTGATAGAAAACCCGCCGCGTTGCATCGCCGACGGCCTGCAGGCCAGCTTCGACTGGGACGCCTGGCCCGTGCCGCACGTCTTCCAGTGGCTGGGCGAGGTGGGCGGCGTCTCGGATCACGAGTTGCGCCGCACCTTCAACTGCGGCGTCGGCTTCATCCTGATCGTCGCGCCCGAAAACGCCGAGCCGGTGCTGGCCGCCCTGCTGAACGACGGCGAGGTCGCCTTCGTCTGCGGGCAGCTGGAAGCCGCCTAGGGCCCCGGCTCGACGCAGCGGCCGAAGGGTCTATTCCGCGTCCAGACTGCTCCAGGTCACTCGAACAATCGCGGCTGCGCCGGGATTCTGACGCAGGGACACCGTCACCGGTCCCTTCGTCCAGATCGGCCGGTCCGCCGGCTGACCGGCCTCGGGGGCGAAGCCCTGATCGCGCAGCACCGGCTGGACCGACGTCCGGGCGCCTTCCAGACCGCCGCGACGGGCCTGGATCACGCAGACCCGGTTCAGATCGTTGTCGACCGCGCTGCCCGTGGTCGTCAGCCGCAGCAGATACGCCTCATCCTCGCTCCGGAAATTCAGGGTGTCCTCGTCCGAGGCGGGGGTTGCGACGAAGCCCAGAAACTCCAGCGCGACGGTGTCCCTGGCCTCGCCCCTCACATACGGCAGGCAGACATCGGCCAGGACGCTGCGCGTCATGTCGGGGGGCGCCGAGACCGCGAGGGCGGCGGCGATAACGAGAGCGAGCATCGAGAAACCTCCGGACGTCCCGCCACTGTTTCCGAGCCCGGAGCCCGGTGCAAGCGTCGCGCCGCCGTTGACCCGGAAGGACCCGCCCGGCAAGGTCCGCGCCTCCCCGCAAACGAGGTCGCCGATGCGTATGTTTTCTGTCGCCCTGGCCGGACTGATGCTGGTTGCCGCATCGGATGCGTCGGCCCAGGCCCCGGTTCAGGAACAGGCGCTGCTGCATCGGCTGGCCGGCGATGTTCAGCCCGAACGGATGCGGACGGATATCGAGGCCCTCGTCGGCTTCGGCACCCGCCACACCCTGTCCGAGACGCAGTCCGACACGCGCGGCATCGGCGCGGCGCGGCGCTGGACCCAGGGACAGTTCGAGGCGATCAGTCGCGACTGCGACGGCTGCCTGACCATCTTCACCCCCTCGGACACCGTCACCGGCCCGCGCGTGCCGACTCCGACCGAGGTGGTCGACGTCGTGGCCATCCAGCGCGGAACCGGGGACCCGAACCGGGTCATCGTCATCTCGGGCCACATCGATTCGCGCGTCACCGACGTGATGAATTTCACCGCCGACGCCCCGGGCGCCAATGACGACGCCTCAGGCGTCGCGGCGGTGCTGGAGGCGGCGCGGGTGCTGTCGAAACACCGCTTCGACGCCACCCTGGTGTTCGCCGCCCTGTCGGGCGAGGAACAGGGGCTGCTGGGCGGCAAGATCCTGGCCGACTACGCCCAGGCCCAGGGCTGGCGGGTCGAGGCCAATCTGAACAACGACATCGTCGGCAATTCCGAAGGCCAGTCCGGAGTCCGCGACACCACCCGCGTCCGCGTCTTCTCGGAAGGCACCAAGACCGTCGAGACCGAGGCCCAGGAAGAGCGCCGGCGCTACAACGGCGGCGAGGTCGACTCGTCCTCGCGCAACCTCGCCCGCTTCGTCGACGGGGTCGCCGACCGCTACCTGGCCAATTTCGACGTCGAGCTCATCTACCGGACCGACCGCTACGGCCGCGGCGGCGACCAGGTCGAGATGCTGCGTCACGGCTTCCCCGCCGTCCGCATCTCCGAGGGCGCTGAGAACTACGACCGCCAGCACCAGGACCTGCGCACCGAGAACGGCGTCGAATACGGCGACACCATCGAGGGCGTCGACTTCGGTTATCTGGGCCAGGTCGCGCGGCTGAACATCGTCTCCATGGCGGCCCTGGCCAACGCCCCCGCCAGCCCGCTGGGCGTCACCATCGAGGGGGCGGTCAAGCCGGACACCACGATCAAATGGCAGGCCGTGCCCGGCGCGGCGGGCTATCGCGTCTGGTGGCGCTCCACCACCGCCCCGCAATGGACTCACAGCCGCTGGGCCGGATCGGCGACCGAACTGGTCCTGCGCAACATCGTCATCGACGACTTCTTCTTCGGCGTCTCGGCCGTGTCGGAAGACGGCTATGAGAGCCCGGTGGTCTTCCCCGGCCCGGCCGGTTCGTTCGTCTCCGTCGGCGACCCGGCCCCGCGAGCGCCCTGATGCCCGACCGCGTCTCCGGCCCCGTTCGCGTGGCCGTCCTGATCTCGGGCGCAGGCTCCAACATGGCGGCGCTGATCGACGCCGGCCAGCAGGCCGGCGCGCCGTTCGAGGTGGTCCTGGTCCTGTCCAACAAGCCTGACGCGGGCGGTCTGGCCGTCGCCCGGGCCAAGGGCGTGGCGACCGCCGCCGTCGATCACCGGCCCTTCGGTCCGGATCGTCAGGCCCATGAAAAAGCCGTCGACGCCGCCCTGACCGCCCAGGACGTCGAGGTCGTCGCCCTCGCCGGCTACATGCGGCTGCTGACGCCCTGGCTGGTGGAACGGCGGGCGGGCCGGATGCTGAACATCCATCCCAGCCTGCTGCCCAAATATCCCGGCCTCGACACCCATGCGCGCGCCATCGCCGCCGGCGACGCCGAGGCCGGCTGTTCCGTCCATCTGGTCACCGAGGGCGTGGACGAGGGGCCGGTGCTGGGCCAGGCGGCGGTTCCGGTGCTGCCGGACGACACCCCCGCCTCCCTGGCCCAGCGCGTTCTGGCGGCCGAGCACGCCCTCTATCCCCGGGCGCTGGCCGACTTCTGCGGCCGCCAGATTAGAAATCCGTAATAGCGGCTGTTTGCTGGCGACAGCGGTCCGGACCTGGGTCAGGTTGCCGCCGGTTTCAAACGGGGGCT
This sequence comes from Brevundimonas sp., assembly GCF_041648615.1. GTDB lineage: Bacteria > Pseudomonadota > Alphaproteobacteria > Caulobacterales > Caulobacteraceae > Brevundimonas. The sequence goes on from NZ_JBAZOS010000004.1 coordinate 143,079, forward strand.
TTCATGCTCAGACTTCGTCTCATGGCCTGCGCCGCCGGCGCCGCCCTTATTCTCGCCGCCGGCGTGGCCTCGGCCCAGTCCGCGCCGCCCATCGTGGAGATACCCTCCTCCAGTCAGGCGGAGATCGGCGCGTTCGGCTTCGACGTCGGCGGCATGGACGCCACCGTCCGGCCCGGCGCCGACTTCAACCGCTACGCCAACGGGACCTATCTGAAGAACACCCCGATCCCGGCCGACCGGACCTCGTACGGCGCCTTCCACATGCTGCGCGACCGGTCGCAGGACAACCTGCGCGCCATCATCGAGGAAAGCGTCGCCAACCCGGCCTCCAGCCCCGACGCGGCCCGCATCGGCGCCTTCTATGGCAGCTTCATGGACGAGGCGACGGTCGAGCGTCTCGGCGCCTCGCCGCTGCAGGCCGACCTGGCCGAGGTCCGCGCCGCCGATACGCGCGAGGAAATCGCCGCCCTCATGGGCCGGACCCAGGGCGGCTTCGGCGCCAGCCTGTTCGCGGCGCAGATCTTCGAGGACCTCAAGGACCCGAACACCGTCAGCGCCTACGTCGCCCAGGGCGGCCTCGGCATGCCGGATCGCGACTACTATCTGGAAGCCGGCTTCGCGACGCAGAAGACGGCCTATCAGGCCTATGTCGCCAAGGCCCTCGAACTCGCCGGCTGGCCCGCCCCCGAGCAGGCCGCCGCCGATGTCGTCGCCTTCGAGACGCGCATCGCCGAACAGCACTGGACCCAGGTCCAGAACCGCCAGATCGACAAGATCTACAATCCCGCCACCCTCGCCGAACTCGCGGCCGCCGCGCCGGGCTTCGACTGGTCGGCCTGGGCCCGGGGGGCCGGCGTCGCCGACGTCCCCGTCCTGATCGCCGCCAACAACACCGCCTTCCCCGGCATGGCGCGGGTGTTCGCCGAGACCCCGATCCCGACCCTGCAGTCCTGGCAGGCCTTCCACGTCGTCGACCAGGCCTCGCCCTGGCTGTCGAGCGCGTTCGTCGACAACAATTTCAACTTCTACGGCAAGGTCCTGGGCGGTCAGCCCGAAAACCGGCCGCGCTGGAAGCGGGGCGTGGCCCAGGTCGACGGTTCGCTGGGCGAGGTGCTGGGCCGAGAGTTCGTGGCGCGCCACTTCCCCGCCGAATCCAAGGCCCAGATGGAAGAACTGGTCGCCAACCTGCGCCGGGCCATGACCGCCCGTATCGAGGGGCTGGACTGGATGAGCCCCGAGACCAAACAGCAGGCGCTCTACAAGATGAGCCGCTTCGGGGTGAAGATCGGCTACCCCGACGAATGGCGCGAGTATGACGGCCTGCGCCTCGAGCCCGGCGACCTGTACGGCAATGTCGAGCGGTCGGCGGCCTTCGAATGGGCCTTCAACCTCGGCAAGCTGGGCAAGCCCGTGAACCCGCTCGAATGGGGCATGACCCCGCAGACGGTGAACGCCTACTACAACCCGCCGCGCAACGAGATCGTCTTCCCGGCCGCCATCCTGCAGGCCCCCTTCTTCGACCCCAACGCCGATCCGGCGGTCAACTACGGCGGCATCGGCGCCGTCATCGGCCACGAGATCACCCACGGCTTCGACGACCAGGGCCGCAAGACCGACGGCGACGGCGTGCTGCGCGACTGGTGGACCGCCGGGGACGCCGCCAAATTCGAGGCCCGGGCGGCGGTGCTCGGCGCGCAATACTCGGCCCTGACGCCGCTGGAAGGGGCCAGCGTCAACGGCGATCTGACCATGGGCGAGAATATCGCCGACCTGGGCGGCCTGCTGCTGGCGCTCGACGCCTACCACATGTCGCTGAACGGGGCGGAAGCGCCGGTGATCGCCGGCCTGACCGGGGATCAGCGGGTGTTCCTCGGCTGGGCCCAGGTGTGGCGCGCCAACATCCGCGACGAGGCCCTGCGCCAGCAGGTCACCGTCGATCCGCACGCCCCGGCCCAGTATCGGGCCGCCGTGCCGCCGCGCAACATCGACGCCTGGTATGCGGCGTTCGGCGTCCAGCCCGGCGACGAGCAATACCTCGCCCCCGAGGCCCGCGCCCGCATCTGGTAGGCGGACCCGCACGCCATGACGGCCCCGGCGAGCGATCGCCGGGGCCGTTTTCGTTCGCGACAGCGCGTCGTCCGGGCGGCCAGGCGGCCAGGCGGCCAGGCGGCTGGCGTCGGTCGAAGATGCTTGAGGTTCTGTCTCACTTATGTGATATTTAAAATACCAGCTAAGAGGTTCTGATGATCACGGGCCCCCAGATCCGCGCCGCCCGCGCCCTGCTCGGGATCGACCAGCGTGAGCTGGCCCGCCTGTCCGGCCTGTCGACCCAGACCGTCCAGCGCATGGAGGCCTGCGACGGCTCGGTGCGGGCTGTGGTCGACAGCCTCGAGAAGGTGATGACCGCTCTCTCCGACGCGGGCGTCGAACTGATCGTCGAGGGCGTCCCCAGCCAGGGCGTCGGCCGCGGCGTCCGGCTGATCGACAGAAAGGCGATAGACCGCGATGAGCGCTGACTGGAAGCTGTTCCTGCCCAAGTCGGTCACCGTCCTGCGTCAGGGATACGGCCTGCCGGACTTCCGCGCGGACACCATCGCCGGGCTGACCGTGGCCGTGGTCGCCCTGCCCCTCGCCATGGCCCTGGCCATCGCCTCGGGCGCGGCCCCCGAGGTCGGCCTGGTCACCGCCGTGGTGGCGGGCCTGCTGATCTCGGCCCTGGGCGGCAGCCGGTTCCAGATCGGCGGCCCGACCGGCGCCTTTGTCGTCATCGTCTACGGCGTCATCGCCCGCTACGGCTACGACGGCCTGCTGATGGCCACATTGATGGCCGGCGGGATCCTCGTGGTCGCGGGCCTGGCCCGGGTCGGGACCCTGATCAAATACATCCCCGATCCCGTCACCACCGGCTTCACCAGCGGCATCGCCGTCATCATCATGGCCAGCCAGATCAAGGACATCCTCGGTCTCGAGGCCGCCAACGTCCCCGCCGAACTGATCCCCAAGCTCGAGGCTCTGTGGGCGGTGCGCGACACCCTGAGCCTGCCCGCCCTCGGATTGTCCAGCGTCTGCGTGGCGGGAATTCTGCTGCTGCGCCGGTATATGCCCCGCGCGCCCGGCTTCCTGATCGTGACCGTTCTGGCCGCCGGCCTCGTCGCCCTGACCCAGTTGCCCGTCGAGACCATCGGCTCGCGCTTCGGCGAGATGAACGCCCGTCTGCCGGCCCCCAGCCTGGACTTCTGGCGCTGGGAGAACGCGGTGGCCCTGCTGCCCAGCGCCCTGACCATCGCCCTGCTGGCGGGAGTCGAGTCCCTGCTATCGGCCGTGGTCGGGGACCAGATGACGGGCCGGCGTCACCGGTCCAACGTCGAACTGGTGGCCCAGGGCGTGGCCAATATCGCCTCGGCGACGGTCGGCGGCCTGCCCGCGACGGGGGCCATCGCCCGGACCGCGACCAATATCCGCTCCGGGGCCCGATCCCCCGTGGCCGGCATGCTGCACGCGGTTTTCCTGCTGCTCTTCATGCTGCTGCTGGCGCCGGTGATGAAGCTGGTTCCCATGGCGGCGCTCGCGGCCATCCTGGTCGTGGTGGCGCTGAACATGGCCGAGGCGCACCGCTTCCGCCTGATCCTGCGCACCTCGCATGGCGACCGCGCCGTGCTGCTGGCCACCTTCGGCCTCACGGTGCTGGTCGATCTGACCGTCGCCATCGAAGTCGGCATGGTGCTGGCCGCCTTCGTCTTCATGCACCGGATGGCGGGGTTGGCCTCGATCGAGGGCCAGCCCCCCATCATCGAGGGCGACGCGGAGGACCTTCATTCCGAGGCGGGGGGCCGCTATGCGCCCAACTATGGCCTGCCGGACGACATCGGCGTGCTGACCTTCCGGGGGCCGCTGTTCTTCGGCAGCGCGGGGGTGGTCAAGGACGCGCTGGACCGGATCGGGACGCGAAAACGAATCTATGTCCTGCGCCTGGAAGAGGTTCCCCTGATCGATCCGACCGGCGCCTTCGCCTTCGGCGACCTGCTCAAGCGCCTGCTGGACGAGGGGGACGAGGTGCTGGTGGTCGGGGCCGGCCACGGAGTGCTGCGCGGCCTCCTGCAGACGACGCCCAAGACCGTCCTGAAGCGGGTCCGCTTCGTCCGCACCTTCGAGGCCGCCCGACGGCGTGTCCTCAACGGATCGGGGGGACCGGACAGCGAAACGGCCGGCCCTCCGTCTGGAGAACCGGCCGCCCGGACTACGACAGGATGACCCGGATCAACCGACGATCTGGTCGTCGGTGAAGAACTGGGCGATCTCTATGCCGGCGTTCTCGATCGAGTCCGACCCGTGGACCGAATTCTCGCCGATCGACAGGGCGAACAGCTTGCGGATCGTGCCTTCGGCGGCGTCCTTCGGATTGGTGGCGCCCATGACTTCGCGGTATTTGGCCACGGCGTTGTCGCCTTCCAGCACCTGGACAACGACCGGCTCGGCGGTCATCTGGCCGACCAGCTCGCCGTAGAACGGGCGCTCGGCGTGGACTTCGTAGAATTTCTTCGCTTGCGCGTCGGTCAGCTTGACGCGGCGCTGGGCCACGATGCGCAGGCCGGCGCCCTCGATCACGGCGTTGATGGCGCCCGTCAGGTTGCGGCGCGTGGCGTCGGGCTTGATGATCGAGAAGGTGCGTTCGGTCATGGAGGTGACTTCTTGTTGGGAGATTGAAGGTTGCGGGCTTATAGCGGCGCCCTCCCCGGTTTCCAACCGCCACACAATTTTGCCTCTATCGCGCGCCGCAAGGCGGTTCGATGCGTTGGGGCCGCCCGAGATCACGACCGACCATGCTCCAGATCACCGACCTGACCTTCAACGCCTGGGGCCGCAAATTCCTCGAGGACGCCTCCGTCTCCCTGCCGCCCGGCGCCAAGGTCGGCCTGGTCGGCCGCAACGGCATCGGCAAGTCGACCCTGTTCAAGCTGATCCTCGGCGAACTGGCGGCCGGCGGCGACGAGATCAGCCTGCCCAAGACCGCCCGCATCGGCTCGGTCGATCAGGAACACCCCGCCACCCCGGTCAGCGTGCTCGAGACCATCCTCGAGGCCGACGAGGAGCGCCACACCCTGCTGGGCCGGCTCGAAACCGCCGAGCCCGAGGAGATGGGCGAGATCTGGACCCGGCTGATCGAGATCGACGCCGACGCCGCCCCCGCCCGCGCCGCCGAAATCCTCGTCGGCCTCGGCTTCGACCAGGAAAACCAGCAGCGGCCGATGTCCGAGTTCTCGGGCGGCTGGCGCATGCGCGTGGCCCTGGCCGCCGCCCTGTTCGCCGAGCCCGACATGCTGCTGCTCGACGAACCGACCAACTACCTCGACCTCGAAGGCGCCCTGTGGCTCGAGGCGCGCCTCAAGAAATACCCGCACACCGCCCTGATCATCTCCCACGACCGCGAGATGCTGAACGAGGTCTGCACCCACATCCTCCACCTCGCGAACCGGACGCTCGAGCTCTACACGGGCAACTACGACCAGTTCGAAAAGGCCCGCGCCGAAAAGGCCCGGCTGCAGATGTCGGCCAAGGCCAAGCAGGACGCCGAACGCGCCCACCTCCAGGCCTTCGTCGACCGCTTC
>NZ_JBAZOS010000005.1:0-129457 GCF_041648615.1 Brevundimonas sp.
CGGGGAGCCGCGGCGGGCGGCGTGTCGGCGGCGGCGGTCTGGACAGCCGGGGCCGCGGCGGGCGGAGCGGCTGTCGGCGCGGCGACGGGCGCGGGGGCTGTCACGGCGGGCGCAGCCGCGGCGGTCGCCCGGGCGGCCAGCTGCTGACGGGCCTGGAAGCGATGGGCCAGCTTTTCGGTCAGGACGCGCGCCGCCGCCGGTTCCATCTGGGCCATGATCGCCGCCAGGGACCGCGGCCGCATGGCGGCTGCGACGGGCAGACGGACATCATCGTCCAGCGTGGCGAACACCCGGGCGGCGTCCTTGGGCCGCATGGCCGAATAGACGGCGACCATGCGGTCGTTCTCCGCCTTTTCCTGCTCGCTGACCTGTCCCAGCAGAACCTGTACCTCGGCCTTCACGGCCTCCAGGGCGGCGACCTTGGCGTCGAGCTTCTGTTCGGCCGTGGCCATCAGCGGCAGCATGGCCGCCAGGTCGGCGTCACGGGCGTCCAGTTCGGTGCGGCGGCCGGACAGCGACTGGAGGATGCGCAGCTCGGCCGGGGAAATGCCCGCCTGCTGGGCCAGCTGTTCCGGCGTCAGGGCGCAGACCGCGGCGGCGGGGACGGCCGGAGCGGCGGCAGGCACGGCTTCCTCCGCCCAGGCCTTGGCGCCTTCGAACATGCCGGGGGCGACGCCAACCGCGCGGACGACGACCACGCCGCCAATGGCGATGGCGATCAGGGGCAGCAGGCGAGGAATCTTGCTCATGATCGGCTACTCCAGCCCTCAAGTCGGCGAACGCCGGGCGTTCGCCATAGGGCCACAAGGATGAAGGTCAGGCGGCGAACAGGTCTTCGTCCAGACTACGCCGCGCCCGGTTGAGGCTTTGCTTCGCAGACTGGTTAGCGGTCAGGGCGCCGAGGATGGCGGCGACGTTGCTTCCGCCGGCGACCGGCGCCGGCGCGCGGGCGGCCGCGGGCGCCATGCCGTGAATGCGTTCAGCCAGGGCCGCCATCCGCAGCGCACGTTCGTCCTCGACAGGCGCGATCGGCGTCGGTGCGGGCCGGGACCTGACGGGCGCCGGGGGCGACTCAACCGTTGGAGCCGGTCCGCGGGCGATCAGCGCCTCGAGCTGGGCCTTCACTTCGCGGGCCTTGATGATGCGGTCGTGCAGAAGATCCGTCTCCTGACCCGAGGCGCGCAGGCTGGCCAGGGCCGCCTCCGCGCGTCCGGCGGCGGCGTTCAGCTCGGTGACCGCCGAGGCGAAGGCCTGCTGCCCGGCGCGCAGGGCCGTCAGCTTTTTCTCCAGCCGCACGCCGTAGCCGAGGGCGGCCACCAGCAACAGCATCAGGACGGCGTCGAGAATCATACCGGTCATCAGCGTTTTCCCTTCGTCAGACTGGTCGCCGCCTCGATGCTGATCGGGGCCTCGACGCGTACGGCGATATGCTGGCCCTTGCGGCCCATCTTGCCGGTCGTGACCGGGATCGATCCGCAACGGACGGAGATGTCGCTGTCGGGCGTGGCGTTCAGCATCAGGGTGTCGCCGACCTTCAGCGCCAGAACCTGCGACAGGGGCAGTTGCTGCTCATCCAGAACCGCGCGCACTTCGGTCTCGGTGGTCCAGAGTTCGGTGGCCAGGTGGCCTTCCCAGATATTGTCGCGGCCGAACTTCTCACCCATGAACTGCTGCAGCAGCATCTTCCGGATGGGTTCCAGGGTGGCGTAGGGCAGCAGCAGCTCAATGCGGCCGCCGCGGTCTTCCATGTCGATGCGCAGCTTGACCAGAATGGCCGCGTTGGCCGGACGGGCGATGGCGGCGAAGCGCGGATTGGTCTCCAGCCGGTCGAGAGTGAAATGCACCGGCGTCAGTGGCTCGAAGGCGGCGCGGGCGTCGGCCAGAACGACCTCGACCATCCGCTGGACCAGCACCCGCTCGATGGTGGTGTAGGGCCGGCCCTCGATGCGCAGCGCCGCCGTCCCGCGACGACCGCCCAGCAGCACGTCGACGATCGAATAGATCAGATTGGAATCGACCGTCAGCAGGCCGTAGTTGTCGAGCTCCTCGGCCCGGAACACCGCCAGGATGGCCGGCAGGGGGATGGAGTTCAGATAGTCGCCGAAGCGGATCGACGAGATGTTGTCGAGGCTGACCTCGACGTTGTCCGAGGTGAAGTTGCGCAGGGACGTCGTCATCAACCGCACCAGACGGTCGAAGACGATCTCGAGCATCGGCAGGCGCTCGTAGGACACCAGGGCCGAGTTGATGATGGCGCGGATGCCCGACCGCTCGGACCCGTCGTCCTCGCCGAGATCGAAACCCAGCAGGCTGTCGATCTCGTCCTGGTTCAGGACCCGCTCGGCCAGGGCGGCCGGACGCTCGTCCGCACCGCCTTCCGCCAGCGGATCGATCGCTTCCGCGAACGGATCGGCGTCTTCGGCGAATGCCGCGTCAGTCATCCCTACTGCACCAGCATTTCTTCGATGAGCACGGCATCCACCTTGCCGGGCGCGGCGATCAGATTGACCCGACGCAGGATCTCGGCCCGCAGCTGGAAACTACCGCCCGAACCGGCGAGATCCTCAGGGCGGAGCTCCCGCAGGAAGCCCTGGAACATGTCCTGCATCCGCGGCATCTCGGCCTGCAACTGCTCCGCGACGTGGGCGTCCTTCGTCTCCAGCGTCAGCTTCAGCTTGAGGAAGGTCGGTCGGCCGTCGGGCGACTGAATATTCACCACCATGTCGGGCAGGGTGAAGAAGGTTACGCCATCCGGACCTTCCGCGATCACGCCCAGGGAAGGATCCGCCGCCGCCTCACCGGCGGCGCCGTGCCCCCCGCCCTTCTTCTCGTCCTTCTTCGCGTGACCATCCTTCTTCTCCGCGCCGTGATCGCCGTCTTCGGCGGCGGCGGGCTTGGGCTGCATCAGGAAGAAGGCCGCGCCCCCGCCCCCGCCCAGCACCACAAGGGCCGCGGGAATGATGATGAAAAGCAGCGGCAGCTTCTTTTTCTTCGGCGCCTCGCCTTCTTCGCCTTCCGGCGTGGGCGCATCCGATACGGCGGGCAGGTTGGCGTCATCGCCCGCCGCCGCACCCTTCTTCTTGCCGAATTTGAACATACGCAGCGCCCCGAGAATCTCTCGGTCCATACGACCGTTTTTTGGTTAACGAGCCGCTAAGAACCGGCAAATCCTGCCGGGCTCCGGATCAGGCGCTACGGCTCAAATGCCCGTCGCTGCTGGGTTAACCCTCCTGGCACGGCTGTTGCGAGGGATGAACCGAAAGGAGCCGCCCGTGGAAAACGCCGCCTATGTCGGACTGTCACGCCAGATGACGCTGCGCCGCGAGCTCGACATCGTGGCCAACAACATCGCCAATGCGGACACGACCGGCTTCAAGGTCGAACAGCTGCTGGTCGGAACCGAGGTCGGCGAACGGGCCCGCAACGCCTTCATCCGCCCGGGCGTCAGCTTCGTGCTGGACAACGGCGTCGGGCGCGATTTCGGCCAGGGCGCCCTGGGCCAGACCGGCCGCGACCTGGACTTCGCCATCGAGGGCGAAGGCGCCTTCTTCAAACTGACGGACGGACAGGGCGAAGCCTACACCCGCGACGGGGCCTTCACCGTGGACGCCGAAGGCCGCTTGATGACCGAAGGCGGCGCGGCCGTTCAGGGCGACGCCGGCGACATCATCCTGGACCCCGCCCTCGGCGAGCCCTCCGTGGCTCCCGACGGCACCATCAGCCAGAACGGCGCCCTGGTCGGGCGGCTGGCGGTGGTGCGCTTCGACTCCCTCGCCGTGCTCGAGAAGGGCGGCGACGGCCTGTACCGCAACGCCTCCAACGCCGCCCCCGCCGAGGCCCCGGACGTCCGGGTGCGGCAGGGCATGCTGGAAGGCTCCAACGTCAATCCGATCCTTGAGATCACCAATCTGATCGAGATCCAGCGCGCCTACGAGAGCGTGACCCGGATGATCGAGAACACCACAGACCTGTCACGCCGCGCCGTCGAGCGGCTGGGCCGGGCATAGAAAGGGAGACTGGGACATGCGTGCGCTCAGAACCGCAGCCTCGGGCATGGCCGCCCAGCAGCTGAACGTCGAGGTCATCTCGAACAACATCGCCAACATGAACACCGTCGGCTTCAAGCGTCAGCGGGCCGAGTTCCAGGATCTGCTGTACCAGAACGTCGAACGGATGGGCGCGCAGTCGTCCAGCCAGGGCACGGTGGTTCCGACCGGCATCCAGATCGGCGCCGGCGTCAAGGCCGGCTCTGTCTACCGCATCACCGAACAGGGCAGCCCGACCCAGACCGGCGGGCGCTACGACATGGCTGTCGACGGACGCGGCTATTTCCAGGTCGTCCTGCCCTCGGGCGAGACCGCCTACACCCGCGCCGGCAACTTCTCGGTCAATGGCGAAGGTCAGCTGGTCACCGACGACGGCTATGCGGTCGAACCGTCCATCACCATCCCGCAGGATGCGATCGACGTGACGATCTCCAAATCGGGCCAGGTCCAGGTCAAGACCGACGGCCAGACCGAGCCGGCCATCGTCGGCCAGCTCGAACTGGCCAGCTTCTTCAACGAGGCGGGGCTGGAAGCCGTGGGCGACAACCTGCTGATGGAGACCGCCGCGTCAGGGACAGCCAACGTCGGAACGCCGGGCGAGGTCGGCTTCGGTCAGATCCTGCAGGGCTACACAGAGGCCTCAAACGTCGACGCCGTGTCCGAGATCAGCGCCCTGATCATCGCCCAGCGCGCCTATGAGATGAACTCCAAGGTCATCACCACCGCCGACCAGATGCTGTCGGTCGCCGGGCAGGTGAAGTCGTGAGGACGCTGATCCTCGCCGCCGTCGCCGCCCTGACCCTCGCCGCGCCGGCGTTGGCCGGGCCGGTGACGCTGAAAGCCAATCCGGTGGACTCCGACGGACGCGTGACGCTGGGCGACCTGTTCGACGGCGCAGGCGGCGCCGCGAACGTCGTCGTCGGCCAGCGCGCCGGCCCGTCGATCGTGTTCGAGGCCGGCCAGTTGCAGAGCCTCGCCCGCCAGTCGGGTCTGGACTGGGCAAATCCGACCGGGTTGCGCCGGGTCGTGGTGCGCAACGCCGCCCTCGCCCCCGGCGCGCCCGTCGCGGCGGCGGCCGATGCGACGGCAAGGTCCGCCGCACCGGTGGTTTCGCGTCCTTCTCCGGTCCGCAGCGCCTACGCCGACCGGGTCATCAGCCGCAACGACATCGTCGAGGTCGCCTATGAGGTCGGCGGCGTCCGCCTGACCATCAGCGGCCGGGCCGAGGGAAACGCCGCCGCCGGTCAGCGTCTGGCGATCCGCAATCTGCAGTCCGACCGGATCATCGACGCCGTCGCCATCGCCCCGGGGCAGGCCGCCGCCGGTCCCGCCGCCCGCGCCTCCACCCAGCAACTCGCCGCCCGGTAAAGGGAAACAGTCCTGATGCGTACCGCCCCGATCCTCGCCGCCGCTTCGCTTCTGGCCCTCGGCGCCTGCTCGACCGCCGTCGAAACCGTCATGGGGCCCCAACTGGCCCCGATCGGCTATCCGTCGGCTCTGGTTCCCACCGACCAGATCATCATGGCCTCGGCCGTCCAGCAGCAGGCCGACCGCGCCGCCAGCGCCAACAGCCTGTGGCGCACCGGGGCCCGCACCTTCTTCGGCGATCAGCGCGCCCGCAGCGTCGGCGACATCCTGACGGTCAACATCGACATCGATGACCGCGCCCAGACCCAGAACTCGACCCAGCGGTCCCGTTCCAACGACATCTCGGGCGGCGTTTCGAACTTCTTCGGCCTGGAGAACAGCCTGGGCCGCGCCTTCCCGGGCGGGTTCGATCCGCAAAACCTCGTCGGACTGGAAGGCGCATCCAACGCCAGCGGCACAGGCTCGGTCAACCGGTCGGAAAAGGTCAGCCTGACCATCGCCGCCGTCGTCACCGGCGTCATGGCCAACGGCAATCTGGTCATCCAGGGCCGGCAGGAGGTGCGCACGAATCGCGAGGTGCGCGAACTGACCGTCGCCGGCATCGTGCGGCCCGAGGACATCAGCTCGGGCAACACCATCGCCCACACCCAGATCGCCGAAGCCCGCATCAGCTACGGCGGCCGCGGCGATATCAGCCGGGTGCAGGCTACCCCGGCGGCCCAGTCCCTGGTGGAGCGGTTCAGCCCGTTCTGACCGCGGCGGGTCCGTAAGACGGCGGGACGGCGCGAGGCCCCGGCCAAGCGGAGCCGTGAACCGTTAATGAAGAGCAGCGTTTGTTTGACAGACGCGAGTGTTTTTCATGCTGAAGTTCGCCATTCCCGCCGCCGCCGCCCTCGGACTGATCGCGTTCGCCGCCCAGTCGCAGGCGACCAATTCGGACACCACGACCGCCGTGGCGCCGATGGGATGGCATCTGAGCCATGAGGGCGACCTGGCCAAGCTGGCCTACGGCGTCGCCAACTCCGATCAGCTGGCGCTGATCATGACCTGCGCGCCCGGTCAGAAACAGGCCGTCCTTTACGGCGACGTCGAGCCCGTCGGCGCCCGCTATCAGAACGCTGCGATGAGGCCCATGGCCATTGATCCTCTCAGCGGCGGGCTGGATACCGGGGTCCGGATGTCGGTCGCCGATCCGGCTCTGAAACAACTCGTCCGCCGCGGCAAGCTGGACGTGGTGGGCGACGCAGGCGCTTTCGAACTGACCACCACCCGCGAAGAGCGCATACTGGTCGGCGAGTTTTTCGCCTATTGCGGAAACGGGCAGGCCTGATCACATCCGATCGAACCTTCAGCGGGGGCTGAGCCATGATTGTCTTTCTAGCCGCCGCGGCCCTGGCCGCACAGACCGCGCCGCCCGTTTCCGTCTGGACATGGACGCTGTACGCCGACACGGCCCCCGTGGTGCTGGCCAATGAGATCCCCGACACCGCCAGTCTGCGCGTCACCCTGGAATGCGATCCCGGGTCGAGCGTGGCGCGTGTCACCCTGTACGGGGTCGCCCTGACCGGAATGGCCCGGGCCACCGCCGGCGAGGCCGTCGCCATGGCCGAGGCTGCACCGGCGCGGGGCGGCGGGACCAGACTGGCCCTGCGCACGGACCATCCAGCCTTCGCGGCGTTTGCCGCGGGCGGACGCATGACCTTGCTGGTCGGCGAACAGAGCCGGCCGATCGAGGTTCCGGCCGGCCACCTTGCCAAGCTGCGCCGTTTCTCCGAACTGTGTTCCGGCTGAACTCCGGAGCCGACATGCGCAGCCCCACGATCCTCGCCCTGGCCGCCGTGGCTTTGACAGCGTCGGCCTGCGCTACAGTCGCGCCGGAAGCGCCCGCAACGACCGCCTCCAGCGGATCGCCCGCCCCGATCGAGGGCTATGACTGGTTCTTCCATGCCGATGAGGACGCCGCCCGCCTCGCCTATGGTCTGGCCGAGAGCGACGACCTGCGGCTGGGTCTGGATTGCACCCGCGCGTCCGGGCGACTGTCCCTCAGCGGCGTCGCCCCGGCTGCGGCCAGGCCGGAGTTCCACATCGAATCCGGCGGCGAGACGGAGCGCTTCCAGGCCAGGGCCGAACCGTCCCAGCTTAATGACGGCGTTTTCCTCAGCGCGGACGCCCCCGCCGACGCGCCCGTGTTCCAGCGGTTCCGCCGGGTCGGCTGGCTGGCCGTGTGGGAGGACGGGGTCCGGCAGACCTATGCGCCGCATCCTGCGTCCGCCCCCGATATCGAGCGCTTCTTCGCCTTCTGTGGTTGACGCGGGGCGCCGGCTCCGGTGCAGTCCCTCATCCTCGGGAGGGACCTCATGAAAACCGTCATCGCCGTCAGCGCCATCGCCCTGCTCGCCGCCTTCGTCCAGCCGGCCATGGCCCGGACGACCGCGCCGGCCGCCACGGCTCCCGCCGCTCCGAACGCGGCCCTGGCCTCGATCCTGGCGGACTATGAAATCTATCTGCGCGCCGTCGATCCGGTCGGCGCGGGGATGGAGGGGGATCGCGCGGCCCTGTCCCGCCTGGGCGACGCCTCGCGCGCCTTTGAGGTCGCGCAGGAGCCCGTGCTCAAGGGGTTCGCCGACCGGCTGGCTCTGATCGATCCCGCCGGTCTGACCGAGGACGAGCGCCTGAACCACGCCTTCATGACCTATGTCGTCCAGCGGTCGCGCGATCGCATCCCGCTGGATACGGGTCGCATCGACGCCTTCTCGTCCGAGGGCGGGCCGGGCCAGGGCATGGGTTATATCGCCAGCGTCACGCGCATCGCCACCGCCGCCGACGCCGAGGCCTGGATCGCGCGGCTGGAGGCCATGCCGAAGGTCTATGCGGATCAGCTGGCCAACGCCCGGCGCGGTCTCGAGACCGGGATGCTGCAACCCCGCTCCATCGTCGAGAACGCCCTCACCCTGATCGAGCCGGAGGCGGCCCTGACGCCCGGGACCGATCCGCTGCTGAAGCCTTTCGCCGCCCTGCCCGCCTCCATTCCCGTGCCGCAGCAGAACGGGCTGCGCGAGCGAGCGGCCCGCGCGGTCGCCGACGGCGTCATGCCTCAGCGCCGCGAATGGGCGCGATTCCTGCGCGAGGATTATCTGCCCCGCGCGCCGGAAACGCTCGGCCTGGTCAACCGGCCGGGCGGGCGTGAGCTGTACGCCTATCTGGTGCGTGGCTTCACGACCACCGACCTGACCCCGGATCAGGTCCACCGGATCGGGCTGGACGAGGTCGCGCGCATCCGCGCCCGCATGGACATTGAAATGCGGGCGGCGGGATGGACCGGCGACTTCGCCGGCTTCCTCCATTTCCTGCGCACCGATCCGCAGTTCTACGCCACGACGCGCGAGGACCTGCTGGAGAAGGCGTCGGAGATGGCCAAGCGGTCCGACGACGGCCTGCCGGCCCTGTTCGGGACCCTGCCCCGCACCCCCTATGGCGTGCGTCCGGTCCCGGCCGAGATCGAAGCGAATTACACAACGGGACGCTACTTTCCGGGATCGATGAAGAACGGCGTGGCCGGCGGCTACATCGTCAATACCTCGGCCCTGGACCAGCGCCCCCTGTACGAGCTGCCGGCCCTGACGCTGCACGAGGCGGTCCCCGGGCACCATCTGCAGATCGCCCTGCAGCAGGAAGCCGCCGACGGCCCCTATTTCCGCCGCGGCGTGGACGTGACCGCCTTCATCGAGGGCTGGGGCCTGTATTCGGAATTCCTCGGCGAGGAGATGGGCTTCTATCGCACCCCCTATGAGCGGTTCGGCCGGCTGAGCTACGAGATGTGGCGCGCCTGCCGGCTGGTCTCGGACACCGGCATCCACTGGCTGGGCTGGGACATCGAACAGGCCCGCGCCTGCTTCCGCGACAACTCGGCCCTGGCGCCGCTCAACATCGAGACCGAACTGCAGCGCTATATCGGCTGGCCCGGTCAGGCGACGGCCTACAAGATCGGCGAAATCCGGCTGCGCGAGGTCCGGTCACGGGCGGAAGCCGATCTGGGCGACCGGTTCGACATCCGGCGTTTCCACGACGCCCTGCTGGTCGACGGGCCCCTGCCCATGGCCCTGCTGGACGAACGGATGAACCGCTGGATCGCCGAGGAGAAAGTCAGGTAGGTGCGACCGGCCGGAGCCTCTCGTCGTCGCGAACAAGCGCGTTCGCCGCTTTCAGCCTCGGAAGCGAGATCATTCTCTGGCGCCCGTCCCAGGTATCCGGGAGGCAGGCCAGCGCGATGTGCTCGGGGCCGTTGAACACGACCGCCGCTTTCCGGGCCTCGAGATCGAGCTGGAAGAACAACAGATGTTGTGCAGTTGTATCGACCCGCCGATACGCTGGTCCGCGTCCTGTCGTGCTGGTTTTCACCTGAACGGATCGCCCGTCTGGCGCGTGGCCGTCAATTCCCGGCCCGCTCTTCAGCTTCAAGCCAAAGACCTCCGCGGCGATCGCTTCTCCCAGATCTCCTACAAGCTTCCCATCGAAGGTGAAGGTCAGGCCGGCAGCCTGATAGTGGTTGCGCAGCCGATTGCGGGCCTCAACAAGCGGCTCGAGAAGGGGCGGCAGGTCGAAAAGGTTCATGGCTGGCTATCCGATAAACCGAGCTCGGCCCGGACCTTCTTCGTCAGCTTCGCCGCCACGATGCCGTGGGCGATGGCCAGATGCTCGGCCAGTTCGTCGTCGGGCCAGTCGTCGATGCGCGGCAGGTTCACCCATTTCGCCCGGGCCATATAGGGGGCGGGACGGGCATGGCCGGACTCGGTCAGCACCTCATAGGCGATGTCCGAGACCTTGAACGAAATGCCGCCCTGCTCGCCGACCATGACGAACATCTTGCCGCCGACGCGGTAGGCGTCGTGATGTTCGCCGAACGGATGGTCCAGGGTCGCCGCGGGCAAGGCCAGGCAGACCTTGCCGACCCCCTCCCGGTCCATGATCAGGCCTCCGCGCCGGCGGCCACGCCCACACCGATCGGGCAGACCACCCCGGTCCCGCCGATGCCGCAATAGCCGGCCGGATTCTTGGCCAGATAGCCCTGGTGATAGTCCTCGGCGAAATAGTACGGCCCCGCCGGCGCGATCTCGGTGGTGATCGTCCCGCGCCCGGCCTTCGACAGGGCGGCCTGATAGGCCTCGCGCGAAGCCTCGGCCTCGGCCCGCTGTTCGTCGTTCAGCCAGTAGATGACCGAGCGATAGGTGGTGCCGACGTCATTGCCCTGGCGCATGCCCTGGGTCGGGTCGTGATTTTCCCAGAAGGCTTTCAGCAGGTCGCCATAGCTGATCTCGTGCGGGTTGAAGACCACCTGGACCACCTCGGCATGGCCGGTCTTGCCGGTGCAGGTTTCCTCATAGGTGGGATTGGGCGTGATGCCGCCGGCATAGCCGACCGAGGTCACCCAGACGCCCGGCAACTGCCAGAAGATGCGCTCGACGCCCCAGAAGCAGCCCATGCCGAAGATGGCGGTCTCAAAGCCTTCCGGATGCGGGCCCTTCAACGGACGGCCGGTGACGTAGTGGACCTCGTCGGTGTGCAGCGGCGTCGGCCGTCCCGGCAGGGCCTCGGCGGCGGTCGGCATTTCGTGGGATTTCTTGAACAGCATGGCGGGAACTCCGGTCGGGGTGTCGAACGCCTATATGGGATGCGTCGAGGCGCTTGCCGAGGGGGTCCGGGTGTTCTATCAGCCTCGCCTCGCGCCGGATCGACCTCCGGCGGGTTTCACGCGCGTCGTGGAAACGGACAGGTGGCGGAGTGGTCGATCGCGCACGCTTGGAAAGCGTGTGTACGTGAAAGCGTACCGAGGGTTCGAATCCCTCTCTGTCCGCCACGCACTTCCTCGACAACTGCCGGGTCCCTGTAACCCGGGAAATAACCCCGACATTACCGCGCCTTCGTCGAACCCGGAGACAGACAGCCCGTCTCTGTTCGCGGGACCTTGCCTGCAACACCCCGTTTTTGCCGGCCCCGTCTCCGCTCGCCCGGCGACGGGTCGTTTTCGCCTGCCCCTGAAAACAGGGAAGTACAGGGAAATCGCTCGAATTTCCGATTCGAACGCCCATCAGATGTTCCCATGAGCCGCCTACCCAGTCAGGGCGACCCGCGCGGGGGGCGTTACTGATCCACGCACTTATGCGCGCCTTATGCGCGAGCCGGCTTCCCGAATAGCCCTCTTACGCCCGTCGATGATCTGCTGAGGACAGCACGCCGAGGTCGGTCTGACCTCGATCACACTGTCACGCGGAAGCGCGTGACAGGCGCGCGCGTCGCTGAATGTCTGGCTGGAGGTGTCGGCATGGCCGATCTGGTTTTTCTGGTGTTGGGCGGCGGGGCGTTTGTCGCCTTCGCCGTTCTCGCCGCTGTCCTGAAGCGGGTGTGACGATGCTGGTCGCCATACTCTGGAGCGTCGGCGCGGTCGTCGTCGCCGTCTACATGGTCGCGGCGCTGCTGCGCCCCGAGCGGTTCTAGGGAGCCGCCGCCATGAACATTCAAGGATGGGCGGAGATCGCCCTGACCCTCGGCCTCGCCGCCCTGATCGGCTGGCCGATCGGCATCTACATGTCCCGCGTCTGGAACGGCGAGCGAACCTGGCTTGATCCGGTTCTGAAGCCGGTCGAGGGCCTGTTCTACCGCGCCGCCGGCGTGAACCCGGCGCACAGCCAGGGCTGGCTCGGCTATGCGGGCGCCCTGCTGGCGTTCAACGCGGCGGGCTTCCTGTTCCTCTATGCCATCCTGCGTCTGCAGGGCGGCCTCCCCATGAACCCGCAGGGGTTCGAGGGGTTGTCGCCGCATCTGGCCTTCAACACCGCCGTCAGCTTCGTCACCAACACCAACTGGCAGAGCTATGGCGGCGAGACGACGATGTCGACGCTGACCCAGATGACTGGCCTGACGGTGCAGAACTTTCTCTCGGCCGCGACCGGGGCGGCCATCGCCGCCGCCCTGGCGCGGGCCTTCGTCGCCAATCGCGGCGAGGGGGTCGGAAACTTCTGGGCTGACATGACCCGGACGACGTTGTGGGTTCTACTGCCCCTTTCGATCGTTCTGGCCCTGGTGCTGGTCGGTTTGGGCGTGACCCAGACACTGGCAGCCTCAGCCACGGCGACCGGGTTGGAGGGCAGGTCTCAAACCCTGTCGCTGTTCCCGACCGCCAGTCAGTTGGCCATCAAACAACTCGGCATCAACGGCGGCGGCGTCTTCAACGTCAACTCGGCGCATCCGTTCGAGAACCCCACGCCGCTGACCAATCTGATCACCGCCATCTCGATCAATGTGCTCGGCTGGGCCGCCTTCTTCGCCTTCGGCCGCAGCGTTCTGGCGAAGAAGGACGTCCGCGCCCTCGCCATCGCGGCCCTGGTTCTGCTCAGCCTGTCGGGCGCGGCGATGTATGCGATCGAGTCCCAGCCGGCGCCCGCCCTTGTCGCGGCCGGGGTCGAAGCCTCGGCCAATATGGAAGGCAAGGAAGTCCGCTTCGGCGTGCCGGCCTCGGTCGCCTGGGCGGTCCAGACCACCGGAGCCTCCAACGGCTCGGTCAACTCCATGCACGCCAGCTACATGCCGCTGGGCGGCGCGCTGCAAATGTTCCTGATGCAGCTGGGCGAGATACTGCCCGGCGGGATCGGCTCGGGCATCGCCGTCATGGTCGTCATGGCCGTGCTGTCGGTGTTCGTCGCCGGCCTGATGGTCGGGCGGACCCCGGAGTATCTGGGCAAGAAGATCGAGGCGCGCGAAATCCAGTTCGCCATGATCGCGGTGCTGGTTCTGCCACTCGCCGTCCTCGGTTTCACGGCGGTCGCGGCGGTCTTGCCCACGGCTCTCGCTGGGCTGCTGAACGACGGTCCGCACGGCCTGTCCGAGATACTCTACGCCTACACATCAGCGGCGGGGAACAACGGCTCGGCCTTCGCCGGCCTGACCGCCAACGCGCCGTGGTGGAACACGACCCTGGGCATCGCCATGCTGATGGGCCGCTTCGTTCCCGCCATCGCCGTGCTGGCCATCGCCGGCAGCCTGGTGGTCAAGCCCAAGCTGGCGCCCAGCCCCGGCACGCTGCCGACCCACGGCCCGCTGTTCATCGGCCTGGTGATCGGCGTCATCCTCATCCTCGGCGGGTTGCAGTTCTTCCCCGCCCTCGCCCTTGGCCCCCTCGTCGAGCACTTCCAGGTGCTGGGCGTGGTGGCCGGGCTCTGATCCGGGACCCCCTGACATGACCTTCGCAAACCCCGAGCACCTGGGCGAAACCCGCCGGGCCGCTCCCCTGGCCGGCGGCCTGTCCGGCCCCATGCTGGGCCGGGCGGTCGGCGACGCCTTCGTCAAGCTGGACCCGCGCAAACTGCTGCGGAACCCGGTGATCTTCACCACCTGGATCGTGGCGCTGCTGGCGACGGTTTCGGCCATCGCCGCCGTCGTCGCCGGCGAGGCCGCCGGCTTCGCCATCCAGCTGGCGGTCTGGCTGTGGGCGACGGTGCTGTTCGCCAACATCGCCGAGAGCGTCGCCGAAGGGCGCGGCAAGGCGGCGGCGGACTCGCTGCGCGCCACCCGCGTCACGACGAAGGCGAAGCTGATCGTCGATCCCACCACCGGTCTCACAGTGCCGACGCCCGCTGGAGAACTGGAGGTCGGTTCGGTCGTCCTGGTCGAGGCGGGCGACGTCATCCCCTCGGACGGCGAGATCATCGAAGGCATCGCCTCGGTCAACGAGGCCGCCATCACTGGCGAGAGCGCGCCCGTGATCCGCGAAAGCGGCGGCGACCGTTCGGCCGTCACCGGCGGCACCACGGTGGTGTCCGACTGGATCAAGGTGCGTATCACCTCGGCCCCGGGCTCGACCTTCCTCGACCGCATGATCTCCATGGTCGAGGGCGCCAACCGCAGGAAGACGCCGAACGAACTGGCCCTGTCCGTGCTGCTGGCGGGCCTGACGCTGGTGTTCCTGATCGCGGTCGTGACGCTGCTGGGCCTGGGCGCCTACTCCGGCATCAGGCTGGATCCCATTGTGCTCGGCGCCCTGTTCATCACCCTGATCCCCACCACCATCGGTGGCCTGCTGTCCGCCGTCGGCATCGCCGGCATGGACCGGCTGCTCAAGGTCAATGTGCTGGCCACCTCCGGCCGCGCCGTCGAGGCGGCGGGCGATGTCGACACCCTGCTGCTGGACAAGACCGGCACCATCACCTTCGGCAACCGCATGGCTGTCGAGGTGATCCCCGTGCCCGGCGTGCGGCCCGAGGCCGCCATGCGCGCCGCCGTCATGGCGTCCCTCGCCGATGAGACGCCCGAGGGCCGTTCGATCATCGAACTGGGCCGTAACGCCGGTCTGGCCGTTGATTTGCCCGCCGGCGCCAAGGCCATCCCCTTCTCGGCGATGACCCGCCAGTCGGGCGTCGACGCGGATGGAAAATCCTGGAGGAAGGGCGCGGTCGACGCCGTGCTCAAGTCCCTGAAACTGGCGGAGGCCGACGCCCCGGCCGAGTTCCGCCAGACGGTCGACCGTATCGCCCGCTCGGGCGGCACCCCGCTGGCGGTGGTCGAAAACGGCGCCCTAGTCGGTATCATCCACCTGAAGGACGTGATCAAGCCGGGCATGAAGGAGCGGTTCGCCGACCTGCGCCGCATGGGCCTGCGCACCGTCATGATCACCGGCGACAACCCGGTCACCGCGGCCGCCATCGCCTCGGAAGCGGGCGTGGATGACTACCTCGCCGAGGCCACGCCCGAGGACAAGATGCGCCTCATCAAGGCCGAGCAGGCCAAGGGGCGTCTGGTCGCCATGTGCGGCGACGGGGCCAATGACGCGCCGGCGCTCGCCCAGGCCGATGTCGGCGTCGCCATGCAGACCGGCGCCCAGGCCGCCCGCGAGGCCGGCAATATGGTCGATCTCGACAGCGACCCGACCAAGGTCATCGAGATCGTCGAGGTCGGCAAACAGCTGCTGATCACCCGCGGCGCCCTGACGACCTTCTCGATCGCCAACGACGTGGCCAAATATTTCGCCATCATCCCGGCGATGTTCGTGGTCGCCCTGCCGGCGCTCGGCGCGCTCAACGTCATGGGGCTGCACAGCCCGCAGAGCGCCATCCTGTCGGCGGTGATCTTCAACGCCCTGGTGATCGTGGCGCTGATCCCGCTGGCCCTGCGCGGCGTCAAATACCGCGCCATCGGGGCCGGGGCGCTGCTGTCCCGCAACCTGCTGATCTACGGCCTCGGCGGTCTCGTCGCCCCGTTCGTCGGCATCAAACTCATCGACATCGTCATCTCCGGCCTCGGCCTGGCGTGACCCCCCAAATCCAAGGAGTGATTTCCATGACCCGCAAAACCTACCTCAAGTCATCCGGCCGCAACGATGTCTGGTTCGCCGGCGCCTGTCTGGTCGCCCTGGTCGTCTGGGGCATCGCCTCGAACGCCGACGCCCAGGTCGCCGATCCAGCGACCGCCCAGAACCCGTCGCAGGCCGTGGCCGAACCGTCCGGTCCCGCCATCGCCTGGAACGTCGCCGTCGGTTCCGACTACGTCTTCCGGGGCGTGAGCCAGACCGAGGAAGACGCCGCGATCTCGGGCGGCGTCGATCTGACCAGCGGAACCGTCTATGCCGGCGCCTGGGCCTCCAACGTCGCCTTCCCCGGCGACCCGGACACCGATGCCGAAATCGACCTCTATGGCGGCGTCCGGCCAGAGTTCGCCGGATTCGCCTGGGACTTCGGCGTGGTCGGCTATTTCTACACCGGCCAGCCGAACGGAGCCGACTACGACTATGTCGAGGCCAAGGTCGCGGCCTCGCGCGCCTTCGGTCCCGCCACCCTCGGCGCGGCGGTCTACTGGTCCCCCGACTTCTTCGGCGCCGCCGAGGATGAGGCGACCTACGTCGAGGCCAACGCCGCCTTTTCGCCGGCCGACAAGTGGACGGTCTCGGGCGCCGTCGGACGCCAGTTCCTGTCCTCGGACTTCGACTACACCACCTGGAACCTCGGCGTGGCCCGGCAGCTGACCGACAACCTGACCCTCGATGTCCGTTACCACGACACCGACGAGCACGACTTCGGCGACATCTACGGCAGCCGCGCCGTGGCCTTGCTGAAGGCGGCCTTCTAGAGGACGACGCCCATGCTCAGCCAACTCCGCCCCGCGATCGTCATGATCGCCCTGTTCACCCTCCTGCTCGGCGTCGCCTATCCGTTCGCGATCACCGGCGTCGCCCAGCTCGCCTTCCCCGCGCAGGCGGACGGCAGCCTGATCCGCGACGCGGATGGCCAGGTCGTCGGCTCGGCCCTGATCGGCCAGCCGTTCGACGAGGCGCGGTATCTGCACCCGCGTCCCTCGGCCGCCGGCGACGGCTATGACGCCTCGGCCTCCTCGGGCTCGAACCTGGGTCCGCTCAACACCGACCTGGCCGACCGCATCAAGACCGACGCCGACGTCCTCCGGGCCGAGACGGGTGCGACAGTCATCCCGGCCGACGCCGTGACGACTTCCGCCTCGGGCCTCGACCCCCACATCTCTCCGGCCTACGCTCGCCTGCAGGCGGCGCGGGTGGCGCAGGCGAGGGGGATCGACGTGACGGCGGTGCGGCAGGTGATCGACGCGAATACCGAGGGCGCCCTGCTCGGCTTCATCGGTCAGCCGCGCGTCAATGTGCTGCTGACCAACCGGGCGCTCGACGCCCGCTTCCCCGCCGCGAGCTGAGTTGCCGGAAACGCCCCCCGGTCCCGATCCTTCGCCGGTCGCCCTGACGCGGCCGAAGCGAGGCCGGCTGAAGGTGTTCCTCGGCATGTCGCCGGGGGTCGGCAAGACCTATGAGATGCTGCGCGCCGCCCGACGCCGAAAGGCCGAAGGCGGCGACGTCGTTGTCGGGGTGGTCGAGACCCACGGCCGGCGCGAGACAGAAAGCCTGCTGCGCGGGATGGAGATGATGCCGCGCCGACCGATCGACTACAAGGGCCGCGTCCTGATGGAGTTCGACATCGACGCCGCGCTGGCGCGCAAGCCCGGCCTGCTGCTGGTCGATGAATACGCCCATTCCAACGTCCCCGGTTCCCGCCACCCCAAGCGCTGGCAGGATGTAGAGGAGCTCCTCTCCGCCGGCATCGACGTCTGGACGACGCTGAACGTCCAGCATCTGGAAAGCCTGTCCGACGTGGTGCTGCGCATCACCGGTGTTCGCCAGCGCGAGGCCGTGCCCGACAGCGCCCTGAGCCGGGCCGACGACATCGAGGTCGTCGACATCACCCCCGACGAACTGCGCAAACGCCTGTCCGAGGGCAAGGTCTATGTGCCCGAAACGGCGCGTCTGGCCTCGGAGAATTTCTTCAAGGTCGAGAACCTGACGGCCTTGCGCGAACTGTCGCTGCGGCGCGCGGCGCAGACGGTGGACGATCAGCTTCTGGCGACCCTGCGCGAGCGCGGCGTCGAGGGGCCGTGGGCGGCGGGCGAGCGCATTCTGGTCCTGGTTGGCGGCGATGCGATGGCCGCGGCGCTGGTGCGGACCGGTCGGCGGCTGTCCGACATGATGATGGACGCGCCCTGGACCGTCGCCCATGTCGAGCGACCGAACCGGCCGGTGTCGGGTCCCGACAGCGCCGCCCGGCTGAGCCAGGCCTTCATGCTGGCCGAGCAGCTGGGCGGGCGGCCGCTCGTCCTCACCGGCGACGACGTGGTCAAGGCCGTGATGGACCACGCCCATCGCAACAACGTCACCCAGATCGTCATCGGCAAGGGCCGGGACAGCCGCATCCACGACCTTCTGGGCCGGTCGCTCGCCGCCGGACTGTTGCGGGCGGCGCGGGGGGTGGCGATCCATATCGTCACCGAGCCGGTCGACGACACGGTGGAGCTGAACAAGGCGGTCCCGCCGCCGCCCGGGTCGCCCCACTGGCGCGCCTACGCCGTCGGGGCCGGTTTCATCGGCGCGGCCACGGCCCTGGCCCTGTTTCTCGATCGCGCCTTCGAGCGCGTCGATCTGGGCGTGGTCTATCTGTCCGCCGTGCTGGCGGCCGGCGTCCTGTACGGCCTGCGCCCCGCGCTGGCGGCGGCGACGGTCGCCTTCCTCGTCTACAACTTCCTGTTTCTCGAGCCGCGCTACACCTTCTACATCGGCTCTCCGACCGACATTCTGACCCTGATCGTCTTCTGGGCTGTCGCCTCGGTCACCGGCGGCCTTGCGGGTCGGGTCAGGGACCAGGCGAGAAACGCCCAGCGCCGCGCCTCGGCCGTTTCGGCCCTTCTCGCGGCCAGCCAGGCTCTGGCCGCCGCCGACGACCGTTTCGAAACCGCCCGGGTGCTGGCCGAACAGACCGCCGCCGCGGCCGGCGCCAAGGCCATCGTCCTGCTGCCCCGGGACGGCGACATCACGCCGGTCGCGGGCGCGCCGGAACTGGAAAAGCTGGGAGCGGCGGCCATGGCGGCGGCCCGGTGGGCGTGGGAGCGGGGCGAACCGGCCGGCCATGGCACCGGCACGCTGCCGCAGACCAGCTGGACGTTCCGGCCGCTCCAGGGCGTCCGGTCCCGTTCCGGAGTGGCCGGGATCGAGGCGGACGCCCTCGCTCCCGGCTCGGACGAGGAACGGCTGGCCCTCGCCCTGCTGGACCAGGGCGCCGTGGCGCTGGAACGGGCCCAGCTGGCCGGCGACGCGGTCGAGACCGAAACCCTGCGCCGCACCGACCGCTTCCGCGGCGCCCTGATGAACTCGGTCAGCCATGACCTGCGCACCCCGCTCTCAACCGTGCTTGGGGCCGCCACGACCCTGATCGAATATGGCCCGACCCTGAAGCCGGAGGTGCGAAAAGACCTGCTGCTCAGTATCCGCGAGGAGGCCGAACGCCTCAGCCGCTACGTCGGCGACCTGCTCGACATGACCCGGCTCGAAGGCGGCGCGCTCAACATCAAGGCCGACTGGACCGATATCCGCGATGTTCTCAACGCCGCAGCCGAGCGGGTCTCACGCCGGCTCGGATCGCGGCGCCTGACCCGCGACTTTCCCGCCCAACTCAGCGTGGTCAGCCTCGACCAGGGTCTGCTGGAACAGGCGCTGGTCAACATTCTCGAGAACGCCATCGCCTACAGCCCCGACGGCTCGACCATTGAACTCGCGGCCTATGAGGACCGGGGCTCGGTGGTCATCAGCATCGAGGACGAGGGCAAAGGCATTCCCACCGCCGAACTCGAACTGGTGTTCGACAAGTTCCGGCGCATGGAGGAGCAGCCGGATCGCTCCAAGGGGGCGGGCCTCGGCCTCGCCATCGCCAAGGGCTTCGTCGAGGCGATGAACGGCCGCATCGCCGCCGCCAGCCCCATCCTGGACGACCACGGCACCCGCATCCTGATCAGCCTGCCCAAGTCCATCGCCACCCATCGGGACCTGTTATAGAGCGCCATGTCTGCCGTCAGACCCCGCATCCTCGTCATCGATGACGAACCGCAGATTCACCGCTTCCTCTCGCCCGCGCTCGACGCGGCCGGCTACGAGCCGAAGCGGGCGGACAGCGGCCAGGAAGGCTTGCGCGGTATCGCCCTGTGGAGCCCCGACGCGGTGGTGCTCGACCTCGGCCTTCCCGACATGGACGGCAAGGACGTGCTTGTCCGGGCCCGCGAGTTCTACAGCGGCCCCATCATCATCCTGTCCGCCCGTGACCGCGAGGCCGAGAAGATCGAAGCGCTCGATCTGGGCGCCAACGACTATGTCGAAAAGCCGTTCGGCGTCGGTGAACTGCTGGCCCGCATCCGCGCCAGCCTACGTCAGAGCGCGGACCCGGCTGTCCGCAAGGGTCCCGTCACCGCCGGCGAGGTCATTATGGATTTCGATCGGCGACTGGTGACGAGGAACGGCGAACTCGTTCGCCTGACCCCAAAGGAATACGACCTGCTCGCCCATCTCGCTCGGTATGTCGGCAAGCTGATCAGCCATGCCGATCTGCTAACCGCCGTCTGGGGCGCGGCCCACGTTGCCGACACCCAATATCTTCGCGTCGTCATCAGCCAGCTGCGTCAGAAGCTTGAGACCGACCCGTCTCAACCCAGACTGATCGTGACTGAGCCGGGCGTGGGCTACAGGCTCGAAGCGTAACAGGGCGCCGACCGTTCGTTTCTGCTCGTCGCGACCCGATAGACACATCCTTCCAGAGCCGGTGACGGAACCTCGCCCCCGTTTCGGAGACAGGTTGTCTGTTGGACTGCCCCCACCGCCACGCACCTCGATGAACAATCTCAGTACAGAGATGAGGTCGGTCCGGCGAATGCTCGTAGCGCAGGCTGAACCATCAGCGAAACTTACACCGCATGATGGAGATTTCTTGCGCGGCGGCGGAATTTTCCGCGCCAGGAACAGACCTTCCCGAAACCACGGTGTGCAGTCTGATATTCCCCGCCCCGCGGGCGCTCACTCACAATCGGGCGAGGGTGGCGGCAAGGGCGGGGCGATGACGCCCACATTCCAGTGCCAGGCGACGCCCCACGCCCGGCGTCGGCACACCACGGCCTCATGGAGATCGTAGCCGTTCGGTGGGCCCCCGCGCAGACGCGGCGCATCTTCGAAGGCCATATAGGCGCGCTCCCGGTCGTAGGGCCGCCATGCTTCCTCCCCGTGCGCGCGGGGCGCGCCGTCGCGCGCGAACGTCGCCCAGTAGCTCAGCATGGCGTCGGACAGGCGCCGTTCCCGGGCGTCCTGCGGCACGGGCGGCCAGTACCGCGGCGTCGCGTCGGTCGTGCCGAAGACGAACGGAATCTCCGAGGCGTGAAACGCCCGGAATCCGCCCTCGTCAGCGGACGGGTAGCCGTGGTCGAAGTAGTAGAGGAACGCCCGCGCACCGAGCGCTGTCTGCTTCACCGCCAACCGCTCGGCCGTCCAGCCGTACAGGGCGTCCCGCGTCGTCTCCAGCATGCTCTCCGCCATCGTCTCCGCCGGATAGCGGGCGAGGAAGGCCTCCGCGAGGTCGCCGTAGCGCGCGCGGATTTCGGCATCGTAAAGGGCGGCGCTCGCCGGCGCCGGCGGCAGCAGGAAGCGGAGCGAGCGGATCTCCCCCTCGTTGTAGCCGGCGAGGACCGGCACGGCCGCCTGTTCGCCGCGGTCGAAGGTCTCCACCAGCTGGCGCGGCAGGGTGTGTCCATCGATATTGCCGAGCGGGAAGTAGCGGGTGCGCGCCGTCCCCTCGATGATCGCCCGGGCGTCGAGCGCCCGCAGGGCGGCGGGATCGGCGGCGCCCAGGGCGTCCGCCAGCAATGCTCCGGCGGTCTCGGCGTCGGGCCAGTCCGCCCAGGACCCGTTCCGCAGCTCGGGCATGGTGATCATATAGGCGCTCTGGGCGATGGCGCGGTGGAACAGGCCGCGCGCCTTCGGGGCCGCCATCAGATACAGGACGCTGAGAGCGCCGGCGGACTCGCCGGCGATCGTCACATTGTCGGGGTCGCCGCCGAAGGCGCCGATGTTCCGTCGCACCCAGCGCAGCGCCTCGATCTGATCCATCAGGCCGTAGTTGCCCGAGATATTGTCCGGCGACTCCGCGCTGAGCCCCGGATGCGCCAGCCAGCCCAGGGCGCCGAGCCGGTAGTTGATCGAGACGAGCACGACGCCGCGCCCGGCGAACCCGGCGCCGTCATAGATCGCCTCGCTGGCCGCGCCGCTCACCAGCGACCCGCCATGGATCCAGACCAGCACCGGGGCCTTGCGGGCCGGGCCGGGCGTCCAGACGTTGAGGAACAGGCAGTCCTCGCTCATCGCCGCGTGACTGGCGAAGGGCGATGCGGGCTGCATGCAGGCGGCGCCGAACGCCGTCGCCTCGCGGACGCCGGTCCAGGGCGGCAGGGACGCGGGCGGACGCCAGCGCAGGTCGCCGACGGGAGGACGCGCGTAGGGGATGCCGCGAAAGACATGAACGCCGTCTGCCGCGACGCCCCGCACATCGCCCGCGGGGGCGGTGACGAGCGGCGCGTCCTGGGCCGAGACAGGCGTCGCCAGACACAGCGCCAGGGCGGCGGCCGCCGCCCGGACGCCACGCCGGAACGCCGACAAGGCGATCGGCGCCGTCCTCACGACGACCTCTCCGGCGCGTAGCCGGCCCGGGCCAGCTCCATCTCGCTCTGCCGCAGGGCGTTGTCGGGCACGAAGTCATTGGCGGGGTCGATGATCGCCGCCCATCGCTCGGCCACCGCCTCGGCGGCGTCGTCGCCGGTCGCGATCTGGACGCCCCGGGTCAGCGAGATCCGCGCCGCCTCGAAGCCCCCCGCCCCGGCGCAGAGGATGGCGCGATTGGGGGCGTCCTCGCGCACCAGCGCCAGCACGGCCGGGCTGACGTGTTCGGGCTTCAGCAGGCGCAGCATTTCCGCGGGCAGGACCCCCTCCATCATCTGCGTCGCCGCGGTCGGCGCCAGGCAGTTCACCCTGATGCCGTACTTCTCGCCTTCCAGCCCCAGGGTCTGCATCAGGCCGACGAGCGCCATCTTGGCCGCCGCGTAGTTGGACTGGCCGAAATTGCCGTAGAGGCCGGACGACGAGGTCGTCATCACGATACGGCCATAGGCCTGCTCGCGCATCGTCTCCCAGACCGCCTTGGTGCAGTTGACCGCGCCCATCAGGTGCACCTCGACCACCAGGCGGAAGTCGGCGAGATCCATCCTGGCGAAGGTCCTGTCGCGCAGGATGCCGGCGTTGTTGACGAGGATGTCGACGCGGCCCCAGCGCTGCCTCGCCTCCGCCGCCATCCGCCCCACGAAGTCGTAATCGGTCACGGAGCCCACCGCCGCGATCGCCTCGCCGCCGGCCGCGACGATCTCCTCCGTCACCTGTTCGGCCGCCCCGCCCGCGTCGTTGACCACCACGCGCGCGCCGCGCTGCGCCAGCAGCAGGGCGTGCGCCCGTCCGAGACCGCCGCCCGCCCCGGTCACGATCGCCACACGGCCATCCAGTCTGATCACGCTCTTGTCCTCTGTCTGATGAGACGACCGTCCGCCGCGAAGAAGCGAGCCCTTCAGGTCGCCGCCCCGGACCTGTTCGCATTGCGCTGCTCGAGGTCGGCGATGATCTGCGCGTGCCGCTTTCGGGTCAGGTGGTAGCCGATCAGGAAGAGCGGCGAGACCATGGCGAAGATCGCCGGCAGCGGCCCGGAAATGAGCGCCAGCTTCTCCAGCACCTCCTGCGGAATGGGCACGTCCGGCGCGCGTGAGGCGAGGTCCGTCGGAAACCGGATCACATCCAGGGCGATGCCGGCGATCAGCCCGCCCAGACCCGAGGCCGCCTTGAAGGCGAGGGTCAGGCCGGAGAAGAACAGGCCCTCGCGGCGCACGCCGAACAGCCATTCGTGCTCGTCCGCCGTATCGGCCAGCATGGACTGGAAGCCGATGCCGCCGATCATGATCGAGGTGCCGACGAGCAGCCCGTTGACGAACAGGACCGCCGTCGCGGTGGCGGGGGTGAGGGAGAATGGCCCGTAAAGCTGCAGCAGGGGCGGCCACATCAGGAACAGGGCGATGGCCAGGAAGGCCGTGATCGACAGCGTCCGCTTCTCGATATGACGAAGGGCGAAGGCGCTGATGGGCGCGCCCAGCAACGGCCCGAGGGTCGTGCTCAGCAGGATCAGCTGGATGGCGCCGGTGTCGAGGCCCCAGAAATAGCGGCTGGCGTGGAGCGCCAGGGAGACATGCGCGGAATAGGCCAGGAAGTAGGTCAGCACCGTCCCGAACAGGATCAGGAACGAGCGGTTGCGCGACAGCTCGATCATCTCGCGGCCGAAACCGGAAAAGAACATCCCCCCGCCCTCCTCCGGGCCGTGCAGCCGCGGCAGGGCGCTGCGCACGGCCCGGATGGCGATCATCCCCGCGACGAGCATGGCGGCCGCGCAGGTCCAGGCGAAGGGGACGTAGTTCCCGCGGCTCAGCATGCCGTCCGCTCCGGCCATGAAGACGCCGAGGCCGAGCACCACGCCGAGCAGGATGCCGGCGTTCTGGAACGAGAGGCGATAGGAGACGATGCTGGCGCGCTCGCGATAGTCGTCGGTCACCTCCGCCCCCGCCGCGGTGAAGGGCAGGACGAAGAACGACAGCGACAGCCTGAGGACGATCAGGCAGACGGTGACGTAGATGAACTGGGCGGCGCCGGTCAGCGACGCCGGAACCGAGAAGAGCAGGCCGAAGGCGCAGGCGAACGGGAGCAGGCCGCCGATCATGAAGGGGAGCCGGCGACCGAAGCGCGAGCGCAGACGATCGCTGGCCAGGCCGATCGCCGGATCCGCGACCGCGTCGATCAGCAGGGCGATCAGCTTGGCCATCCCGGCCATCGTGCCCGACATGCCGCAGACGGCGGTCAGGTAGAACAGCAGGAAGAAGCCGAAGCCGGCGGCGACGATGCCGTCGGCCATGGCGCCGGCGCCATAGGCGGCCTTGAAGCGCGCGGTCAGCGGCACGCTGCGCGCGGCCGAGGCGGCCGCTTCGTCGAAGGCGGGACTCTGTTGAACGGCCACGACTTACCCCCGGTCCCGGATCTGGTTCGCCGGCCCGGGGCGGAGCCCCGCGGCCTGCTCGATGAATTCGTCCACCCGCCGGGCCGCTTCCGCGCCGTGCGCTTCGAGGGCCGAGACGTGATCGCCGGGCAGGGCGATGAACGCCAGGCCGTTCGCATCGGCGAAACGACGGCTCGCGTCGTAGTAGAGGTCTTCCCGGCCCAGCCATAAAGCGGTCGGCGCGGCGCAGCGGGCGACCCCGTCGGCCAGACCACCGAGATCATTCATCGCATTGATCGCCGCCGCGAGACCGGCTTCCCTCGCGGGGTCCAGCCCGGCGAGCAACTCCGGACGGGTCTGGCGCACCATGGCGACGAGCGTGTCATAGGTGATCTCCGGCAGGCCCCAGACCGCGGCGGGCGTATACATGCCGCCCGCTGCATCCCACCCGCCGATCGCCAGCGAGGCGACGCGCCCGGGATGGAAGGTCGCCAGGGCGGACGCCATCCAGCCCCCCATGGAATAGCCGACCACATGGGCGCGCTCGATCCCGAGCGCGTCCAGCACGGCGGTCAGCTGGTCGGCCCGGCGGCGCGGGCCGTAACGTGAGGGATCAGACGGCGCGTCGCTGTCTCCATGCCCGAGGGAATCCGGCGCGATGACCCGTCGCCGCTCTGCGAGTCGCTGTCCGAAGTCGGTCTGGAGGAAATTGGTCCCGCTGCCGAAGGCGCCGTGGATCAGCAACACCGGGTCCCCGGCCCCCTGACCGACGTAGTGGATGCGATCGCCGGCGGCGTCGACATGTCCCTCAAGGGCGCCGGGCCGGGCGTTCACGCCGCCGGTTCCCGTCGCACCAGTCCCGACTGCTCGCCGAGGGCGTCATAGAGTCCCCGCTGATAGACCGGCAGGGCGCGGCGTCCGGCCGCGCCGCGCCCGGTGGCGATGGTCGATCCCGAATTGGCGGACACTGGCACCTGATGCTGGACCAGATAGATCAGCACGAGGTCGTTGACGGGGTCCGCCTGCCACCAGGTGCCGAACACGCCCGGCCAGGTGATCGAGCCCGGGGCGCCGCAGGAATAGGGATTGTCGACCACGTCCTCGGCGATCGAGACCCCCAGTCCGAACCCGGACTTCTTCCAGAGATCCATGCCCGCGAACGGAATCCGCCGCTGCGCGTCGGTCAGGCGGTTGGTCCGCATCAGCCGGACGGTTTCCGGACGCAACAGGCGGACTCCCTCCAGGGCGCCGCCCCCCAGCAGCATGCGGGCGAAGCGGTGATAGTCGGGGGCGGACGAGATCAGGCCGCCGCCGCCCGGCGTATAGGCCGGCGGTTCGTCGTACATCTCGGGCTCGACCTTCGCCAGCTTCGCCGACGTCTCATCATAGGCGTACAGGCTGGCGAGACGGCTGCGCTTCTCTTGCGGAAGCCAGAAATCCGTGTCGGCCATGCCGAGCGGCGCGAAGATGCGCTCGCGCAGGACCTCCCGGAGCGGCCTGCCTTCCACCCGGCCGATCAGAAAGCCGAGCACGTCCGACGAATGGCCGTAGTGGAAGCGTTCGCCAGGCTGATACGCGAGCGGCAGGGCGCCGAGGGCGGCCAGCCATTCGTCGGGCGTCAGCCGGTTCATCCCGGGATCTCCCAGCGCCGCCTCATAGGCCTGTTTGAGCGGACCCTCCGAGAAGGGCGCATAGGCGATGCCCGAGCGGTGGGTCAGCAGATCCTCGATGGTGATCGCCCGCCGCGCGGGGGTCGTCTCGTCCAGGGGACCCGCGGCGTCGCGCAGGACCACTGGATCAGCGAGCTCGGGAACCCAGCGCGAGACGGGATCCGAGAGCGCGATCCGCCCTTCCTCCATCAGCATCAGGGCCGCGACCGAGGTGACCGGCTTGGTCATCGAGGCGATCCGGAACAGGGTGTCCGGCCGCATCGGGGTTCGGGTCCCGATGTCGCTCCAGCCGATCGCGCTCGTCTCGACGACCTCGCCGCCCAGGGAGGAGAGGGTTACGACCCCGGAAAGTTCGCCACGGTCCACGAACCCTTGCAGGGCGGACCGGACCGTGGCGAGTTTCACAGGATCGAGGTGGTGGGCACGCGGGTAGACGCTACCGGGCATTGAGGCGTTCCAAGCGGTCAGAACGCTTTGCGAAGGTTCAGCGAGACGAAACGCCCGACCACATTGTAGGCGCCGCCGACGCCTTCATAGCCGGGGAAGAACGGCGGATCCTGATCGAAGACGTCATTCACCAGCAGGGCCAGCACCATTCCGTCGGTCGGGCCGTCAGCCGGCAGTGTCCAGCTGAAGCGCAGATCGACGGTCATGTAAGGATCGGACTCGTACGGGGCCGTTCCTCCTGCGGCCAGGCTGTAGTTGTTGGTCACGCCGTCCCGGTAGTTCACGAAGGCCGCCGCCGACATCGATCCCGCGTCCACGGCCAGTGACGCCCTGGCCGTCCAGCGGGACAGGCCGAGTTTCAGGACGTCGGATTCGGCGGCCGTCGGCGAAAACCGCGTGTGATAGTTGAGCACATAGTTGCCCGCCAGGCCGGCGGACACCGAACCGAAATCGGTCATCCAGCGATAACCGGTGTCGAAGTCCAGACCGTCGGTTGTGAGACTGCTCAGATTCTGGTTCCGCCGATCCACCACGAATATCGGGTTGCCGGCGATCGGGGCGCCGCCGCTCGGAATCGCGATGCCCAGCAGGGAATCAATGTCCGGGTTGCTCCCGGCGGCGTAGGAAGGATCATAAAAGACAAGTGCGTTCGCCAACACCGAATCCGCGAATACCTGCGGAAGCGTCGGCGAGGCGATCACATCGGTGTAATCCACATTGTAGTAGGTCAGGCTGGCGCGGAAGTTCGGCAGCGACGTCGGCGCGAGGTCGACGCCGAACGACCAGGTGGTCGCCTTTTCGGGCGCGAGGTCGGGATTGCCCCCCGACAGATAGATGGTCTGGACCCCGGCCAGAGACGCATCCAGCGCAGCCGCCCCCGCGGCGGCGGTATAGTAGGAGCCGATCGTCGCCCCGAGCTGGCGCAGCCCGGGCGCCCTGAAGGAGGTGCCGTAGGAGCCCCGGAAGGCCAGGCCTTCCATCAGCTCCCAATTGACGCCGACCTTCGGGTTCGTCGTCGATCCGAAGTCGCTGTAGTGGTCGAATCGGCCAGAGATCGACAAAGCCAGACTGCGCATCAGGGGCGCTTCGTTGCCGGCCCCGACGATCGGCACGAACAGCTCGCCATAGACCGCGCCGATATCGCGCTCCATGTTTTCGGAGACATTGAACGCCGGCGACAGATAGTAGCCGCGCTGCTCGAATGCTTCGTACCGGGCCTCGGCGCCGAGGGCGAATCGCATCTCGCCGCCGGGCAGGGTCAGCAGGGGACCGTCGAGTTTGGCGCCGGCGGCGCGGACTTCGTGCCGTTCGGTGATGTCGACGAAATAATTGTAGGCCAGAATCGCGTCGATCGTGCCTTGGGGGGTGTTGGAGCCAAACGGATCCAGATTGACGTCCGCGTAGGCCTGAAGCGCCGTTTGACTGAGCGCGAAGACGTAACTGTCGTTTTTCGCCCAATCCAGTGTTCCATAGACGGTCAGATTCAGATCGCGCGGCAGGTCGAAGTCGATCCCGAACGATGAGTTGCCGACCGCCTTGTCATTGGTGTTCGTGAAGTGGTCCGTCCCGAGGAGCTGACCACTATTGAAGTAGACAAACTCATGGATCGCGCCTGTCGGGCATCTGGCGTTTGGATTGGCGGTGAAGCCAGGGCAATACATGTAGACATAGACGTTCTGGGGCGCGACGCGAATGGCGTCGTGGCGATCCGAATACAGGACCTCGCCCCACAGCGTCGCCCAGTCGCTCAGGTCCTGACGAGCGGACAGAAATCCCGCGTGAATCGTCGAGGCCGGGAAAAGGTCCGCCCCGGCGCCGTTGTCGCAACGGTTCAGCGTGCCCGCCGCGCCGAACGAGTTGGTCGCGGCGTTGTACGCATACGGAACCGCATACGACGGGAAGGGATAGACATTCGGCGCGGAGCAGGCGTTCGGGCGCGAGTCCACGCCGCCCCAGGGTCTGTAATCCAGAACCCGATAATCACGCTCGCCGCCGGTGATATTGTCATTTTCAGAGTATTGGTAGGCCGCGAGCAAGGATCCGGTTCCCCAATCCTTGCCGAACAAAGCGCCGATGTTCCCGGCATAATAGTCGTCGGCGACGCCGTAGCTCGCGGAGAGTTCGACGCCATCGACATGCTGGCGGGTGATGAAGTTCACCACGCCGGCGACAGCGTCCGAACCGTAGATCGACGAGGCGCCGTCCGCCACGACCTCGATCCGTTCGACGGCCAGATTGGGAATGAGGGGATAATCAGGATTTGTCACCTGCACCCCCGCGCCAACGAGTCTGTGGCCGTTCATCAGCGGCAGGGTCGCGGTTGCGGGCAGACCGCGGAGGGCGGGTGCAAATGAACCCAGTCCCGGCCCCGTGCCGGCGCTCGTTTGAGGCGCGGTGTTGAAGCTGCTGAGCTGCGGGATGCTCGCGCTGAGATCGGGTGTGTTGGCGCCGCCTTGCGTCACGATGTCGTCGCGGGAGACGCTGATGAGATTCGAGCCGGTGGGTGGGACGCCCCGGATGCTTGAGCCCGTGACGATGACGTCTTCGAGCACATTTTCGGCGGTCTCGGGGGGCTGCCCCGGGTCCTGGGGCGCGGCGCTCGCCGTCTGGGCGTATCCGGGTTGAGCCGCGAGAAGCATGGCGGCGATCAACGACGCACCCGACAGCGCAATCTGCCGCGTGGTTCTGCAAGGTCTTGTCATGTCTTCCTCCCCTGATGGCGGTTTACCGCTCTGCCCCCGCCGCCCGTAACGGGTCGGTGATCGAGGTTCATTGATTTAGCACTAAGTGAACGAACGCCGTCAAGTTCATTTATTCAGCAGTAAATCAATCGCCCGTCATTCTTGACCCGTCCGCACCACTGCCCCATCGTCGATGTTCACCGGTGGAGCGAAGACGGCCCCTCCGGAACCACTAAGGAAAGTTACGGGCGATGGCAGGAGCGCCGAAACGCGAGGGGCGCCGGACGCGCGCCGAGCAGCGCGCCTCGACTGAAAAACTGATCCTCGACACCGCTGAAGACCTGTTCTCCCAGCTTGGCTATTTCGGTGTGACGATCAAGGATGTGGCCGACCGGATGGGAATCCATCCGGCGCTGATCCACTATTACCACGACGGGAAGAAAGCCCTGTTCGACGCCGTCTTCGAGCGACGGGTCGAGTATGCGGTGACGGCCCGGACGGCGGGCCTCGACGCCTATGAGGCGGAGGCGGGCGATCATCCCACCATCGAGGGCGCGTTGCGCGCCTACTACGACAGCGCCTTCGACGTCTACATCAACGGCGACGAGGGCTGGCGCAATTTCGGCCGCATCTTCGCCCAGGTGAATAACGCCCCCGGCTACGGCGCCGAGATGATGGACGCCTATTTCGATCCGCTGGTGCTCCGCCTCATCGACCTTCTGCACAAGGCCTCGCCCGACGCCCAGCCCGAAGACCTGTTCTGGAGTTTCCAATTCACCTCCGGCGCCTACACCCTGATCCTGTCGCGCACGGGACGGATTGATCGCCTGTCGGACAATCTGTGCACCTCCGACGACTTCGAGGCCGTTCGCGACCGGTTCGTGACCTTCATGGCCGGCGGCTTCGAGGCCCTGCACAGACAGAGACTGTCCGGAGGTGCGGCGCCTGCGCGAGCGGCGGCGACCAGACCGCCGAAGGCCCGAAAGACCGGGCGCAGCAAGCCCGGCGCCTAGGCTCCCGCCGTTTCCCCGACCGGGCCGTCGAGCCGGGCCTGGCGCAGCGCGGCGCGGCGCACCTTCCCGGCCTCGTCGCGAAGGGGTTCGCTGGTGAACTCTATGCTGCGGGGCAGTTTGAAGCGCGCCAGCCTTGTGGCGACGAACTCCAGCAACCCGGCCTCGTCCGGTTCAGCGCCCGCGACCGGCTGGACGATGGCGTGGACCCTCGCGCCCCATTCCTCGTCAGGAAGCCCGATCACCGCGCTCCCCTGCACGTCCGGATGCGCGTCGATGGCGGCCTCGACCTCCGCCGGATAGATATTGGCGCCGCCGGAAATGATCAGATCGTTGCGGCGGTCGGACAGATAGAGATAGCCCGCCTCGTCGACCGAGCCGAGGTCGCCCATCGTCTCCCATTCGCCGACGCGTTTCGAGTCGCTCCCGAGATACTGATAGGTCGAGCCGGGTCCGCCTTCGGGGCGGAAATAGACCTCGCCGACCTCGCCCGCCGGGAGCTCGCGCCCCGCGTCGTCGAGGATCTTCATCGCATAGCCGTCGCGCACCCGGCCGACCGAGCCGCGATGCGCCAGCCAGTCCGTGCCGGAGATGATCGTCGAGCCGATCCCCTCGGTCGTGCCGTAGTATTCCCAGACCCGCTCGCTGCCGAGCCAGTCGATCCAGGCGTCCTTGAGCCAGGGGGCGCAGGGGGCGGCCATGTGCAGCATCATCCGCAGACTGGGCAGGGTGAAGTCCGCAAGCGCCTCGGGCCCCAGCTGCCAGATGCGATGCATCATCGTCGGCACCATGGTCACCCAATTCACCTTGTGCGCCTCGATCAGCTGAAGCGCGCGGAGCGCATCGAACCGGCCCATTTCGATGATCGTGGCGCCGACGAACATGCCCATGGTGATGCAGTGGAACGGGGCGTTGTGATAAAGCGGCCCGGGATTGAGGATGACGTCGCCCGGACACTGGAGGAGAAATCCCTCTTCCGGATTCCACTGCGCGGCCATGGCGTCGACGATCACTTTCGGGCGCCCCGTCGAGCCGCCGCTGGTCATCGCCTTCCAGTGCGGCGAAACCACCTCGGGCAGGGGATCCATCGAGCAACTGTCCGGGATCGGCTGGCCCGCGGCGAGCGTCGCGATGCCGGGCGCCGGCGCCGAGCCGACGAACAGCCTCGGCCGAACGATGTCGAGGATGGCCTCCATCTCGGGGCGCGCGAGCTTGGCCGCGACGATGTTCGGGATCGCCCCGAGCTTCCAGAGGGCGAAGACGGTCTCGTAGAACTCCAGGCCGTTGGGAAGCGCGACGGTGACGAAGTCGCCATAGCCGGCGCCCTGCGCCGCCAGCCACCGCGCCCGGCGGTTCGCCCGCGCGTCCAGTTCGGCATAGCTGACGGCGACATCATCCAGCACCAGAGCCTTCCGAGACGGCGCTGCGCGCGCGTGGTGGGTCAGAATGGCGCTGAAAGCGACCTGTTGATCCGTCATGGCGGCAGCGTCTCCCTGACCCTCATCGACGCCCTCCTCCCAAAGCGAGGGTCGTCGCGACCACATTCACTAACTTAGCGCTAAATGAATGAAAAGGGCGCTGGCGCATGGCTGTCCGGAGCGACCGACAGCGCGCAAGCTGTCGGTCGGCTCAGCCCGGTCAGAATCGAGGCGGCGGCCCTTCAGCCCGACGATGATCGAGCTTCGCTCCAGACATCGAGGTTCGTCTCTCTCCCGATCAGCGCCAGGCCGGACGCAATGGACTCGAACTCGCCGCCCGTTTCGATCCGTTCCGGGCCGAACTGTCGATGGAAGATGTCTCGTACAGCGGGAACGAACGACGTGCCGCCGGTCAGAAATATCCGGTCGATCTGGTCGGACGCCAGGCCCGAACGATCCATCGCCTCGTCTACGGCGTCCTTGATGGCTGCAAGCTCAGGGGCAATCCAGCCCTCGAACTGCGTCCGGGTGACAGACCTCTCGATCCGGACGGATCCGGCGACGAAGGAGAAGGTCGCTTCCTCGTGGAGGGACAGGTCCATCTTCAGGGACGATACGGCCTGGTAGAGAGCATACCCGTGGTTATCATCGAGGATCTCGATCAATCGATCGAGTTTTTCAGGTTCCATCGCCGTGCGCGCCAAGGCGCGGATGTCGCGCATGTCCCTCGACGCCCGCAGCAGCGCCAGCTGGTCCCAACGCGCAAAGGCGGCGTAGTAGCGCTGCGGGATCGGAAGGGCCTTGCCGAACGTGCGGTACAGCCCGCCTTTCCCCAACTCCGGCGACACCAATTGGTCGATAATTCGATAGTCGAAGGCGTCGCCCGCCACGCCGACCCCCGACCGCGCCAGGGCGGTTGATCGAAGGCCCTCCGGAGATTGCTCGAAGCGAACGATGGAGAAGTCGCTGGTGCCGCCGCCGAAATCGGCGACCAGCACGTTCGCATCCGTCTCGAGCGTTCGAGCAAAGAAGAACGCGGCGCCGACCGGCTCATAGGCGTAGCGGATGTCGCTGAAGCCCAGGCGGGAGAAGGCGGTCTCATAGCGTTTCAGCGCCAACTGTTCATCGGGCGCGCCGCCGGCGAAGGTCACCGGCCGGCCGACGATGACGCGCGGAGGCAGGGTGGCCATCCCCTCCCCGCCATGATGGCGCAGACGCAGCAGAAAGGCGCTCAGCAGGTCCTCGAACTTGTAGCGCCGGTTGTCGATGACCGTGTCGGTGAAGGCGGCGCTGGCGGCGAATGCCTTGAACGACTGGATGAAGCGGGTCTCCAGGGCATCTTCGACGTAGGCGTCAATGGCCCAGGGCCCCGCCTCCACGATCCGCTCGGGTGGCCGGTCATCAACGGCGTGCTGGAGTTGAAAACTCAGCGTCGAGCGAAAGGCCGTCAGCTCACCCGTCGGCGCATCAAATCGGAGAATGACGGCCTCACCATCCGCACCGGCGATAGCGACGACAGTGTTGGTGGTCCCGAAGTCGATACCGACCGTCGGCGAGATTCCATAGGTCATGCACGAGGCTCCGAACGGTGGGCGGCGTTCCTAGCGGAAAATTCCCGACAACGCTCGATGATCAAGCAGACGGATCATCGGCCCACGTCCGTGACTCGAACCGCAGGCGCCCAGCAGGCGTTCCCGTCTCGTCCGCGAAAGGCGCATAGGCGGGAATCGTCGGACTAGACTGAAATTTCCATGACTGCCCGATCCAGGGCCAGTAAGAGCGCGGCTGCGGTCGCCGCCACGCCGGCCGCGACAAAGACCGCCGAGAGCGGCAGGCCCAGGGCGAGGAGCATGGCGGCGCACGCGGGCGCGAGGCTCTGGGGCGCAGCAACGGCCATATTCATCACGCCCAGGTCCCGACCGGCGCGCCTGCGGTCGGGCAAGCTCTCGGCCGTCATGGCCGCCACGCTCGTGGCGTGTACGCCGTGGCTGGCGCCAAACAGCAGCTGGGCCGTCAGGAGGCCCGTCCAGGTCGGCCAGCCGACCATCATGACAAACGCCAGAGCCATGCCTGCGCAGCCCGCGACGACGAACACCCGCCGACCCCGCCATCGATCGGAGAGGGTTCCGGCCGCGAATCCGCCAAGCGTCGCCGCCAGGGTGGAGACGAGGAGCAGAACGCCGAACGCATCGAGTGCTGACCAGCCCGCCGGAATCGACCGCGTCGGCAGTTCCTGCACCCAGAACAGAAGATAGAGGGTGTTGATCGCCACGGCGCTCTCGGCGAGCAGGCGGGAGGTGAACAGGGCGCGGAAGCGACCGTTCCGAAGGGCGGTCGGGGACAGGCGGAACGGCGCCGCCGGCCCCTCCGGCGGCGGCTCGCGCAGCCGGAGCGCGAAGGGCAGGATCAGAACGCCCGCGGCCAGCCCCACGACCGCGAACTGGGCGTCGGTCGACCCGGCAAGCCGGCTGACCACCAGCACTGTAAACAGGTTGGCCAGCGGCAGCGCCGCCCCGGCCCAGGCCGAGATCAACCCCTTCTGCTTATCGGGCACCAGATCGGGCACGAGCGCCGTAAGGGGCGCGTAGAGGGCATTCACCGCGATCTGGAACACGATCACGCCCACGACGAGGTGGACTGGAGTCCGGGCCAACGCCAGCAGGGCGAGGCTGACCGCCACCATGACCATGCCGGTCAGGATCCAGGGCCGGCGCCGGCCGAAACGGCTGCGCGTCCGGTCGCTCAGCGCGCCGAACAGAAGATTGGCGGCTACGGCCGTCGCCCCTCCCAGCATGGCGGCGAGACTGAGCAGCATCGCGCGGTCGGCGGCGCCGATCGCGCCGGCCTTTTCGGGCAGAAGCAGGCTCAGCAAAGGGATAAAGCAGACAAACGCGCCCGTCTGGGCGGCGCCGTATCCGAGGATGAACCATTTCGAGCGCCGGGACGGCGGCGCGTCGGCCTTGGGGGCGGCGTCGATCATGGCGGCATATGACGTCGCCGCGTCCGCGCCGTCGAGCTATTGAAAGGCCGGGGGCGCGGGCCCATCGTCGTCGCAGGTGCGAGGGAGCGGAATTTGACGGCCAGAAAACCGACCATCGACGACGTCGCGCGCCACTCCGGCGTGGGTCGAACCACGGTCTCACGCGTGCTGAACGGCGGGCCGAACGTCCGCGACGAGGTTCGGAGGCGAGTGCTGGCCTCGGTGGAGTCGCTGGACTACCGCGTCAATCCGCAGGCCCGGTCACTGGCGGGCGGGGGCGGCGGCATGCTGGCCCTGATCCTGGCGTCCGACCTGGAGGCCGAACCGAACTCCTTCTACGCCTCGGCGCTTGAGCTGGGGGCCCTGCGGGAGTGCCTGTCTCTCGGGTACCAGCTCTTGACCGGTCACGTCCCGCCGCAGAGCCCGGACCGTCGACAGCAGGTGCTGGAGCTGATGACCGCCCAAGGATGCCGCGGCCTTATCCTGACGCCGCCGTTCGCAGACGACGTGACCCTGATCGAGGAGATTCGCGCGCGCGGCTGCGAGGTGGCGACAATTTCTCCCGGCGGGCCGGGCCGTTCGGTGGCCGACGGCGTCGGCATCGACGACGAGGCGGGCGGCCACGATATCGCGGAGCACCTGCTGCAGCTCGGCCACCGCCGGTTCGCCTTCATCAGCGGGATCGAGGGCCACCTGTCCGCCGAGCAGCGCTTCGACGGCCTCAAGCGCGCGTTGCGGGAGCATGGGCTTGATCCCGACGACGTCGAGATGGCGCGGGGCGACTTCACCTTCAGGTCGGGAAGCGTGCTGGCCGCGCGTATGCTGGATATGCCGAACCCGCCGACCGCCCTCATATGCGCCAATGACGACATGGCCGCCGGAGCGCTGTCCGTCGCGCATGGCCGGGGACTGAATTTGCCGGACCAGCTGTCCATCACCGGTTTCGATGACACGCCGGTTTCGTCGATCGTCTGGCCGCCGCTGACGACGGTGCACCAGCCGCTGAAGGACATGGGCCGCGAGGCCGTCCTGGCGCTGACCCGCCGGCTGGGCGGAAGCGGCGCGGGGGCGCCATGGAGCTTCATGACCCTGCCCCACGCCGTGGTTCCCCGGGGATCGGCGGGACGCCTT
The DNA here is from genome assembly GCF_041648615.1 of Brevundimonas sp. Classification (GTDB taxonomy): domain Bacteria; phylum Pseudomonadota; class Alphaproteobacteria; order Caulobacterales; family Caulobacteraceae; genus Brevundimonas. The sequence goes on from NZ_JBAZOS010000005.1 coordinate 36,194, forward strand.
CTGCCGCAGTTGGTCATCGCCGAGGCTTGACAGAAGGCTGGGGACCGGGCGCTTATTGGAAGCGCTTCCAACGCGCTCGATAGCGACTTCCGACGAACGGAAGCGTCACCCTCTCAGGGAGGACACGGTGATCGAGATCTCAATGCTGACGAGGCGTCTGGCCTTCAGCGCCACGCTGGCGGCCCTCTGCCTGGGCGGCTGCGCCGGCGTTCCCCAACCCGCGCCGGCCGCGACGGCGCGCGTCTGGATGACGTCCGGCGATCGCAGCCGGCTGTTGAGCGAACAGCCCGCCCTCGTCTTTCGGGCCGCCGCCGGGGCTGACGGCCCGGTCATCGCCGTCGATCCGGCGGTGCAATATCAGACGATGGTCGGATTCGGCGCGGCGGTCACCGACGCCTCGGCCTGGTTGATCCAGACGAAGATGACGCCGTCGGCGCGCGACGCCCTGATTCGCGACCTGTTCGGGCGCGAGGACGGCGGACTGGGCTTCAGCTTTACCCGGGTCACGATCGGCGCCTCGGATTTCTCGTTGGATCACTACAGCCTGGCGGACACGCCCGATCCCGATCTGGCCGGCTTCTCCACGGCGCGGATGGAACAGTATGTCTTCCCGACCGTGCGGCAGGCGCTGGCGGTCAATCCGGACCTCAAGGTCATGGCGTCGCCGTGGAGCGCGCCCGGCTGGATGAAGACGACCGGCTCGATGATCCAGGGCCAGCTGAAGCCGGAATACTACGGAACCTATGCGGACTATCTGGCCCGCTACGTCCGCTCCGCCGCCGACCATGGCGTGCCCACCGACTATCTGAGCATCCAGAACGAACCGGATTTCGAACCGGACTCCTACCCCGGCATGCGCTGGGGGCCGGAAGGCCGGGCCGAGTTCATCGGCCGGAACCTGGGCCCGCGGTTCCGGGCGGCCGGGATCGGGACGCGGATTCTCGACTGGGATCACAATTGGGATCATCCCGAACAGCCGCTTGGCGTCCTCGCCGATCCCGTCGCCAACGCTCATGTCGCCGGCGTCGCCTGGCATTGCTATGCTGGCGACGTCGCAGCCCAGAGCCAGGTGCGGGACGTCCATCCGGACAAGGATGTCTTCTTCACCGAATGCTCGGGCGGGAACTGGGCGGCTGACTTCTCGGACAGCTTCAGCTGGACGATGAAGGCGCTCATCATCGGCTCCACCGATCACTGGGCGCGCGGGGTTCTGATGTGGAACCTCGCCCTCGACGAGAACCACGGGCCGCACGCCGGCGGCTGCGGCGACTGCCGCGGCGTGGTGACCATCGACAGCCGCACCGGGGCGGTCGAGCGGAACCAGGAATACTATGCCTTCGGCCACGCCAGCCGTTTCGTTCGGCCGGGCGCGCGGCGCGTCTCATCGCTCGAGCCGGAGGGCCTGCAGGGTGTCGCCTTCGTCAATCCGGATGGCGAGCGCGTGCTGATCGTTCTGAACGAGGCCGTCACGCCGGTATCGTTCAGCATCCGCGAGGCGGGCCGGCAGGCGTCGGCCATCCTGCCCGCCAGAACCGCCGCCACCTATGTCTGGCGGGGCCCCTGACAGCCGGCGAAATCAAAGAACGCTGATCGGGATTGCGGCCGGCGAGCAAATGGGATAGCAATTGGAAGCGCTTCCAACCACGGTCAGGAATGATCTCGGCGGGGGGCCCAAAAATAAAAGGGACGACCGGCCACAGGCCGGCGCCGGGGAAACAAGAGGGGTCTACATGCGAAGCGATTTTGCAGGCGTTCGTTCGTCCGGATCCATGTGGAGGACAAGGACGGCCCTGATGTCATCGGTGGCTGCGCTGGCCATCGCCCTGCCCGGTGCGGCGCTGGCTCAGGATGGCGGGACGCCACAGGACCCCGACGCGACCCAGCTCGATGAAGTCATCGTCACCGGCATCCGGCGCGGGATCGCGGATTCGATCAGCATCAAGCGTGACGAGACCTCGCTCGTCGAGGCGGTCTCGGCCGAGGATATCGGCAAGCTGCCGGACGTCTCGATCGCCGAGTCTATCGCCCGCCTGCCCGGCCTCGCGGCCCAGCGGGTCAATGGCCGCGCCCAGGTGATCTCCATCCGCGGCCTGGCTCCGGACTTCACCACAACCCTGCTCAACGGCCGGCAACAGGCCAGCTCCGGCGACAACCGCTCGGTGGAGTTCGACCAGTATCCATCCGAGCTTCTGTCCAGCGTCGTGATCTACAAGACGCCCGACGCCGGGATTTCGGGCATGGGCCTGTCCGGCACCGCCGACCTGCGCACCGTGCGTCCACTGACGTTCCAGGAACGCGCTATCGCGGTCAACGTCCGGGGTGAGCTTATCGAGGGCGATGCGCTCAATGATGACGTCCGCAACTACGGCGGTCGCGCCTCGATCAGCTACATCGACCAGTTCGCCGACGGGACCTTCGGTCTCGCGCTGGGCTATGCGCACCTCGATTCCCCGTCGCAGAATCAGCATTACAAGGCCTATGGCTATGAGGCCTTCGGCTTCGCCGTAACGCCTGACAGCGCCGATGACGCCCTGATCCTGAATGGCCAGGAGTTGTTCGCCACCTCGCGCCTGAACACCCGCGACGCCTTCATCGCCATCGCCGAATGGCGTCCGAACGACCGCCTGCACAGTATTCTCGACCTCTACTATTCAAAGTTTGACCAGGAGGAGACGACGCGCGGCGCGCAGTGGTTCTCCAACGGCTGGGCGGACGGGGCGACCTTCACCAACGTCCAGACGGAACAGCGCGGCGGCTCGACCTTCGCCCGCAGCGGGACCCTGAACGGCGGCGTGCCGATCATCCGCAACGATTACAATACCCGTGAAGACGAGCTGTTCTCCGTCGGCCTGAACAACGAATACCAGATCGACGACGTCACTCGCGTTCGGGCCGACCTCTCCTATTCGAGCAACATCCGGGACGAACAGATCCTGGAGACCTACGCCGGCTACGGCCGCGGCGTCGGTGGTGTGACGCCGGGAACGCCGGACGTGGGTCGCACGCTCGACACCATCACCTTCGAGGTGAACGACGACGGCTATCCGACCTATTCAGAAGGCCTGAACTACGCCGACGCGGGCCAGGTCTCGTTAGGCGACCGGGCGCCCTGGGGTGGCTGGGGCCACGACGGCGCCATCCGTTTCCCGCACGTCGAGGAAAGCATCTACGCCATCGACCTGAGCGCAGAGCGCGACCTCGACGGCTTCTTCACCAGCGTCTCGGCCGGTGTGAATTTCGCAAACCGCGACAAGATGAAACGGGTCGATGACTTCGACCTGTTCCTGAAGAACGGGCGTCAGCAGGTTCTGGTCGATCCACAATATCTCGAGACCCCGACCTCGCTGGGCTACGCCGGCTTCGGTTCGGTTCTGTCGGTGGACCTGTCCCGCGCGCTGGACGTCTATTACGATCGCGCGCCCATCCTCGACGCCAACTATTTCGACAAGAACTGGGACATCGAAGAACGGGTCACGACCTTCTTCGCCAAGGCCGACTTCGAGGGCGGCCGCTTCCGCGGCAACATCGGCCTGCAGGTCGTCCAGCAAGAGCAGGAGTCGACCGGGGTCGTTATCAACGGCCTCGAGCCGGGACAGCCGATCGTGCCGACGTCGGTCACAAAGGGCGCCGACTATACCGACGTTCTGCCCAGCCTGAACCTGATCTATGATCTGGGCGGCGGGCATCGCCTGCGCTTCGCGACGTCCAAGACCATGGCGCGTCCCCGGATGGACGAGATGCGCGCGAATGTGACGCCGGGCTTCAACTCCCTGGTCTGCACCGGCCAACCCTGCACGCCGGGCCAGACCGTCAATCCATGGTCCGCCAGCGGCGGCAATCCCGAACTCGAGCCGTGGCGGGCCAACGCCTATGATCTCGCCTACGAATGGTACGTGAACTCCACGACCTATTTCTCGATCGCCGCCTTCTACAAGGAGCTGGAGACCTACATCTACCAGCAGACCGGAACCTTCGACTTCTCCGGCATACCCCTGCCCAGCACCGCCTCGGCGATCCCTGCGGGCGTGCTGATCAGTCCGATCGGCCAGATGACCCTGCCGGCCAATGGCGACGGCGGCGTGGTTCAGGGCCTCGAGGTCAGCGGCGCGCTGAACTTCGGAACGATATGGGAGCCGCTCGACGGCTTCGGCATGACCGGCAGCATCTCGTTCACCGAGTCCGACCTGAACCCGAGCCCGACCGGCGACGAGGTGCGGATCCCCGGCCTGTCCGGCATGGTCTACAATCTCACCGGCTACTACGAGCGCAACGGTTTCCAGGCGCGGATCAGCAAACGCTTCCGCGAAGCCTTCAAGGGCGAGGTGGTCCAGTTGTTCGCGACCCGCGGCTACACCGAAATCCTCGACGATGAGCAGGTCGACGCCCAGATCGGCTACACCTTCCAGTCAGGGCAGTTCGAAGGGCTAGGCCTGCTGTTCCAGGTCAACAATCTGACCAACTCGCCCTATCGCACCCGTCTGGGTCTGGACACCGGCGGCACCACGACGGCTGACGGCGGAGCCCTTCCGGAGACCTACGAGGAATACGGTCGCCAGTTCCTGTTCGGCATCAACTACAGGTTCTAGGGCGGGCCCGGCGCCGGCGCGATCTTCACGGCCCTCGCGGGGGCCATCCTCCAACGTGAGTAACGAGTAGACGCATGATCCCCTTCCGACTGAAGCTCTGCGCCTCGCTGCTGGTGCTGGCCGCTTGCGCGCCAATGCCCGCGAGCCAGGCCGTTTCGCCCACCGTGGCGGAATGGCCGGCGCTTCGGTCGCCCACGGCGCCGGACGCCGCGATGGAACGGCGCATCGCCGCCATCGTCGCGGGCATGACGCTGGAGCAGAAGATCGGGCAGATGACCCAGCCCGACGTGCGCTACATCACGCCGGACGAGGTGCGTCAGTACTACATCGGCTCGGTGCTCAACGGCGGCGGCGCCTGGCCGTCGATGAACAAGCGCGCGACGGTCGGCGACTGGACCGCCCTGGCCGACCGCTTCGCCCGGGCCGCCCTGTCGACCGACATGCCGGTGCGGATTCCGCTGCTGTGGGGCACGGACGCCATACACGGGCACAACAATGTCTCCGGCGCGACGATCTTCCCGCACAACATAGGCCTCGGCGCCGCCAACGATCCGGCGCTGATCGAGCGCATCGGCCGGGCCACCGCTCAGCAGGTTCGCGCCACCGGCATCACCTGGGCTTTCGCCCCGACGCTGGCGATCGGCCAGAACCGCCGGTGGGGCCGCACCTATGAAAGCTGGTCCAGCGATCCGGCCCTGGTCGCCCGCTACGCCACGGCCATGGTGCACGGTCTCCAGGGGGACATCTCCGGAGAGGGCGACGTCCTGGCCACGGCCAAACACTATCTGGGCGACGGCGGCACCTTCGACGGCGTGGATCAGGGCGAGAACCGCGACACCCGTGAGCAGCTGATCCAGCAGGAGGCCGTCGGCTACTACGCCGCCCTGAACGCGGGCGTTCAGACCGTGATGGTGTCCTACAGCAGCTGGAACGACGTCTCGGCGGGGCGCGATTATGGCAAGATGCACGGCAATCGCGAACTGATCACCGACGTGCTGAAGCACCGCCTCGGCTTCGACGGGCTGGTCGTGTCCGACTGGAACGGCATCGAACAGGTGCCAGGTTGCGCCAGGGACCGCTGCGCCCAGGCCATCAACGCCGGCATGGACATCATCATGGTGCCGGAGGACTGGCGCGCCTTCATCGCCAACACCCTCGCCGACGTCCGCGAGGGCCGCATCGCGGAGTCACGCATCGATGACGCCGTGACCCGGATCCTGCGCGTGAAGATGCGTTCGGGTCTGTTTGATCACCCCGCGTCGGCCAGTGTCTTCACCGGCCGCGTCGCCGCCCTCGACGCCAGCGCCCTGGCCCGCGAGGCGGTGCGCAAGTCCGTCGTCCTGCTCAAGAATGACAACCACGCCCTGCCGCTTGCCCGCGGCCGCAGGATTCTGGTCGTGGGAGCCAGCGCCGACAGCCTGTCCAACCAGACCGGCGGCTGGTCGCTGACCTGGCAGGGCACCGAGAACACCAACGCCGACTTCGCCACAGGCTCGACCCTTCTGGGCGCCTTGCGGCAGGCGTTGGGCGAGGCCAATGTGACCTGGTCCGCCGACGGGTCCGGCGTGAACGTCGCGGACTTCGACACCGTCGTGGCCGTGCTGGGCGAGACGCCGTATGCCGAGTTCAATGGCGACGTACGCTTCCCGAAGCCGGTGCAGCACAGCGCGCTGTATCCCGCCGATCTCGCTGTCCTGCAGGCCGTGTCAGGCAAGGGCGTGCCGGTCGTATCGGTGCTCTATTCGGGCCGGCCCGCCTACGCCAACGACCTGATCAACCTGTCCGACGCCTTTGTCGCCGCCTTCCTGCCGGGCACTGAAGGAGCCGGGCTGGCCGACGTCCTGACGGGCGGGCGCCATGACTTCTCCGGCCGCCTGTCGTTCGCCTGGCCCGGCTCGGCCTGCAGCACCGGCGAAGGTCCGGGGGACATCGTCCAGTTCGCGCGAGGCTATGGCCTCAGCTACGCCGCCGGCCGCCGGGTCGGCCAACTGCCCTTGCCTGCCACGCCCGCCGCCTGCGAAATGTCCGCCCCGTAGCGCGGATCCGAAACCATGCAGCAGCTCAAGCGGATTCTGATCGTCGGCGGCGGCACGGCGGGCTGGATGACGGCCGCCCTGATCTCGAAGCTGTTCAAGGGCCTGTACGAGATCACCCTGATCGAGTCCGAGGCTATCGGCATCATCGGCGTCGGCGAGGCGACGATCCCGGCGATCAAGAAATACAATGAACTGCTGGGCCTCGACGAAAATTCGTTCATGCAACGGACCCAGGGCAGTTTCAAACTGGGCATCCAGTTCGTCGACTGGTGGAAGCAGGGCGCCAGCTATATTCACGGGTTCGGCGTCATCGGACGCGATCTTGAATGGCTGCGCTGCCACCAGTACTGGCTCAAGCTGAACGCCCGGGGCGAAGCCTCGGACTTCGCCAACTACTCGATCAACACCGCGGCCGCGCTCGAGAACAAATTCATGCGGGCCGATCCAAAGATGATGGACTCGCCGCTGGGCCACATCGCCCACGCCTTCCACTTCGACGCCGCCCTGTACTCGAAATATCTGCGCGGCCTCGCGGAGGCGTCAGGCGTGCGCCGGCGCGAGGGCAAGGTCGCCGATGTGACGCTGCGCGGCGATGACGGTTTCGTCCAGTCCGTGACCATGGGCGATGGCGAAGTGATCGAAGCCGACCTGTTCATCGACTGCTCGGGCTTTCGCGGCCTGATCATCGAACAGGCGATGAAGACCGGCTATGAGGACTGGACGCACTGGTTGCCGTGCGATCGCGCCATGGCCGTTCCCTGCGCCCGCGTCGAGCCGTTCACCCCCTACACCCGCTCGACGGCCCGTCCCGCCGGCTGGCAGTGGCGCATCCCGCTTCAGCACCGGACAGGCAACGGCCACGTCTATTCCAGCCAGTATATGGAGGACGACGAGGCGGAACGGATCCTGCTGTCCAACCTGGACGGAGAGCCGCTGGCTGAGCCCAACCGGCTACGTTTCGTCACGGGCAAGCGCAAGCAGATCTGGAACAGGAACTGCGTCGCCATCGGCCTGGCCAGCGGTTTCCTCGAGCCGCTGGAATCGACCAGCATCCATCTGATCCAGTCGGCCATCATCCGGCTGGTGCGCCTGCTGCCGGACGCGGGATTCGATCCGGCCACGATCGCCGAGTTCAACCGCCAGAGCGACTTCGAATACGAGCGCATCCGCGACTTCATCATCCTGCACTACAAGGCCACCGAACGGGACGATACGCCCTTCTGGCGCTACTGCCGCGACATGGAAATTCCGGACACGCTGCAGCGCAAGATCGACCTGTTCCGGGCCAACGGCCGCATCTTCCGGGAGGACGAGGAGTTGTTCGCCGAGGAGAGCTGGATCCAGGTCTTCCTGGGCCAGGGCGTCATCCCGCGCGCCTGGGACCCGCTGGTCGACATCAAGTCCGCCGCCGAGCTGCGTTCCTTCCTGGACGGCGTGGAAGACGTCATCCGGAAATGCGTGGCGGTCATGCCCTCCCACGCCGCCTATATCGCGCGGACCTGCCCCGCCGCCCCATAGGCAGCAGCACGGGAGACAGCGCCGATCCCCTGGCGGTTGCGTTGTCCCGGCCCGTCAGGGGCGCGGCGCCATGGCCGGCGAGACCCTCGCCTCGCCCTCGGCGCGGCTTACCGTCTCCACGGTCCGGGGAAAGCTCGCGGGGTTGACGCTGATCGAGTCAATCCCGGCGCGAACGAGCATCGCCGCCACCTCGGGATAGGAGGCGGGCGCCTCGCCGCAGATGCCCACCGGCCGACCGTTGCGGCGGGCCCCGGCCACGGCCTGGCGGAGCATGTCGAGGACGCCGGGATCCCGCTCGTCGAAATCGAAGGCGACGTCTCCGGAGTCCCGATCGACGCCCAGAACCAGCTGGGTGAGGTCGTTTGATCCGATGGAGAAGCCGTCGAACAGCGCCGCGAAGGCGTCGATCTGGATGACGTTGTTCGGAATTTCGCACATCACATAGACTTCCAGGCCGTCCCGCCCCTGCTTGAGACCATGGGCGGCCAGTGCGTCCAGAACCCGCCGCCCCTCCTCGACCCGGCGGCAGAAGGGCACCATGACCTTCAGGTTGGTCAGTCCCATCGTCTGACGGACGCGCAGAAGCGCCTCACATTCCAGGGCGAAGCCGTCGGCATAGAGCGGATGGGCGTAGCGCGCGGCGCCGCGGAACCCCAGCATGGGATTCTCCTCCACCGGCTCGAAGCCGCGGCCGCCCAGAAGCGCGGCGTATTCGTTGGTCTTGAAGTCCGAAAGCCGGATGATCACCGGCCGCGGATAGAAGGCCGCGGCGATTGTGCCGACGCCTTCGGCGAGCATGCGGACGAACCAGGTTCGCGGCGACGGATCCGCGCTGGCCAGCCGGGCGATGGCGCTTCGGACGCTGGCTGAAGCGACCCTGTCCGGGTGAGCGGCGGCCATCGGATGGACGCCGATCTGCTCGCCGATGATGAACTCCATCCGCGCCAGTCCGACGCCGGCGGCGGGAAGGGCGGCGCTCCGGAAGGCGAGGTCGGGCTGGGCCAGGTTGAGCATGACGGCGGTGCGTGTCTTCGGAAGATCGCTCAGTCGCAGCCGCTCCACGGTCCATGGCAGCCGGCCCGCGTGCACGACCCCCTCCTCGCCCTCGGCGCAGTCGACCGTCACCGGCTGCCCGGCCTCGAGCCGCGCCGTCGCATCGCCGGTCCCCACCACGGCCGGAATGCCCAGTTCCCGCGCCACGATGGCGGCATGGCAGGTGCGCCCGCCCCTGTCCGTCACGATGGCCGCGGCCGCCCGCATCGCCGGAAGCCAGTCCGGACTCGTCGTCGCGGCGACCAGAACCTCGCCCGGCTGGAACGCCTCCAGATCCGCCGGACCGTCGATCCGCCGCACGAGTCCGGCGGCGACGCCCTCTCCCACGGCCTTGCCCGACGTGAGCACCGCCGCCCCGCGGGCCTCAAGACGGCGGACTTCGTACACGCCGGCCTGTCGCCGGGCCGCGACGGTCTCGGGCCGGGCCTGAAGGATGTAGAGGCGACCGTCGCGGTCGTCGCGAGCCCACTCGATGTCCATCGGCGTCGGCCGACCGGCGTGGGCGGAATAGTGGTCCTCAATGGCGATGGCGGTCCCGGCAAGCGCCAGCACGTCGTCATCGGCGATGCAGTACCGGCCCCGGTCGCGCGTCGGGACGGAGCGCTCCCGCAGGACCGTCGGGTCAGCCCGACGGCGCGGGCGGACGAGTCGCACCTGCTTGGCGCCCAGTGATCGCCGGAGGACGGCGCGGAAGCCCTGGCGATAGGTGGGTTTGTGGACATAGAATTCATCCGGGTCCACGCGCCCCTGCACGATGGCCTCCCCCAGGCCGTAGGCGGCCGTGACGAAGACGACGTCCGTGAAGGCTGTCTCGGTGTCGATGGTGAAGGCCACGCCGCTGGCGCCGGCGTCCGCGTCCACCATCCCCACCACCGCCACCGACAGGGCGACCTTGAGATGATCGAAGCCGTTCTGGATCCGGTAGACGACGGCGCGGTCGGTGAAGAGGGAGGCGAAGCACCGGCGGCAGGCTTCGATCAATCGCTCCTCGCCCGTGACGTGCAGAAAGCTGTCGTGCTGTCCGGCAAAACTCGCGTCCGGCAGATCTTCGGCCGTCGCCGAGCTGCGCACCGCCACCCGCAGCGAGGGCGCGGACCGCGCCTTCAGCGCCCGGTAGCCCTGTCGGATGGCGCGCTTGAGCGGGGGCCAGTCCGTCGCCGCATAGACGATCGACCGGGCTTCGGCGGCCCGGGCCGAAAGCCGGCTGACATCCGTCCCATCCACGCCCTCGAGCAACGACGCCAGCCGCGGCCAGGCGCCCGCCGCGGTCAGGGCGTCCCGATAGGCGGCCGCGGTCACGGCGAAGCCGTCGGGGGTGCCGACGGCCTGACCGCGCAGCAATCGCCGCAGTTCGCCCAGAGACGCCGTCTTGCCGCCCACGCGGGCGACATCCTCCAGACCGAGGCCGTCCAATCCGAGGACATACGATTCCCTCGGCGCCGCCGGGCCGATCGACGTCGCAGGATGTGCCGCTTCTGACATGCTCGACTCCGGGGACCACACGGCCCGAGAGTGGCCGGATCCGTTCACACCGCCTTGATCAGGATCATCCAGCGGTCAGGGATCCCGCAAACCTCAGGCCCGCGAGGCGTCCAGGCAGGCGATCACCTCGGCGTCGCTGACCTGGTGGAAGTCCCCGTAATAGGCGCCGACCGACCGGAATTGCTCGGGCTCGATCAGACAGACAAACGCGTCCACCGCGTCGCCGAGCGCCTGGGCCAGCGCCCGCGGGGCGACCGGCGCCGCCAGTATGATCCGGCGCGCGCCCTGGGCCTGAAGGCCGGCGATGGCCGCCCGCGCGGTCGCGCCGGTGGCCAGGCCGTCATCAACGATGATCGCCGTATGCCCGGCCGGATCGACCCGGGCGCGACCCGCCAGATACAGGCGACGGCGCCGGTCGATCTCGGCCAGGGCCGTCCGCCGTTCCGCCTCCAGATAGCCCCAGTCCGCCCCGCTCGCCGCCATCACGTCCTCGTTGATGATCGTCCGGGGGTGGCCGCCGTCGATCACCGCCGCGAGCGCCACCTCGGGGTTCCGCGGGGCTCCGATCTTTCGCACCAGGGCGAGATCAAGCGGGGCGTTCAGCGCACGCGCGACCTCCAGCCCCACCGGCGCGCCGCCCCTGGGCAGGGCATAGACGACGGGGTCGGCGACCCCGCGATCCGCCAGGATCTCGCCGAGGCGTCGTCCGGCCTCGGCCCGGTCGGAAAAGACGGGAAGCGGGATGGTCACGGTTTCGGTCCCCTGTGCGCGGTCGGTGGATTTCCACGTCGTTCTCTCAGCCGGCCTTGACCGGGATGGCGACCTTGCCGGCGGAGGTGTCCTTGGCGCGGGGAGCCTTGATCTGCAGAACACCGTCCTTCATCGAAGCGGATAGCTGGCCGGCGTCGAAGCCGGCAGGGAGGCGGACGGACCGGCTGAAGGAGCCGAAGCGGCGTTCGACCAGGTGATACCCCTGCTTCCGCTCTTCGTTTTCCGACTTCTTGTCGCCACTGACGGTCAGAACATCGCCGTCCAGTTCGACCCGGACATCCTTTTCCGTCAGGCCCGGCGTCTCAACCGTCAACTCCATCCCCGCATCGTCAGCGATCAGATCCATACGAGGCGTGGGAGCGAAGAAATCGGGGAGATCGACATTGCCGAACTCCGCCCTGATCCGATCGATCTCGCGTTGCAGAGGCGCGAAGAAAGTCGTCGCACGGGTCGGCGTCGTGGCAGGTGATTTGGCGTCATGCGCGGTCATGGTCATCTCCTTCAAGGGTAAAGCCGCTCGTGCAGAGCCTGCGTCTTTCTGCGAATGACGCCTTGATCTGGCTCAATCCCGAAGGCGGCGCGACCCGACGTCGCCTCGGCCGGTCGCGCGTCGTGGAGTCCAGCGAGCGGCGCAGCCTGCCCCGCCCTCCGGGGAGGGCGAAGGCAGGCTCGCAAGGCCACGACGAACCCGGGCTAGGGCCGCGCCAGCCTCACGTCGGCGTGGGCCTGAGGTCGATGGCCGCCCGGGCCAGCCGCTCATAGAGCCTGCGACGACGGGTCAGCGGCCACCAGTCGTACAGAAAAATCTCGATCGGCCGCCAGTTGGCCACCCAGCCGAGGATGATCAGGCCTTCGCCGAAAAACCGGCCGACGTACCCGTCTCCGACCCGGCCGCTGACCTCCGCCCCGAGGACGACGCACAGGGCAAGCACCATCAGACCGATGGCGAGCGAGGCGCGGCCGACGCGGAACAGCTCCTTCAGCTCCCATCCGGCGACCTCGGCCCGATAGGCGAAATAGTTGCGTATCGCGTCCGCGATATGCCCGGCCTCCTCGCGTTCCGCCTCATCCGCGGGCAGGTGGACCAGGACATGGATCGGCCTCGCCCCGCCCTGTTCGCGCGCCCAGGCGACAACATATTCCTCGACCGCCGCGTCCAGGTCCCGCTCGCGGAACGGCAGCGGATCCAGGGACTGGAACAGCTGGCCGATCTCCCGGATCTTGAGTTCGATCGGGCGGTCGCCTGCGGTGGCGGGCGCGCCCTGATCCGCCTCGATCCGTCTCGGTTCCTGACCCGCGGCCATGCCTTCCTTCCCTCTCTCGCCGCCTCTGGCCCCGAACGCGGCGTCAGAGCCCGAATGGATAGGTGTCCGGCGCCCCCTCCGGGGCCGCTCCGGGCGAGGGCGTCACCGCTCCGGTTTGCTCGAACCAGACCCAGGCGTCGAACTGCGACCCGAGCCGGGCCTCGAAATAGTGGCTGCGCAGCTCCGTCTCGGGACGATAGATCACGCCGATGGCCCGTTCCAGCCGCGGGATGTCCAGGGCGGCGGCGAGTGCGGGATCGTCGCGCCACCGGGTCAGGGACCGCGCCCGGCCCGCCTGGAGGAAGACCTGCTCCCAGCTGTCGGGCCGCGACGGCAGGACGGTCTTGAAGCGGACGTCGCCGCCCCAGTCGTCGGCGGCCGCCACCCGCCCGCGGTCAGTGCCGAACCCGATCGAGACGCAGGCGGGACCGAAGGCCCTGCGGCACAGCTGGCCGAGATTGTATTCGCCGCCCGCGCCCATGGCCGTCGCGGAGGCGTCGCCGAGATGCGAGTTGTGGGCCCAGACAACGGCGCGAGCGTTCGGCCCGCGCGCCTGCAGCAGCCGCTGGAGCGTGCCGAACATGTGGCTGTCGCGCAGATTCCAGCTCTCCGTGGAGCCGCGATACATGGCGCGGTAGTAGGCTTCCGCCGCCGCCACCACCCGGGCGCTCTGTTCGGCGTCGAAATAGTCGTCGCCGTCCCGCGCGCTGTAGCTCAGTCGATGCGCCAGCAGGCTGACGAGCTGATCGACCACCTCGTCCTCACAATCCGCGGTTCCCATGCGCGCGGCTGCTCCGTAGCGCTGCGGCTCGTCCAGATAGGGCGTCAGGCACCCGTATCGACGTCGGGCCGATCCGGCCGCCTCGGGATCGACCCGGTCCAGATAGGCCAGGACGTCGGCTTGCGACTGCGACAGGCTGTAGACGTCGAGCCCGCGCAGTTCGGCGCGGTCCTCCGCCGGCCGCGTCAGATTCCACGCCCTGAGATCGCGAACGAAGGTCGAGAACTCGGCGTTGCGCCACATCCAGCGCGGAAAATTCGGGAAACTGGCCTTCTGGCCCCAGACGCCCCGGTTTCGGGCGAAGCGATCCAGTTCGGCGGCATCGGGCCAGTCGGCCTCCAGGGCCACGATCCGGAACCCGTGCCGGTCGATCAGACGCCGGGTGATCGCCGCCCGGGCCTCGTAGAATTCGGCCGTGCCGTGCGTGCCCTCGCCGAGCAGAACCACCGTCGCGTCCGCGAAGACGTCGAAGGCCGCGGCGAAGGCCTCGTCGCCGATCGCGGCCAGCGGCTCGGAACGGCGGCGCACCAGGGCCGCCAGATCCAGGGTCTGCGAACGATCGGCGAAGGTCATCGCCCAGGCTCCATCCTGATCCGTCCCGATGCCGCGGACTGTTGAAGCTGGCTGTTCCGCCTCCCGACCGCCTTGACGTGGGTCAAGGCGCCGATGGGACATCGGTCCACGCTCTCACGGTCCCAGGGTCAGCCACGCCATGACGAACACCTCCGACTTCGTCTCTGTCGCCATTCCGCCGGTCGGCCTGGCGGGCGAGTTGCGTCTGATCGAACCGCCCCGGGGCGTCGTCATCTTCGCGCACGGCAGCGGCTCGAGCCGGCTGAGCCCGCGCAACCGTCAGGTGGCCCAGGCTCTGACCGACGCCGGCATGGCCACCCTCCTGTTCGACCTGCTCACCGAAGCCGAGGCGGCGGACAGGGCCAATGTGTTCGACATCGACCTGCTGGCCCGGCGGCTGGTCGACGCCATCGACTGGGTCGCGAACCAGCCGGCTCTCGCGGACCTGCCGATCGGACTGTTCGGCGCCAGCACCGGGGCGGCCGCGGCCCTGAAGGCGGCGGCGGCGCGACCGCGGGCGGTGACGGCCGTGGTGTCGCGCGGCGGGCGGCCCGACCTCGCCGGCGGGGCCTTGCCCCGGGTTACGGCCCCGACCCTGCTGATCGTCGGCGGGAATGACGAACCCGTGCTCGGCTGGAATCGCGACGCCGCGGAGCGAATCTGCGGCCCTGTCCGGGTGACGGTCATCCCCGGTGCGACTCACTTGTTCGAGGAGCCGGGCGCCATGGAAGAGGTTACGGCCCTGGCGACGGACTGGTTCACGGAGCGCCTCTGATCGCGCTCAGGCGCGCGTCTCTCTCACACCGGGCTGTGTGGGCCCACCTGGCCCCGCTGTCGTCCGACACAGCCACCTTGGCCGACCGGGCTCGCGCGATCAAACCCTGCGCCACACGTTCCGAAGCGAAAGCGGAGAATCTGCCGACCGTGCGGGGGTATCGCCGGGCAGCCTTGGCCGAATGGAAATCGCTCGCTGCCCAGCCTTGGCGCCCGGCCCAGTTTGCGCCCTGCCAGGCTGAGTCGGCGTTGGACTGCAGCACCGCCACAGGCCGCCGCCGATTGTCCTTTCCTTCAAATAGTCACGCCAGTTGCGTTGGTCGGGAGGCGAGCTGAGCGATCTTCTGGATCAACGCCACGGCGCTGATCGGCTTGGTCAGGAACCCGTCGGAGCCGGCTTCGAAGGCCATGGCCTGAAAATGGGGGAGCGCGTTGGCGGTCAGCATGCAGATCGGCACGGGCGGCAGGCCGGCTTCGCCTTCCCTCCCCCGTATGCGCCTGACCGCTTCGAGGCCGTCCATGACGGGCATCTGCATATCCATCAGAATGAGGTCGAACGATCCGGCCGCCGCCTCGGCGACCGCGAGATGTCCGTTCTCCACGGATCGCACCTCGATACCCATCGGCTCCAGGATGAGCTCCACCACGCGCCGGTTCACCGGATGATCCTCGGCCAGGAGGACGCGAAGGGGCTGCCCTGACCACTCGGGCGGCGCGACATCTTCGACCGACTCGAGCATGGCCGGCGCCAGCGTGACTTCGAAGGTGAAGGTTGAGCCCCGACCGGCGACCGACCTGGCCTCGATCGTTCCGCCCATGAGTTCGACCAGGTTCCTGCAGATCGACAGGCCAAGACCGGTGCCGCCGAAGCGGCGCGTGATCGAACTGTCCGATTGCTCGAAGGGCTGAAAGAGCCGCGCTCCGGTCGCCTCGTCAAAGCCGATGCCGGTGTCGTGGACAGAAAACCTCACCCGGTGCCCGCCGACGCCGCAATCCGTCTCCACGGCCAGGGTTACCCCGCCGGTCTCTGTGAACTTGACTGCGTTGCTGAGCAGATTGTTGAGAATCTGCCGTAGCCGCTTGCCGTCGCCCGCCAGGATCAGCGCCGCCGAATCGGGCAGGTCCAGAGTGAATGACAGACCCTTGCTCTCCGCGCTGGCGGCGAAGAGGGCCGCGATACTCCTGACCATGACGCCGAGATCAAACGGCTCGTTCTGGATATCCATCCGGCCCGCCTCGATCCGGGCGAGATCGAGAATGTCCGTCAGCAGAGCTTCGAGCGCGCTCGCCGAGGTCACGATAAGGTCCACCATCTCCTTCTGGCGAGGATCGTCGGCGGCGCTCGCCAGGGCTTCGGCCACCCCGAGAATGCCGTTGAGCGGCGTCCGGAGTTCGTGACTCATATTGGCGAGAAAGACCGACTTCGCCCGGCTGGCCTGCTCGGCGCGGTCCCGGGCCTCGACCAGGCAGGCTTCGCTTTCGTATCGCTCGGTCAGATCCCGCACGATAGTCGTGAAGAGGGTCTCCCCGCCGGCCACGATCCGGGCGAGAGAAGCCTCGATCGGAATCTCCACACCGTCCTTCCGCAGGCCCAGAATGGGCCTGCGTTGAGCCATCTGCAGGCTGTCGCAAGAGCCCGCGGCGAACCGGGCGACGTGCCGTCCATGATCGCCCCGGAAGCGCTCCGGCATGAGTCGCTCGATAGGACCCCCGACGATCTCGTGAGCGGCGTAGCCGAACACGGCCTCGGCCCCCGCGCTGAAAATGACGACCCGTCCCTCTTCGTTCGCCACGACGATTGCCTCCGGCGAGATGCGGAACATACCGGAAAGCATATCGCGATTGCGCGTGGCGGATCGCTCGATGGCCCGCGAGTGGGTGACGTCCTGGACAATCCCTCGCATGCGCATCGGAACGCCGGCCTGATCGCGCTCGACCTCGCCGTACTCGTGGACGAAGCGGATTTCACCGTCCGGCCGAAGGATCCGATGGTCGAGCGCATAGTCCGCGCCCTCGTCGAGGGCCAGCCTGACAGCCTCCTCGACCCGCGCACGATCTTCAGGGTGAACGTATTCCAGAAAGGCCGAATAGCTGGCCCCGAAGGCATCGATCGGCAGGCCGAACAGGTTGAATATCTCGTCGGACCAGAGCAGTTCGCCGGTGTGGATATTCCATTCCCAGCTGCCCATCTGCGCCAGGGCCTGGGCCCTTTTCAGCCGCCAGAGGAGCTCTTCCGGTCCGACCGAAAGGGCGGAGCCGCCGCCTGCGGATATGGGATGAATCGCGTGGGGGACCAGCTTCTCAGAATCAGATCCATCCACCTTGATACCCGCGCACGATTGTTCCCGTCCCTCACGCGTGAAGCGATTTGCGAGTCCTGCAAACCGCCGTCGGCGCCGGAAGCGGGCCCTCATCCGGGCGTGGCCCACGCCTTGCAACCAGGAGGCGCATGAGAACCCCGTCAGGGGCGCCGTTTTGCACCCAAGGTCCAATCAGGGCCGAAATGCGGCGGATTGTCGCATCTTGTCAGCGGCGGCCTCCGCCTCGCCGGAACCAGCGGCGGCGCTGGCGCAGACCCGATCAAGACAGATGCCGGCCAGCGGGCAGGGACAACGCGAATGCAGATCCTTTCGGGGGGACGCCTCCCTGAGATCCCGCATCACGCTGAGCAATCCCAGCGCCGAAGCCGGGGACAGACCTTCGGGATGAAAGCCGTCTTTCAGCGCCGGTTCGTCGTCGACCATCACGGCGTCAGATTGAAACAACCCGCAGCAGACGCTCCAGTCCGGGAAACGCCGCCGGGGCGCCGGCTGGTCGCTGATGATCGACAGGGAGGTATGGCGGCGGTCACACGAAATCGTCCCGTACACCTGCCTGACGCTGTCCTTGGGTCCCTCGAGGACGCTGAGGAACCGCCCACCGTGGGCGAACAGGATTCCCGTGACGTCCATGGTCGCCTTGCGCTGGGCCCCGACAACCTGAATTTGCTCGAGCAGTTCGTGGAGCGGGAGGGGGGCCTCCGGATTGGCGGTGCTGTAGTAGATCAGGCGATGGCAGCCGACCTCCTCGGAACGCCGATCCGTCTTCCAGACCGTCCCGGACGGTCGCACAGTTCCCACCGCCGGCCGCGACGCCGTTTCAGGCGCAAGGCAAACGCCCATTCCGCCGTCCTGGCGATTGTCGAACGCCACGCCCATGCCCGAAAACACTTCGACGAGCGCCCGGAGCGTCCGGCTGTTGGCGTCGACGGGTCCCCGGATACGCTCAAGGCGCTTGATCGTTTCCAGGCTCAGGCCACAGCGTTTGGCCAAATCCGACTGATCGATTCGGGCGAGCGCCCGGCCCGCCCTGATCTGCTCGCCCGAAAGCGCCGACAAACTGGAATGCATCAACCTCGGATCCGAATCATAATTACACTTCAAGTACAATTTTATCTTCTGGATGACGTAATATTACAAACAGCCAGACTACTTGCGGGGTATTCGCATTATTTCGATTTACGCTTCAGCCATCGCAAGTCGCAACAACAGATACAGTCCAAATACTATTTACGGAAAATTACTCAATCAATGGTCTCATCTAACCGATGACGGCAGGGCGTCATCGCGGATACTCGTGACAAGGGAATCCGGAGCGGCACGCAGGCCTCGCGGTCGGCGTCCCGGCCCGCGCTGTCCCGCCTGTTTGATCGAGGTTCCCCATGACGCAGTTCGAACAGGCTGTTCAGCCCACGGATATCCGGGTCCTGGTGGTAGACGATTCCGCGGTGGTGCGGGGGCTGATCTCCCGACAGTTGAACGCCGAAACCGGCATCGGCGTCGTCGCGACCGCCGCCAACGGCGCACTGGCGCTGGCGGAACTGGCGCGGCGGGACGTCGACGTCGTCGTCCTCGACATCGAAATGCCGGTGATGGACGGCCTGACCGCCCTGGCCGAGATCGTCGTCCGATATCCGGCGGTCCGGGTCGTCATGGCCTCGACCCTGACGCGGCGAAATGCCGAGATCAGCATGAAGGCGCTCCATCTCGGGGCCAGCGACTATGTCGCCAAGCCCGAGACCGGGCTCGGCGCGGCCGAGGAATTCCGGCACGAACTGGCCTCCAAGATCAGGGCGCTGGCGGCGAAGCGGCCTGCGGCGATCGTACGGGCGCCGACCACCGTGACCGCGCCCGTCACGGTGACCCCGCCGACCCTGGCCCGTCCGCCCCGGACCCGGCCGAGCGTCATCCTCATTGGCGCCTCGACCGGCGGCCCGCCGGCCCTGCTGAAATTGTTCGCGGCGCTGCGGGGCGCGGTCGAGCAGCCGATCCTCCTGACCCAGCACATGCCGCCCACCTTCACCGCCCTGTTGGCGGAGCAGTTGACGCGCGCCGGAGAACGGCCGTGCGCGGAGGCGAAAGACGGCGACCGGATCAAGCCGGGCCACTGCTACATCGCGCCGGGCGGCTGGCACATGACCGTGACCCGCGAGGGGGCGATGCCGACCCTGCGCCTGAATCAGGACCCGCCCGAAAATTTCTGCCGTCCCGCCGTCGACCCGCTGTTCCGAACGGCGGCCCGGGTCTTCGGCTCCGGCGCGCTGGGCGTCATTCTGACCGGCATGGGCTCTGACGGGGCCCAGGGCTGCGAGGCGCTGGGCCGAGCGGGCGGGCATTTCATCGTCCAGGACGAGGCGTCCAGCGTGGTCTGGGGCATGCCCGGAGCGGCGGCCGCGACCGGGCTCGCCGGCGGGGTCCTGCCCCTCGACCAGATCGGGCCCTGGATGCGACGCATCAGCGGAGCGCCCTCGTGACCGGCCCGGACTACGACCACTTCTGCCGGCTGGTCCGGCAAAGATCCGGCCTCGTCCTGACGACCGAGAAGGCCTACCTCGTGTCCAGCCGGCTGGCCTCGGTCGCGCGGGCCGAAGGACTGGGCACGGTGACGGAGTTGCTCGCCGTGCTCCGGATCGGAGCGTCGGAGGCGCTGCTGCAGCAGGCGGTCGACGTCATGGCGACCCACGAATCCTATTTCTTCCGGGACGCCGCGCCCTTCGAACAGCTGGCGGAGGCGGTCCTGCCGCCCCTGATCGCCGCCCGGCAGGCCCAGCGAACCCTGCGTATCTGGTGCGCCGCCTGCTCCAGCGGCCAGGAACCCTATTCCGTGGCCATGATCCTGATGGAGATGGGACACCGGCTCGCGGGATGGAAGCTGGAAATCCTCGCCACGGACATGTCCGAGCCGATCCTGCGCAAGGCGAGCGCGGGCCTGTACAATGACTTCGAGGTCAAACGCGGCCTGTCGCCGGAGCGCCAGGCGCGCTGGTTCAAGCAGGAACCGGACGGCTGGCGCGTGTCGCCGAAGCTGCAGCAAATGGTCCGGTTCCGGCCTCACAACCTGCTGCAAGGTTCGGCCGGCCTGGGGGTCTTCGACGTGATCTTCTGCCGCAATGTGCTGATCTATTTCGACATCGAGACCAAGCGCCGGATCCTCGAACAGGTCAGGCGCGCGATGGCGGTCGACGGCTCGTTGCTGCTCGGCAGCGCCGAGACGGTGCTGGGCGTTTCAAACGATGTGGAGCCGGTCCCGGGACTGCGCGGCCTCTACCGTCCCACCGACGCACGCCTGGCCCGCTCCGCCTGAGCAAATCCCCCCGACCCCGAACGCAACCGGCCCGCCGACGAAGCGGCGGGCCGGCGCACGGGCGGGTTACGGACCGGTCTAGAGCAGGCCGTCCATCTCGCGGCTGAGCGCCTCGGCCTGGACCGCCAGTTCGCCCGAGGCGGTGAGCAGCTGGGCGGAAGCGGCGCTGGTTTGCGACACGCCTTCGTTCAGCCCCTGGATGTTGCTGGAAACCTCCTGGGTGCTGGCCGCGGCCTCCGTCACATTGGCGGAGATTTCCCCGGTGGCGGCGGATTGTTCCTCGACCGCGCTGGCGATGGCTGCGGCGATCTCGGCGACCTTGCCGATCGTGTCCGCGATGCCCTGGATGGCCGAGACCGAGGTGCTCGTCGCCGCCTGCATGGCAGAGACCTCCGAGGAGATTTCGTGCGTGGCCTTGGCGGTCTGGTCGCTCAGGCTCTTCACCTCGGACGCCACCACCGCGAAGCCCTTGCCGGCGTCTCCGGCGCGGGCGGCCTCGATCGTCGCGTTCAGGGCGAGCAGCTTGGTCTGGCCCGCGATGTTGTTGATCAGGGTGACGACGTTGCCGATTTTCTGGGCCGCCTCCGCCAGGGTCTGGATGGCCGCCCTGGTCGTGTCCGTCTCGGCCACGGCCCGCTGGGTGATGTTGGTGGACTCGGCGACCTGCCGGGCGATCTCCGAGATCGACGCCGAAAGCTCCTCCCCGGCCGCCGAGACGGTCTGGACGTTGCTGGAAGCCACCTGGGCCGCGCTGGCGACCGCGGCCGCCTGGGTTGTCGCCTCCGCCGCCGTCTGGGCCATGGCTTCGGCCGTCGCGCGCATCTCCGTGGAGGCGGACGAAACGATGTTGGAGATTTCCTTGACCCGCTCGGCCACCTTGCGCTGCACGGTGATGTCCGAGGCGTACTTCATCACCTTCATCGGCTTGCCGGAGGCGTCGCAGATGGGATTGTAGCTGGCCTGGATCCAGACCTCGGATCCGTCCTTGGTGATCCGCTTGTACTGGTTGCTGTCGTGTTCGCCGCGGTTCAGCTTCTCCCAGAAGGCGCGATACTCGGGCGTGTTCCGCTCCGCGGGGGCCAGGAACATGCTGTGATGCTGGCCCTGGATCTCTTCGAGCGAGTAGCCGAGGGTCTTCAGGAAATTGGCGTTCGCGGTCACGATCCGGCCGTCCATGGAAAACTCGATCACCGCCTGGGCCTTGCTGATCGCCGCCATCTGGTTGGCCAGGTCGGTGTTCAGCGCCTCGGCCGTGCGAATCTCCGTCACATTGGCCCATTCCAGCGAGTTGCCGACGTGCGCGCCGTTCTCGTCATAGGTGGCGTTGACGCAGAGGTGGACGATCAGGCCGCCGATGCGAATGTCCGTCTCGTAAGGCATCCGTGACGGGTCGGCGAGCAGGCGACGCTGGTGCGACGGATCCTTGTGGAAGCGGTCGATACAGGTTCCGACGATCCGGTCCGGATCGAAGTCGGCCCACAGCAGCCGGATCTCCGGCGCGATGCCCTTCAGCAGCGCCCTGGTGCTTGCGTTGACGTAGGTGATGTTCAGGTCCCGGTCGACCATCATGACCGAGCTGGACAGGGTTTCGGTGGCGCGCTGGACCCGCAGGCCCGCCTGCCGCTCGTGGACGATGCGGGTGATGTCGGTGGCGTATTTGACCACCTTCGTGGGCCTGCCCGACGCGTCCATGATCGGATTGTAGCTGGCCTGGATCCACACCTCGCGGCCGCCCTTGCCGATGCGCCGGTACTGACCGGCGTCGTATTCACCGCGACCCAGCCGCTCCCAGAAGGCGCGGTATTCGGAGCCGGCCTGCTCGGCCGGGTCGACGAACAGGCTGTGGTGCTTGCCGCGCACCTCGGCGAGCGAATAGCCGAGGGCGTTGAGGAAGTTGTCGTTGGCGTCGAGGACCGTGCCGTCGAGGGCGAATTCGATCACGGCCTGGGATTTGCGGATGGCGTCGACCTGCCCGCGGTAGTCGTCCAGCAGGGCGTCGAACGTGGCGGAATCATCGGGTGCTTTGAGGGCGGCGGCGGTGGACATGGTGGATCCCTTCTGAGGCTCGCCGACCGGGCTGGCGGCGGGGTTTGGCGGAGGTTTTCGTGTCAGGCGGCCAGGGTTGAGTGGCCGGTCAGCATCAGGACCTGGGCGATGTTGAGGACCAGCAGGAGTTCGTTCTCGAGGCGGTAGAGGCCGGTGCAGACGGCGCGCCATTCGGACGAAAGGGTCACGGGGCCGGGCTCATGCTCGGCGGGCTCCAGCCACAGGACGTCGCCGACGTCGTCGACGACCAGCGCATAGAGTTCGCCGCCGTGCTCGACAATCACGCTCATCGAGCGGTCGTCCGGGGCCCGCGGCTCCATGCCCAGGCGGCGACGCATATCGACGGCCGTGACGATCCGGCCGCGCAGGTTGAGCGATCCGGCCACCTCCGGCGGGGCCAGCGGCACCCGGTTGATCGGCGTCTCGGAGATGACGTCCTGCACCGACAGGACGGGCACGCCGAAGGTCTGGGCGCCGACCCGGATCGACACCAGACCGTCGGAGGAGTCGGTCGCGACCAGGGAGTTCTCGACCCGAATGCTCATGCCGCTCCCCTCAGTTCGCCGAGGGCGCCGGACACGGCGTCCAGGAGCGTCGAATGGGCCATGCCGCCCGCCGCCCCGGTGGTCATGGTGTTGTGGATGGCCAGGCTGAGCAGCGGCGTCTTGTGCCAGCCGGCCGCGCGATTGAGTGTGACCGCCAGTTGCCGCGCGTTTTCCGGGCTCGAGGTGTCGGCCATGATCAGCTGGAACTCTTCGCCGGCGTCATAAAGGCCAAGCGCGGCGACGGGGTCTTCGGCGACGATCACCTCGTACCCCGCCTGGGCCAGGAGGGGCCTGAGCAGGAGCTGCGAGAACGGGCTCTGATCGACCAGCAGCAGGCGTCGTCGCCCGGTCGGGTCGGCGGAGGACGCCGTCTCCCGTGCCTCGACCACCGGGGCGGCCGGTGGGTCAGCGACTCCGCCGGCGCCGGCGTCCTCGTCGGGGAAAGCCCGGCTCCAGTAATAGGAGACGTCGATCAACTCGGTCGCCACGCCGCCGATGATCAGGCCGCCCAGGGCGCCCGCGCCGGCGGCGGTCATGTCGGTCTCGACCACGCTTTCGACGATGTCGACGATCTCGTTGACGAGCAGGCCGACCGACCGGTCGTCGCGGGTGAAGACCAGCAGCGGACGCTGTTCCGGCCCGTCCCAGGCGTTCGCCGCCGCCGCGTCCGGCCCGATGATCGGCATGAGCCGCCCACGGTACTGGATGACGCTGCGGCCATCGATCCATTCGATCTGGTCGGCCGCGACCTCCTCGATGCGCGAGACGCTCGCCAGCGGCGCGGCCTTGAGCGTATCGTTGGCGGCGCGGAACACCAGCAGGGCGGACATCGCCTGACGCTTGCCGGCCTCCTCGGCGTCGTCGCCGTCCGCCACCCCCGCCGCGCCCTGGCCCGCGCCGGTCTCAACGGAGATGCCCTTGAGGTCGAGGATCAGGATGACCGACCCGTCCCCCAGGATGGTGGCCCCCGAATAGAGCTTCAGGTGCCTGAGGACGCTGGCGACCGGCTTGACGACGATCTCCTCCGTGTCAAAGACCCGGTCCACGATCACGCCGAAGGTAAAGGCGCCGACCCGCGCGACGATGATGCAGGTCTCGGCCGGCGGCTCGCCCGCGGGCTCAAGGCCCAGCAACGTCTGCAGGGACACCAGCGGCAGCAGGCGGTCGCGCAGCCTCAGCACCGCCACCCCATCGATGTATTCGATGGTCCGTCCCGAGCCGTCGCTGGCGCTGACCAGTTCGACCAGGCTTGACTGGGGCATGGCGAAACGCTCGCCGCAGCATTCCACGATCAGGGCCGAGACGATGGTCAGGGTCAGCGGGATGCGGATGGTGAAACAGGCGCCCCGGCCCTCGACCGACGCCAGCTCAATCGCCCCGCCGATCTTCTCGATATTGGTCCTGACCACGTCCATCCCCACGCCCCGTCCGGACACGGAGGTCACCTCCGCCGCGGTCGAAAGACCGGGCAGGAAGATCAGCTGCCGCGCCTCGAGGTCGGACATCTGCTCGGCCTGAACGGGCGTCAGGATGCCGGCCGCCACCGCCTTGGCGCGGAGCTTCTCGGCCGGAAGTCCCCGCCCGTCGTCGGAGATTTCGATGACGATCGCACCGCCCTCGTGGCGGGCTTGCAGGGTGATCCGCCCGGTCTCGGGCTTGCCGGCCGCAGCCCGTTCGGCGGGGGTCTCCAGCCCATGGTCCGCGGCGTTGCGGATCATGTGGGTGAGCGGGTCCTTGATCAGTTCAAGGACCTGACGATCCAGTTCGGTGTCCTGTCCGACCATCACCAGATCGATGGACTTGCCGAGGTCCTGCGCCAAATCGCGCACCAGGCGAGGCAGCTTGGCCCAGGCCCCGCTGATCGGCTGCATCCGCGTGGTCATCACGCCTTCCTGCAGTTCGCTGGTGACCTGGTTGAGCCGGTTCAACGGCGCCGCGAACGGGCTCTCGGGCTCAAGGCGAAGGGTCTGGATCAGCTGGTTGCGGATCAGCACCAGCTCGCTGACCACCGTCATCAGATGCTCCAGAGCAT
Organism: Brevundimonas sp.; assembly: GCF_041648615.1. GTDB lineage: Bacteria > Pseudomonadota > Alphaproteobacteria > Caulobacterales > Caulobacteraceae > Brevundimonas. The sequence goes on from NZ_JBAZOS010000005.1 coordinate 61,317, forward strand.
CGACGCTCACCCGGATGGTCTGGGCCGGGCCGGAGGTCTCGCCCTCCCCCTTCGGCGACGGCGCGTCCCCACGGAGCGGAGCGGCGGTCGCCGGCGCCGCCGGATCGGGCGTGACGACGGCGTCCGGCGTTGCGGCGGCGCGCGGGTCCGGAGCAGAGCCCGCCGCCCCGGCGGGTTCGCAATCAACCAGCATCGCCAGCTGGTCGATGGCGGCGTCCGAAATATCCAGGGCGCCCAGGGCTTCCGCGACCAGGGCGAACACTCCCTCGGCCTCCGCGCCCGTCAGGGGCTTGTCGACGAAGCCGGCCAGGGCGGTCGCAAAGGCGCGCCCCCGTTCCATCTTCCGGGCCAGCGCGCCGAGACTTTCCCGGATCGCGGCCTGGAGCCGGTCGGCGTCCGCATTCCGGAACAGAGGCCCGATGACGCCGTCCGACGGCAGCCTGCCGACCGCCGCCTCGGCGGCCGCATCGAGCGTGGCGTCTCCGCCCAGGCGGTCGATCAACCGACGCGCGTCCCCGTCCCCCTGGGAGCGCGCTGCGGCGGCCGGCGCATCGGCGGCCACGGGCGGGGTCGCCTCGAGCAGGCCTTCCAGCCGGGCGATCAGGGCCGAATCATCCCCCTCCGGTTCGGACGCCGTCGCGCCGAGCGCATCGGTCAGGGACCGGATCAGATCAACCGTTTCCAGGACGGCCGACACCGCCACCGGCGTCACAGGCAATACGCCGTCCCGGAAAGCGCCGAGTACGTTCTCCGCCGCGTGAGCCACCGTCTGCAGGCGGACGAGCCCGAGGAAGCCGCAGGTGCCCTTTATGGTGTGTATCAGTCTGAAGATGCCGCCGAGAGTGGCGGGGTCGCCAGGCTGCTGCTCGAACCGCACCAATTCACTGTCGAGCGCCTCCAGGCCCTCGCGGGTTTCGGCGATAAAATCGGCAACCAAGTCGTCCAAGCGCCACCCCCAATTCATCTACCTGTAGAGAGAGGGTTAGGTTGGTTAATAGATCCATAATTTGCAAATTGAGCCAACAATATCTTCGCTGGCTCTCTGAACATTAGTCAACACCGACCATCGAATGCTTCTCTATGATACTATGCCACATTGTTTTGAGTGGTTTTTTACACCTCAGATGCATTTTATGACCCAAACATTGACTCAAATACAGGGGGTCGCGCGCAGTCGGTAACCTGTTGTTATCCATCAGCCAGCACTTTTGTGGCGAGGGACGGTCCCGTCTACATAACGAGAGCCCAGAGATGGCAGTCGACAAGTCTATGAACGTGCTCGTCGTTGACGATTACAAGACGATGGTCCGCATCGTGCGCGGACTGCTCGAACAGCTGGGTTTCAAGAATATCGACGATGCGATGGACGGGACCACCGCGCTCCAGAAGATCCAGCAGAACGACTACGGGCTGATCCTGTCGGATTGGAACATGACGCCCATGACAGGATACGATCTTCTCAAGGCGGTTCGGGCGGACCCGCGAACCAAGGCGACTCCGTTCGTCATGATCACAGCGGAGGCCAAGACTGAAAACGTCGTAGCGGCGCGCCAGGCCGGCGTGAACAACTACATCATCAAACCTTTCACCCTTTCGGTTCTGAAGCAGAAACTGACCACCGTACTGGGAGAACTCTGAAATGAGCGATCCACAAGAGACCTTGTCTGTGGTTCGGCAGGAAATCGAAGCAGCGGTAGAGTCCATCCTGACCGCCGCCACCGCCGGGCTTCGGGAACTTCCCGCGATCAGCACATGCGACCCGGCTACAGCGGAAAGGCTCGAGCGAAATCTGCTGCAGATACTTGAAAGCTGCGCGTTTCAGGACCTCACGGGTCAACGGCTGGAACAGCTTGCCGCCATGCTCGGCGACGACCCTTCACCCGCCGGTCGACCAGACCCCCTCCTGAACGGACCCGCCCTCGATGGGCAGGGGCTCGACCAGGCGACGGCCGACCGTCTTCTGCAGGAATCCTAGCGACGCCCCGGCGCGGTAGAGGGAGCGAACGCAACCATGGCGGCATTCGGCATCCGGCTGGACTTGCGCAAGACCACAGCTTTGGTCGTCGACGACAACCCCCAATCGCTGGAACTCCTCTCGCAGATTCTCTCGGGTTTCCGGCTGGGCAAGCTGAGATCCTGTCAGTCCGCCGACGAGGCCCGATCCCTTGTCGCCCGCGAGAGATTTGACCTGATCCTCATCGACTTCGCGATGCCGGAAGAGGACGGCCTTCAGCTGGCCCGCCATATCCGGTCGGAACCATCCCTGCCCAATCATACGGCGCCGATTCTTATCCTGCACGGCTACACGCCTGAGCACATGGTCATTCAGGCCCGCGACGCCGGCGCCAACATGATTGTGAGGAAGCCGGTCGCGCCGGGGGTCTTGCTGAGCCGCATCGAATGGATCGCGCGGGACACCCGTCAGTTCGTTGAGTCAGACGGCTATTGCGGACCAGATCGCCGGATCAGGACTGTCCCGCTGTCGCCCGAGAACCCCGAGCGTCGGAGAGACGCGCTCGCCCTGGTCGACGACCCGGAGCGGGCCATGTCCCAGGACGATATTTCGGCGCTGTTCGGTTAGGAGAGGCCATGAGCGAAGCGCGGGTTTACGCGGTCAGGAATCGCATTTCGGAGGCCCTGCTTTCGAAGGACGGGCCAACGGTCGACAGCCTGGTGTCGGATGCCGATGCGCGGGTCGCGCTCCTCGCTGACCGTATCGGCGCTTTCGTGGCCGGCAAGGTCGCAGTCCTCGCCGCCTACGCCGAACAGCCCGAGGAGGCGCTGTTCGGCGGGTGTCAGGCCATCGGAGAGCCGGCGATGAATATCGCCGAGGTGGCTGAGGCGGCCGGAATGGACGCCGTCGGCGCCGTCGCCCGCGGGATCTGCGTCATGCTCGACGGCCTGATCAGCCGGGGGATATGGCACACGGATGCGCTACGTCTTCACCTGCGCGCCTTGACCCTCGTGCACGGTCAGACCGGTCAGGCCGCAGGCCTGACGATGGTGGAAGAACTCAGGTCGCTGAGATTTTCTCTCGGCTTCACGGATTGAATCGTCAGGCGCGTCGGGCGCTGGCGGACGCCTGTCGCTCGGCGCGCGGCAGGATGTGACGGAAGTGGCCGAGCGCGACCGGCCACAGTTCGAGCAGGCGCAGGGCGAGGGGAGACCGTGTTTCGGCCGCATGCCGCGCGACCAGCGTCCAAAGCCGCGTCGCCGCCTCGCCCGTCACAGCGCCGTCAACAACCGACTCGCCGTTGCAACGCACATGCGCCGTGCCGTCCGGATCATGGATGAAGGCTTCGCCGCCCGACATTCCGGCGCCGAAGTTCCAGCCCGTCGAACCGAGAATCACCACCGTCCCGCCCGTCATGTATTCGCAGCCATGCGCGCCGCAGCCCTCGACCACGGCGGTGGCGCCGGAGTTCCTGACCGCGAACCGCTCGCCCGCCGCGCCCGCCGCGAACAGGGCGCCCGAGGTGGCGCCGTACAGGCAGGTGTTTCCGATCAACGCTTCTCCGGCGGCCCAGGCGGACGGACGCACGATGACCTCCGCGCCTGACAGACCCTTGGCCACATAGTCGTTCGCTTCGCCGTCCAGTTCGATGCGCAGGCCGGCGATTCCCCACGCGGCCAGCGACTGACCGGCCGCTCCCCGCAGCTTCAGCGTCAGGTGGCCAGGGGGCAGGGTCGACCCGTATCGCCGCACGATATGCGACGAAATCCGGGCGCCGATGGCGCGCTGGGTGTTGGTCACCGCATAGGTCAGCTGCATCTTCTCGCGCCGCTCGAGGAAGCGGGTCGCGTCCTCGACAACCCGTGCGTCAAGCGTATCCGGCACGGCGTTCCAGGGCGGCTCGGCGCAGCGCACGTCGCCCTCCCCGACCCGCATGAGCAGGGGGTTGAGATCCAGATCGTCCAGATGGGCGTCGCCGCGTGACACCTGGCGCAGCAGGTCCGTCCGCCCAACAGCCTCGTCCAGCGACCGCAGGCCCAGAGAAGCCAGCACCTCGCGCGTTTCCTCGGCGATGAAACTGAACAGGTTCACGACCTTCTCGGGCGTGCCCGTGAACATGGCCCGCAACCGCTCGTCCTGGACGCAGACCCCGACCGGGCAGGTGTTTGAATGGCACTGACGCACCATCAGGCAGCCCACGGCCACGAGCGACGCTGTCCCGATGCCGAACTCCTCGGCGCCCAGCATGGCCGCGATGACGATATCCCGTCCCGTCCGCAGCCCGCCGTCGGTGCGCAACCGCACCCGGCCGCGCAAGCCGTTCAGACTCAGCACCTGATGCGCTTCGGACAGGCCCAACTCCCACGGCATCCCGGCGTGCTTGATCGAGCCCAGCGCCGAGGCGCCCGTGCCGCCGTTGTGCCCGGAGATCAGGATGATGTCGGCCTTGGCCTTGGCCACCCCCGCCGCGACCGCCCCGATGCCGGACTGGGACACCAGTTTCACCGTCACCCGCGCGTCCGGATTGACCTGCTTCAGGTCGTAGATCAGCTGGGCCAGGTCCTCGATCGAATAGACGTCGTGGTGCGGCGGCGGGCTGATCAGGCCCACGCCCGGCGTCGAATGCCGCATGCGGGCGATGAATTCCGTCACCTTGAAACCGGGCAGTTGTCCGCCTTCACCCGGCTTTGCACCTTGGGCGACCTTGATCTCTATCTCCCTGCACTGGTTCAGATATTCCGTCGTCACCCCGAACCGCCCGGAGGCGATCTGCTTCACCGCGCTGTTGGCGTTGTCCCCATTGGCGCGCGGCGTGTAGCGCTCGGGGTCCTCGCCGCCCTCGCCGGAGACCGAGCGGGCTCCGATGCGGTTCATGGCGATGTTCAGCGTCTCGTGCGCCTCGGGAGACAGGGCCCCCAGCGACATGCCGGGCGTGACGAACCGCCGGCGGATGTCGTTGACGCTCTCGACCTCGTCGACGGCGACCGGGACAGTCTCGCGGAAATCCAGCAGATCCCGCAGCGCCGTTGAAGGCAGGTCGCGAACCCGGCGGGAGTAGGCCTTGAACCGCCCATAGTCGCCGCGGGTCGTCGCATCCTGCAGCCGGTGGATCAGCTCGGCGTCCCAGCCGTGAGTCTCCTCTCCGGCCCGGATCCGATGCGAGCCGCCGATGCGCAACGCCGGCCGCCAGGCGCCAAAGCCTCGCTCGGCCTTCCGGATCGACTGGGCCTCCAGCCCCGCCAAACCGATGCCGGAGATGCGCGAGGTCATGCCGGGGAAATATTCGGCGACCAGGGCGCGTGACAGACCCAGACCCTCGAATTCGCAAGCCCCGCGATAGGCGGAGATGACCGAGATCCCCTTCTTGGCGAGGATTTTCATCAACCCCGCCTCGACCGCCGCCTTGTAGTTCAGGCAGGCGTCGCGAAGGGTCAGGCCGGGATAGCGCCCGCTCTCCAGCCGTTCGAGAAAACTTTCCTGCGCCAGCCAGCCGTTGACGGCGGTGGCGCCGACGCCGACCAGCACGGCGAAGGCGTGGGCGTCGATCGCCTCGGCCGCCCGCACCACCAGGGAGCAATAGGTGCGCAACCCCTCGTCCACCAGCCGACCATGCACGGCGGCGGTGGCGAGGATCATCGGGATCAGCGGTCGGTCCTCGTCCGCCCGTTCGTCGGTGAGGACGATCAACCCCGCTCCGCCGCGGGCCGCCGCGACCGCCTCGGCCTGGATGCGGTCGAGCGCGACCTTCAGGGCGCCCTCTCCGGCCGGGAAGGTGCAGTCGACCACGGTGGTCGCCCCGGCCCCGACGACGTCCAGCATCCGCTCGTACATGCCGGTCGTCAGCACCGGACTGTCCAGCACGAAGACCTTCGTCTGGGTTTCGTCCTGGGCGAGGATGTTGCCCAGGTTCTTGAACCGGGTCCTCAGGCTCATCGCGCCGGCCTCGCGCAGCGAGTCGATCGGCGGATTGGTGACCTGGGCGAAGGCCTGCCGGAAATAGTGGGCGAAGGGCCGGTCCTGATGCGACAGCACCGCGGGAGGCGTGTCGTCGCCCATGGAGGCCACGGCCTCCTTGCCCTCGCCCGCCATGGAATCCAGCACGACGTCGATGTCTTCCTGGGTCCAGCCAACTGCGGACTGGAACCGGGTCAGGGCCTCGCCGGACAGGCGCCTGGGTTCCGGTCCGGGGCCGATCCGCGGCTCCAGCTCGACCATGTTCGACAGCCACTGACGATAGGGCAGCGCCCCGGCCAGCCGATCGACCGTCTGTGTCTCGTCATAAAGAACGCCCGCCTCCAGATCGACGGAGATCATCCGGCCGCCGCCGATGTGGAGACGCCGCTTGATCCGTTCGTCGGCGACGCCGGTCATGCCGACTTCGGATCCGCAGATCAGCAGGCCATCGACCGTCTCGGCGACGCGCAGGGGGCGCAGGCCGTTGCGGTCCTTGCCCGCCACCACCCACCGGCCGTCGGTGGCGCAGATCGCGGCGGGCCCGTCCCACGGCTCCATGACGGCGTTGCAATAGGCGTAGAGGGCGCGATGGTCGTCGGAGATGACGCCCTCGATCGGCGCCTCGGGCATCAACAGGGCCTTGACCATGGGGGCGGGACGGCCGGCGCGGACCAGCACCTCGAACACATTGTCCAGCGCGGCCGAGTCCGAGCCCCCGGCCTGGATCACCGGCTTGACCGTGGCGTCGTCGGCGCCGAAGGCTTCGGCGGTCATGCGGATTTCGTGGCTGCGCATCCAGCTGGCGTTGCCGCGCAGGGTGTTGATCTCGCCATTGTGGGCCAGCATCCGGAACGGCTGCGCCAGCCGCCATTCGGGGAAGGTGTTGGTCGAATAGCGTTGATGGAACAGGGCCACATTGGCCTCGACCCGCGGGTCGTTCAGGTCGGGATAGAAGTCCGCCAGCGCCTGGGCCAGCATCATGCCCTTGTAGATGACCGACCGGGCCGACAGCGAGCAGACGTAGAAATGCTGCAGGCCCGCCGCCGTCGCCCGCGCCTCGATCCGGCGGCGCAGCAGGTACAGGGCCCGCTCCAGTGCCTCGCCCTCCAGCCCGTCCGGCGGGCTGAGCATGATCTGCTCGACCTCGGGCCGCGTCGCCGCCGCCCGCTCGCCCAGTACGGCGACATCCGTCGGCACCTGGCGCCAGCCGTAGAGCCAGAAGCCCGCCGCCATCACCTCCCGTTCGACGATGGTGCGGGCCCGCTCCTGGGCGCCGAGATCGACGCGGGGCAGGAAGACCATTCCCACGGCGATCGGACCGGGCCGCGGCGCGTGGCCGGCGTCGCGCACCTGGGCCTCGAAGAAGGCGCGCGGCAGGCCGATCAGGATTCCCGCGCCGTCGCCTGACTTGCCGTCGGCGTCGACGGCCCCGCGATGCCAGACGGCCTTCAACGCCTTGAGGGCCAGGTCGACCACCTCACGCCGCGGCTGGCCGTCGATAGCGGCGACCAGACCCACGCCGCAGGCGTCCCGCTCCGAGGCGGGATCATAGGCATGGCCGTCGATCAGGCGCTGACGGTCGCGCTCGTATTGTTCGGGATCGAAGGTCATGCCGCCGCCCGCTCGCGGCTGGTCAGCCAGGCGTCGATTTCGGCCGCCGCATCCTGCCCGTCCCTCACCGCCCAGACCACCAGCGACGCCCCGCGCACGATGTCGCCGGCGGCGAACACGCCGTCCAGCGTCGTCGCCTTCGTCTGACCCGCCGTCCGGATCGTGCGCCATTCGGTCAGGGCCAGATCGGGCTCTTGGAACAGTCCGGGCATATCCTCCGGATCGAAACCCAGGGCCTCGATCACCAGATCGGCGGCCACATCGAACTCCCCGCCCGGAACCGGCTCGACGCTCGAGCGGCCGTCCCCGGAGCGGGCGGCCAGAGCCATCCGCTGGGCCCGCACGCCGCTGACCCGCTCGGCCTCGCCCAGCACGGCGCGCGGCGCGGCCAGCCATTCGAACACCACGCCCTCCTCCTCGGCGTTGGCGACCTCGCGCGCGCTGCCCGGCATGTTGTCGCGGTCGCGGCGATACAGACAGGTGACGGAAGTCGCGCCCTGACGGATGGCGGTGCGGACGCAGTCCATCGCCGTGTCGCCGCCGCCGATCACCACCACCCGCTTGCCAGAAGCATTCAGGCCGCCGTCGTCAAAGGCGGGCACGGCGTCGCCGAATCCCTTGCGGTTCGAGGCGATCAGATAGTCCAGCGCCGCGACGACGCCGTCGGAGCCGCAGCCCGGCGCCGTCAGCCGCCGCGCCTGATAGACCCCCGTCGCCACCAGCACGGCGTCATGAGCCGCGCGCACCTCGGCGAAGGGCAGATCGCCGCCGACATCGACGCCCAGCCGGAACTCGACCCCGCCCTCGGCCAACCGGTCGAGGCGGCGCTGGACGACGTGTTTCTCCAGCTTGAAACCGGGGATCCCATAGGTCAGAAGGCCGCCCGCGCGATCATGTCGGTCATAGACGGTCACCGCATAACCCGCCGACCGCAGCCGGTCCGCCGCCGCCATGCCGGCGGGCCCGGCGCCGACGATCCCCACCGAGGCGCCGCGTTCCATCCGCGGCCGGATCGGATCGACCCAGCCGTTCTCGAACGCCATGTCGCCAAGCCAGCGCTCGACCGAGCCGATGGTCACTGTTTCCCAGCCCGCCTGCTCAAGGGTGCAGGCCCCCTCGCACAACCGGTCCTGCGGACAGATGCGGCCGCAGATTTCGGGGAGGGTCGAGGTCGCGGCCGCCTGCCGCCAGGCCTCTTCGGCCCGGCCCTCGGCGGCCAGCTTCAGCCAGTCGGGAATGTTGTTCTGCAAGGGGCAGCCGGTCTGACAGAAGGGCACCCCGCACTGGGCGCAGCGGCTGGACTGCACCGTCCCGGCGGCGACGCTGAAGTCCGCATAGATTTCGTCGAAGCCGCGCACGCGATCGGCGGCCGCGGCCTTGGCCGGGCCGGTCCTCGGAGTGACCACGAAAGTCTGGTTCACGGACGCCACATCGATCCCTTCGCTGTTGCATCAAGACTTAGGGTCAGGAAGGCGACGTGGCAACTTCCGTGCAAGATATGCAATCCGCGCCTTTGATTGCGCAAAAACAAACCGGTCGGACGCGCATATCCGCAACGTCCGACCAGCTCGCCTTGTGCGTCGCATCAGAACAGGAATTTGATTCCGGCGACGGCCCGGCTGTCCGACAGCGGCCCGTCGACGTCCGTGTCATGATAGCGGACATCGATCGCCACATGCTCGGTGACGGCGTAGCCGACCCCGACGTTCCAGGTCGCATAGTCGTCGTTCACGTCCAGCCACTGCCGGCCGACCGCCGCCGATACGGTCCACCTGTCGGCCGGGGCGAAGGCGGTGTTGACCTCGGCGTAGGTCGCCTCCTCGTCCAGTCCGAAGAAGTCCGGCGACCAGTAGATCGCGGCGCCGAACGTCGCCGGGCCGATGGCGCGCGACGCTGCCGCCTTGAGCTCCAGATAGTCATAGTCGGCTCCGTCCGGCGCGTTGACATAGCCGTAGCCGACCACCCCGACGTCGAAGGCGAAGCCCCCCGCCTCGCCGCGATAGCCGCCATAGATGTCGACCTCGGCGTCGGTGTCGTCGCCGAAGTCGACATTGGAAGCCCAGGCGCCGACGTAGAAGGACCCGATCGTGGCGTCGACGCCGCCCTGGATGGCCGGCTCCTCGTCAGTCTGGGTGTAGCCGCGGAAGACATAGTCGCTGACCACGCCGACGTTCCACGCCACCTCGGGCGCGGACTGGGCGCTGGCGGCCCCGGCGGTCAGAAGGGCGGCCATCAAGGCCGCGCAGGCGAAAGCAGTTCTCATCTTCGTATCCCCTGTTGTCGATGGTTATTGGAGCGTCATGCCTACTGGGCGGCGGCGCGGAGGGGAGGCTCCGCGCCGCCTGTCGCTGGTGATCAGACGCCCTCCATCACCTCGCCGTGCAGATGCCCGTCCAGCCCCTCGGCCTCCTGTGCGGCTGTGACGCGCAGGCCGGTGGTGAACTTGCAGACGATCAGGATCAGGAAGGTGGCCACGGCGCTCCAGCCGATGGTAACGCCCAGCCCCCAGGCCTGTTTGGCGATCGTCGCCCCCTCGGCCACGCCATTGACGGCCGCCGAGGCGAAGACGCCGGTCAGGAGCGCGCCCAGGATGCCGCCGGCGCCGTGGATGCCGAAGGCGTCCAGGCTGTCGTCATAGCGCAGCAGCTTCTTGATCCAGACCGAGGCCGCATAGCAGACCGGGCCCGAGGCCAGACCGATGATCACCGCGCCCTTGGGATCGACCAGGCCCGCCGCGGGGGTGATGGCGACCAGACCGGCGATCAGACCGGACAGCACGCCGATCAGGGACGGCTTACGCTTCTCCATCACCTCGACGATCTTCCAGGTCAGGGAGCCGGCCATGGCGGCCAGAATGGTGTTGAGGAGGGCGACGGACGCGATCGAGTCGGCGGTCCAGGCCGAGCCGGCGTTGAAGCCGATCCAGCCCACCAGCAGCAGGCAGGCGCCGATCATGGTCAGGACCGGATTGTGGGCGACGATGGTTTCCTTGCCGTAGCCTTTCCGCGCCCCGAGGAAGATGGCGCAGACCAGACCGGCCACGCCCGCATTGACGTGCACCACGGCGCCGCCCGCGAAATCCAGCACCCCTGCCGCGCCAAGGAAGCCCCCGCCCCAGACCCAGTGACAGATCGGCGCATAGACCAGCAGGGTCCACAGGCCGGTGAACAGCAGCAGGCCCGAGTATTTGATCCGCTCCGCGAAGGCGCCCGCGATCAGCGCCGGGGTGATGATGGCGAAGGTCAGCTGGTAGGCGATCCAGAGATATTCCGGGAGACCCGGAGCGAGGCTGTGGGCCGTGGTCGGGGTGACGCCGTTCAGGAACAGCGCCTGGAGCGAGCCGATGTAGCTCTGGACCTCGTCGCCGGAGTAGGCGCCGATCGGCTGGCCGACGCCGAAAGACAGACTGTAGCCCGCGATGAACCACGCAAGGGTCACCACCGAGGCCACGCCCAGCGACTGGGTGATGGTGGCGATGACGTTCTTGCGCCGGACCATGCCGCCATAGAACAGGGCCAGCCCCGGCAGGGTCATGAGCAGAACCAGCGCCGTGGCCGTCAGGATCCAGGCCGTGGCCGCGCCATCCAGGGCGAGAGTCGCCTGGTGCGCCAGAAGGGCCGGTTCCGCCGGAACAGCGGCCGCGGCCTGGCCGGCCAGGCCGCTCAACGCGAGGGACAAGGCCCCTGCAAGCCCAATACGAAGTCGTGTCATTTGATCCCCCAAAAGACGATTACGCAGATGCGAAATGTTTATCGCATTTGCGAAACAGGCAAGTGGGTTAACAGCGTTTCGGGAATAATATTTGCCCTCGTGGAGGAAAATCTCGCAATTTCGGCAAGTTAGTTTCGTATAAATTGATTTGCTGGACATCTTTTCGTGCGCCGGACTCAGATTCGCTCGCAGTTGCAGCAATTATCCCGCCTGCATGAACGCCGAGCACGCAGGTCTCGCGTCCCGGCCAGCGGACCGTAGCCGTCCCCTCACGCGGGTTCGCATCGCCTTCGACCAAAGTCGCTCTCTGCACTCCCGGGCCCGGCTGTCAGTGTCGCCCGGACGTTCGCTTCAGCGACGCGCGAAAACAGCCGAAAACGGCGAGGTTGGGAGGCTAGACAATGACAGACAGCGCCATCGGCGCGCCGGTTGAACCGGAACACACGGTCGACAGGAACGACCGCCTTGTGATCCTTGCGTCATCCGTCGGCACCGTGATCGAGTGGTACGATTTCTATCTGTACGGCTCGCTCGCCGCGATCATCACGGCCCAATTTTTCTCGGGCGTGAACGAGACCACCGGCTACATCTTCGCCCTGATGGCCTTTGCGGCCGGGTTCGCCGTCCGCCCGTTCGGCGCCGTCTTCTTCGGCCGCCTCGGCGACCTGTGGGGACGCAAGAACACCTTCCTGGTGACCATGATGCTGATGGGGCTGTCGACCTTCGTGGTCGGCCTTCTGCCGTCCTACGCCGCCATCGGCCTCGCGGCCCCGATCATCCTCGTGGCCATGCGACTGATCCAGGGCCTGGCCCTGGGCGGCGAGTACGGGGGAGCCGCGACCTATGTCGCGGAGCACGCCCCGCACGGCAAGCGAGGCTACTACACGTCCTTCATCCAGATCACCGCCACCGCAGGACTGGTTCTCAGCCTGCTGGTCATCCTGGGCGTGCGCCTGGCGGTCGGTGAAGAGGCCTTCACGTCCTGGGGCTGGAGGATTCCGTTCCTGGTGTCGATCCTGCTGCTGGGCGTGTCGCTCTGGATCAGGCTGAAACTGGCCGAAAGCCCGTCCTTCAAGCGCATGAAGGAGGAAGGGAAAGGCTCGTCGGCCCCGCTCACCGATTCCTTCCTCAAATGGCCGAATCTGAAACTGGTGATCATCGCCCTTGTGGGTCTGACCGCCGGCCAGGCCGTGATCTGGTACACGGGCCAGTTCTACGCCCTGTTCTTCCTCGAACGGGTGATGAAGGTCGATGCCACCCTGGTCTATATCCTGCTGGCCATCGCCCTTCTGCTGGCCTCGCCCTTCTTCGTCTTCTGGGGCTGGCTGTCGGACAAGGTGGGACGCAAGCCGATCATCCTCGCCGGCTGCCTGATCGCGGCGATTACCTATTTCCCGCTGTTCCAGGCCCTGACCCACGCCGCCAACCCGGCGCTGGCCGAGGCCACGGAATCTCAGCCCGTGACCATCTACGCCGATCCGGCCGACTGTAACCTTCAGTTCGACCCCGTGGGCAAGACGGTGTTCAACCAGTCCTGCGACCTGGCAAAATCCTATGTCGCCAAGGCGGGCATCAACTACACCAACGTCGCGGCCCCGGCCGGGACGGTGGCCGAGGTCCGCATCGGAGACAGCGCCGTCGTTCCCAGCTTCCGGGGCGACGCCCTGCCCGCCGCCGACTTCGCCGCGCAGAAGAAGACCTGGGAGACCGGGCTGGGCGAAGCCCTGACGGCCGCCGGCTACCCCGCCAAGGCCGACAGCGCCCAGGTCAACAAGCCGATGGTCGTGCTGATCCTGTTCATCCTCGGCTTCTATGTGACCATGGTTTACGGCCCGATCGCCGCGGCCCTGGTCGAGATGTTCCCGACCAACATCCGCTACACCTCGATGTCGCTGCCCTATCACATCGGCAACGGCTGGTTCGGCGGGTTCCTGCCGACCACGGCCTTCGCCATGGTCGCGGCGACCGGCAACATCTTCTACGGCCTCTGGTACCCGATCATCGTCGCCGTCGCGACGGTCGTGCTGGGCTTCCTGCTGGTCAAGGAAGGCAAGGACGTCGACATCAACGCCTGATCCTGCTGTGTCAGGCCGAGATTGGGGGGCGGATCGACCGGCGACGGTTGGTCCGCCCCTCAACCTTGCGGGGACGGCCTGGACCCTTTCTAGATAGATCCGATGCTCAGCCTGGTGATCCTGTCGATGGTGGCCGCCTATATGGCGGTGCTGTTCGTGGTGGCCTGGCGCAGCGAGCGTCGGGCCCTTCGAGGACAGCCGGGCCGGCTGGGGTCCTGGGCCTACGCCCTGTCCCTGGCGATCTACTGCACCTCCTGGACCTACTACGGCGCCGTGGGGACGGCGGCGCGGAACGGGTGGGAGTATCTGCCGATCTACATCGGACCCGCGGTCGGCATCGTCGTTCTGTTCCCGATCTGGCGCCGCATCGCGGCCGCGGCCCGTCGCGAGAACGTGGGGTCGATCGCCGACTTCATCTCGTCGCGATATGGCAAGAGCCAGGGGCTCGGCGCGTTGGTCGCCTGCGTCGCCATAATCGGCTCCCTTCCCTATATCGCGCTACAGTTGAAGTCGCTGGCGATGGCCTGGGCCCTGGTCATGGCCGGGACGCCCGTCGCCGGATCAGAGGGCCTGACGGTCACGGGCGTGGCCGTGGTGCTGGCCGGATTCACCATCCTGTTCGGCGCGCGCCGGGCCGACCTGACCGATCATAACCGCGGCCTGATCCAGGCTATCGCCCTGGAGTCGGTGGTGAAACTGGCGGCCCTGGTGGCCGTGGCGGGCTTCGCCACGGTGTTAATCCTCGGCGCACCGGACGGCGCGGATCTCAAGGCCAGCCTCGGCCGCCTGGCCGTCCTTCCCGACCTTGATGGCCGCTTCATCGCCATCACGCTGCTGTCGACCCTGGCGATCTTCTGTCTGCCCCGGCAGTTCCATGTGGCGTTCGTCGAGGGGGCGGCGCCGGCGGACATCCGGCGGGCGCGCTGGGTCTTCCCGATCTACCTGCTGATCACCAGTCTCGCGGTCATCCCCCTGCTGGCCGCGGGCGGACTGTTCTCCGGCATTTCCAATCCGGACCTTTTCGTCCTGGACCTCCCGTTCAGCCATGGCGGAGGCCTGCTCACCGCCATCGTCTTCGTCGGCGGTTTCTCGGCCGCGACCGCCATGGTCATCGTCGAGACGGTCGCCCTTTCGGCCATGGCCTCGAACAGCCTGATCCTGCCGCTGGTGGCCCGGGATCGCTGGCGCGCCCGCGAGGACGGGTCCGACATGGCCGGCGCGATCCTCCAGGTCCGGCGTGTGGTCATTTGCGCCGTCCTGTTTCTGGCCTGGCTGTATTTTCAGGCCATGGACCGGTCCAGCGGACTGGCCTCCATCGGCCTGACGTCCTTCGCCGCCCTGGCGCAGCTGGCCCCGGCGCTGTTCGGAGCCGTCCTGTGGCGCGACGGTCATGCACGCGGAGCCTTCGCGGGGATCGTGGCCGGGACGGCGATCTGGCTGGTGCTGCTGGCCTGGCCGCAGGTCGGGTCGTCGATGGGCCTGGCCGATCCGACCCCGTTCGGCCTGAAAGACACCCTGCCGCTGGGCGTCTTCCTGAGCCTTCTGGTCAACACCGCCATCTATGTCAGCGTCTCTCGCCTCGTCAGCCCCCGCCTGATCGACCGGGTCCAGGCGCGCGCCTTCGTCGACCGCCTCAGTCCCGACTGGCGCGAACCGAACCCGGCCCCGGCCGGCGCCCTGGTCGGCGACCTCAAGACCCTGGTCGCGCGCTTCGTCGGCGAGGCGGGCGCCATGCGCGCATTCGACGCCCTGGGGCGGGAGACGGGACACGTGCTGAAGGACAACGACCCCGCCGACGCGGGGCTGGCGCGGGCGGCCGAACGCATGCTGGCCGGCGCCGTCGGCGCCTCCTCAGCCCGTCGGGTCATCTCCGCCGCCCTGGCCGGCGGCGGGCGCGCGCCGGAAGATGTCGTTCGCATGCTCGACGAGGCATCGCAGGCGGTCCAGTTCAACCGCGAGCTTCTGCAGGCGACCCTGGACAACATCGATCAGGGCGTGAGCGTGGTCGACGCCGACCTCCGTTTGATCGCCTGGAACGCCCGCTATGTGGCGCTGTTCGACCTGCCCGCGGGCTTCGTCCACGTCGGCCAGCCGGTGGCCTCCATCTATCGCCTGAACGCCGAGCGGGGCGAGGTGGCGGGCGACGTCGACGCCTGGGTCGAGCGCCGGCTGGAGGCCCTGCGCCGGCGCGAACCCCATGTCTACGAGCGCATCCAGCCGAACGGCCGCGTGCTGCGCTCGACCGGCACGCCCATGTCGGGGGGCGGCTATGTCACCAGCTATACCGACATCACCGCCCTGCGCCGGGCCGCCGAGGCGCTGGAAGAGGCGAACGAACGGCTGGAGGCCCGGGTCGCCGACCGCACCGAACGGCTCGCAGAGGCCAAACGCATGGCCGAGGACGCCACCGCCTCCAAGACCCGCTACCTCGCGGCGGCCAGCCACGACCTGCTCCAGCCCCTGCACGCCGCGCGGCTGTTCATCGCCGCCCTGAAGGAAGAGCCGGGCCTGTCCGCGCCGGGCCCCCACGCCCTGGCGGACAATGCGGACCGATCGATCGAAAGCGCCCACCGGCTTCTGAAGGCCCTGCTCAACCTCTCACGGCTCGAGGCCGGCGGGGTCCGTCCGACCGTGGAGCCGCTGTCGATCCAGAGCCTGTTCGACGACCTGCGGCGTGAGTTCGCTCCCCTCGCCGCAGCCCGCGGCCTGGATTTCAGCGTCGTCCCGTCCAGCCTGTGGGTCGCCTCCGATCGCGACCTGCTGCGGTCGATGCTGCAGAATTTGCTCGGCAACGCCGTGCGCTACACGGATCGCGGCGGCGTCCTGCTGGGCGTTCGGCGCCATGGCGCGGGGGTCCGTTTCGAGGTTCACGATACGGGGCGCGGCGTTCCGACGGCGCAGCGCGAAACCATCTTCGCCGAGTTCGTCCGCCTTCCAGCCAACCCCGGCGACGAACCGGGCGCCGGTCTCGGCCTGGCCATCGTCCGCAAGGTCGCCGAGTTGATGGGCCAGACGGTGACGCTGGCGTCGCGCCCCGGCAAGGGCTCGACCTTCGCGGTGACCGCGCCGCGCGCCGCGCCGGTGGCGGCGGTCAGGACTGCCCCGACGAGGATGGCGGTCGGCCTCGGCGGCCTTCGTGTCCTGTGCGTCGATAACGACCCCGCCATCCTGGAAGGCCTGACGGCCCTTCTGGCGCGATGGGGCGCATTGACGACCGTCGTCGCCGACGCCCGGGGAGCGCTCGACGCCGGGGGCTTGTTCGACGTCGCCCTGGTGGACCTGCATCTGGGAGACGGCCCGGACGGCCTTGCGGTCGTCGAGGCGCTCCGCCGGCGCGGCCTGACCCATATCGCCCTGATCACCGCCGACGCCGACGAAACCCTGTCGGCCCGCGCAGCCGCCGCCGGCGCGACCTTGCTGGCCAAGCCGCTGAAGCCGGCCGCGCTCAAGGCCTTCCTCAGCCGGCGCTCGCTCTAGCACCCTCAGCCCGCGACGGGATCCAGCGCCAGGCTCCGCGAGGCGATGACGGCCTGGGTGCGGTTCTGGACGCCCAATTTGCGGAATACGCCCGTCAGGTGGGCCTTGATGGTCGCCTCCGTCACGCCGAGGTCGAAGGCGATCTGCTTGTTCAGTCGTCCCTGCTGAAGTCCCGTCAGGATCTTGAGCTGGGAGGGAGTCAGGCTGGCGATGCGATGCTCCAGCTCGACCGAAACCGGGTCCTCGCCAAGATCGGGCGCCGCCATCTCTCCCGCGAGGACGGCGCGCAAGGCGTCGACCATCTCGGCCAGGGGCGCGGACTTGGGAATGAAGCCCGACGCCCCGAAGGCCAGGGCGCGCCGGACCGTCGCGGCGTCCTCGCTGGCCGAAACCACGACCACGGGCACGGCGGGAAATTCGCTGCGCACCGCGACCAGTCCGGCGAAGCCGTCGCAGTCGGACAGTTTGAGATCCAGCAGCAACAGATCGGCGCGCGTCTTCAGCGCGGCCCGCGCGCCCGAAAGGCTGTCGCACTCGTCGATAAGCGCGCCCGGCGCGGCGCGGGCAAGGGCCGAACCCAGGGCGGCCCGAAACAGGGGATGATCGTCGGCGACGACGATGCGGTCCATGGCGTTGCTTCCCTTTCGCGGCCCGCGCTCCGCGACGTCGGGCCACAGGATCATAGTGACGCAGTTCGACTTTCGTCGAAAGTAGACCAATGGCTAATGGCCCCACCCGGGCGGCATCCGGGAAGCTGTTCCCCGGGAGGTTCGCATCAGACGAACCCGGGAGGACACCGAATGAAGATTCATCTGCTCGCCGGCGCCGCCGCCGCCGCCCTTCTGGCCGCACCCGGAGTGGGCGTCGCCCAGTCCGATCCCGCTGCGCTCGAGGCGCGGATCGCGCAGCTGGAAGCCCAGCTCGCTGAACTGCGGGGCGACGTCGCCGCCTCCCGCGCCGCGCAATCCGCCCAGAACGCCGAGATCGTCCGTCTCGATCGTCAGGTCGCCGCCGCCCCTACCCCGGCGACGACGCCCCCTCCCCCGGCGCCGCCCGCCGACGGCTTCCGCGTCGGCAATAACACCGTCAAGTTCGGCGGCTTCGTGAAGGCGGACTTCATCGCGTCCAGCTACGACGGCGGCGATCCCGGCAATGGCGATCTGCTGCGCGACTTCTACCTCCCGGGCTCGATCCCGATCGGCGGCGCGGACGAGAGCACGGCGACGGACTTCAACGCCCGCCAGACGCGATTCTGGCTGACCACCGAGGGATTGCTGGGCGGTCGAAAGGTCGGGACCCGTATCGAGATGGACTTCCAGGTCCTGCCCGGAGCCGGCGATCAACGCACGACGAGTCCCTCCAACCTGTCCCTCCGCCGCGCCTTCGTCACCGTCGACAACTGGCTGTTCGGGCAGGAGTGGAGCAACTTCCAGAACATCGGCGTCCTCCCCGACACCGCGGACTACATAGGCTCCAGCGAGGGCACCGTCTTCGCCCGCCAGGTCCAGGTGCGCTACACCCGCGGTCCGTTCTCGATCTCCATCGAGAACCCCGAAACCACCGTCACCCCTTTCCTCGCCGCCAGCCGGATCATAGCCGACGACAACAGCCTGCCGGACGTAACCGCCCGCTATGCCGTGACGCGGCCCTGGGGCGAGGCTTCGATCGCGGGCATCGTGCGTCAACTGGCCTATGAAACGACCGGCGTCGGCGCGATCGACTCTTCGACCATGGGCTGGGGCCTGTCGGCGGCGGCCAAAATCAAGGTGGGCGAGAAGGACGACCTCAGGATCATGCTCTCGGGCGGCGAGGGCATCGGTCGCTACGTCGGCCTGAACTTCGCCAACGACGCCGTCCTGGACGCGTCCGGCGAGCTGGAGGCCATCGGCCTGATCGCGGGCTTCGCCAGCTATCGGCACATCTGGACGCCGCAATGGCGTTCGAACTTCACCTACTCCGCCCAGAGCGTCGACAACGACCGTTCCCTGATCAGTCTCGCCGCCAACAAGTCCTCACAAAGCGTGCGCGGCAACGTGATCTGGACCCCGCTGCCCGCGCTGGACCTCGGTGCTGAACTGATGTTCGGTGAGCGCGAACTGGAATCGGGCGCCTCGGGTCAGCTGACTCGCCTGCAGATCTTTGCAAAATACGGTTTCTAGAGGCTGAAGGCCGACACGATTTGACCGACTCCGAGTTCTACCCCGTTCCCGCCCAATGGGCCGCGCGCGCGCACATGAACGCCTCCAGCTATGAGGAGGCGCGCGTTGCGGCAGGCGAAACGCCCGACGCCTTCTGGGGCGAGCAGGCCCGGCGCCTCGACTGGACGACGCCGCCTACGCGGATGAAGGACGTCTCGTTCGACAAGGCCGACTTCCGCATCCGCTGGTTCGACGACGGTGTCCTGAACGTCGCCTGGAACTGCCTCGACCGGCATCTGGCCGAACGCGGCGACGAGACGGCGATCATCTGGGAAGGCGATGAGCCGACCCGGTCGGGCGGCCTGACCTATCGCGAGCTCCACGCCGAAGTCTGCCGCATGGCCAATGTGCTCAAGGGCCTGGGCGTAGTGAAGGGCGACCGCGTCACCCTGTACATGCCGATGATCCCGGCGGCGGCCGTCGCCATGCTGGCCTGCGCCCGGATCGGCGCGGTTCACTCTGTCGTCTTCGGCGGCTTCTCGCCCGACAGCCTGGCGGGACGGATCGAGGACTGCGGCTCGACGGTGGTCGTCACCGCCGACGAGGGGCTGCGCGGCGGCAAGCGCGTGCCCTTGAAAGCCAATGTCGACGCGGCGCTGGAGAAGCTCCCGGCCGGAAGCGAGGTCAGGCACGTCCTGATCGTGTCGCACACCAACGCCGACATCCCGATCGTCGAGGGCCGCGACGTCCGTTATGGCGAAGCCAAACACGGCGTCTCCGACGACTGTCCCTGCGAACCGATGAACGCCGAGGACCCGCTGTTCATCCTCTACACCTCGGGATCGACGGGCAAACCCAAGGGCGTGCTGCACACCACGGGCGGCTATCTGTTCTGGGCGGCGTGGACGCACGAGCTGGTGTTCGACTATCGCCCGGGCGAGGTGTTCTGGTGCACCGCCGACGTGGGCTGGGTCACCGGCCACAGTTATTGCGTCTACGGCCCGCTGGCCAACGGCGCCACGACCCTTATGTTCGAGGGCGTGCCCAACTATCCCGATCACAGCCGGTTCTGGCAGGTGATCGACAAGCACAAGGTCGAGATTTTCTACACCGCCCCGACCGCGCTCCGGGCCCTGATGCGCGAGGGCGACGGGCCGGTGAAGGCGACCTCGCGCAAGTCCCTGCGCCTGCTGGGCAGCGTCGGCGAGCCGATAAACCCCGAGGCCTGGCGCTGGTATCACGAGGTCGTCGGCGAAGGCCGCTGTCCGATCGTCGACACCTGGTGGCAGACCGAGACCGGCGGGATCCTCGTTTCGCCGCTGCCGGGCGCGACGGATCTCAAGCCCGGTTCCGCGACCAGACCCCTGCCGGGCGTCGCCCTTCAACTGGTCGACGCCGAGGGCGCCGTTCTGGAAGGCGCGACCTCAGGCAATCTGGTCATCACCGACAGCTGGCCGGGCCAGATGCGCACCGTCTGGGGCGACCACCAGCGCTTCTTCGACACCTATTTCAGCGCCTATCCGGGCAAGTATTTCACCGGCGACGGCTGCCGCCGCGACGAGGATGGCTATTACTGGATCACCGGCCGGGTCGATGACGTCATCAACGTCTCCGGCCACCGCATGGGCACGGCCGAGGTCGAGAGCGCGCTGGTCCTGCACGACGACGTCGCCGAGGCGGCCGTGGTCGGCTTCCCGCACGACATCAAGGGCCAGGGCATCTACGCCTATGTCACCCTGAACGCCGGCGTCGAACCGCATGACGACCTGAAGCGGGCGCTGGTCGCGCATGTGAGGAAGGAGATCGGCCCGATCGCCGCCCCCGACGTGATCCACTGGGCCCCGGGTTTGCCGAAGACCCGCTCGGGCAAGATCATGCGGCGGATATTGCGGAAGATCGCCGAGGGGGATGTGGGCGCGTTGGGGGATACGTCGACGCTGGCGGACCCCGGCGTGGTCGATGAATTGGTTCGGAACAGGAAAAGCTGAGGGGGGCTTGGGGCCCCTGCATCCTCCCCTTCACCCCGACCTTCGACGCCGGGGCTCCGATCCCGAACCCTGAAACAGACCATCCGTGCAGGGGCCCTGTCGCCGGATCGGACAAGTGTTCGCCTGACAACCGTTTCGGGATCACGCGGCACAATGGCTTGCTGATGGCAGGAAAATGTTCCCGCGAAGCCGCAAGTGCGTCGGCCCCGACGGGGAGGTCCTGATCGGCGGGTAAGATCAGTCTTCCCGACGAGCTATTGCTCACCTCACGCACCAACCCAGCATGAACCGAGGCTGAACAGCTGCGGCGATATCTTTTGCAGGTTCAACGGATATTTTATTCAAACTTCGGAACAAAGTGTTCGCCTCGCAACTTGTATGCACAGATTGCCAAGATGGATGGCGATTTACTTATTGTTAACCACCGAATCCGTTCCGCCAAAACTCATGACATCACCACACTTGGTGATTGAATTTCAAATACATTTCGAATGGTCGGTCGTCCCAAGCTTCCTACGTGCCGTTGCTTTCCGCTGCGTGGGGGCCGGCACGCCCTGTTTTCGCGGCCGCGTTTCGAGGTAGCTATGTTGAGATCCAGCCTGATGGCGGCCGCGCTGCTGGCCACGAGCCAGGCCGCCTACGCCCAGCAAGTGCCCGGCGCGGGCGGACAATTGCAGCAGATTCCCCCCCCCGCGCTGCCGCAGCGGCCGGCTCCCGACATCCGCATCGAGCGACCCGAAACGCCGACGGGTGACGCCGCCGAAGGCGCGCGGATCCGGGTGGAGTCCCTCCGCATCACCGGCGCGACCCTGTTCCCGGAAGCGGAACTGATCGCGGCCACGGGTTTCACACCGGGGACGGACCTGAGCCTGCCCGAGCTTCGCAATGCGGCGGCCGAGATCACGCGCTTCTACAACAGCCGCGGCTATATTCTGGCGCAGGCCTATCTGCCTGCCCAGGACGTCCTTCAAGGCGTCGTAACCATCGCCGTGATCGAGGGTCGTTACGGCGCGATCAACGTGCGCAACGAGTCTGGCGTATCCGACGACGTGGCCCGGCGCATAACCGCCGGCCTCAATACGGGCGACCCCGTCGCGATCGCGCCGCTGGAACGACGGCTGCTTCTGCTCTCCGACGTCCCGGGCGTCGTCGTTCATTCGACCCTGTCTCCTGGCGCCGAGGTCGGCGCCGCGGACCTGACCATCGATCTGGCCCGGGCGCCGCGGATCTCGGGCAGTCTCGAGGCCGACAATGCGGGCAATCGATATACCGGCGCCTACAGGTTCGGCGGATCGGTCAACGTCAGCAATCCGACGGGCTTCGGAGACCTGCTGAGCCTGCGCCTGCTCGCATCCACAAAGGGTCTCGCCTACGGCCGGGCCGCCTGGCAGGCCCCGTGGGGCGACGCCACCGTCGGCATCGCCTATACGCACATGGAGTATGATCTCGGTCGCGAGTTCCGGGCGCTCGACGCGGGCGGCACGGCGGACATCGTCAGCGCCTTCGCCAGCTATCCCCTGATCCGGTCGCGGACCGCCAACCTCTATGCCCTGGCCAGTCTGGACGCCAAATATCTGACAGACGAGATCGGTCTGGTCTCGCAGGTGTCCGACAAGGAAATCCGGGCCGTGACCATCGGCCTGCGCGGCGATTCCCGGGACGCGTTCGGCGGTGGCGGCTGGAACGCCGGATCGCTGTCATGGACATCGGGCGACCTCGACATCGAAAGTCCCGTCGAGCGCGCCGCAGACGCGGCGAGCGCACGTTCCCAAGGCGGGTTCAACAAGCTGCAGTACGCCGTCTCGCGGCTCCAGGCCGTCAGCGGACCGCTGTCGGTCTACGGCTCGCTGCGCGGACAGCTCGCCACCGACAATCTCGACAGTTCCGAGAAGATGGAGCTGGGCGGCGCCTATGCGGTCCGCGCCTACCCGGAAGGCGAGGGCTACGGCGACGAGGGCTATGTCGCCACCATCGAGGCCCGTCTCGAACTGGACCAGTGGACCGGCGACCTGCCCGGCCGGCTCCAGCTGATCGCCTTTGTCGATGCGGGCGAGGTCGACTTCGCCCATGACCCCTGGTTCACGGGATCCAATCACGCCCGACGCAGCGGCGGCGGGATCGGGCTGAACTGGTTCGGTCCGGACGACCTGATCATCCGCGCCTCCTATGCGCGCCGCTTCAACGACCAGATCTCGACCTCGGGGCCCGACGAGACGGGCCGCGCCTGGTTCCAGATCGTCAAGCTGTTCTGATGGCCGCCCCGACCTGCCCTTTCTCTGTACGCTTTTCGACAAGGACGTTCTGATGACCAGACTCCATCACCCGATCGCCGGCGCACAGAGCCGGCGCCATTCCGGCCAGCGGCGTCGCAAGGGCGCCCTGTGCGCCTCAACCGGCCTGGCGGGGGTCGCGGCCTGGGCCGTGATGGGGCTGTCCGCGTCGCTTCTGCCGGGAACGGCCGCCCATGCGCAGACCCTGCCCACCGGCGGGTCGGTGGTCGCCGGCGGCGCGACCATCACCAGCGGTCCCGGCACGATGACGGTCAACCAGTCATCGCAGAACGCGTCGATCAACTGGCAGAGCTTCTCCATCGGCCAGGGCGGCAGCGTCGTCTTCGTGCAGCCCAACAGCAGTTCGGTCGCGCTGAATCGGGTGCTCGGGCCTGACGCCTCCGCCATCTTCGGCAGTCTGACCGCCAACGGGCAGGTGTTCCTGATCAATCCGAACGGCGTGCTGTTCGGGCAGGGATCCCAGGTCAATGTCGGCGGACTGGTCGCGTCCACCCTGGGGATGACCGACGCCGACTTCATGGCCGGCGACTACAGGTTCTCGGGCAGCGGCGGCTCGGTACTCAACCAGGGCACGATCATCGCCAACGGCGGCTATGTCGCCCTGCTGGGCGGGCAGGTCAGCAACGAGGGCCTGATCCAGGCCAATCTGGGCACGATCGCCCTCGCCGCGGGCGAGGCCGTCACGCTCGACGTCGCCGGCGACGGCCTGCTCAACGTGGCCATTGACCGGGGGGCGGCCAATGCCCTGGTCCGCAATGGCGGCATGCTTCAGGCCGATGGCGGCCGGGTGCTGATGACGGCCCAGGGGGCGGGCGACCTGCTGAGGACGGTGGTGAACAACACCGGCGTCATTCAGGCCCGCACGATCGGGGAACGCAACGGCGTGATCCTGCTGCTGGGCGATATGCAGAGCGGCACGGTGAACGTGGACGGCGTTCTCGACGCCAGTGCGCCCGACGGCGGCGACGGCGGCTTCATCGAGACCTCCGCCAGGACCGTGAACATCGCCGCCGACACCCGCGTAACGACCGATGCCCCGACAGGCGCGACCGGGACCTGGCTGATCGATCCCGCAGACTTCATCGTCGGCGGCGGAGGCAACATTTCGGGGGCCACCCTGTCCGCTCAGCTGGTGACCACCAATATTGTGATCAGCACGCTGACCGAACCCGGGAACAGCCAGCCCGGCAATGGCGACATCTTCATCAACGACGCCATCGCCTGGACCGCGTCTTCGACCCCGACGACCCTTACGCTGAACGCCCACCGCGACATCAACATCAACGCCGCGATCACCGCCACCAATGGCAATCTTATCGCCTGTTGTGGCCGCGACGTGAACGTCAATGCGCCCATCACCACGGTGAACGGCAGCGTCCTGCTGGAGGGCGGCCGCAATGTGAACGTCTACCATGCGATCACCACGACCGACGGCAACATCGCCCTGTGCGCCGGGCACGACGTGTTCATCGATGCGGCCATCACCCTGACCCGGGGCAGCACCATCCCGGCGCAGAGCCTGGGCCTGCCGATCGGCCTGACCCTGATCTCCGGCGCGGACGGGACGGGGCCGGGCGTGAACGGCGGAACCATCGTGTTCAGCCCGCTGGCCCCCCGGGTCACCGTCACCAACGCCCCGGCGACCATCAACTACAATGCCGTGTCCTACACGACCCCGACGGACTACCTGCCCCGGTTCACCCTGACGGAAGGCGCCACGCTGACCCAGCGCATGCTGCTGTTCCCCGACGGCGGCCGGGTGTTCGACGGGACGACGGCGACCACCTTGACCGGTTTCAGGACCACGGCGGACTCGGGCCTCCCCTCCGGGGTCACCCTGGTGGCCGGCCCCGGAGCCACCGCGACGTTCGATTCGGCGGTGGTCGGCGCCGATGTCGGGATCACCTACAGCGGCTACACCCTCGCGGGCGCCAACGCTGACCAGTACGCCCTGGCCAGCTCTTGCTGCACCCCGACCTTCCGGACGCGCGGGACGATCACCGCCGCCGCTCCGCCGCCGCCGCCTCCGCCTCCGCCGCCTCCTCCTCCTCCTCCTCCTCCTCCTCCTCCTCCTCCGCCTCCGCCTCCGCCTCCGCCTCCGCCGCCGCCGGTGACGCCGCCGGTGACGCCGCCGCCGTTCACGCCGCCCGTGACGCCGCCGGATGTGACGCCGCCGACGATATTCTACCCGATCGTGACGCCACGCCCGACGCCGACCCCGTTGCCGGACCTGACGTTCGACGTGGTCGAAGGAGGCGTCCGGCTGCCGCCGTACGAATCGCCCCCCGTCTCTCCGCCGATCACGCCGGTGGTCAAGGCGCCCGCGCCCGCGCCGGTCGCGCCGATCGCGCCGCCGGTCCCCGTCTACCCCCGCAAGCAGGATCGCAACTGACAATGCAGGCCCCGGTGCGCCCGCCCCTGAAGTCTGTACCCCGGACGACAGCTGACGGGCGCGGGTCCGGCGCCCGGTCCGGCAGGCCGGGACCATGGGCAGCGGCGGCAGGACTGGTCCTGGGGCTGGCGTTCGCCCAGGCCAGCCTGGCGGACGAGCGTCTTTACTCGCCGGGAACCCGTGACGCCGCTGCGAACGTCACCGCCTCGTCCGCCGCGAGCGAGGTCGCGGCCTGGGTCCGTGAAACGGCCGACAATCAGGGGTTGCCCTTCCTCGTCATCGACAAGATCAATGCGCAGGTCCTGGCCTTTGACCGCGAGGGCCAACTGCGTGGCATCGCTCCCGCGCTGCTGGGCCTGGCCCGCGGCGACGTCTCGCCGCCCGGCATAGGCGACCGTCCCCTGTCCGCCATCACGCCGGGCGAACGCATCACCCCGGCCGGTCGCTTCCTCGCGTCCATCGGCGAGAACCTCAGCGGCAAGGGTATTCTGTGGATCGACTATGACTCCGCCCTGTCCCTGCACCCCGTCATCACCACACGGGCAGCGGACCGGCGCCTGCAGCGCCTCGCTTCGGCCACAGCCGAGGACAACCGGATTTCTTATGGCTGCGTGAACGTGCCTGAGAAATTCTACCGGGAGATCGTACAGTCCGTGTTCAACGGCACGACCGGGATCGTCTATATCCTGCCGGAGGCGCGCTCGCTCGGAGACCTGTTTTCCCGGGCTCCGGACGTTGTCGCACCCGCGGACGGAGACAGGTTTCCGCTGGACTGACACCACGGTCACCAGCCGATTCACGGTTCGCGTCCCGGCGATCGCCGACGCTGCTGTCCAAATCTTCCGATAAGCCCAAGCTCAGGTTTTGTCTGGGACTCCCGGACAATGTAGGATACAAGTAATAATTGTGTAGTTGTGGCATTGCTTACTGGCAGTTAACCAATTTTGGGAACCAAGGGAGCTTCAGGTGTCCGTAAAACTCAAAAAACCAGTTATCGCGGCAGTAGCTGTTGGTGTACTCACGTTAACTTTGCTTTCAGAATCGGCGCAGGCGCAGGCTGCGGATGATTTCGACGTCTCGGTCACGACCAACGCCGCCGTGGCGATCGCCTGCGGCCAGAACCTGAGCTTCGGCACGGCCTATGTCGGCGCCACCAATGCCCAGGCGGTCATCACGCTTACGTCGGGCGGGGCCACGAGCTCCAACCACGCCTCGGTGGCCGTCACGGGAGGGGCGGTCGGACAATGCACGATCAGCGGCCTGCAGGGCGCTGACACCGCGAACGTCACCCTGAGCGGCGGAAGCGGAACCCCGGCTGCGGGGGGGCTGACGGGCGTTTCGCTGAGTGACGGCGCCACCCACACCCTGCTGGCCACCGTTCAGGTCTCCGGCGGCGTCAACGCGACCGGGGGCAAGACCGGCCTGGCCAACGGCGTCATTCCATTCCATGGCACGGTCACCATTCCGGCGTCGCACGTCGACTTCGGCGCCTATACCGCGACGCTGACCGCCACGGTGGCGCTGGACTAGGTTCATCGACTGTCGCCACGGCCGGCTTCACTCGCCCGGCGCGCATGGCGGGCGAGTGAAGTTCTTCGCCCGGAGCTCATCCCGGAGTTCATCATGAGACGTTTCGGCCTTGCCGTCGCGGCCAGCCTTCTGCTGGCGACCGGCGTCCCCGCCAGGTCGCAGGGCGGCGGCGTGTCCGTGGCGCCCATGATGGTGATACTCGATACGCGGGGACGGCCCGTCGGCTTCGATGTGATCAATTTCGGCGACCGCACCGCAACCTTCCGGCTGGATCCGCTCCACGCCGTCATCGACCCGGACGGCGTCCAGCGTTTCGAGCCGGCCGAAGCGCAGGCAGGCTCTGCGATCAGCTTTCTGCGCTGGGCGCCGCGTCAATTCGAGGTCCAGCCCGGCGCGACCCGCACCATCAGGCTTTCAGCACGACCGCCGACGGACCTGCCGAATGGCGAGTATCGGTTGCATTTGCGGGTGACCAATATCGGGCCGACGCCGGATCGGCCTACGACCGCCGACGATCAGGCGATCGGCGTCAACATCAACCTCCAGGTGGCCCAGGCTGTCCGGGTTCTCGTACGGCACGGCGTGGGGCCCGGCACCGCGCGACTTGAGGCGCTGGCCGTCCAGCCATCAGAGGCCGGTCAGAATCTGAGTTTCATCCTGGCCAATAACCATGACGGCGGGTCTGTGCTCGGACGCTATGCCGTCGTCGTAGCTGGCCCGGATGGCGGGGAGCGGGTGCTGCGGGAGACCGACGTCACCCTCTATCCCGACACCGACCGACGGCCCGTGAACCTGGAACTGACCCGGAGCGAGGCGCCGCCCGGATCACGGGCCTGTATCCGGTTCTGGACGGGTCGCGGCGGGGGCGCGGCCCAGCAGACCTGTTCCGAGCCGGTGGGATCGGGAGCTCACGGCACGGGGAACGCCGGTCATGGGAACCGGATTGCGGCCGGGAACTGACAGGATCCTGCCCGGCTCCGCCTGGCCGGGCGCAGGGGGGGCGGATGGCGCGGTGTAAGCGTGTGCGCCTGCTTCACTTCCTGGCGGGGGCGGCCATGGCGACCGCCGGCCTCCCCACGGGCGCGTCCGCCAGCGCCTCTCCCGAGACGGCTGACCCCAGGTTGTTGAGGGTTCGCGTCGCGGCCGAAGAGATCGACCCCGCTCTCGACGCCATCCTGATCGACGGCGTTCTCTATCTGCCGGCGGTGAGGCTGGTTGAGTTGATCGAACGTCCCCACAGACTATCGGAAGATGGACAGACCCTGTTGGTCGGGGGACGCGAACCGACGGGTGAGACACCGATCAGCCTGACCGCGGCCGAGGCGGGAGCGATCATCGAGGACGGGGCCGTTTTCATCCCCATGCCGTATGCCGAGGCGGCGTTCTCGATCGACCTTGAGGCCGATCTGGAGCGCGATGTCCTGACGGTGCGGTCTGCGGGGACGCCTCTTCCGGTCGAGGAGCGGCTCGCGCGCGAGGCCGGCTGGCGACGCCGCGCGATCGTCGGGACTGAACCGGAGTCGGGACCGCCCCCGGTGACGGAGACCCCGTGGGCGCTGTACGCCCCCGTGATGGGCGACGTCGCCGTGAACGCGCGAACGGACTCCGACGGCGCAGGAAGCGTCGATTACAACGCATTGATCATCGGCGAATTGGCGTGGCTGACGCACGAACTCTATGTGTCGGGCCCCGCGGACGGCGGGCCGGACGACCTGCGCCTGACCAGCGGGCGGCGGGACTACGACGGCGGAGTTTTCGGTATTCCCTCACTGTACGAGGCGGCGGCCGGGGATGTCATGGGCCACACGGTACCGATGGTCGGCCGCCCCCCGATGGGCCGGGGCGTCAGCCTCGGCGGTCGGCCGCTGACCCAGCCGGCGGAGTTCGACGTCACCCGGGTCGAGGGCGACGCCCTGCCCGGGTGGGATGCCGAACTCTACCGCAACGATGAGCTGGTCTCGATCCAGAGGATTGGACCGGATGGTCGCTACCGTTTCGAGGATGTCGCCCTCAGCTTCGGCCGCAACCGGCTGCTGGTCCGGTTGTACGGGCCGCAGGGCCAGATGCGGGAAACCGTGCAGACGATCGGTATCGGGGCCGATATGGCGCCCCCGGGCGCAGTCCGTTGGGCCGCCTTCGTGAACCAGCCGGATCGCCGACTGTTCGAGGGTTTGCTGGATCGTCGGCCGCGCTACGACGGGGTGGCCGGTAGCGTCATGCTGGACGTCGGGCTGACCCGCAGCCTGTCGGTCGGCGCCTTCGCGGCGCGGAGTCCGGCGAGCAGTCGGACGGGCAGCGACTTCGCGTCCTACGGAGGCGTTGTCGTCCGTACGACCGTCGGCCCGGTCGCCGTGGAAGCGGCGGCGGCGGCGCGCGAGGCCGGCGGTTGGGCGTGGCGCGCGGGCGGGTTGACCAGCCTGGGGCCCGCCAGCCTGACGGTCCGTCATGAGGAATACCTCGACGGTTACCGAAGCCTGGACACGGAGCTGGCCGCCATCCCGTTGCGGCGCTTCAGCCGGGTGCGGCTGTCAACGCCGCTGTCCGCCCTGGGACCCGGCCTGGGAAGCATCTCCCTGTCCGCTGATCGCTCCGAGCTGGTGTCGGGACGGCAGGAAACGGCGGCGCGTCTCAACTGGCGCGTCGAAACCCGCGGGATCAATTTCGACCATGGCGTGGAATACAGGACCGAACGGCGCATCGATGGCTCGACGCTTGATCAGGCCTTCTACGCCGGGGCCGCGTCGCTGACCCGCGGACCGCTGAGCGCACGCGCGGCGCTACGCTACGGCTTTTCGGGCGAAAGCGACCTGGAGACCTATGACGTCAGCATCCAGTATCGTCTGTCGGACACGCTGATCGTATCGACGGGGATGTTCCGCGATCAGATGAGCGGCCTGACCGGCGGCAATTTCGGGATCAGCCGCGACCTGGGCTTCGCCTTCCTCAACCTGGGCGCATCGTGGGACGACAATGGAGAATATACGATCGGAGCCGGCCTGACCGTCTCCTTTGGCTTCGACTCGCGAGGCCCGCGCCTGTCCAGCCGGCCGCAAGCGCGAATGGGCGCGATCGAGCCCTTCGTCTTTCTCGATCGCGGGGGCGACGGTCATTACCAGGCCGGCGTCGACGAACCGCTCGCCGACGTGCAGTTGCTGGTGAACCGGTACCCTGCGCCGGCCGCGCGAACCGACGCGGGGGGGCGCGCCTGGCTGACGGGATTGGCGCCCGGCGAACCGGTGCGTCTCGGGGTCGACGCCTCCAGCCTGCCGGACGCCTTTCTGGCGCCGGCCCGGGCCGAGATTGCGGTGGAACCCCGGCCCGGCCGGGCCTTCCGGCTGGAAATTCCGATCGTGGAAAGTGGCGAGATTTCGGGCGTGGTCGAACTGCTGGACGACACCCGCCGCGCGCCGTTACACGGAGTCCGGCTCGAACTGGTTGACGAACAGGGTGAGGTGCGGGCCACGGCGGTGAGCATGTTCGACGGCGCATGGCTGTTCGACCAGGTCCCGCCAGGGCGTTGGATCGTGCGCGCCCATGCCGGCCAGTCAGTCGCCGGAACGCCGGTCGGCCCGGCCTTCGTACAGACGATAGTCGGCCCGCGGGGCCTGATCGTCAACGGCCTTGGGTTCCAGTTTGACGCCCGGGGCGGCGGACTGATCGGCTATACCGCCGCCGTCATCGACGCGCCGGGATCCGGATATGGGAGATCGCCTCCATGACATTTGTTCGTTTCCGGCCGCTGACCGGCCGGCGCCGCGGTCTTGCGATCCTGGCGATCGCCTTCGGCTTCATGCTTCCCGCCGTGGCCCGTGGCCAGGCTTGCACCGGCCTGGCTCTTGATCCGCCCGTCAGCGGCACGCTCGACTTCGGTCGCCTGTATGTGACGGCGGGGGTGTCGGGAACGGCGACGCTGGATCCAGCCTCAGGCCTGGTCAATGCGACGGGACGGCTGGTTTCGGCCCAGACCGGCCTCCCCCTCTCGGTCCGGGTGACGGATCCGTCGGCGGACTGCGAATTCATTCTCAGCGTGACCCCGGCGAGCCGGGATCTGGCTTCGTCCTTCACCGCCGTCGTCGATCGAATCTCGATGCTGGAGGGCACGCTTCTCAACGCGGACCCCGCCCAGCGTGAATGGCTGGTGCGGATGAACAATGGCGTGGCGCGGGTTCTGATGGGCGGGGTTCTGGAAATGAACACCGCCGCGGACGGGCTGATCGACACCTACACCGTGACCTTCACCGTGACAGTGAACCCGTCCTGACGAACGCTTTTCGGAGGGCGCGTCGCGCGCCGCCCGGGCGTCCGGGAGCCTCCTACCGGTCGTCAACTGCGCGAAGGGCGGCCTTGAGCAGGTCGTCCCCGAACGTGGCGGATCCGGGAGCGTCGCCCTGGCGCACGACAATCAGGTTCCGCGAGGGAACGACGAGCAGCATCTGACCGCCCGCCCCGAGAGCCGCCACCGTGTCGCGCGGCGCGGATGGGAAGCGCAGGCCGTCTCCCCGTCCGAACGCATCCGCGCCGGGCCGCGCGTTCGACCACCACAGCAGGCCATAGGAGGGGTTCAAGGTCTGGGAGGGGCTGAGCAGGGTCTGGAGCATCCCGGAGCCGATCAGCCGGCGACCGTTCCAGCTTCCGGCGCCCAGGATCAGTTCACCGAACCGGGCCAGGTCCCGCGCTGTCGACAGGGCGCTGTAGTAGTTGGTGACGGGCCCCTGTGCGCCCGATCCGCGCGAAACGATCCAGCTCGTATCGGCCATGCCGAGCGGCGCGAACAGGCGGGTTCCGGCATAGCCCTCGACGCCCTGGCCGACGGCCCGCGCAAGCACGTGAAACAGGAGATGATAGGCGGCGGTGTTGTAGGCCCAGCGCGTGCCGGGTGGGTGCCGCAGGGGCGCGGCGGCGTTGATCGCGAACTGGTCCCCCTCGATCCCTCGCAGCGCCAGGCCCGTGTCGTCCAGACCCGATGTCATGCTCATCAGGTGACGCAGGGTGATGGCGGCGCGGGGGTCGTCCCGCCATATCGGAATGAAATCGGCCGCCGCCTGATCCAGGCTGGTGAACGCTCCGTCTTCGACGGCCATGGCGACCAACACGGCGACGATGCTTTTCGCGACCGAAGCGACTTCACGCGGGCGGTCCGGACCCCAGCCGGGTGCGTAACGCTCGGCCAGGACATCCCCGGCCCGGCCCACCAGAACGCCGGTGCTCCGCTGGGCCATGGCGAGGTCGAGGACCGCCGCAAGGTCCTCCGGCGATCGGGCCAGGGCGGGCCCGGCGGCGCAACCCGCGACCGCGGCCCCTCCCGCGAGAATCGCGCGGCGCGACAGACAGGCGTGCGTTTTGTCCGCGGTCATCAGACGAGGGCGGCCGCATGCGCCTCGGCGCTGGCGACCTCGCGTTCGGCCTGGGCGAATCCGTACTCCGGGACGATGGAACCCGCCGGATCCGACACGGCCTCCCAGGCGGCCAGAAGGCGCTCGCCCGCGTCGGCGCCGCCCCCGATGTACTGGCCCGGCGTCAGGGTGACATAGGCCCGGGCGAAATGACCGGCGCCGGCGCAGACGATGGCGCGCGTCGGCGCGTCCTCGACCACCAGGGGAAGAAGCGCCGGGCTGACCAGCGCCGGATCGAGCTGGTGCAGGCTCGCCTCCGACAACACGCCCGCGGTCATCTGTGTGGCCGCCGTCGGCGCCAGGCAGTTCACGCGGACACCGTATTTCTCCCCCTCGATGGCGAGGGT
Source organism: Brevundimonas sp. (assembly GCF_041648615.1). Classification (GTDB taxonomy): domain Bacteria; phylum Pseudomonadota; class Alphaproteobacteria; order Caulobacterales; family Caulobacteraceae; genus Brevundimonas. The sequence continues at coordinate 94,178 of NZ_JBAZOS010000005.1, forward strand.
CTGCATCAGCCCGACCAGCGCCATCTTGGCCGCGCCGTAGTTGGCTTGGCCGAAATTGCCGTAGAGGCCCGAGGACGAGGTCGTCATCACGATGCGGCCGTACTGCTGTCGGCGCATGATTTCCCACACCGCCTTTGAACAGACGGCGGCGCCCATGAGGTGGACGTCGATCACCAGCCGGAAGTCGTCGAGGCTCATCTTGGCGAAGCTCTTGTCGCGCAGGATGCCGGCGTTGTTGATCAGGATGTCGATCCGGCCCCAGGTCGCGAGGGTGCGTTCCACCATGGCCTCCACGGCGGCTTCGTCCGTCACCGAGCCCGCGACGGCGATGGCGTGACCGCCCGCCGCGACGATCTCGGCGACCACGGCCTCGGCGGCCTCCTGGCCCAGATCGTTGACCGCCACATGGGCTCCCTGACGGGCCAGGTACAGGGCGTGCTGACGCCCCAGCCCGCCGCCCGCACCCGTCACGATCGCAACCCGGCCCTCAAGCGTCATGCCTTGTCTCCAATTTCCGTGTGTCTGTGTGAAAAGACCGGCCGCGCCCCCTAGAGCGAGGCGTCGGCGTCGGGCTTGCAGATGCTCATGAAACCGGCGGCCATGAAGGTGGCCATACGGTCCTTTACCGCTTCGAAGTCGTCGGAGTCGCAGAGCCCCCCCGACAGTCTGTTGATCCGTCCGGTGCGCGCGAGCGTCAGCATCAGGGAGCCGGTGACGAAATGATAACCCCAGAAGATGTCCGCCTCGGCGCAGCCTGGCAGAGCCTTTTTCAGAAGGTCGATCAGCCGCAACACCACCGGGTCGAAATGCAGGTCGAACAACTCTGCGCCATAGGGCGTGTTTGACACCTGCGCGCCGAGGGCGCCGTAGTTCTTCCAGTTCTCGCCGCCCTGGCTGTAGAGGTCCAGGTCCGTGTCCAGAAAGGCCCGCAGGGCGCCCTCGACCGTCGGCTTGCCCTTTGTAGCGGCGTCATAGTCGTCCAGGGCCTGCATCCGCAGCTGGATGGTCACCTCCGCGCGCCGCGCGATGACGGCGTCGAACAGCTTTTTCTTGTCCGTGAAATAGTAGTTCAACAGCGTGTGATGGACTCCGACGCGCTGGGCGACGTCCTTCAGGGTCACGCCATACAGGCCGTGGATCGAGAACAGATACTCGGCCGCGTCGAGGATCTGCTCCATCTTGTCGGCGCGCTGCTCGACCTTGGTCCGGCTGCGGCGCGGCTTGGCGGCGTCGGCCGGCTCGCCTCGCGCCTTGGAAGGCGGGAGTTCGGACTTCTGTTTAACAACCGCCATAGTCAACTCTCAAACGCATCTTGTCGATCTTGCCGGTGGACGCCAGGGGCATCTGCGGCAAGCGAATGACTTCATCGGGAATCCACCACGGAGCGACCCGGCCACGCAATGGCGACAGGATGTCTTCGTCGCTGACGTCCTGGAACTCCCTTGTCTGTATCACCAGAATGGGACGCTCGCCCCATTTGGGATCCGGGCGACCGATCACGGCCGCGAGGGAGACCGAGGGATGCTCATTGACGACGGCCTCGATCTCGGCCGGGTTGATCCATTCGCCACCCGACTTGATCAGATCCTTGGCCCGCCCGGTGATGACCAGATCGCCCTCCGTATCGATCCTCGCCAGATCGCCGGTCGCGAACCAGCCCTCACCGTCGGTCGCGCTGCTCGTTTCGCCGAAATAGCGTTCGATGACGGCGGGCCCGCGCACGTAAAGGTGTCCCTCGACGCCGCGTTGTTCGGGCAGGGGCCGCCCGTCCGCGTCGGACAGGAGCAGGTCCACGCCGAAAACGGGGCGGCCCGAAACCTGGGCGGCGCGGTCGGGGTCGTCAGGCGGCGCGCAGGTGCCCAGTGGCGACAGTTCGGTCATGCCCCAGCTGGTCTGGAGCGTCACGCCGAGCCGCTGCTCGATGCGTTCCATGAGCGCCGGCGCCATGGGCGCGCCTCCGACGATGACGCGCTTCAGCGTCGGCGTTTCTCCGCCGTTCGCTTCGAGATGCTCAACCACGCCGAGCCATACCGTGGCGATGCCCACCGCGATCGTCACCGCCTCCTCGTTGATCAGGCCGGCGAGGCTGGCGCCGTCCAGATTTCGGCCCGGCAACACCAGCCGCGCCCCCGCCGCCGGCGCCGCGAACGGCAGACCCCAGGCGTTGGCGTGGAACATCGGAACAGCCGCCAGGACCGTGTCGGCGGCGGTGATGGCCATGACGTCGGCCTGCAACAGGCGGAGCGTGTGCAGGAAGCTGGAGCGGTGGGTGTAGGTGACGCCCTTGGGCGCGCCCGTGGTGCCCGACGTAAAGCACAGGCCGCAGGGCGCGGTCTCTTCGAACCCGCCCCAGACCCCCGACACGCCAGCCTCCCTGATCATCGGCTCAAGCGCGTCGGCGTCCGCCGCGTCCGGGGTCGCCGGTCCGTCAATGATCAGCACCCGCTTCAGCGACGGCGTTCGCGCGGCGACCCGCCGGGCCAGGGGAAGCAGATCGACGCTGGCGATCAGGATTTGCGCCTGGGACTGGGCGACCATGGACGCCAGCTGCGCCTCGGTCAGTCGCGGGTTGAGCGTATGACACACCGCCCCCATGCCCATGATCGCGTACCAGACCTCCACATGGGCCTGGGTGTTCCACGCCAGAGTCGCCACCCGATCGCCGGAACGCACCCCCAGACCCGCCAGGACGCCGGAGACCCTGAGGCTGCGCCCCCGGAGCTGGGCGTAGCCGATCCGCTCAACCTGTCCGCCGTCCCCTGCCGTCACGACCTCGGTACCGGGACGCCACTTTGCGGCGTGATCCAGGAACTTGTCCAGGGTCAGGGCGAAAGCCTGCATTTCCCCGTCGATCATGGGCACGCCGGCGCCGCGGCAGGCAGGGGCGCGGCGACCACGCCGACGGCCCAGGTCCACGGCGTCCCGCCGGTCACGCGACGGCGGCAGACCTCGGCTTCCCGCAGCTCGAACATTCCGGGCATGATGCGTTCACGCACGACGGGAGCTTCCTCGAAGGCCATGTAGGCGCGATCTCGGTCGTAGGCCGGCCAGTCCGGTTGACCCGGCGCGGATGGAACGCCGTCGCGGGCGAAGGACGCCCAATAGGCCATCATGGCGTCGGACAACTGATGCTCGAGGGGCGTGTCCGGCACGGCGGGCCACCGCGGCGGCACGCGGTCGGCGGTGCCGAAGACATAGGGAATTTCCGAGGCGTGGAAGGCGTGCAGGTCGGCCTCGTCGGCCGCCGGATAGCCATGGTTGAAGAAGTAGAGGAAGGCCGGCTGGCCCAGCGCCGTCTGGCGCCGGGAGAGGCGTTCGGCCGTCCAGCCGTAGAGGGCGTCACGCGGCGCCGCCAGGATGCTGGCGGCGATGTCGCTGGAAGGGTAGAGGGCGAGGAAGGCGTCAGCCAGATCGCCATAGCGGGTGCGGACCGCCACTTCATAGGCGGCGGCGTCCGCCGGAGCAGGCGGCGCCAGGGCGCGCAGCGAACGGATCTCGCCCTCGTTGAAGCCGACCAGCAGCGGCACGGGCGCCTGCGCCTTGCGGTCGAAAATCTCGACCAGTTGCTCGGGCAGGACCTCGCCGTCGATCGTGCCCCACGGCATATAGCCCTTCTGGAGCGACGTGGCGGTCAACGTCTGGGCATCCATGGCGCGCAGGTCGGCGAGGTTCGACAGGCCCAGCTGGGTCTGCAACCACACGCCGACGGCTTGGGCCGGCGGGTCGCCATAGCGGCGCGAGCGCAGCTCCGGCGTCGAGATCATATAGGCGCTCTGGGCGATGGCCCGGTCGAACAGTCCGTGCGCCTTGGGAGAGGCCATCAGGTACATGACGCTGAGGGCGCCGGCGGATTCCCCGACGATGGTGACATTGTCCGGATCGCCCCCGAAGGCGGCGATATTCGCCTCGATCCAGCGCAGGGCCGCGATCTGGTCCATCAGGCCGTAGTTGCCGGAGATGTTCTGTCGCGACTCCGCGCTGAGTTCCGGGTGAGCCAGATAGCCGAGGACGCCGAGGCGATAGTTGATCGACACGACCACCATGCCCTGGGAGGCGGCCATCCGCGCGCCGTCGTACATGCCCTCGCTGCCGGCGCCCGTCGTCAGGGCGCCGCCGTGGATCCAGACGAAAACCGGCGCGGCCCGCGCGCCCTCGGGGGTCCAGACGTTGAGCGACAGACAGTCCTCGCTCATCGTCGGCGCTTCGGCGGCGGCGTAGATGCTGGTCCCGCGCGCCGTCGGCTGGTGACAGGCGGGCCCGAACCGGGTCGCGTCCCGGGTCTCGCGCCATCGCGGCATTTCCGCTGGCGGACGCCAGCGGCGCCAACCCGTCGGCGGCAGGGCGTAGGGCACGCCCCGGAAGGCGTTGACGCCCTCCGTGGTCTCGCCGCGCACCGCGCCGGCCGGCGCGTCGACGACGGGCTGGGCCGGCGCGGCCGTGGGGATCAGGGCGCAACCGACAAGGGCCAGGGCGGCCAGAAGGCCGTTGGGAAGCCGCATCATGCCTTGGCCTCCCTGGCCGCCTGCCGCCGGATCGTCCCGGCCAGGCCGACGAACATCGCGATCGCCAACCCGTAGAAGGGAATCAGGGTGTACATGGCCATCTGCAACGAGTTGTCGGGATGACTGGCCCGGAAGAAGTCGCTGGCGGCCCCGAGATAGGTCGGGCCCAGGCCAAGGCCGATCAGGTTCATCACCAGCAGCAGCAGGGCGCCGGACAGGACCCGTTGATCCGGCCGAACCTCCTCCTGGACCATGGTGATGGCCGGTGAGAGATAGAAGTAGTTCAGCCCCATCGGCAGAATGAGGAAGATCAGCCCGAGTTGCCAGCTCGGAGCCCACACGAAGGCCGCGAAGAGCGGCGCGGCAAGCGCCAGACCGATAGCCGGCAGCCAGGCGTAGGCGGTCTTCGAGCGTCGGCTCAGCCGGTCGATCAGCCGGCCCGACACGAACATTCCCGCGCTGACTCCGACGCCCACGACCAGGGCGTACCAGAGGGCCACCTCCGGCAGGGTCATGCCCTTCTCGCGCATCAGGAACAGGGTGGCGAAATTGAGCAGGGCGTAGGTGATGAACTGGGTCGCGCCGCAGGCCAGCGCCATGCCGCGCAGGACGGGATTGCCGAAATACATCTTGCAGGTGGACATGAAGCCGGCCCGGGGTATCGGGGCCGCGTCGGCCGGCGGATGGGTCTCCAGCTTCTGGTCCAGCCCGCCCTTCTTCGGCTCACGCACGAACAGCCAGACGATCACGGCGGTGACCACGCCCACCCCCCCGACCCAGAGGAAGGCGTCACGCCATGAATAGGCCGCGGCGATCGAGGCGCCGAAGGCGACGCCCAGCGCCGAGCCGATCGGCGGGCCGAGGTTGAACAGGCTGAGCGCCGTGCCTCTCGTCCCTGAGGGGAAGTAATCCGAAATGATGGCGTAGGAGGGCGGCACGCCGCCCGCCTCGCCGACCCCCACCGCCATGCGCGAGAGGGCCAGCTGACCGTAGTTGGTCGACAAGCCGCAGGCCGCCGTCGCCGCGCTCCACAGGGCGCAGGAGAAGGCCAGGACCCTCACCCGGTTGGTCCGATCCGCCAGCCAGCCGACCGGGATCGCCAGGATGCAGTAGAACAGAGCGAAATACAGGCCGCTGATCAGGCCCAGTTGACCGTCGGTGACGCCCAGCTCGTCCTGGATCGGCTTGGCCAGGATCGACAGCAACTGGCGGTCGAGGAAGTTCAGCACATAGACGAAGCAGAGCATGGCCAGGACGAACCAGGCCTGGGCTCCCGGGCGCGCGGTTGGCGCGCCCGGGAGTGCGGTCTCGGAAGGTCCGGCCACCTCAGTACTCATAACCGACGCGCACGCCGATGGTCCGCGGCCGCAGCCGGCCGTAACGACCGTCGAGGAAGGCCTCCGGGTGGATGTAGTTCACCGAATGGTCGTCAAAGACGTTCTCGACATAGGCCGCCACCGTGAACTCCTTGAAGGCCACCGCCAGATTCGCGTTCACGAAGGTGTAGGCGTCGGTGTCGTCATAGGTCGGCAACGGAACGAGGGGCCGGCCCGGGGTGTTCGGGAAGCTGTTCGGGAAGCTGCCGACATGGGAGACCGCCACGGAGGCGTTGGCCGTCATGCCCGCCGCCGGCTGCCATTCGTAGTTGACCCGCAACGATCCCTGAAGCTCCGGTCCCGCCAGCCGCGCGTCGAGCACGGCGCCGGAGATGGCCGCTTCCGCAGGCGTGAGGTCATCGACCTTGGCCTCGTTGACGCCGCCGGTCAGGGCCACCGTCCACCCGTCCGCGGGAATGGCGACAACCGAGACCTCGACGCCCTTGCTGGTGGCGCCGCCGATGTTGGTGGCGAACTGGACCGAGTCCGAGACGCGGTTCGCCTGGACCTGGATGTCGTTCCAGTCGATCCAGTATACGGCAGCATCAGCCACAAGCCGGCCGCCGAACCACCGCCCCTTCACCCCGAGCTCATAGTTGATCAGGTTGTCGGACGTGGCGCCGTCGGGAATGACGATGTCGGTCGGATCGATCGTGCTGACGGCGCCCGCCCGCGCGTTGACGATCGGGGGCCGGAAGCCGGTGGAGACCGCCGCGTAGGTTGTCACCGAAGGCGTGGGACGCCACGACAGGCTAAGGCGGTAGGAGAGACCGCTCTCCTCGGCCTTGACCCCCGTCACCGGCGGAACGGCGGTGATGACGAGCGGACCCGGGTTCGGGAAATTCAGAACCTTCGCCACATAGGCCCGCGTCAGATAGTTGGAATTGTAGCCACCCGGCTCGGTGAATCCCTGGGCGTCCGTCGTGCCGTAGCGCAGGCCGCCGGTCACCCACAGGTCCGGCGTGAACCGGTAGGTCAGCTGGCCGAAGGCCGCGACCTCGTGAGCGATGAAATGCGAGCCGAACCGCAGATAGTATTCATCCGTAAGGCCGGTGAACCCTTGGGCGGCCATGAATTCCTCGGTGCCGCGATAGTTGTAATCCACGTCCCGGCGCTTGCGGAAATAGAAGCCGCCCAGCGACCAGTCGACCCGCCCGCCCGGATCAGACACCAGCCGCACCTCCTGAACAAAGGTGTCGTCATAGGCCTCCGCATCGAGGGCGAAGGGGAAGGCCTGGGCGTAGGTCCCGGCGAGATCCACGTAGAACAGGCCCGTATAGTCGGACTGGGTGGTCGAGCTGGTCAGCAACGCGCCGTCGAACTGATATTCCAGGGTCGCATTGTAGTTGGCCATGTCGCTCTGGAAGAGGTCGGGCCGGTCGGTCAGACGGACGTATTCGCCTCGCGTCGGATTGGTCAGCGAGGAATCGTGCGGATTGCTGATCTCCCTCGAATACATCAGACGCGCGGAGAACCGGTCGTTGGGCTCCCACAGCAGGATGGCCCGGCCGCCGTACTGAATCAGGGAGTTGGAATTCTCGATTCCCGTGCCGACGTTGTCGACCCAGCCCTCTTCGTTCCGCGAGAAGCCGACGACACGGAGCGCCAGCTTGTCCTCGATCAGCGGGACGTTGACCATCGCATTGTAGCGCTGGCGAAGACCGCCCTCCTCCATGGTTCCGAGATCGACCAGAAACGAGGCGTCAAAGCCCGTGGGATCCGGATCGTGGGTCAGAATGCGCAAGGCCCCGGCCAGGGACCCCGACCCGAACAGGGTGCCCTGGGGCCCGCGCAGGAATTCGATCCGCTCGATGTCGTAGAGGCTGGGATCGAGAATGGTGGAGTTGCCGTTGGACGAGATCGGCAGCTCGTCGATGTAGATGGCGACCGTGCTCTGCAGATTGGCGCCATAGCCATTGGTGCCGATGCCGCGAGCCGTGAAATTGTTGAAGTTGGCCGAGGCGCGGTTCAGCACCACGCCGGGCGTGGCCGTGGCGAGACCGTCGTAGTTGACGATGCCGCGCTCGTTCAGTTCTTCCTGCGACAGGGCCGTGATGCTGACGGGCACGTCCCGAAGGCGCTCTTCCCGCCGCGTGGCGGTGACGATGACCTCTTCGAGAGTGGTGTCTTCCCGGCTCTGGCGTTCCGTCTGCGACGCCGACGCCGCCGGTTGCTGTTGTTGCGCCTGGGCCTGAGCCGGCGCGATGACCACCGCCTGCGCGATCGCGCAGGCAGAAGCGAGCAGTATCGCCCTCATGTGAATTCCCTCCCACGGCGTCGATCATGAACGTCGGCGCTCGGAAGGAAGAGGGACACGGGCCCGGGCTGTTGTCAACATTCGCTCTCGTGTGCGTGAATATCATGGCGCATTGGCCGCGAAACCGGTGCGCCGCCACAAGGCCGAGCCTGCGCTGTCCGTCCAGAACCTCGACCGTTGCGGGCGTCGATGACCTCGGCGACCGCGCTGATTCCGGCCCGTCGGCTCGTCGACCGTCAGTTTCCGGAGCGGATGGAATAAGGATTGACACCGGTTACCTTGCATCCGCATTCTCAGGCTGAAATCGCCGACAACCGCCCGGGAACAGGGCGGGCCGGCCGGGAAACAGACGGGACGAGGCGATCATGGGCGACGTTGCAGGCGTGACCGCGAACCAGCCGGCGCCCCCCGGTAAATACCGCTGGGTGGTGGTGTGGCTGCTGTTCGCCGCCATGGTCATCAACTACGTCGACCGTCAGGCCATCGGCGTGCTGAAGCCCACCCTGATGGGCGAGTTCGGCTGGACCGAGGGCGACTTCGCCAACATCATCTTCTGGTTCCAGGCGGCCTATGCCGTGTCCTACCTGCTGTGGGGCCGGATCGTCGACAAGATCGGAGCCCGCTGGGGCTTCGGGCTCGCCTTCATCATCTGGCAGATCGCCTTCATCGCCCACGCCGGAATCCGCAACCTCAACCACGCCATCTTCGTCCGCCTGGCGCTGGGCGTCGGCGAGGGCGGCGGCTTCCCCGCCGGCATCAAGGCGGTCACCGAATGGTTCCCCAAGAAGGAACGCGCCTTCGCTGTCGGTCTGTTCAACGCGGGGACCAATATCGGGGCGATCGTGACGCCCCTGATCATACCGCTGATCGCCTCCGTCTGGCTCGGCACGGCCGAGGATCCGAACTGGCGGATGGCCCTGATCATCGTCGGTGCGGCCGGCATGATCTGGGTGCCGATCTGGTTCATGGTCTACAAGCGCCCGGGCGAGCACAGCAAGGTCACCCCCGAAGAACTCGACTATATCGCCCAGGACGCCCCCGATCCCGCGCACAAGATCAGCTGGTTGAAGCTGCTGACGGTCAAGGAGACCTGGGCCTATGCGCTGGGCAAATTCCTGATCGACCCGATCTGGTGGTTCTTCCTGTTCTGGCTGCCGGGCTTCCTCGGGACCCAGTACGATCTCAACCTTCTGACCTTCGGCCCGCCGCTGATCGCCATCTATCTGATGAGCGACGTGGGCTCGATCGGCGGCGGCTGGCTGTCCGGGCAGTTCCTCAAACGGGGCATGAGTCTCAACGCAGCGCGCAAGCTGACCATGCTCATCTGCGCCCTGGCCGTCCTTCCGGTGGCCTTCGCCGGCATGGCGTCGAACGTCTGGACCGCGGTCCTGATCATCGGCGTCGCGACCGCCGCCCACCAGGGCTTCTCGGCCAACCTCTACGCCATGCCGGGGGATGTCTTCCCGCGATCGGCCGTGGGGTCCGTCGTCGGCATCGGCGGCATGATCGGCGGCTTCGGCGGCATGGCCATGGCCAAATACGCGGGCTTCGTTCTGGAAAAGATCGGCAGCTACACGCCGATCTTCGTCGTCGCCGCCTCGGCCTATCTGATCGCGCTGCTGGTCATCCACCTGCTGTCGCCGCGCTATGCGCCGGCGAAGGTCTAGAAGCCGCCGGCTGGGATCGGCTGACACTGACGGGCGAGCCCGTAGGAGGCGTCGCGCGGGAAGCCGCGCGGTCGCTTCTTTTCACCTTGGCCGCCTGGAATGCGACCAAAATCCTGAGCAAGGACATACGCGAGCCGAGCCCCGGGCTGTAGGCTGGCGGTCAGTCCTGTTCCGGAGCGATCCCATGCCGTCCCTGAAAACGTCCTATCCACTGTACCTCGCCAATGAGGCGCTGACCCCCAATCAGGACCTGGAGGTCACCGACAAATACTCGGGCAAGGTGGCGACCCGCGTCGCCATGGCCGACGCAGCAACCATCGACAAGGCCATCGGGGCCGCGGTCGAGGCGACCCGGCCCATGGCTGAGATGGCGGCCTATGAGCGGCAGGCGGTCCTCGCCCATTGCGTGACGCGGTTCCAGGAACGGTTCGACGAACTGGCCTATGCCCTGTGCATCGAGGCGGGCAAGCCGATCAAGGATTCCAGGGGCGAGGTCGGCCGGTTGATCGACACCTTCCGGATCGCGGCCGAGGAGTCCGTCCGCATGACCGGAGAAGTCCAGCCCCTGGACATCTCGGCCCGGGCGAAGGGCTATCAGGGCATGTGGAAGCGTGTCCCGATCGGCCCCTGCTCCTTCATTTCGCCCTTCAATTTTCCCCTGAACCTCGCGGCGCACAAGATCGCCCCGGCGTTGGCCGTGGGCTGCCCGTTCATGATGAAGCCGGCGTCGCGCACGCCGCTGGGGGCGCTGATCATCGGCGAAGTCCTGGCAGAAACGAATCTGCCCAGGGGGGCCTTCTCCATCCTGCCGGCGACCCGTGACGGGGCCGACCTGTTCACGACGGACGACAGGCTGAAACTGTTGTCCTTCACCGGCTCGCCGGAGGTCGGCTGGGCGCTCAAGGCAAGGTCCGGCAAGAAGAAGGTGGTGCTGGAGCTGGGCGGCAATGCCGCGGTGATCGTCGACCACGACACGGATCTGGAAGACGCCGCCGACCGGATCATCTTCGGCGCCTTCTACCAGTCGGGCCAGTCCTGCATCGGGGTGCAGCGCATCCTGATCCATGACGACGTCTATGACGCCTTGAGGGACAGGCTGGTGACGAAGACGCGCGCGCTGGTGTCCGGCGATCCCCAGGATGAAAACGTCTTCATCGGCCCCATGATCGACGAGACGGAAGCCCGACGGCTGGAGGAGTGGATCGCCGACGATGTCGCCGCCGGAGCGACCTTGCTGTGCGGCGGAGGACGCAAGGGGGCGATGCTGGAGGCCACGCTGCTGGAGGGCGTCGGACGCGGGCTGAAAATTCGTGACGAGGAGGCGTTCGGGCCGGTCGCGATCCTGTCGCGCTTCTCCGATTTCGAGGCGGCGCTGGAAGAGGTCAACGACAGCCGCTTCGGCCTGCAGGCGGGCGTCTTCACCCGCGACATCCACAAGGCCATGCGCGCCTGGGAGGTGCTGGAGGTCGGCGGCGTCTTGATCGGCGACGTGCCCAGTTACCGGGTCGACAACATGCCCTACGGCGGCGTCAAGGATTCAGGGCTCGGCCGCGAGGGGGTCAAGTTCGCCATGGAAGATATGACCGAGATCCGCAATCTCGTGATCAGGAAGCGCCCCTAGGTCCCGGGCTGGACATAGGGCGTCATGGCGAAGAAGCGGCGCTCGGCCCCGCGAGGATCGTTCTCCAGCCGGGTCTCGACATCGAACACCATCGTCTCGCGGTCAGGAAGGCCATACGGGACCCAGACCGGAAGGCCGGGATGGTTCGGATCGCCCGAGCGCGCAAAGGCGATGAAGGCCTCGCTCAGGCGAGCGGCGACGGCGTGGGCGCCCGGGCCCGTAACCCGCGATCCGGCGGCGTCCACATTGTCGAACGCCAGAGGGATATCCACCGTGTGGAAGGCGCCGGATCGGCCGTTCTCCAGGGTTCCGGGAAAGTCCATCTGATAGACCCAGGCCGGCGCCCCCTGGACGGCCCGCGCCTCGGCTTCGATGACCGCCGCGCGCCATGACCGGCCGGCGGTGGAGGCGCCGATCAGCACCTGGTCCGGCGACCAGTCGGGGTGCAGACGCCGGTACTCGGCGATCACGGTCTCCGGGGCGACATCGATCCGCATCACCTCGGGCGACATCCGCGCCGGAAGGCTCTCCCACGTCAGTCCGGCGTTGGCGGAATCGCCGCCGAGGAAGGCCAGGGTCTCGTCCCGGGTGGCGCCGATGATCATGGGCACCCCCGCCGACTGGGCCGGCGCGTCCGGGTAGAAGGGGTGACGAAACAGACTCTGCTGATCGACCACCGGGCCGAAATACAGGCTGCCATAGCCCAGCACAGGGTCCGTGATCCGGGCGGCCTCAAGCAGCGCCTCCGCCGGGGTCCGGTGCAGATCGCGGACCCGGTCGGGCGCGACGCCTGACGCATCGAGCCAGGCCCGGGTGCGTCGTCCGGCGTTCAGAGGACCGGACGCTGTGACCTGCTGGCCGCTCATCGTCGCGGCGCGGTGAAACAGCCCGGAGGCCGCCGGCATGGCCATCAGGGTGGCGATCTTGGCGCCGCCGCCCGACTGGCCGAAGAGCATGACCCGATCCGGATCGCCGCCGAAGGCCGCGATATTGTCCCTCACCCAGCGCAGCGCCAGAACCAGGTCCAGCTGTCCCGCATTGCCCGAATGCGGAAGGCTGGCGTCCAGCCGGGCCATATAGGCGTAACCGAACAGGTTGAGCCGGTGGTTCAGCGTGACCACGACCACATCGCCTCGCGCGGCCAGCCTCGCCCCATCGGTCAGAGGCGATGAGCCCGAACCGGTCGAATAGGCGCCGCCGTGGACATAGACCATGACCGGCCGACGCCCGGCGTCCAGCCCGGGCGTCCAGACGTTCAGAAACAGGCAGTCTTCGGACTGGTTCGGTTCGCCGCCCGGCTGGGGACAGGCGGCGCCGTAGTCCACCGCCTCGACGGGTCGCGTCCAGGGAGCCGGCGGACGCGGCGGCTGGAACCGGGTCTGACGGGTGTCGGCGCCGTAGCGCACACCCTTGAAGCTGAGGATTCCGCCATCGCGCAAACCGATGACCGGGCCATGGGTCGTGCTGGCGCGCGGCGACGTCGACGCACGAACCGGGCGGGCGGGCAGCGCCGCGGCCGCCGCCAGCGCACCCAGAGCGCCGCGACGGGTCAGCACGGAATCACCGGATCGACCGGCCGTCGCCGCCGGCCAGCAGAGCCTCGATCTCCTGACGCGAAACCATGGAGGCGTCGCCGGGAGTCGTCATGGCCAGGGCGCCGTGGGCGGCCCCCCAGGCGACCGCCTCGCCGACCGGCAGGCCTTTCATCAGCGCCCAGGCCAGGCCAGAGACGAAGCTGTCCCCGCCCCCGACCCGGTCGAGGATTTCCAGATCGGTCCAGACCGGCGCCATGTGCAGTTGGTTCCCGCTCCATGCCGCCGCCGACCAGTCGTTGCGGCTGGCCGTCGACGGGCGGCGCAAGGTGGCGGCGACGACCTTCACCCCGGGATAGAGGCCGGAGAACGCCTCGGCGGCCGCGGCGAAGCCGGACGCTCCGAGGTCCGCGTCATCACCTGTCGCCGCCCCTTTGACGTCGACGCCAAGACAGGTCCGGAACCCGTGACCATCGCCGATCATCACGTCGACGGCGCCCGCGATGGCGCGGTTCACGCGGCGGGCGGCGTCCGGGTCCGGATGGCTGTCCCACAGGCTGGCGCGATAGTTGAGGTCATAGGACACCACCGTCCCGTGCCGCCGGGCGGCCTCCACAGCCTCGATCGCGACCTCCGCGGTCGAGGCGGACAGGGCGGCGAAGATGCCGCCGGTGTGGAACCAGCGGACGCCCTCCCCACCGAACAGCCGGTCCCAGTCGATCTCGCCCGGCCGCATCTGACTGGCCGCGGAATTGGCGCGGTCCGACAGGCCCCGCGCCGGGCGGACGCCGAACCCCCGCTCGGTGAAGTTCAGGCCGAGGCGGGTGTTGCGACCCATTCCGTCAGCCTCACGCCAGACGACATGGCTGCGGTCCACGCCACCCTGGGCGATCAGGTCATCGGCCAGCCAGCCGAGATCATTGTCGGGCAGGGCCGTGACGACCGCGCTGCGCTGGCCGAACGTCTTCGCCATGGCCCGCGCCACATTGTATTCGCCGCCGCCCTCCCAGACGTCGAACGAGCGGGCGTTGCGCACCCGCCGCTCGCCGGGATCGAACCGCAGCATGACCTCGCCCAGGGCGACCATGTCCCAGCGGCAGTCTTCGGACGGGCGGAGGTTCAACAGCGCGGACATCCCGAAATCCTATACGCCGTGTCCTGACGGCGTTGGAGCGAAAGAAAGAGAGGGCCGACGACTGACGCCGCCGACCCTCAAGGCACGTTCAGGAGAACGCGTTTCTAGAAGCGATACCGGGCGCCGACGAAGAGCTGACGGCCCGTGTGATGATAGACCGAGGTGCTTTCGCGGGAAGCGCCGTCGCCGACGAACTGATGGTTCTCCTCGTCCGTCAGGTTCAGGGCCTCAAGCGTGAGCTGGACCTGTTCGGTCAGCTGGTACGAGGCCGAGGCGTCGAGGTTGAACGTCTCCATCTTGCCTTCGATGGCGTTGCCGTTCCGGCCAGGCACGTTCTGGAGATACGAATCCCGGATCGCCGCCGAGACCCGCGCCGAGAACTTGTCGTCCTCATAGTAAAGGGTGGCGTTGTAGGACTGGGGCGACAGATTGATCAGGTCCGCGGTGACGAACACAGAGCAGGTTGCATCGTTGCAGTAGTCGATCTCGGACTCGACGTGGGTGTAGTTCAGCTGCACGCCCGTGTTGGCGAGGAAGCCCGGCAGGAAACGGAAGGGCTGCTGATAGCTGATCTCGAAGCCCTTCAGCGGGCCGCCTTCGGTATTCACCGCCGCGGTCAGCTGGAAGATGGTCGAGGCCGAGCAGGGCGCGTTGCAGAAGCTCGGGGCGAACGCCGAGGGGTTCAGGGCCGTCAGGGCCGAATAGGGAAGGTCTTGGCGGACGAGCTGAATGTAGGTGTCGATGTCCTTGTAGAAGTAGGCGAAGGACAGGAGGCTTTCCGGCGCGAAATACCACTCGATGCTGAAGTCGTAGGTGTCCGCGCGGAACGGCTCCAGCTTCACATTGCCGATCGTCGCGGTGAAGTTCGGACCGGTGGACAGGGAGGTTGTCGGAACGAGGAAGTTGGTGCCGGCCAGGTTGTTGTTGATCGGCGGACGCGCCATCACCTTGGCCGCGCCGAAGCGCAGGAACAGGTTTTCGGCGGGTTCCAGCACCAGGTTCATCGACGGCAGGGTGTCGGAATATTCGTTGTCGCCGGTCACCAGGGTGCCGCCCCCGGTCGAGCTGTAGCCGGTGGCCTCGAGAACGGTGTTGGCCTGCCGCACGCCGATGTTGCCGCGGAACGGCATGTTGAACAGTTCGGTGTCGAAATCGGCCTGGACGTAGAAGGCCAGATCCTGCTCGTGGATCGACCGGTTGCCGCCGCGGGCGTTGCCGTTGGTAATGCTGGTCAGTCGGAAGTCACCGCCCGGCACGCCGGTGTCGCAGTTGCAGTAGATGTTGAACAGGCTGGCGATGGCGTTCAGGTCGGGCCGCAGCCAGCTGGTGTCTGTGCCCGTCGGAACCAGATTCTGGCCGAAACCCGTCAGCAGGTTGGAGATGTTGGCCACGGTGGTCCCGGCGGGCAGCGCGGGTACGAGGGTTTCGTCGGCGCGTCGCGACTCATAGGAATCGGTGTCGTAGGTCTTGAAGTTGATCCCCGCCTTGAAGGTGACGAACTCACTGGCGTCATAGGCGATGTCGGCCTGGGCCGTGGTGAACAGGGTGTCGACGCCGTTGGGCCGCAGGCGGATTTCCGAGCGCGGCAGAACAGCCAGGCCCGTGCCCAGGTTGGCGCCTCGCCAGGCCCAGTTGGCCGGGTTGGTCACGTCGAAGCCGTAGTTGATCACCGGCGCTTCCGCATTGCCGCGGAAGTCCCAGGAATAGCCCTGGGTGTTCTGCCGATCGAGCGTGACCGTCGTCTGGATCGGGTTTTCGAAGTTCGACTCCGCCCGACCGTAGTAGAAGCTGCCGCGCAGGCGATCCGAGAAGTCGTGCTCGGCCGAGAAGCTGATCTGGGTGTATTCGGTCGAGAGCACGTCGTAGCGGCTCTCGGAGCGGATATCGACGTTGTCGAACAGGCCGTAGACCAGCATGTTGTTCTCGACCACGGCGTCCCGGACGTGGATCTGGGTCTGGCCGCCGGCCGCAGCGTTGCGGCTGAAGGACAGGGCTTCCAGGAAGTCCTCCTGACGGGTGGCGTCCAGTTTGGAATACAGGATGTCCAGCGAGAACAGGGTGGTCTCGGCCGGTCGCCACTGGAACGAGCCGGTGACGCCCAGGCGTTCCTGCTCGTGGGTCAGGCGGCCGTAGCGCGGCAGGCGCGGAATGAAGACGCCGGCCTGGTTCGCCGTCGTGAAGGCGGTGTTGTTGGCGGCCGTGTTGGCCGGACGGGCCACGCCGGTGGCGCAGTTCGCGGCATTCGAGCCGTTGGCGGTGCTGTTGCCGGGATTCTGGGGGGCGAAGCCGACGGGGCTGCAGAAGCCGCCGCTGTTGGTCGAACCCGGCGCTGCGGCCGGCGCCCAGCGGACCGAACTGAAGCCCTCCTCCAACAGGCTGCGTTCGCTGTAGGCGACCGAAACCAGGGCGCCGAACTCGTCATTGGCGCCGAAGGTGTTGCTCAGCAGGAGGGCGTAACGCGGGTTGTACTCTTCCGAGAGGTCATTGTAGCCGGCCTGGAACGAGGCGGCGGCGGTGAAGCCGTTACGGTCGAACGGGCGCGTGCCCTGCAGGTCGACGGTGGCGCCGAGCGAGCCCTCTTCCGTCTCGGCCGCGGCGGTCTTGCGCACGGTGATCGAGTTGAAGAGTTCCGAGGCAAAGACGTTGAAATCGAAGCCCCGGCCGCGGTTGGCGCCGCCCGAGGAGTCCGTGCCGCCGGCGGTGGCCTGGGCCTCCATGCCGTTGATGCGGGTGCGGGTGAAGTCGGGGCCCAGACCCCGGACCGTGATCGTGCGGCCTTCGCCGGCGTCGCGGTCGATGGAGACGCCCGGAACGCGCTGGATCGACTCTGCCAGGTTGAGGTCCGGGAAGTCGGCGATATCCTCGGCGACGATCACGTCGACCATGTTGTTTTCGCGCTTCTTGGCCTCGAGGCCTGCGCTCAGGCTGGCGCGAAAGCCGGTGACGACGACCTCGTCAATCTCGGTAGTGTCGTCCTGGCCGGGAGGCGGCGCATCCTGCGCCGCGGCGGCCCCGATCCCCAGCGAGAGGGCTACGGCCAGTCCGGACGCTCCCGCGAACAGGGTACGGCGAAAGGCGCGGGTCATCCCCGGCTGAATGGCTTGCATCATATGCCTCCTCCCAATTGGGCATACAGGACGCCGGGGTGACCCCGGTCTATCGATTTTTGCGGGCCGACATCGTTGGCCGTCCCGTTTGACACCGGTGTCATATTGGCGTGGAATAGTTCCTGACACCGGTATCAATCGGAGCCTACCCTCATGATCCGCGTTTTCGCAACCCCGGTTTTGCGCACGACCCTGGCAAGCGCGGCCATAACGCTGGTTTGCGTGGCTTTGGAAGCACACCCCGCGCGGGCCCAGGCGGCGGCGGCCGGCCCTGTCGCATTTCCAGGCGCGGAAGGCGCGGGCCGGATGGCGCTGGGCGGACGAGGCGGACGCGTCCTCCGGGTGACAAACCTGAACGATGCGGGGCCGGGCAGCCTGCGCGCGGCGGTCGAGGCCGACGGGCCGCGCACCGTGGTCTTCGATATTGGCGGGACGATACAGCTGGCGTCGCCGCTGACGATCCGGCGCGGGCGGATCACCCTCGCCGGCCAGACGGCGCCGGGCGGCGGGGTCACCCTGCGCGACCATCCGCTGGTCATCGCCGCGGACGATGTCGTCGTCCGTCATATCCGATCGCGGCTCGGCGACGAGAGCGGGAGCGAATCGGACGCCATCTCTGTCGAGCGCGGCCGGCGCATCATTCTGGACCACGTCTCGGCCTCATGGTCGGTGGACGAGACCCTGTCGGTCGGCAGCCGCTACGATCCGCCCGAGCGCGGGATTTATGACGTCACCGTGCAGTGGTCGATCATCGCCGAGTCCCTGAACGCCTCGGCCCACGCCAAGGGCGAGCACGGCTATGGGTCGCTGGTCCGGGGCGGGCATGGCGCGCGGATGACCTTCCACCACAATCTGTGGGCGGCGCACCGGGCGCGGATGCCCCGGCCCGGCAACTACAATCCGCCGTCGGTCGATCCGGAAGGCCCGAGGTTCGAGTTCCGCTCAAACGTTTTCCACGACTGGGGAGGATCGCATGCGGGCTACAACGCCGACACCGAAAGCCTGTCGACCTACGCCTTCATCGGCAACGCCTACATCCCGGGTCCTGACTCGACGGGCCGCTGGGCCTTCGAGGAATCCAATCCCCTCGCCCGCGCCTGGTTCGAAGGCAATGCAATGGACGACGAGGTCCCGGCGGATCCGTGGAGTCTGGTGAAGGATTCGGACCGCCCCGGCTACCGGATGGCGGCGCGTCCGGACTGGGCTGACCCCGTGGCCGGACCGGTGGGCGAGACCGGGGCGAAGGTGCTGGCGCGCGCGGGCGCCGGTCCCGTCCGCGACGCCGTGGACGCGCGGATCGTGGCCGGCGTCCGTTCGCGGTCGCTGCGCATCATCGACAGCCAGAGCCAGGTCGGCGGCTGGCCCGCGCTGGAGGCCGGGACGCCGTGGATCGATGGCGACGACGACGGCATGCCCGACGACTGGGAGCGGGCCAACGGGCTGGACCCTGCCGACGCCGGGGACGGTCCGGCCGACCGCAACGGCGACGGCTGGACCAATCTCGAGGACTGGATGAACAGTCTGGCGGACTGAGGGACCCTTCCACCTGCGTCAGATCCGGACCGGGGCGAAAACCTACCGGGCCAGCCAGCCGCCGTCGACGGCCAGGACCGTGCCGTGAACATAGCTGGCGGCGTCCGAAGACAGGAAGACCGCGGCCCCCGCCAGATCGGACGGCTGGCCCCAATGGCCGGCGGGAATGCGGGCCAGGATGTCGCGATTGCGGGTCTCGTCGGCGCGCAGGGCCTCGGTGTTGTTGGTCGCGAAATAGCCCGGCGCGATGCCGTTGACGTTGATGCCTTTCGACGCCCACTCGCAGGCCAGCAGGCGGGTCAGGCCGGCGAGGCCGCTCTTGGACGCCGTGTAGGACGGCACACGGATGCCGCCCTGGAAGGACAGCATCGAGCAGATGTTGATGATCTTGCCGCCCCGGCCGTCGGCGACCCAGGTGCGGGCCACAGCCTGGCTGAGGAAGAAGGCGGTCTTCAGATTGGTGTCCATCACCGCGTCCCAGTCTTCCTCGGTGAAGTCGAGGCTGTCGGCGCGACGGATGATGCCGGCGTTGTTGACGAGGATGTCGACCGGGCCCGCCTGGGCGACCACGTCGGCGATCGGGGCGATGGAGCCAAGGTCGGCGGAGACGGCCTTGAAGGCGCGGTCCAGACCAGTGACGAGGGCCTCGGTCTCGGTCGGCGCCGACCGGCCGACGGCGACGATGTCGGCCCCCGCCCCGGCCAGTCCGACCGCGATGGCCTGGCCCAGCCCGGTGTTGGCGCCGGTGACCAGGGCGACTCGCCCGCTGAGGTCGAAGCCGCTCATTTCAGCTGGCAGATGTCGAGGACGTGCATGTCGGTGTAGTCGAGGTTCTCGCCGCCCATGGCCCAGATGAAGGTGTAGTTGGACGTGCCCGAACCCATGTGGATCGACCACGGCGGCGACACCACGGCCTCGCCGTCGGCGACCACGATATGCCGCTGGGCGTCCGGCTCGCCCATGAAGTGGAAGACGCGGTCGTTCTCGCCGAGGCCGAAGTAGAAATAGACCTCGGACCGCCGGTCATGCAGGTGCGGCGGCATGGTGTTCCAGACGCTGCCGGTCTTGAGGATCGTCAGCCCCAGCAGCAGCTGGCACGACTGGCAGGTGGTCGGGACGATGTACTGGTAGATGGTCCGTTCGTTCGAGGTCTCCAGCGCGCCTCGTTCCAGCGGCACGGCCTGGCTGAGCGAGATGTGCTTCGTCTCGTAGCGGACGTGGGCCGGCGTCGACGCCAGATAGAAGCGGGTGTCGCCGGCGAAGGTGACGTCCTTCGAGCCCATAGCGATGTAGAGGCCGTCATTGGGCTCCAGTGTATAGGCCTGACCGTCGACCGTGACGGTGCCGGTCGCGCCGCCGACATTGACCACGCCGAGCTCGCGCCGCTCGAGGAAGGGACGGCCCGCGGCCGAGGCCGGCTCGGTCTGGTCGGGCAGTCTCACCGTCGCCGCCTCCGGCTCGACGCCGCCGATCACGAAGCGCTCGTAGTGGGTGTAGGTCAGGCGGATGCGCCCGCCCTCGAACAGACCGTCGATCAGATAGCGCTCGCGCAGCTGGTCGTTGGTGACCCCGTCCATCATGTCCGGGTGGGTGGCGTGATAGGTCTTGCAGTACATGGGATCACCTTGTCCGGGTCGGAACGCGACGTCTAGGTAACCGGTGTCATGGATGGGAGCAAGGCTGGCGGGAGGGTTGGGTCGGCTTCCGACCCATCGCCGGCGTCAGCCAGGGGTTCGATGCTCCGGACCAACGGTGGGCGACTGGCTCGAGCGAGATTGACAGGATCGGGCCGACCGCAAATCGTGGCGTTCAAAGCCGGATGCGGAAATGCGCCGTGAGGCCTTCCGGATTGTATTTGATGACGCTGCTGGACGGCCCGAAACATCGCTCGATCAGGTCACTGCCAAACCCGCGCCGGACCGGAAGCGCGACGCGCGGCCCGCCCGTCTCGGTCCAATCAAGCAAGAGGTAGTCGGCATCGCCATCGTGTTCGACCGTCCAGTCCAGCTGCACAGACCCTTCACTGTTGCTGAGCGAGCCATATTTGGCCGCGTTTGTCGCCAGCTCGTGCAGCACCAGAGACATCGACACCGCCTGTTGTGGAGGAATGGTCACTACCGGGCCATGGAGTCCGACACGGTCGCCGGCGTCGTTTCGAAACGGGGCCAGCTCGAGTTCCAAAAGCTCGATCAGCTGAACGTCTTGCCATGGCCCCAGCAGTGCATCCTGGGTCCGCGATATTGATCGCAGTCGACCTTCAAGGACATCGCGAAATTCCTCGACGGACGAGACCGAGCGCGCTGTCAGCGAGATCACCGCATTGACGACCGCCATGATATTCTTGAACCGGTGCGCCATTTCCGACGCAATCAGGTTCCGTTGCTCGTCCAGCGCGTTCCGGTAGCTCATATCCCGGACGACGACGGTAAGCAGGGCCTGTCCGCCGAAAAAGCGGCGGCTCAGCACCGCCTCCGCCGGGAATTCGGTTCCATCCCTTCGAAGCCCGAACACTTCGCGCTCGCCTGCCATCGCCCGGGCGGATTCCGAAGGCGCCGAGCCGAAACTCGCCACGTCATGCGCATGGGTTTCCCGAAAGCGGGGCGGGATCAGGAGATGAATGCTTGTGCCCAGCACGTCGGGCGCCGAATGGCCGAACAGCTTCTCGGCGGCGGGGTTGAACAGCAGGATCTTGCCTTGTTCGTCGGTGCTGATCACGGCATCCGCGATGCACGACAATAGTTCTTCCGCCGAAGGCCCATGGAATTCGGCGTCGGGACCGTTGGATTGGATGCTTCGCATGCGACGCCCCCTTCGGGTTCGCTAAAGCAAAGCTTGCCCTCCGCACGCTAACATCTCCGACAGTATTGCACCATCTGGTTGAGGGCGCAGCGACAGTCCGGTTCAGCACGGGAGAGCGGCAGCGCGCTCGACCGGGACCAAAAACGACCGCTTTCCGCCCCTGGCGCACCGTCAGCGCGTCGGCTTTCGACCTGGACTCTAACGCCTGGGGGGCGCCGTCGAGTCCCGCACGACCAGCGACGGGTCGACCTCGGGCTGGACCAGGGTGGCGGGATCCAGACCGCGGCTGCGCGCCGTCAGTTTCTCGGCCGCCATCCGGCCCATGTCGCGGATCGGCAGGCGGATGGTGGTCAGGTTGGGCCAGACGCGCGAGGCCATGGGCAGGTCGTCGAAACCGACGATGGACAGGTCTTCCGGCACCCGCAGCCCGGCGTCGCGGGCGGCCTTCATCACGCCGATGGCCATTTCGTCATTGCCGGCGAAGATGGCCGTGGGCCGTTGCGGCAGCGCCAGCAATTCCGTCGCCGCCTCCACGCCGGATTCGAACGTATAGGCCGCGCGCCGCACATAGGCGGGGTCCAGCGTCACGCCGTGTTCGGCCAGGCCCTCGGCGAACCCCCGGCCCCTCTCGTGCGACGAACGGAAGGTGTCAGGGCCGGAGATGAAGGCGATCCGGCGGTGGCCCAGCTCGGCCAGATGCCGCGCCGCCCGCGCGCCGCCGCGGCTGTCGTGGGTCACGACCATGCAGGCGGGCTCGTCCAGCGAGACCGAGGCGATGCGGACATAGGGGCAGTCGGCATCACGCAGGATGGCGACCACGCGCTCGTCTTCCGACACCGAAGGCGGCATCACCACGCCGAACAGCTTCTGCCGCACGATGAAAGCGCGCACCTCGTTCAGGAAGGTTTCGGAGCCGCGGTTGCACGGGTGGACCACCAGCTCCAGGCCGGAGCCGCGAACGGCATCCAGCACGCCCTGCTGCATGTTCACGACATAGTTCGGACTGGGGTTGTCGTAGATCATCCCGACCAGGAACGAGCGCCGGAACGCCAGGCCGCGCGCCTGGGGATCGGGGCTGTAGCCATGCTCGGCGATGATCGCCTCGACCCGTTTGCGGGTGTCGTCCTTGACGAAGGGCGAGTTGTTGATGACCCGCGAGACGGTCTTCTTCGACACCTCGGCCAGCCGGGCGATGTCGTTGATGGTGGCGGGCTTGCCGGACGGGCGTTTCGCTTCACTCACGCGGGAGGTCTTTCCTGATCCTGCGTTGTGTCTAGCCCGCTATGCCATCGGTGTCAGCGCCGTTCACGTGCCGCGCCGCACGGCGGGACGGTCCAGCACCTCGTCGCGCAGCGGGGTCATGAAGCGCAGATCCCAGTCGTCGGGGTTGAACGGCTTGCGCGTCGCCTCGACCACCGGGGGATAGCCGCCGACCTCACGCTCGTTGTCGATGATCTCGCCGCGCCCCTCGGCCACCTCGGCGATCAGAAGCACGTCGCGCATGTCGCGGTCCCACGGCCGGGCCCCGACGTTGGACAGAACGGCGCGCTGCACCTCGACGGCCGGGATGGGGGTCAGCCCCTCCCACCAGACCGGCGGACGGCGCACCTCGACGATCCGGGCCGGAGAGGTGGTGTAGCGGCCGAACATCCGGATGGGGTCGCCGACCTGGTCGACGGCGATATTGTCCCGGCCATAGTATTCCACGTCGCCGGCGCCGCCGATCATCATGAAGGCCAGACGGTCCGTCGGCGTTGACGGCCCGGCGCGCAGGACGTTGCCGACCACCGTCATCCTGCCGACCTCGAACGGGACTTCGCCCCATTCCTCGGGCGCGAGATTGTAGTGGATGGCGCGCGGGCCGGGATCGTAGATCAGGTTGTTGGCGATGATCCCGTGCACCCCGCCCTTGAACAGCGGGCTGCGCTCATAGTTGTGAGCATACAGATTGCCGACGATCAGCAGGCCGGTGACGTTGTCGTGGATCAGCGACCCCTTGGAATGCTCGCCCTTGGAATGGGTCGAATAGGCCAGGCTCTCGCCGTTCAGATTGTTGGAGAAGGTGATGTTGTGGCTGGTGCCCTGGCGCCATTCCGCCGGCGTCGATCCGGTGAAGCGCGGGCCCGAGGCCGACAGGTTCTCGTCCGTCGCCCAGGTCAGGCTGCAGTGGTCGATGATGACGTTGTACGCGCCGATGGTGGAGATGCCGTCCTCGTCCCAGCCGCTCATCCACTCGCCGCCGGCCGAACCGGGGCGAATGCGAAGGTGCTGGACCACCACGTCATGGGCGGTGACGTCCATGCCGCCGCGGATCAGGGTGATCCCCGGCGAGGGCGCCGTCTGGCCGGCGATGGTGATGAAGGGATTCTGCAGCTTCAGGGTCTTCTTGCCCAGGTCGATGACTCCACCGACCTCGAAGACCACGATGCGGGGGCCCTCGGCCTCGATCGCGGCGCGCAGGGAGCCCGGGCCCTCGCTGTCCAGATTGGTGACGCGGAGAATCTGTCCGCCGCGCCCGCCCGGCGTCGCCGCGGCCCAGCCCAGGGCGCCGGGGAAGGCAGGCAGGGCCGACGACGCGGCGCCGGCGTCCGTCGGGGTTTGAGCCTGGGCCATGCCCAGCGGCAGGACCAGCGCCGCCAGCAGGACGGCGAGGGGCGCGACGAGGCGCGCGGGCTGCGAGAACCGGGTCATGTTTCCATCCTGTCGACAGTCGCTGTGGCCGCGACCTTGAGATATAGCGCCGCCGCGGGAGCGTCGCCGGATTCAAATTGACACCGGTTTCCGTACTGCGCAATGTCGTTGTGAAACGGGAGGCGGCGTGAGCCACGCATACGACAAGACCAACACCTCGCCGATCGCGCGCGCCTTCGTAGAGGCGCGCCGCGCGGGCCGGGCCCTGTCGCCCTATCCGGGCCCGCCGCCCCTCACCCTGGCCGAGGCCTATGACATCCAGGACGAGGCGATCGCCCTCTGGCCGGACCGGATCGCGGGCTGGAAACTGGGGCGGATCAGGGAGCCGCTGGATCAGCAATACGGCGCGGGCCGGCTGGCGGGGCCGATCTTCTCCCGCAATGTCTGGCAGGCGGGCGCGGAGCCGACCCGGTTCCCCGTCATCGACGGCGGCTTCGCCGCGGTCGAGGCTGAATACGTCATCCAGCTGGGCGCCGCGGCGCCGGACCGCGGCGACTGGACGGCCGCCTCGGTCATCCCCCTGATCGACCAGGTCTTCTCCGGGGTGGAGATCGCCGGCAGCCCCTATCCGGGCATCAACGAGTCAGGCCCGGCGGTGACGGCCTCCGACTTCGGCAACAACGCCGGCCTGATCCTGGGAGACGAGATTCCCGACTGGCGGAATCGCCTCACGGACCTGACCTGCACGGTCTCGATCGATGACCGGACCGTCGGCAGCGGCGGGGCCGTCGACATCCCCGGCGGGCCGATGGACTCCCTGGCCTTCCTGCTGAACCTGTTGCACAGGCGCGGCCGTCGGCTGGAGGCGGGGCAGCTCATCTCCACCGGCGCGGCGACCGGCGTGCACGAGATCCATATCGGCCAGTCCGCCGTCGCCGATTTCGGCCCCGACGGCTGGATCGCCTGCCAGGCCGTCGCCGCCGCCACGGCGTGACCCCGACCGGCGCGACCTGAGGCGGGGCGCGAAGTTGTCGTTGGACGGACGGCGCCGCGACCGGCTATCTGCATAAATCCATCCCCTCCCCTGCCGGGCCAACCGCCGGAGCGACCTCATGAGCGCGCCCTCGATCTCCGCTCGCGACGGCTGGCGCTTCTGGATCGACCGCGGCGGCACCTTCACCGACATCGTCGCCCGGGCCCCCGACGGGCGACTGGAGACGCGCAAGCTGCTGTCCGACAATCCGGAACAGTACGCCGACGCGGCGGTGGAAGGGGTGCGCCGCATCCTGAACGCCGCGCCGGGCCCCCTGCCCGAAGGCCGCGTCGACGCCATCCGCATGGGGACGACCGTGGCGACCAACGCCCTGCTGGAACGCAAGGGCGAGCCGGTTTTGCTGGCCATCACGCGAGGCTTCGGCGACGCCCTGCGCATCGGCTGGCAGAGCCGTCCCGACATCTTCGCCCGTCACATCATCCTGAACGAACAGCTGTACGACCGCGTCGTCGAGATCGGCGAACGCGTCCGCGCCGACGGAACAGTCGAACAGCCGCTGGACGAGGCCCGGGCCCGCGCCGATCTGACGGCGGCCCATGCGGCGGGCCTGCGCGCCGTGGCCATCGTGCTGATGCACGGCTGGCGTTTCACCGACCATGAAGCGCGGCTGGCGGAGATCGCCCGCGAGGCCGGCTTCGAACAGGTCTCGGTCAGCCATGAGGTCGGAGCCCTGATCAAGCTGATCGGGCGCGGCGACACCACCGTGGCCGACGCCTATCTGTCGCCGATCCTGCGCGCCTATGTCGACCGGGTGGGCGCCGATCTGGGCGAGGCCACGCCGCTGCTGTTCATGCAATCCAGCGGGGGTCTGACGGCGGCCGGCGCCTTCCGGGGCAAGGACGCCATCCTGTCGGGCCCGGCGGGTGGCGTGGTCGGCATGGCCGGGACCGCGCGGGCGGCGGGCTTCGAGCGGGTCATCGGCTTTGACATGGGCGGCACCTCGACGGACGTGTCGCATTTCGCCGGCGACTATGAGCGGACCTCGGACGCCGTGGTGGCGGGGGTCCGGCTGCGCGCGCCCATGCTGAGCATCCATACGGTGGCGGCGGGCGGCGGCTCGATCTGCCGCTTCGACGGCTCGCGCCTGAGGGTCGGGCCGGAATCGGCGGGCGCCGTGCCCGGTCCGGCCGCCTACCGGCGCGGCGGCCCCCTGACCGTCACCGACTGCAACGTCATGCTGGGCAAGCTGCGGCCCGACCAGTTCCCCGCCGTCTTCGGCCCCGAGGGCGACCAGCCGCTGGACGCCGACGCCGTGCGGAAGAAGTTCGACGCGCTCGCGGCCGAGGTCGCCGACGCCACGGGCCGCGCGACGACGCCGGAAGCCCTGGCCGAAGGCTTCGTCACCATCGCCGTCCAGAACATGGCCGAGGCGATCAAGTCGGTCTCGATCCAGCGCGGCTATGACGTCACCCGCTACGTCCTGAACTGCTTCGGCGGCGCCGGGGGGCAGCACGCCTGTCTGGTGGCCGACGCCCTCGGCATGACGCGGGTCATGCTGCATCCCTTCGCCGGCGTGCTGTCGGCCTGGGGCATGGGTCTGGCCGATGTGCGAGCCATCCGGCAGGCCACCGTGGCCGCGCCGCTCGACGCCGCCGGCGACACGGCGCTGACGGACCGGGTCGATGCCCTGACCGCCGAGGCGCGCGGCCTGCTGAAGGCCCAGGGATTCGCCGATCGCTCCATCACCGTCCTGGTCCGGGCCGAGATCAAATTCGCCGGCTCGGACACGCCCCTGTCCGTGCCCTTCGGTCCCGCCGACGAGATGCGGGCGGAGTTCGAGGCGCTGCACCGTCAGCGTTTCGGCTTCTTCGCCGAGGACAAGGCGCTGGTCGTCGAGACTCTGGAAGCGGAGGCCGTCGCCGCCTCTGACCAGGCGGCGTCCACGCCCTTCACCGGCGGGAGCGAGGGACCGCCGGCAGCCGTCGCCCACGTCCCCGTGCGGATGACGGGCGCGGATCACGACACGCCGGTCTATCGCCGCGACGCCTTCGGACCCGGCGCCGCCGTGGACGGGCCCGCCGTCATTCTGGAAGACACCGGCACCACGGTCCTCGAGCCAGGCTGGCGCGTCACGGCGGATGATGCGCTGAACCTGCTCCTCGCCCGCGTGACCGCCCTGCCCCCGCGCACCGCCCTGGGCACGGATGCCGATCCGATCATGCTGGAGGTCTTCAACAGCCGGTTCATGGCCGCGGCCGAACAGATGGGCGAGGCGCTGCGGGCCACGGCCTATTCGGTCAACATCAAGGAGCGGCTCGACTTCTCCTGCGCCGTCTTCGACGCCACCGGCGCCCTGATCGCCAATGCGCCGCATATCCCGGTCCATCTCGGCTCGATGGGCGAGAGCATCCGCACCGTGATCCGCTCGCGGGGCGACGCGGCCGACGGCCGGGGCATGAAGCGGGGCGACGTCTATATGCTGAACGCCCCCTACAACGGCGGCACCCACCTGCCCGACATCACCGTCATCATGCCGGTCTTCCTCGAGGCCGACGACGCCCCCGCCTTCTTCGTCGCCGCCCGAGGGCACCATGCGGACGTCGGCGGAACCACGCCCGGATCGATGCCGCCCTCGTCGAGGACGGTCGAGGACGAGGGCGTGCTGATCGACGACTTCCTGCTGATCGACGCCGGACGGTTGAGGGATGCGGAGACCCGCGCCCTGTTCGCCTCGGGCCGCCATCCGTCGCGCAACGTCGGTCAGAACATGGCCGACCTGAAGGCCCAGGTCGCCTCCTGCGCGCGGGGGGCCGACGAGCTGGCGCGCATGGTGACGGAGTTCGGACGCGAGGTGGTCTCCGCCTACATGGGCCATATTCAGGATAACGCCGAAGAAGCCGTCCGGCGCGCCATCGCCGCCCTGAAGCCCGGCGTCTTCGCGGTGGAGATGGACGACGGGGCCGTCATCCGGGTCCGCATCGATGTCGACGCGGAGGCTCGCAGCGCCGTGGTCGACTTCACCGGGACCAGCGACCAGCGGCCGAACAATTTCAACGCGCCCCTGTCGATCACCCGGGCCGCGACGCTCTACGTCTTCCGCACCCTGGTGGACGACGCCATCCCGCTGAACGAGGGCTGCCTCAAGCCGATCCGGCTGATCGTGCCGGAAGGGTCGATGCTCAATCCCCGCTATCCCGCCGCTGTCGTGGCCGGCAACGTCGAGACCAGCCAGGCCGTGGTGGACTGCCTCTATGGCGCCCTGGGCGTGCTGGCGGCCAGCCAGGGGACGATGAACAATTTCACCTTCGGCGACGACGCCCGCCAGTATTACGAGACCATCGCCGGCGGTTCGGGCGCCGGCCCGGGCTTCGACGGCGCCTCGGCGGTGCAGACGCATATGACCAACAGCCGCCTGACCGATCCCGAGGTGCTGGAAACCCGCTTCCCGGTGCTGCTGGAAGAATTCTCGATCCGGCGCGGCTCGGGCGGCGCCGGGGCGAACCGGGGGGGCGACGGAGCGGTGCGGCGCGTGCGTTTCCTCGAGCCCCTGACGGCGGCCATCCTGTCGAACCACCGCAGAACGGCTCCCTTCGGTGTGGCCGGCGGCGAGGACGGCGCCATCGGCGTCAACCGCATCGAACGGGCCGATGGCGCGCGTGAAGCCCTGGGCTCGACCGCCGAGGTTCGCATGGGCGTCGGCGACGTCTTCGTCATCGAGACGCCGGGCGGCGGCGGCTATGGTGCGAAAAAGGCTTCCTGAGCGGCGCGATAGGCGCAACATCCGGCGGGGGAGAGAATCCAATGCTTGTGCTTCTGGGGATCGCGGTCGTCGTGCTGGGCTTCATCGCCCGCATCAATCCGCTGCTGGTCATTCTGCTCGCCGCGATCGTGACGGGGGTTGCGGCAGCGGTGGCGCCCGGCGTCGACGCCCGCGCCCTGGCGCAGGCGGCGGTCGACACCTTGGCGGCCTTCGGAAACGCCTTCAACGACAATCGGTATTTCCACATCACCTGGCTGGTGCTGCCCGTCATCGGCCTGCTGGAGCGGGCCGGCCTGCAGGAGCGGGCCCGGCTGCTGATCGCCCGGGTCAAGGCGGCGACGGCGGGTCGGCTTCTGATCAGCTATCTGCTGGTGCGGCAGGCGACATCGGCCCTGGGCCTGACCTCGCTGGGCGGGCACCCGCAGATGGTCCGGCCGCTGGTGGCGCCGATGGCCGAGGGCGCGGCCGAGGTCCAGGCCGGCGGGATCCTGCCCGACGCCCTGCGTTTCCGCATCCGCGCCATGTCCGCCGCCACCGACAACATCGGCCTGTTCTTCGGCGAGGACATCTTCATCGCCATCGGCTCCATCGTCCTGATGGTCGGCTTCCTCGAACAGGCGGGGATCATCGTCGAGCCCTTGCAGATGTCGGTCTGGGCCATCCCCACGGCCATCGCGGCCTTCGCCGTCCACGGCGCGCGGCTGCTGCTGTTCGATCGCTCGGTGCAGCGTGACATCGCGGCGGCGGCCGAAGCCGGAGCGGCGAAATGATCACCCTCGACCACGCCTATGTGCTGGTGGGGCTGATGTTCGGCGCCTTCGCCGTCCTGACGCTCGGCGACCGGGCCCATCCCACGCGCATCCGCAGCGCCCTCTTCTGGGGCCTGATCGCGGGGTCGATGCTGTTCGGCTCATGGCTGGGCGGACTGGGCAACGGCGTGCTGGTTCTGACCCTCGTGGCCGTCGGCGGGCTGAAGAAGCTGGGCGTCGGCCATCCGCCCACGACCACCCTGGAACAGCGCCGCGAGGGAGCCCTGCTTCGCGGCAACGCCCTGTTCATTCCGGCCCTGATCGTGCCCCTGGTCGCGGTGGGCGGCACCCTGGCGGCCAAGCATACCGGCGCGGGGGCCTGGCTGCTGTCCCCGACCCAGACGACCCTGATCGCCCTGGGCCTCGGCTGCGTCATCGCCCTGTTCGCCGCCATCGCCTGGCTGCGGCCGCCGGTGATGGCGCCGGTGCAGGAAGGCCGGCGGCTGATGGATTCCATCGGCTGGGCCGCCCTTCTGCCGCAGATGCTGGCCTCGCTGGGCGCGGTGTTTCTGGCGTCGGATGTCGGCGGCGTGGTCGGACAGCTGGTCAGCCAGGCGGTGCCCCTGACCTCGCCCCTCCTGGCCGTCGTGGTCTATTGCCTCGGCATGGCGCTGTTCACCGTCATCATGGGCAACGCCTTCGCCGCCTTCCCGGTGATGACCGCCGCGATCGGCCTGCCGTTCGTGGTCGTGCAGTTCGGCGGCAACCCCGCCATCGTCTGCGCCATCGGCATGCTGGCCGGATTCTGCGGGACGCTGATGACGCCCATGGCGGCCAATTTCAATGTGGTCCCGGCCAATCTGCTGGAGCTGCCGGATCGGGATTCGGCGCTGAACGGGGTCATCCGCGCCCAGATTCCGACCGCCCTGATCCTGCTGGGGATCAATATGGCGCTGATGTACGCCCTTGCTTTCAGGTTCTGAGATGACGCACAGCCTCGACGCCGCCACGGCCTCCCGTTTCGCCTCGGCGGCGCTGGGCCATGTCGCCCGGGAATATCCGAACAAGATGGACCACGTCCTGTCCGGGCCGGAGGATGTACAGGGGCCGCGCGCCCTGCACCCGATCTTCTTCGGCAGCTTCGACTGGCATTCCTGCGTCCACGGCTGGTGGACCCTGTTCACCTTGGCGCGGCTCTATCCAGACATGCCTGAGGCCGGGCGGATCCGGACGCTGGCCGACGACCTGTTCACGCCGGAGAATGTCGCCGCCGAGACCGCCTATCTGGACCGCCCGGGAAGCCGCGGCTTCGAGCGCCCCTATGGCTGGGCCTGGCTGCTGATGCTGGCGGCGGAGCTGGAGCGGCACGGGGACGGGCGGGCCGATACCCTGCGGCCCCTGGTGCTGGCCTTCGCCCGGCGGTTCACCGACTTCCTGCCGCTCGCCGACTACCCGGTGCGGGTCGGGACCCACTACAACACCGCCTTCGCCCTGCGGCTGACGCTCGACTACGCCGAGGGCGCCGGCGACGCCTCACTCGTCGCGCTGTGCCGGGATCGCACCCTGCGCTGGCATTCGGGCGACCGTGACTGTCAGGCCTGGGAGCCTTCGCAGGACGAATTCCTGTCGCCCGCCCTGATGGAGGCCGTGCTGATGCGGCGGGTGATGACGCCTGACGTCTTCGCGGAGTGGTTCGACGCCTTCCTGCCCCGGCTGGAGCAGGGCGAGCCCGCGACCCTGTTCCAGCCCGTCGGCGTCAGCGACCGGTCCGACGGCAAGATCGCCCATCTCGACGGGCTGAACCTGAGCCGGGCGTGGTGCTGGCGCGAGATCGCCTCGGCGCTGGACACCGGCGATCCCCGCCGCCCCATCGTTCTGGAAGCCGCGCGGGCGCATCTGGACGCCGCCCTGCCCCACGTCACCGGCGACTATATGGGCGAGCACTGGCTGGCCAGTTTCGCCCTGCTGGCCCTGCTGGCCGACGGTTAGAGAGGCCCGTTGAAGGGAACCGCCCGCGTCACGGCTCAGCGCCCGGACAGGGCGTCCTCCGCCAGGGCGATGGCGCCCAGGGGACCGGCGCGATCGCCCAGCCCCGGGGCCACGACGAAGGCCTCGATCCCCTCGACGATCGCGGGCGCCGCGCCATAGCCGTTCAGGCTGTGAACGAGCGCGGTCCGCAGCCGGGGAAGCAGGAAGGGTTGACCGCCGACCACCCCGCCCCCGATCAGGATCCGCTGCGGCGCCGTCGTCAGCACCAGATTGTGCAACAGGGCCGCCAGGGCGTGGACCACTTCGTTCCAGGCGGGATGGGAAGGCTCAAGCCGATCCCCCGGTTCACCCGCGCGAGCCTGGATCGCCGGACCCGAGGCCAGCCCCTCGACGCAATCCCCATGGTACGGACAGACGCCCGGCCAAGTCTCGCCGGCCAGGCGCGGGATGCGCAAATGCCCGGCCTCGGAATGTCCCAGACCGCGGACGGTGCGGCCTCGCACCACCGATCCGACGCCGACGCCCGTGCCCACGGTGACATAGGCGTAGCTGTCGAGACCGCGGGCCCCGCCCCACCGTCCCTCGGCGAGCGCCGCACCGTTGACGTCCGTGTCGAACCCGATCGGCGCGCCGAACCCGCGCAGCGGCGCCGGAACGTCGGCGCCGGTCCAGCCGGCCTTGGAGGTGTTGACGATACAGCCGTAACGGGGGGCGTCGGGATCGAGCTCCAGCGGGCCGAAACTGGCGACGCCGATGGCGGCGAACGCCTCCCGCTCATGCCAGCGCGCCAGCACGGCCTGGATGGCGGCGAGCGTTTCTTCCGGCGTGGTCGTCCCGATCCGGACTTCCTCGCGAATGTCGTCGGGCCCCGAGGCCAGCAGGCAGACGCATTTGGTCCCGCCCAGTTCGACTCCGGCCAGCAGGGGTCTCCGGTCTGACATCAGCCTCTTCCCGCGGCGTTCGGCATGGACTCAATCCATCGCCTGTCGCGGGACAACGCACAAGGTTCGCCAGGAACAGACGACGGCCCCCGCCCTTGCGGACGGGGACCTCGCACTGATGCTTACCAGCTGACCTTGAGCTTCACGCCGACCTGGTTGTCCTGCAGGCGTTCGCTGAACAGGCCGCGGTATCCGGCGGAGACGGTGACGCCATCGCCGGCGCCGACTTCCAGGCCGAACTCGGCGAGCCCGGCCAGCGGCGGGGTTTCAGCGCCCTCGACGATGAAGGTTCCGAAGCCCGTGGGCGCTCCGGAGAAGCGCATGTCGCCGGTCGCCTGACGGTCGCCCGCCGTGGCCATGACGCCTGCTCCGGCATAGATCCGGTAGCCTTGGCCGTTGACGCGATAGTCCTGCGTTCCGCGGGCGCTGAGCTGCAGCGACTGCCAGTCCCGCTCCATCCCCGAGGCCACCAGCGACAGGCCGCCGGCGCCGGTTTCGGTATAGCCGTCGACCGAGGCGTTGGACGCCGTACCGATGGCGCCGAGGGCGATCATGGTGTTGTCCGACACCTGGAAGCGGCGCGCCACGCTGGCCGAGAGCGACTGGCCCTCGACGTGGGTGTTGCCGATGGCCTGACCGCTGAAGGCGCCGATCGTGATGCCGCGACGGGTGTCCAGATCGCCGCCGTAGAAGGAGGCCGTCAGGTCCGCCGCCCAGGTTCCGTCATCGAAGGCGGCATAGCCCGCGGCATGCGACAGATCGCTTTCGTAGTGACCCTGACGCGAGGCGACGTCGCCTTCCAGACGGGTGACCCCGCCGGCCGCGCCCACGCTCATGGAGCCGTTGCGGACGCCATAGCCGCCGGCGAAGCCGTTCAGGCTGCTCTCGACCGTGGCCTGGCCCGGCTTGCCGTCCAGCGTCTGGTCGCCGGCGTAGGCCGAGACCCAGCCGCCCGCGCCGCGTCCCGTCGAAGCCGACGGATCGAAGGCGCCCAGCACGTCGCCGAGACGGTCGGCGCTGGTCTCGCGGCCGCCGGTGAAGCTCAGCCGGTCGACGAAGTTCAGCGCCTCGCCGCCGTCGTCCAGGCCGCTCAGCCCGCCGTCGCGCACCGCGGTCAGGAAGCTGTCGTTGGCGCTGAACAGCGAGGTGGTGACGTCCGCCAGCGGTTCACCGCTGATGCTGTCGAAGGCCGCGGCCTGGTCGGCGGGGCTGAGGCCGGCGATCAGGGCCAGGATGGCGGCCCAGTCGTCCGCCGCCGCCAGCTGGCCGCCCGACAGGGCCTGGCCGACCGAGCGCTGGTTGCCGGTGCCGGTCTCGCCCGGGTCGAAATTGGTCAGCTCGCGCAGTTCCAGCACCGCCGCGTTCGGGCTCAGGTCGTAGCGGACCCGCCAGAACAGGTTCTCCGGACCCGCCGCGGTGAAGCTTCCGCCGTTGGCGAAGGTCCCCACCAGATTGTTGGCCTGCAGGAACAGATAGCGGGTCGAGAAGTCGAAGTCCGTCGCCGCCGATCCCTGGAAGGTCGGCCTCAGAAGACCGCCTGTGAGGGTCGCCGCGCCGTTGATGCGCAGCTGGTCGATCCGGGCGCCGCCCGACTTGCCCAGCACGTCGATGGCCAGGGCGCCGCCGTTCAGCGTCAGGCCGCCGGCGATGAAGCCGCCGACCCCGTCCTGGACGCCGGCCAGGCCGGGCGACAGGATCGCGCCGTTGGAGGCCCTCAGGGCCCCGCCGATCGTGCCCGCCCCGGTCACGCTGCCGCCCGAGGCCGACAGGCCGCCGGTGGTCGCGCCGAGGAAGCGCAGCTCGCCGCCGGTGTTGCTGATCGAGGCGACGGTGTGATCGCCCATAAGGGTGAACAGGCCGCCGGTGTGGACCAGCGAGCCCGCGCCCGACAGACGTCCGCCGAAGCCGGACTCGACCCCGCCGAAGGTCAGGCTGCCCGCGCCGACGTTGACGTCGCCGGTTCCGTACAGGGCGCCGATGCGCTCGTTGAAGCCGTTGAGGGCGAAGGTCGCGCCCGTGGCCACCGAGACCGTGGCCGTATCCGACAGGCGCCCGGAGGCGCCGAGCCGCAGCGTGCCGGCGTTGAGCGAGATCTGCTCCGCCGCCGCCGTCCCGGTCAGGGTCGAAACCCCGCCCAGGTTGAACAGGGCTCCGGCGCCCAGGTTGGCGTTCACCGTCGCGCCGTTCAGCTGGTACTGGCCCGCCGTCAGCGTGCCCGTCCCCGCCAGCGTCCCGTTCAGCAGCGCCAGACCGACCGTGTCGTCAAAGGCGCCGAGGTCCAGGGTCGAACCCGAAGCCACAGAGACCGTGGCCGTATCGGCGAGACGGTCGGAGGCGCCCAGGCTCAACGTCCCGGCCTGCACGATCACATTGGCCGCGCCGCTGGTCCCGCTCAGCGTCGAGACGCCGCCGACATTGAACAGGTTCCCGGCGCCGAGGTTGGCGTTCACCGTCGCGCCGTTCAGGTCGTACTCGCCGGCCGTCAGCGTGCCCGCGCCCGCCAGCGTCCCGTTCAGCAACGCCAGACCGACCGTGTCGTCAAAGGCGCCGAGGTCCAGGGTCGAACCCGAGGCCACCGAGACCGTGGCGTTGTCCGCCAGACGGTTCGAGGCGCCGAGGCTCAGCGTGCCGGCCTGCACGATCACATTGCCCGCGCCGCTCGTCCCGTTGAGCGTCGAGGCGCCGCC
>NZ_JBAZOS010000006.1:0-98105 GCF_041648615.1 Brevundimonas sp.
GCATAAGATATATTATGCGAAATATCGCCTGGGTCAGAGATCCGGATCCCTGGCATAGATGGGGTTCGCGTAGATCCAGGTCATCTCGCGATCAGCCCCGAACGCGGTTGGAACCATGGTGGTGACCTCCACCCGATAGACGCCCGGCCGGTCGTCCGAATAATCGTAGATCCGCTGTCCTGGCGCAGAATGCGCAACCTCGAGCCCGTTACGCAGGACACGAACGACCGCTCCCAGCCTCCGGGCGCTCGACGGCAACTCCACAGTATACCGCGTTCCTGGTCCGGCGTGTATTTCGTCACCCATCCAGGCCACGGCCTCGCGATTGCTCGCCTTGAACATGAAACCGGTGGCGTCGGCCAGGACGTCCAGCGCTACGTACAGATGTCCGGCCCGGATCGCGCCATACACCAAAGCCGAATCGGCGGTGAACTCTCCCGAGAAGGCCTTGACCGATACAATATGGTTGCGGGCGATCCGCATGACGTCCTCCGCCGGCGGAAAGACCACCGTCTCGTCGCCCCAAAGCTCTATGGCCTGGTGCAGGTCAGCGGCGTACAGGCCGACAAACCGGCGCTCCTGGCTGATCCGGTCCCATATGCGGAGCGCGGGCGCCGCCTCGGTTCCCAGTTCCAGATAGCCCGCCATGCGGTTCACGGGCAGCATGCTGACGGCCGCCAGCTTGGCCTGCAGCGGCGCCGCGTAGAACTGGTCCGCCAGATCCAGGATTTCGATCCCGTCGACACGGTCATCGATTGGGCCGTCCCAAGCCCATTTGCGATGCGCGGGATGGGCCAGGACGGTGAGCCCGGCCTGCCCCCGGATCGATCGGAGGTAGGTCGACGTGGGGATTTCGCGACGGCTCGGCGCCGTCTCTATGTCCATGCCCAGCAGGTGACCTTCCGGTCGGGCGCTTTCCACGCCGGTCAGCATCAGGACGCCTTCGCGCCAGCCTTGTTTCCCGTCCTCGATGGCCTTCAGCGTGTCGTGATCTGTCACGATCAGGAACCGGATTCCCTGATCACCGGCGACCCGGGCGAGGCTTTCATAGGTTCCGTTGGCGTCGTCCGAATAGGTCGTGTGGACGTGAACCAGACCGGCGTAGTCATGATGCCCGGTCGCGGTCGATGACGCGACAGGGTCGCCAGAGCGACTGGCCAGCGACGCTGTGCGCGCGTTCCCCATCAATGGAACCGCGCCGAGCGCCAGGGCGATGATCAGGACGGCCTTGACGCGCGGGCGGCCTCCAAGCGTCAGACGCCCACGCCGGACAAGTCCCGCAACGAAGCGAATCTGAACCATGCGCCGCCCCCTGCCCGATGCGGTGCAGGTTTACGGTCGAGCTGTTACAGGGCGGCCACGCGGCGACGACCGCGCGGTAAAGGTCTTGTGTCGGCTGTCACGTTGAGACGAAAGGCTTCCGGTCCTGCAGACGCGCCGCCAGGCTCGACGTGTCCCATCGCGCGCCCCCCATCGACTGCACTTCGGAATAGAATTGATCCACCAGCGCCGTCAGCGCCAGGTGCGCGCCGTTGACGCGGGCCTCGTCAAGCACGAGGCCCAGATCCTTGCGCATCCAGTCGACGGCGAAGCCGAAATCGAAGCGGCCTTCGGCCATCGTCTTCCAGCGGTTGTCCATCTGCCAGGACTGGGCGGCGCCCTTCGATATGGCGTCATAGGCTGCGCCCGTGTCGAGCCCGGCGACCTCGGCGAAATGGACCGCCTCGGCCAGACCCTGGACGACGCCCGCTATGGCGATCTGGTTGACCATCTTGGTCAGCTGGCCCGCACCCGACGGGCCCATATGTTTCACGGCCTTCGAATAGGCCGTCAGCGCCGGTTCAGCCTTCGCCAGGGCGGCGGCGTCACCCCCGGCCATGACGCTGAGCTGACCGTTTTCGGCCCCGGCCTGACCGCCCGAAACCGGCGCGTCGATGAAGGCGCGGCCCTGTCCGGCCGCCAGGGCCGACATCTCGCGCGCCACCTTCGCAGAGGTCGTCGTATGATCGACGATGATCGCACCTTCGGCCAGGTGCGGCAGCGCCTCGATCACCACCTGCCGGACATCGTCGTCATTGCCGACGCACAGGATGAGCAAATCCGCGCCGCTCGCCGCCTCGGCGACCGACGCGGCGAACCGGCCGCCGCTGACTTCGGCCCAGGATCGGGCCTTGCGGGCGGAACGGTTGAAGCCGGCGACTTCATGTCCCGCATGAACCAGATGCCGCGCCATGGGACCGCCCATCACGCCCAGACCTGCAAAACCGATCTTCATTCCTGAGGCTCCGGCGCGACCCCGTAGCGGCCGCGATAGTAGACAAGGGCCGCCCCGGGCCGGGTCTCGAAGCCCTGCACCGCGCCCACAATGGTCAGATGGTCACCCATGACGATGCGCTGGCTTGCGATGCAGTCCAGCCGGGTCAGGGCGTTCTTCAGTCGCGGCGGTTCGGCGCTGGAGCTGTCGAACTCGTCCGACGACAGGCGGCAGACGCCCCAGGCGAAGCGGTCCGACATCTCCCGGTCCTCGGCCGGCAACATGTGTACGGCGAAGCGGTCGGCGGCCGCGAAGGCGTTGTGCCGATCGGAGGCGCGATCCAGGCACCACAGCACCAGCGGCGGCTTCAGGGACACCGAGGTGAAGGAGTTGACCGTGATGCCGAAGGGCCCCTCCTCCGTATGGGCGGTCACCACGCAGACGCCGGTCGCGAAACCGCCCAGCGCGCGGCGGTAGGCGGGAATGTCGGACGCGGGATCGAGGGGCGTGCTCACAGGGCGACGACTAGGGGACGGCCCGCTCCGGAGCAAGACCGCGCGGTATGGGAAACGTGGTCTTAACCTTGCGGCGTCCATCGTCAGCTCTGGTTCGACTGTCGAGGCCGCGTCCGATGTCCATGAGCGATCGCCCGATCCTCATCAAGAAGGTCAAGAAGGTCGTCGGCGGCGGCCACCATGGCGGCGCGTGGAAGGTGGCCTATGCCGACTTCGTCACGGCGATGATGGCCTTCTTCCTGCTGATGTGGCTGATCAATACGACCGACCCGGAACAGAAGCGCGGCATCGCCGAATATTTCGCGCCCGCCAGCGTGTCGCAGACGACGTCGGGCTCGGGCGGCATCCTCGGCGGAACCTCACTGGGCGACGACGGCGCCAAGGGCGCCGGGGCCATGTCGGTGATCGAACAGCTGGCTCCCGAGGCCCCCGCCGACGCGCCTCCGGAAGCCGGTCAAAGTCAGAACCTCGCCGCCGCCAGCGAGGAAGCCCTGCGCGAGGAGATCGCCCGGCGCGAGGCCGCAGAGTTCTCGTCGGCCGCCGAATCGCTGCGCCAGGCCATGCAGTCGATGCCAGAGCTGGCCGAACTGTCGAAACAGCTGATCATCGACCAGACGCCCGAGGGGCTGCGTATCCAGCTGGTCGACCAGGAAGGCCGCTCGATGTTCGAGCAGAATTCGGCGCGGCCCAACCCGCGGGCCCAGCTGCTGCTGCGGACCATCTCCAAAGTCATCACCCAGCTGCCCAACCGCATTTCGGTGACGGGCCACACCTCGGCCGCGCCGGGCTCGAGCCGCGCGACCGGTCCGAACGACTGGACCCTGTCGTCGGCGCGCGCCAACGCCTCGCGGCTGATCCTGCAGGCCGCGGGCGTCGACGCGGATCGGGTCTACCAGGTGTCGG
This sequence comes from Brevundimonas sp., assembly GCF_041648615.1. Taxonomy (GTDB): domain Bacteria; phylum Pseudomonadota; class Alphaproteobacteria; order Caulobacterales; family Caulobacteraceae; genus Brevundimonas. The sequence continues at coordinate 3,673 of NZ_JBAZOS010000006.1, forward strand.
GCAAGGCGGGCTCGGACCCGCTCTACCCCGACGACCCGACCCTGGCCGGCAACCGACGCATCGCCATCGTGCTGTTGCGCGAGGCGCCGGTGCTGCCCACGGACACCAGCCTGTGACCGCCCGCCCCGCACGCGCGTGTGGGGTGAACGGGCTTGCCCCGCGGGGCGACGCGGGCGCAAATCGTCCCATGACGGGACGGTTGCCAGATTGTCGGCGAAATTGGATGCGGATGTAGCGCCGTGACCTTTGTTCCCCAGCGCCAGCTTCGCTTCTACATGACCTCGGTGGCCCCCTGCCCCTATCTGCCCGGCCAGACCGAGCGGAAGGTGTTCGCCAACCTGCCGTTCAGCGAGGGGGCTCACGTCAACGACGAGCTGACCCAGGCGGGGTTCCGCCGCAGCCAGAACATCGCCTACCGGCCGGCCTGCGAGGCGTGCGACGCCTGCGTCTCGGTGCGGTTGCCCGTGCCCGAGTTCGCCTTCTCGCGGTCGCAGCGCCGGGTGCTGAAGCGCAACGCCGACCTGTCGCGGGATCTGGTCGAGGCCGAGGCCACGACCGAGCAGTTCGACCTGCTGCGCCGGTATCTGAACGGCCGTCACCCCGGGGGCGGGATGAGCGCCATGGGCTGGCTCGACTATGTCGCCATGGTCGAGGACACCGCCGTCCGCACCCATCTGATCGAATACCGCCTGCCCTCGCCCGACGGCGGGCCCGGCGATCTGGTCGGGGTCTGCCTGACGGACCTGCTCGGGGACGGGCTGTCGATGGTCTACAGCTTCTTCGAGCCGACGATGGAGGCCCGCAGCCTCGGGCGGTTCGCCATTCTCGACCATGTGCGACAGGCGACGGCGGTGAACCTGCCGTTCGTCTACCTCGGCTACTGGGTCCGGGGCTCGCGCAAGATGGACTACAAGGCCGACTTCCGGCCGATGGAGCAGCTGACCCGGCTGGGCTGGGAGCGGCTGGTCGATCAGCCCGCGACGGGCGTCGAGGTCTCGTAGTCGAGAGGCGTGGGGGCGAAGGCGCCACCGCTCCACGGGCCGGGATCCCGCCCTCCCCCGAACCTGACCAAGGCGTCGACCCGCTTCTGGATCGACGGGTGGGTGGCGAACAGACCCTCGAGGCCGACCCCGTTCGGCTGGTTGTCGAGGAACAGCTGCTGCAGCTCGTCCGGGCCCTTCAACGACGACCGGCCCTCGACCTTGCGCAGGGCGGAGATCATGGCGTCGGGGTTCTTGGTGAGTTCGACCGCCCCGGCGTCGGCGACATATTCCCGGGTCCGCGACAGCAGCATGCGGATGACGATGGCGAGGGCGAAGCCGACGGCGGCGAAGGCCAGGCCGATCAGGATCAGCGGCATGGCGTTCTTGTTGTCCCGCCGGCCGCCGCCGCGTGAATAGAGCAGCCCCCGGAACACCAGTTCGGCGATGACGCTGATGATGCCCGCGAAGATCGAGGCGATCACCATGGTCCGCACGTCCTTGTTGATGACGTGGGTCAGCTCATGGGCCAGCACCGCCTCGAGCTCCTCGCGGGTCAGGGTGTTCACGAGACCGCGGGTGACGGTGACGCTGTACTGGCCCTCATGCAGGCCGGTGGCGAAGGCGTTGAGGCTGTCGTTGTCGATCACGCGCAGGGTCGGGGTGCGCAGGCCGCGCGAGATGGCGAGGTTTTCCAGCAGGTTATACAGGTCTGGCTCAGATTTCCTCTCAACCTTCCGGGCCCCGGTCATCAGGTCGATCATGGTCTGGCTGCCGAAGTAGGAGATGGCGAACCAGATGCCGGCGACGACGAAGGCCAGGGGCACGGTGCCGCCCAGCCAGGAGGCGGCCAGGGCCATGTCGTCGCCGAGGCCGCGCCCCGTCCCCGGCAGGAAGCCGAACCCCATCAGGACCAGCTGCAGCCCGTAGATGATGAAGATCATCAGCACCGGGAAGCCGGCCAGCAGCAGAACCGAGCGGGTATTGTTCGCCCAGATATGGGTCTGGAGCCCGACGGCGGCCATCAAATCAGCCCCTTACGCCGAGAAGCTGACCTTGGGCGGGGCGGCCGTCATCGTGGCGCGCTCGCCCTCGCCGACGTCGAAGAAGGGCTTGTCCGAGCCGAAGCCGACCATGCCGGCGAACAGGACGGTCGGGAACTGGCGGCGCACGGCGTTGAACTCGGACACGGCGTTGTTGAAGAAGCGGCGGGCGGCGGCCAGTTTGTTCTCGATGTCCGACAGCTCGCGCTGCAGCTCCAGATAGTTGGTGTTGGCCTTGAGGTCCGGATAGGCCTCGGCCACGGCGAACAGGCGGCCGAGCGAGGCGGTCAGCATGTTCTCGGCCTGGACCTTGTCGTTGACCGAGGTCGCGCCGGCGGCGGCGGCCCGGGCCTGGGTGACGGCGTCGAGGGTGGCGCGCTCGTGCGAGGCGTAGCCCTTCACCGTCTCGACCAGATTGGGGATCAGGTCCTGGCGCTGCTTCAGCTGCACGTCGATGTCGGCGAACGACTGGTCGGCGCGCTGGTCGAGGGCGACCAGCCTGTTGTAGGCGCCGACGATGACGAACAGCACCACGGCGACGATGACGGCGATGACGATCAGGGTGGTCAGCATGGCGGTCTCCAAGCTCGGCCGATGATCGACCGTTCAGCGATTATCGGGCGCCATAACGGCGCTCGATAGTGAAATCGGCGTCACCTGAACTTCCTGAGCCCCCTCGGGCCCTGCCGCCCGGCCCCGGCGCGTTTGCCGAGCCAGTCCTTCCAGTCGGGCCAGTTGCGGCGGCGGGCGCCGCCGTCGACCCATTCGGGGCCGTGGGCGCCATCGAAGACGGCGACATCGGCGAGGCCGCCCTGTTTGTAGCTCTGCAGCTTCACCCCCTTGCCGCGCCCCATCTCGGGCAGGTCGGCGAGCGGGAAGATCAGCGCCTTGATGTTGTCGCCGATCGCCGCGACATGGTCGCCCGTGACCCGGATGGCGGCCAGCATCTCGCCGTTCAGCACCTGTTTGCCGCCGCGCTTCTGGGCCAGCAGTTCGTCCTCGGGGGCGATGAAGCCGTAGCCGGCCTTCGAGGCGATCAGCAGTTTCCCGCCCGGCTGGTGCATCAGCAGATTGACGATCCCGGCCTTTTCGTCGAGGTCGATCATCAGGCGCAGCGGCTCGCCGTGGCCGCGGGCCGAGGCCAGCTTGTCGGCGCCGACGGTGAAGATGCGCCCGTCCGAGGCGGCCACCAGCAGCTTGTCGGTCGTATAGCCGGGCACGAGGAAGGCGAGGCTGTCGCCCTCCTTGAACTTCAGCTCCGACGGGTCCTCGACCTTGCCCCTGGCCGCCCGGATCCAGCCGCGTTCGGACAGGATGACGGTGATGGCCTCGCGCGGGATGAAGGCCTCGACGGAGGCGAACGCCGACGCATCCACGGCTTCGGCGATGGTGGTGCGGCGCGGCGAGACCAGGGCCTTGCGCACGGCCTCCAGGTCCTTGCCGACCTGTTTCCACTGTTTGGCCGGCGACGACGACAGCGACTGCAGCGCGGCAAGTTCGTCGGCCAGCATCTTGTATTCGTTCTCGATCGTCATTTCCTCGATCCGCGCCAGCTGGCGCAGTCGGGTGTCGAGGATGAAGTCGGCCTGGAGTTCGCTGAGGCCGAAGCGGGCGATCAGGACGGCCTTGGGCTGCTCCTCCTCGCGAACGATGCGGATGACCTCGTCGAGGTTGAGGAAGACGATCCTCAGGCCTTCCAGCAGGTGCAGCCGCTTCTCGACCCGGTCGATGCGCCAGCCGGCGCGGCGGACGAGGACTTCGCGGCGGTGATCGAGGAAGGCCTGCAGACAGGCCTTCAGACCCATGACGCGCGGGGTGCCGGTGGCGTCCAGCACGTTCATGTTGATCGGGAAGCGGACCTCGAGATCGGAGAGCTTGAACAGGCTCTCCATCAGCACCTCGGGTTCGACGGTGCGGCTCTTCGGCTCGATGACCAGCCGGATGTCCTCGGCCGACTCGTCGCGGACGTCGCCCAGCAGGGGCGCCTTCTTGTGCTCGATCAGGTCGGCCAGGTCGGCGATCAGCTTCGACTTCTGCACCTGGTAGGGCATTTCGGTGACGATGATGCGCCAGACGCCGCGGCCGAGGTCCTCGGTCTCCCAGCGGGCCCGCAGCCGCACCCCGCCCCGCCCCGTCTCATAGGCCTCGAGGATGGCGGCGTGGCCCTCGACGGCGACGCCGCCGGTCGGGAAGTCAGGGCCCGGGACGATGCCGGCGAGCTCTTCCGTCGTGGCCTCGGGGCGTTCCAGCAGCAGGTGACAGGCGTCGATCAGCTCGCCGACGTTGTGCGGCGGGATCGAGGTGGCCATGCCGACGGCGATGCCCGACGAGCCGTTGGCCAGAAGATTGGGGAAGCCGGCGGGCAGGACGATCGGCTCTTCGTCCTGGTCGTCATAGGTGGCCTTGAAGTCCACCGAGTCCTGGTCGATGCCCTCCATCAGCAGGACGGCGGCGGCGGTCAGCTTGCACTCGGTGTAGCGCATGGCCGCGGCGTTATCGCCGTCGATATTGCCGAAATTGCCCTGGCCGTCGACCAGCGGATAGCGCTGCGAGAAGTCCTGGGCCAGACGCACCAGGGCGTCATAGATCGAGGCGTCGCCGTGCGGGTGGTAGCCGCCCATGACCTCGCCGACGACCTTGGCGCATTTGCGCGCCGCCGCCTGCGGGTTCAGCCGCATCTGGTGCATGGCGTACATGATGCGCCGGTGCACCGGCTTGAAGCCGTCGCGCACGTCCGGCAGGGCGCGGTTGGTGATGGTCGACAGCGCATAGGCGAGATAGCGGCGCGACAGCGCCTCGCTCATCGGCTCGTCTATGATGCGTCCGCCTTCCGGCGGCGGGGTGTGAACGGTCATGGTGTCCGAATCGGCGGTCTGGAGCCGGAAGTCTAGCGCGGACCCGCCGGAACGGGGGGCGTCTGCGCGTCAGCCTGTGGGCAAGCGTCCTCAGCCGCCGCGCGCGACCAGATCGTCGAGTCGGATCGCCTGTTCCAGCCGGACCGCGCCGGCGACGTCACGGATTTCGGCCAGGACGGTCGGTCGGGCGGCGTCCCAGCCCACGGTCAGCAGGCCGAAATTCCGGTCCCGATACGCCTCCCCGACCCGTCGCGCATTGGGCGGCAGAACGGGCCAGACCTCGGTGAGGCCCGACGAGGTGATGTCCCACAGCGGATAGGGGGTGTTGACGTCCAGCCGCGAAATTTCGGCGTAGTGGGTGTCGCCCGACAGGCAGATCAGGCGGTCGGCCCGGCGCTCGCGGATGGCGGCGATCAGGCGCTGATGGTCGTGGGCGAAATTGATCCAGCCTTCCCAGCCGGGGAAATCGGCCACGACCTGAAGGCTGGATCCGAACAGGCGAAGATCGGCCGGGACCGACAGTTGCTCCTCCAGCCAGCGCCACTGGGTTTCGCCCAGCTGGGTGGCCATGGTCTCCGGGTTGCGGGCATAGGGGCCGGGCGTCGGCTCGCCGGCCTCGGTGCGCTTCTCGATCCAGGCGTCATAGTCCTGGCCGCCCAGTTCCAGCGGGACCAGCGGGGTGCGGTTCCAGCGCAGGTCGGGCAGGATGACCTGCACCCGGCGTCCGGGCGGCCCGAAGACGTGAGCCGTATAGATGCCGTCGCGCAACCGCCGTGGGCTGTCGGCCGGTTCGCCGAAGAAGTCCAGGAACAGCCGGCGGCTCTCTTCCTTCATCGGATAGTCGGCCCCGGCGTCGTTCTCGCCGTAGTCGTGGTCGTCCCAGATGGCCAGGATGGGCGTGGTCGCCTTCAGCCGCTGGAAGCCGGGCTGGGCGGCCAATAGCGCGTATTTGCGGCGCATGACCTCGGGGTCGCGGGTGTCGAGATAGACGTTGTCGCCGAGGAAGATGAACAGGTCGGGCCGGGCGGCCAGCACGGCGTCCCAGATCGGCTGCGGCTTTTCGGCGTTGGCGCAGGACCCGAAGGCGATCCGGGTCAGGGTGCGTTCCGCCTGCGGATGCGGATCGGGCGCCGCCCGGGCGGCGCCGGCGATCAGGCCTGCGCCGGCGGTTGCAGCCATCAGGCCGCGTCTCGAGAGACCGTTCATCTCGTCATCCGTGGAACTGGAAAAACAGACGGGGCGCACCGTCTCGATGCGCCCCGTCCTTGTACGCGATCAGAAATGACGGCGCACGGTCACAAACGCCTGACGCGGCGCGCCCGGCAGGAAGGTCTGACGACCGGCGCTGTTCTGGAAGCCGCCCGAACCGACCGTCGAGATATGGTCTTCATCGAGCAGGTTGGTCACGTTGAACTGGACCTCCGTCCCGTCCAGCCAGTCGCCGCGATCGATGAAGCGATAGCCGGCGGTCAGTTCAAACAGGGTGTAGGAACCGACCGATTCATCGTTCAGGTAGGTGGAGAAGCGTTCGCCGGTGAAGGCTCCCGCGAGGGTTCCGTAGAGGCTGCCGTTGTCGTAGGCCAGTTCGGCCCGGGCCAGGGTCTCGGGCGTGTTCACCACGGTCTTGCCGGCGGTAGCGGCCACCAGCGCCCCGGTGCCGTCACGAACGTCGTCCTCATAGGTCGAGTCGTTGTAGCTGAACGAGCCGAAGGCCGACCAGTCGTCCGTGAACGACCACACAGCGGCGGCTTCGAAGCCGCGGCTCTTGACCGAACCGACGTTCTGGATGCCGCTGCCGAGACCCAGGATCGGGGCGCCGAGGGCGACGCCCAGCAGGCGATTCTCGAACTGGACGTCATAGACAGCGACCGAACCCTGAAGCTGGTCGAAACGGAAGCGCCAGCCGGCCTCGAGGGTCTTGGAGCTTTCCGGCTCCAGGGTGGCCCGCAGGGCCGCGAAGCCGGCCGCCGTGGCCGAGAACGGACCGGACGTGGCCGAGGACTCATAGGCCCGCAGGTTTTCGGCATAGGAGGCGAACAGCTGGTGATCGCCGTTGACGTCCCAGGCGACGCCGACCTGGGGCAGGAAATTGTCTTCCGCCTTGATCGAGCCTGTCTTGTTGGCGCCGACGACCGTCGTGGCCGTGTTCTCGACCGCCAGCGACTTGAAGCCGGCGTTGAGGGTCAGGGCCTCGGTGATCGACCAGCTGTCCTGGATGTAGAACAGGGAGGTCTCGGTCTCGAAGTCGTATTCCCACTGGGTGGCGAAGGGATTGGCGAGGAAGTCGAGCGAGTCGCGCGTATTGGCGGCGCGGGACAGGCCGTAGAAACGACGGGCCTGGTTGAAGTCGTTCTGCTCCAGCCAGAAGCCGCCCGTGACCTCGTGATCGCCGACCACCAGGGTGGCCGAACCGATCAGGCCGCGACGCTCGATGTCATATTCGGTCGTGCGGACCGAGATCGGGCTGGGGCTGGTGATCGCCGCGCCGGACTGGTCGGGCGCGCCGGCCGGGGTCGCGAGATAGGGGGTCCACCACAGGCCCTGGCCTTCATTCTTGTGGCCATAGCCGGTCAGCGAGACCGACAGCATGTCGTTGACCGGGTAGTTCAGCGTCAGGGCGCCGAGGGTGTCGTCGCGCAGGCCCGCGGCGTCGAAATAGGCGTCATCGACGGTCGCGATCGGCGTCGGATAGACCGTGCCCGCCGCCGCGTTGGTCACCGGCGCGCCGGTGTCGCCGCGGTTGTTGGCGATGTCGGCGATCAGCACCGCCAGGGCATAGTCGCCCGAGACGTTGTCCCAGTCACGGCCGAGGCGGGCGATCTGATCCAGCGACATGTCCTGGTAGTCGTTCTCGCGACGTTCGGAATGGTTGATGAAGCCGGTGATCTCGCCGCGGCCGATCGGTTGAACCAGGTTGAAGTTGATCTGCTGCTGGTTCTGCTCGCCGACGCCCTTCCACTTCTCCATGCTGTGGTCGACGTAGGACAGCGACAGCGCGGTGTCGGCGGGGCCGAAGGCGCCCGAGTCGAGGCGGACGAAGCCGCGCAGGGTGTCCTCGCTGCCGTAGGTCCCGGCCAGGTCGAAGCCGAAATCGTCGGCCGGACGACGGCTGATGAACTGAATGGCGCCGCCCAGATTGCTGCTGGAGGCGGTGCCGAGCGCGCCCGAGCCCTGGGCCACGTCAACGCGGGCCACGTTCTCGGAGATGATGGCGCGCGAAATGTGCAGGCCGTTGTGGGCGCCGTAGCTCATGTCGCCCAGCGGCAGGCCGTCCAGGGTGAAGCCGAGCTGGTTCTGGTTGAAGCTGCGCAGGGTGATGCGGGCCGACCATTCATAGTTTCCGAAGGCGTCGGCCGACTGGAAACTGACGCCCGGCAGGCGCTCGATCGCCTTCAGCGGGCTTGTGCCCGGCGCCTCGACGGCGATGGCGGCCTCGGTGATCGAAGCCTGCTGCCGGCTCTGACCGAGCCCGAAGACAACGACGTCATCCAGGTTGGTCGGGCCTTCGGGACCGGTGACAATGGCCTGGGCCGAGACGGCGGCCGGCGCCAGCAGGCTGCAGGCGAGCGTGATGGCGAGCAGGGACGCTCCTGCCAGGAGGCGGTGATAGGTCAAGTTGAGCCCTCATTTGGATTGCGGCGCGACAGCGCGGATCGGGGCTAGACCGGGCTGACGACGGTACGGTAACCGACGTTGCGAGATTTCGTGACGAGTGGCCTTCGGGGCGTCAAAGTGGATCCGCCGTGGCCTTATGGCTACGCTTGATCCGTCCACGCCTCATTCGCCAGCCGCTCCAGCATCCAGACCCGCGCCGGCGGCAGCGGCCGGTTCTGCGCATGGAAGACGAACTGCTCGAGGAAATGCCCGGTCAGGGCCAGTCCGTCCCTGACATCGCCCTCGGAAAGGCCCGCCTGGGCCCCGAGCATGAAAGGCGGCAACCTGAGCAGCTTGTCCGCATAGGGTTCGCCGGCCTCGCGGCTGACGGCGCGGCCGGTGCGCGGGCTGACCCAGATCAGGTCGTCCATGCTCCCGGTGACGGCGCAGCGCGACAGGTCGAGGCCGAACCCCAGATCCTCGAGCAGGCCCGCCTCGAAGCGCACGAAGATGGCAGGCCAGACATCCGGCAGGGCGAAGGCGCTCATCAACGCCTCAAAGGCCAGAAAGGCGCCGGGATGGGGTTCGCGCTCGGGCAGCGCCCCTTGCACCACCGCGGCGGCGGCGGCGAGGCCCGTCAGGGCCAGCGGGTCGTCGAACAGGGCGCTGGGCCCCTCCCCCACCGGCTCCAGCCGGGCCGAGCCGAGGTGGTCCGAGGTGCGGGCGCGATACTCCGCCGTGACCCGCGCCCCGGCCTGGAGGAAGGGCTTCATCTTGCGCGAGGCCCCGCCGGCGACATAGGCGGCGCGGCGGCCGTGTTCTTCCGTCAGCAGTTCGACGACCACGCCGGTGTCGCCATGGGCGCGGGCGGACAGGACGAAGGCGTCGTCGGTGAAATCCATCCGGCGGTGTTAGCGGTCGCGGCCGGAGTTGGCCATACGTTCCGTTTTTCCCCGGGGCGACGCGCCCGCCGCCGGCATGGAGACTCCCGCCCCTCCCGACCCGCTACTCTCGCCCCCTGAATCCGCTACGTCCGCCCCTTCGAAAAGCGGGTTCGAGACCCGTCCGAACCCCTGCGACCGCTTTTGACGCATGCCCGTGCTGTAGTGCTTCAATGCCCACGGGGCGGGGTCTTTGCCATCCTTCAATCCACGCCGCGCCGCCGTCCAGGCCCGGCTTCGCCCGCGGCCCCGCAGGCTGTAGGCCTCCCGGGATCCGCGCACATTTTTTCGGGTCGCATACGAGACTCTCGCCCCGGCTCAGACTGAGCCCGGCGCAGGCGGCCTTCTACGAGGGCGATGGCTGGCCGGCGGCGGCGCGGATCCGGGCGGTCATATCCCGGGCGAGGGCGTTGGGGATGGGGAAGGTCAGGGCGTAGAGAGCCACGCGCCACCTGCCGTCCTCGCCGCGCACAAGGACGCCCGTCCCGCGGCTTGTGCCGTAGCTGTCGCTGTCGAGGGCCTCGTCGAACCAGACGACGCAGCGGCAATCCAGCGGCGCGAGGGTCAGGGAGCGCGACCGGGGCGTATAGGTCCAGCCCCTGCCCCGCGCGAAATACGGTTCGGCATAGGCCCGGAATTCGGCGATGGACCAGTGCTCGGTCACGTCGGTGCCGATATAGGTCGCGTCGGGCGTGAACAGATCGAAATAGGTCGCGCCGTCGGCGGCGGAGGCCGCGCCATGCAAGGCGTCCAGGGTCGCGGCGGCGGCGGTCTCCTCGGACGTGTCGGCCGCCTCGCCGGGCGCGTCCGCCACGGGCGTCGCCGCCTCGAAGGCCTTGATCTCGGCCGTCATGCCGTTGGCGAGGTCGTTGGGGATCGGATAGCTCAGGGCATAGCGCAGCACGCGCCAGTCGTCGCCCGTGCGGACCAGCATCCCCTCGCCCCGGGCCGTGCCGTAGGTGGCGCTGTCCAGCACCTCGTCGAACCAGGCGACGCAGGCGCAGGGATCGGGCGCCAGGGCGACGTGACGCTCCCGGGCCGAATAGGTCCAGCCCTCGCCGCGCGCGAAGATCGGGGCGGCGAAGGCGAGGAAGGCGTCGCGGTCCCAGCGCTCGGAGGTCTCGTTGCCGATCCAGACCAGATCCGGCGCCAGCCGCGCGGCCCAGGCGGCGGAGTCGGCGCGGGCGGCGGCGGCGTGCATCCGGTCCAGCGCGGCGGCGGCCTGCTGCTCGGGGGCGGTCTGCAGCGAAAGCGCCGCGAGGGCGGTGAGGAACAACGACATGGGGACTCTCCGGCATCCGGAGACCACGCTAGGCGACCCCGGCCCTTTGGGGAACCGTCAGGGCGGCTGACCGGGTCGGACGCTCATGACGGCGCTCCCGAAATTTATTTAACCGTCCGGTTGACAACCCGGTGCGACCGACGCATTTAACCTTCCAGTTAGATACAAGACACGCTCATGCAGACCGACCCGCTCAGCCTCAAATTCGCCGCCCTGGCCGACCCGACCCGTCGGGCCATCCTGGCGCGGCTGTGCGAGGGCGAGGCCAGCGTCAACGACCTGGCCGAGCCGTTCGACATGAGCCTGCCGGCCGTGTCGAAGCATCTGAAGGTGCTGGAGAAGGCCGGGCTGGTCAGCCGGGGCCGCGAGGCCCAGTGGCGGCCCGCCCGTCTCGAACCGATGGGGATGAAGGGCGTCGCCGACTGGCTGGAGCACTACCGCCGCTATTGGGACGCCAGCTTCGACCGGCTCGACGCCTACCTCAGGAAGATCCAGAAGGGAGACCCGAATGGCCCAGGACACTGAAGAAAACCCCTGCAACACGGACGGGGCGGCGCATCAGCACGTGCTGACCCTGCGCCGCGTGCTCGACGCCACGCCCGAGGCCATCTGGAAGGCCTGGATGACGCCGGAACTGCTGCAGCAGTGGTTCGCGCCGCGGCCGTGGACGATCTCGGACGTGCGGATCGACCCGCGCCCCGGCGGCGTCTTCAACTTCGTCATGCACGGTCCGGACGGCGAGCGTTTTCCCAACAGCGGAATCTTTCTCGAGGCCATCCCGAACCGCCGCTGGATCACGACCGACGCCCTCACCCCGGACTGGCAGCCGGCCGGCCAGCCGTTCATGGTCGGCACGGTGGAGCTGACGCCGAGAGACGACGGCAAGACCGAATACGTCGCCACGGCGCGCCACTGGAACACCGAGACGATGAAGCAGCACGAGGCCATGGGCTTCCATGAAGGCTGGGGCACGTGCGCCGACCAGCTGGCTGAACTGCTGAAGACCCACTGACGCCCTCCCCGGCCCTCGACCGGACCCGCCGAAGAGCCCGCCCGATGACCTTCATCGACACCACAGAAACCCGACCCACCCTGCGGATGCAGCGCTTCTTCGACGCGCCGCGGGCGCTGGTGTGGCGGGCGTGGACGAACCCCGAGGTCATTGTGCTGTGGCTGGGTCCGGTCGAATGGCCCGCGGTCAGCGCCACCCAGGACCTGAGGGTCGGCGGCGCCTGGCGCGCCTGTCTGCGCTCGCCCGACACCGGTCAGGACCTGTGGCAGGGCGGGATCTACCGCGAGATCGTGCCGGACCAGCGGCTGGTCTTCACCTTCAAATGGGACGAGTCGCACGAGGACGGCCCGCCGGTCGACACCCTGGTCACGGTCCAGCTCAGCGACGCGCCCGGCGGCGGAACCCTGATGGACTTCACCCACGAGGGGCTGAAGTCGGAGCAGAGCCTGACCGGCCACAAACACGGCTGGACCAGCACCTTCGAGCGGCTGGAAGCCTTTCTGGCGAAGGGCGGCGCGTCCTGAGGATGGCCCGCCGGACGGATCAGTAACGACGCCACTGCGTCCTGCGTTTGGATCAACCGGGTCGAGGAGCAAGACCATGAAGATCGTCACCAGCCTCAGCTTCCGCGGACAGTGCCGCGAAGCGTTCGAGTTCTACGCAAAGGTCCTGGGCGGCGAGGTCACCGCGGCCATGCCCTATGGCGACGCCCCGCCCGACATGCCGGTCGGCCCCCAGTACAAGGACTGGCTGATGCACTGCTGGCTGCAGGTCGGCGATCAGGCGATCATGGGTGCGGACATGGACCTGGACTGGGCGCCCGGGATCGACAAGCCGAAGAACGGCTTCGACGTCACCCTGCACACCGAAGACAAGGCCGAGGCGCGGCGCTGGTACGACGCCCTGATCGAAGGCGGCAAGCCGGTCATGCCGTTCGACGAGACCTTCTGGTCGCCCGGCTACGGCGCCCTGATCGACAAATTCGGCGTGCCGTGGATGGTCAACACCATTCCGGCCGAAGGCTGGAAGCCGGGCCAATGACGGCCTCGCCCGCCGTCTGGACCGGCCGGGTGCTGAGCGGACTGTTCGTCCTGTTCATACTCGCCGCCTCGGTCGCCCCGAAACTCCTGATGTCCGACATGGTCGCCGCGCAGACCATGGAGCCGCTCGGCTGGCCGGAGAAATATCTGATGCTGATCGCGGCGATCGAGCTGGGCTGCGTCATCCTCTACGTCATCCCCCGCACCAGCCTGCTGGGCGCGGTGCTGATGACGGGCCTGCTGGGCGGGGCCATCGCCACCAATCTGAGGGTGGACATGCCGATGTTCAGCCACACCCTCTTCGGCATTTATCTGGGGCTGGCGATGTGGGGCGGCCTGTGGCTGCGCGACCCCTCGCTGAAGGCCGTCTTCCCGATCCGGAGGACCGCCGCATGACCGTCGCCGGCGCCATTCCGGACCACCTGACCCGGGTCAGCATCGTCCGCGCGTTCGACGCCCCGCGCGCCCTCGTCTGGAAGATGTGGACCGAGCCGGCGCACGTCGCGGTCTGGTTCGGGCCCGAGCATTTCACCATGCCGGTCGTCCGCATGGACGTGCGGCCCGGCGGGGCGATCCAGATGGCCATGCGCGGGCCGGACGGGACCGACCATCCGTTCGACGGCCGCTTCATCGCCCTGGATGAGCCCGAACGGCTGGTGATGCGCACCTGGATCACCCTGCCGGACGGCGAGGTCTGGTTCGAGGTCGAACACACCGCGCGGTTCGAGGAGATCGACGGCCGCACCCTGATGCGGTTCGACGCCGTCGTCATCCAGGCCCGCGAGGACGCCGTCGGCCCATTGAGCGGCATGGAGACGGGCTGGAGCCAGAGCTTCGACAAGCTGGCGGCGCGCGTCCGCGCCGTGACAGACGCCGGGGACTGAGATGGCAAAGCGACCGGCCGCGGCGAACCCCGACGCCTATCTGGCCGGTCTCGACGAGGGCGGCGCCCTGCCCGGCTTCGCCGAGCAGATGGAAAGCCTGACGCCCGAGCTGTTCGCCGGCTCGGTGATGGAGGCGGCGATGATCCTGCCCTTCCTCGACGACCAGACCCGGCCGCCGCCGCCGGGCTTCCTCTGATCAACCCACAGGAGTCCGGACCATGCGCACCATCAGAACCGCTACCTTCGTCAGTCTGGACGGCGTCATGCAGGCCCCGGGCGGACCGGACGAGGACGCCGACGGCTTCGCCTTCGGCGGCTGGGTCGCCCCCTTCTGGGACGAGACGCTGGACCAGTTGATGGGTCAGGCCATGGGCGAGACCTATGACCTCCTGCTGGGTCGGAAAACCTACGAGATTTTCGCGGCGTTCTGGCCCCAGATGGATGACGAGACCGGCCGGACCTTCAACGCCATCAACAAATACGTCGCCGCCGGGCCCGCGACGCCGCTGGACTGGGCCCACAGCCATCGGCTCGAGGGCGATCTGCCCGACGCCGTCCGGGCTCTGAAGGCGACGGAGGGGCGCGACCTGCTGATCCAGGGATCCAGCGAGGTGATCCACACCCTGCTGGCCCACGATCTGATCGATCAGCTGACGCTGCTGACCTTCCCGATCGTGCTGGGCCGCGGCAAGCGGCTGTTCGACCAGGGCTCGCGCCCGCACGAATGGACGCCCGTGAGCAGCGGCTCCACGCCCCGCGGCGTCACCGTGGGCACATGGCGACGCGCGGGCGAGGTACCCACCGGATCGTTCGCACCGGACGATTTTGACGTCGGACGAGTTCAGTAGGGCGAGCGCCGGATCAGCTGTGCGCTGTCCTTGTTATCGACGGTATCGTCCCATGTCGCGGTTATCGCGGCTTTTGTCCTCATTATCACCGATAACCCTTGTGTCGGATGTATCGGCTGGTCAGCGGCCCATCCCGGTCGGAACGTCACGCCCCAAAGCCTCGGCCATGCCCTGCTGCGACAGCAGGAAGACCGCGTCACGCGAATGATAATTGTTGGACAGGACGATCACGGTGACGTCCTCGTCCGGCTGGTAGGTCATCAGGTTGCGGAAGCCCGACCAGCTGCCGGTGTGGAAGATCTGGCGGTCGAGGAACGGCGGCGAGACGCGTTGGCCGATGCTGTTGGTGAACAGGCCGAAGCCCCAGTCGCGGCGCTGGCGGCCGCGTTCAGGCGGGGTGTCGGCCGGGGCGTGGTCGGCGATCATCATGGCGTAGCTGCGCGGCGTCAGCAGATGGCCGCGATGGAGGGCGCGCTCCCAGACCAGCAGGTCGTCCAGCGTCGAATACAGGGCGCCGGCGGCGAAGATGATGCTGACATTGGCGTCGGGCTGGGGGGACGGACCGCCGCCGCCCAGGTTGGCGTAGCCCATGACCACGTCGGACTTGCCATCGTCATAACCGGTGTCGGCCATGCCCAGCGGCTTGAAGAAGGCCTGCTGGAGGTAGGCGTGCAGCGGCAGGCCCGAGGCCTTTTCGACCACGGCGCCGAGCAGATTATAGCCGGCGTTGTTGTAGCGGACCTTGGTTCCCGGAACGAACTGAAGCCCATATTTCTTTGATTCTTCAGTCAATTCATTTGACGTGGCGGGAGTGACGCGGCGGATTCCCCAGGCGGGACGCGCCATGAGGTCGGGGACGCCGGAGCTGTGCGACAGCAGGTGGTGGAGGCGGATCGGCTCCCAGGCCGCGGGACAGGGCTGGATCCATTTGCACAGCGGGTCGTGGGTCGACAGCACGCCCTCGTCCTGCAGCCGCAGGATCGCGGCGGCGGTGAACTGCTTGCTGATCGAGGCCAGGCGGAAGCGTGAGTTCAGCTGCAGCGACGCGCCCTGGCTGCGGTCGGCGAAGCCGTGGACCTGACGGAACAGGACCTCGTCGCCCCGGGCCACAAGGACACCGCCGGTGAACTGCCCCGAGCCGCCCCAGCGGTCGAGCTGCGCCTTGAGCCGCGGCAGGGTTTCGATCACCTCGAGCGGCGGGCGGGGCGGAAGTGGCTGGACGTCAGGCGCGGCGGACGGCGTCCGGACGCTGGCCCAGGCGACGAGCGCCGTCGCGATCAGCAGTACGGCGGCCAGAACGGCGATCACAAGCCGGGGATGCCCCCCGGCGCTTCTCGGAACGTTGAACACAGATGCTAGACGTCGAAATCCAGCCCGAACTGGGCGTAAAGGGCGCGGGATTCCTGCCATTTCGGGTCGACCTTGACCGTAAGAAACAGGTGGACGGGGCGATCGAGGAGCTCGGTGAGTTCCTCGCGCGACTTCTGGCCGATCCATTTCAGCGTCTGGCCGCCCTTGCCCAGGATGATGGGCCGCTGGCTCTCGCGCTCGACATAGATGGTCTGTTCGATCCGGGCCGAGCCGTCGGCCTTGTCCTCGAAGGCGGTGGTCTCGACCGCCGCCGAATAGGGCAGCTCCTCATGGACGCGCAGATAGACTTTCTCGCGGGTGATCTCGGCAGCCAGGACGCGCATCGGCACGTCGGCCGACTGGTCTTCCGGATAGAGCCAGGGGCCCTTCGGCATGGCGCGGGCGAGGCGCTTTTTAAGGTCGTCGACGCCGTCGCCGCTGAGGGCGGAGATCATATAGACCTCGGAATAGACGCCGGTGTCGAACATGGCCTGGGACAGGGCCAGCAGGGTGTCCCGGCGCATGCCGTCGATCTTGTTCAGCGCCAGGATGACCTTGGTCCCCGTCGCCTTGAGATTGGCGATGATGGTCTCGGTGTCCTCGGCCGAGCGGCGGTCGGCGGCCTGGCCTTCCTTGCCTTCCGACGCGATGTGCGAAGCGGCGTCGATCAGGTGCACGACCACGTCGGCGTCCGAGGCGCCGCCCCAGGCCGAGGCGACCATGGCGCGGTCCAGACGGCGGCGCGGGGTGAAGATGCCCGGGGTGTCGACCAGCACGATCTGGGCGTCGCCCTCGATGGCGATGCCGCGCACGGGGAAGCGCGTGGTCTGGACCTTCTGGGTGACGATCGAGACCTTGGTTCCCGTCAGACGATTGACCAGAGTGGACTTCCCGGCGTTCGGGGCGCCGATGATGGCGGCGAAGCCGGCGCTCTGGTTTTCAGGGTTGGTCAAATCACGCCTTCACGCTGCAGCAGGCCGATGGCGGCCGCTTTCTCCGCGTCCTGACGCGAACGACCTTGCGCGGTCAAGGGCGGATGTCCCGCGACGCTGACTTCGACGGTGAAGGTCGGGGCGTGATCCGAGCCCTTGCGTTCGACGATACGGTAGACAGGCAAAGGCTTTGCGTGGGCCAGGGCCCACTCCTGCAGGGCCGATTTCGGATTGGTCAGGGATTTGCGCGGCGGGGCCGACAGTTCGTCCGCCCACGTCTTGTCGAACACGGCGCGGGCGGCGTCGATGCCGCCGTCGAACCAGGCCGCGGCGAGGATGGCCTCCATGGCGTCGCCCAGAACGCCCTCGCGCCGGCGGCCGCCCTGTTTGGCCTCGCCGGGGGACAGGCGCATGGCGTCGCCGACCCCCACGGCCTCGGCCACGCGGGCGCAGGCGGCCTTGTCGACGAGGGCGTGCAGGCGCGAGGACATCTCGCCCTCGTTGGCGTCGGGGTAGTCGCGCATCAGCCGGTCCGCGACCAGCAGGCCCAGCACCCGGTCGCCGAGGAACTCCAGCCGCTGGTTGTCGGCGAACAGCCGGCCGCGGGCGTCGCGCTCGGCCCCCTCCCCCACGCTGGCGTGGGTCAGGGCGAGATCCAGCAGGGCCGGATCCCTGAACTCATGGCCGAGGCGGCGCGTCAGCGCCCGGACAGCCTCGGCCCTGCGGTCAGCCATCAGTCGAGGACGGTGAAGAACCGGCTCGGACGGATCTTCGAGAACCAGCTGACCGGGTTCCACAGCGACGCGCCCGGCGACCACGAGAACAGGATGATCTCGGCCTTGCCGATCAGATTCTCTTCCGGCACCAGGCCGACGCCCTGGGACTGCTCGACGCGGCTGTCGATCGAGTTGTCGCGATTGTCGCCCATCATGAAGTAGTGGCCGGCCGGGACCTCGAACACCGGGGTGTCGTCCAGATCATTGCCGGGACCGAAATCCTGGATGGTGATGGTCTTGCCCTCAGGCAGGGTCTCGCGCATCCGCACGATGGGCATGCCGTACATATTGGTGACGTCGGCGCCGCTGACCACCACGTCACGCACCGGCTGACCGTTGATGTTCAGCACATTGTTGATCATCTGGATCCGGTCGCCGGGCAGGCCGATCAGGCGCTTGATGTAATCAGTCTTGTCGTCGCGCGGCAGCTTGAACACCACCACGTCGCCGCGTTCGGGGGCGTGGCTGACCAGCGGCAGGGAGATCCGGCCGTCGAAGATCGGCGGGCTGAACGGGATCGAGTGTTTCGAATAGCCGTAGCTCCACTTGGAGACGACGATGTAATCGCCCTCGGACAGGTTGGGCTCCATCGAGGCCGACGGGATGGTGAAGGGCTGGAACAGGACCACCCGCAGAACGAAGGCGATCAGCAGGGCGAAGAAGATCGTCTTGATGAACTCGAAGCTCTCGCTGCCGGAACCTCTGCCGGATTTCTTCTTGCCGCCCTTGCCGCGGGCGTAGACCGGCGTGCTGTCGACATCCTCGAACGGCGCGTCGCCGGCGTCGCTCCAGACGGGCCTGGGAGCCGCGGCGGCGGCGGCGGCGGCGACGGGCGCGGCATGGCTGTCATGCGCAGTATCGTCGGCGTGCGCGGCGGGCGCTTCGGCATGATCGTCGTGGCCGTGGGCGTGGTCATCATGGCCGTGCGCGTCATGGCCATGAGCCTCGGCGGCCGGATGGGCCGCATGGTCCTCGTGGCCGTGGGCGTGGTCATCATGGCCGTGCGCGTCATGGCCATGAGCCTCGGCGGCCGGATGGGCCGCATGGTCCTCGTGGCCGTGGGCATCCGCGGCCGGATGGGCGGCATGATCGTCGTGACCGTGCGCGGCAGGCGCGTGATCGTCGTGCCCATGCGCTTCGTGCCCGTGCGCCTCGTGACCGTGATCGTCATGGGCATGATCCGCGGCGGGATGCGCCGGAGCGGCATGGTCGTCATGGCCGTGGCCATGAGCGTCCGCCACAGGATGGGCGGCGTGGTCGTCATGCCCGTGCGCATCATGCGCGGCGGGGGCGTGGTCGTCATGACCCGCATGGCCGTGGTCGTCGTGCGGCTTGTGCTCGTCGCTCATCTCGGTTCAGTCCCCCAGCCGCTGTTCCGCGGTCATTGCGGCGAAATCGGTATAACGTGATCAAGACATCGGCAAGGCTTCGATCACCACGAAGGCGAGCGCGTACGGATGCTCGTCGCTGAGCGTCAGATGTAACCGGGGTTCGTGACCGGGAGGTGTCAGCCTTAACAGGTGTTCAGCAGCATGGCCGGTCAGGGCGAGGGTCGGCTGTCCCGAGCGCTGGTTCACCACCCCCATGTCGCGCCAGTAGACATCAGTCCGCATGCCGGTGCCGAGCGCCTTGGCGCAGGCCTCCTTGGCCGCGAAGCGTTTGGCGTAGCTCCAGGCGGGATCAGGCTTGCGATCGGATCGGGCCTGCTCCAGTTCGGTGAAGCAGCGCCGTTTGAACCGGTCGCCGAAGCGGTCGAGCGAGGACTGGATGCGGCGGATGTCGCACAGGTCCGCGCCGACGCCGATGATCATGCGGCCCACGATCCGGCGTTGTCCATGGCCGCGCGCATGCGGTGGATGGCCGGGGTAAGGCCCGTGAACACGGCCTCGCCGATCAGGAAATGGCCGATGTTGAGCTCCCGCACCTCGGAGATGGCCAGCATGTGGGCGGCGGTGACGTAGTCCAGGCCGTGACCGGCGTGGACCTCAAGGCCCAGGTCGAAGGCCCGCGTAGCGGCGGCCTGAAGCCGTTCGAACTCCACCGCCCGGTCGTCGCCGGACAGGTTGCAGTAGCGGCCGGTGTGCAGCTCGACCACCTGGGCGCCGACGGCGTGGGAGGCCACGACCTGTTCGAGGCTGGGCTCGATGAACAGCGACACCCGGACGCCGGCGTCGACAAGGGCTTTTACGACCGGCTGGATGCGGGCTTCGCAGCCGGCCACAGCCAGTCCGCCCTCGGTCGTCACCTCCTCGCGCCGCTCGGGCACAAGGCAGGCGGCGTGGGGGCGATGGCGCAGGGCGATGGCCAGCATCTCGTCGGTGACCGCCATTTCGAGGTTCAGCGGTCGCCCGGCCTCGGCGCACAGGTCGCTGAGCGCCGCGATGTCGGTGTCGGTGATATGGCGTCGATCCTCGCGCAGGTGGGCGGTGATGCCGTCGGCGCCGGCGGCCAGGGCCTCGCGCGCCGCCCGCACCGGATCGGGATGGGCCCCGCCGCGGGCGTTCCGCACCGTGGCCACATGGTCGATGTTGACGCCGAGGCGGACGTGTCCGGTCATCCGCCTGCCCCCTGGCTCGCCAGCCGCCGGCTGCCGGGATCCTCGACCGGCAGGGCCGCGAGTTCGGGCGGCAGGGCGTCGGCGGGGTATGCAGGCACGTCCAGCGTCGCCAGCGCCACCAGCGGCACGCCGACGTCCGCCCGGCCGCCCGAGCGGTCGACGATACAGGCCGCCGCGACGACCTCGCCGCCCGCCGCCTGGATGGCCGCGATGCATTCGCGCGAGCTCAGGCCCGTGGTGACGATGTCCTCGACCATGACGACCTTCTGGCCGGGCTCGACGTGGAAGCCGCGGCGCAGTCTGAAGGCGCCGCCCTCGCGCTCGACATACATGGACGGCACGCCCAGCCAGCGAGCGGTCTCATAGCCGGGGATGATGCCGCCCACGGCCGGCGAGATGGCCACATCGACCGGGCCGACCGCCGCCGTGATCTTCTCCGCCAGCGCCTTGCACAGGCGGGCGCAGCGACCGGCGTCCATGAAGACGAGGTTCTTCTGCAGGAAGACGGGACTGTGCAGCCCGGAGGACAGCACGAAATGGCCTTCGCGGAGAGCGCCGGCGCCGCGGAATTCTTCGAGTACGTCGTCTGAGGTCATGGCGGTTGTCATAACGGGCCCAACCGCCGCCGCAAGGGCCTAGCCCCGCGCCCTTTCGACCGTGTCGACCGACGGGTTGGTGCGCAGGGCGGCCATGATGGCGGTGGCGTGTTTGGCGTCCTCGACCTCCATGTCGATGTCGACGTCGAAGAAGTCCTGCTGCCGGTGGCTCATGACGAGATTCAGGATGTTGCCGCCGGCCTCGCCGATGATGGTGGCGACCTGACCGAGGACGCCTGGCGCATTCTTGATCGTGGCGCGGATGCGGGCCGAGGCCACGGCCCCCTGCTCCGCCTGGGGCGTCCATTGCAGGTCCTGCCAGACGGAATCGTCGTCGGCGTAGTCGGCGAGGCGCTGGCAATCGATGGTGTGGACCGTCAGGCCGGCTTCGGGTTCGAGGATGCCGACGATGCGGTCGCCCGGCACCGGCGAACAGCAATGGCCGAAATGGACGCTGACGCCGGGGGTCAGGCCGCCGCCCCGCACGAACAGGCGGGCCTGCTCGTCGCCGATGCGCTTGCGGTCGGGCCCGGCCTTCAGCCGGCCCTTCAGCGCCGGGAACAGGGTCTCGCCGACCTTGGCGGCCGACAGACGGCCCCGGCCGATGGCCTCGAACAGATCGTCTTCCGAGGCGAACGACAGGGTCTCCAGCATCGCCTTCAGCGACACCTCTGCCAGGACCTTGCCGGCGCGGGACAAGGTCTGGTCCAGCGTCGCCCGGCCCAGCTTCTGGAACTCGCCGCGCTCGGAGGTGCGGATGTGGCGCCGGATCGCCGAGCGGGCGCGACCGGTGATGGTCAGGGAGCGCCAGTCCACCGGAATCTCGCGCTTGGAGCCGCGCACGATCTCGATCACATCGCCGTTCTGGAGCTGGGTGCGCATCGGCTTCAGTTCGCCGTTGATCTTCGCCCCCACGGCGGTGTCGCCGACCTCGGTGTGGACGGCGTAGGCGAAATCCAGCGGCATGCCGCCGCGCGGCAGGGTGATCAGCGAACCCTTGGGCGTGAAGACGAAAACCTGCTCGAGGTACATCTCCAGCTTGGCGTGCTCGACCCAATCCTCGCCGCCCTCGCCGTGCTCGATGACCTGGACGAGGTGGCGCAGGTTCTGCAGCGGATCGCGGCCGCCGTCCTTCTCCATGGCCTCCTTGTCGAAGCCATAGGACTTGTTCTTGTAGGCCCAGTGCGCCGCCACCCCGTCCTCGGCGACGCGGTCCATGGCCTCGGTGCGGATCTGCATCTCGATGCGCAGGCCGGACGGGCCGACAACGGTCGTATGCAGCGAGCGGTAGTTGTTCGACTTCGGAGTCGAGATGAAATCCTTGAACCGCTCGGGCACCACGGGCCAGGCGCGGTGGATGACGCCCAGGGCGCGGTAGCAGTCGTCCTCGGCCTGCACCAGCACCCGGAAGCCGTAGATGTCGGACAGGGACGAGAAGCCGACCGACTTGCGCTGCAGCTTGCGCCAGATCGAATAGGGCGTCTTCTGCCGACCGAAGACCTGGGCCTTGACCCCTGCTTCAGACAACACCCGCTCGACCTCGCGCGAGACGCCGTCGATGGCGCGGCCGTGCTCCAGCTTCAGCGCCTCAAGCCGGCGCTCGATGGCGGTACGGGCGGTGGGGTTCAGGTGTTCGAAGGCCAGCTCTTCGAGCTCTGACGCGATCGAATGGATGCCGATCGACCGACCCAGCGGAGCGTAGACTTCCAGCGTCTCTCGGCTGATGCGCTCGCGCTTCTCCGGCTTGACGTATTTCAGCGTCCGCATGTTGTGCAGACGATCAGCCAGCTTCACCAGCAGGACGCGGACGTCCTTGGAGATGGCGAGGATGAATTTGCGGAGGTTTTCGGCCTGGCGGGTGTGTTCGGCCTGAAGCTCCAGCCGCGACAGCTTGGTCACGCCCTCGACGAGTGAGGCGACCTCCTCGCCGAACCGCTGGGCGATGTCGTCCCGGGTCGCCGCGGTGTCCTCGACCACGTCGTGCAGCAGGGCGGTGACGATGGTGGCGGTGTCGAGCCGATAGTCGGTCAGGATGCCGGCGACCTGGATCGGATGGGCGAAATAGGGATCGCCCGAGGCCCGCAGCTGCGAGCCGTGCATCTTCATCGCATAGACATAGGCGCGGTTCAGCAGCGCCTCGTCCGCGGTCGGGTCGTAGGCGCGTACGGCCTCGACCAGCTCGAACTGGCGCAGCACCTTGGAACGGGGATGGTCGGAGGGGTCCACGTGGGGACGCGGACCGCCGGGGTCGTTCAGATTGGCGGGTTCGGGCGTCGGCGCGGGCTGCCGCGCCGGCAGGATGGTGATACCGTTGGCAGGTTCTGCCGTCAGTACCGCTCCTCCTGCCCGCCGTCGCGGTCGCTTTGCAGCGCGCGGATCAACTCGGCCTCGGCCATGTTCATGTGCTGGGGTTCAGCCAGCAGGCCCACGATTTCAGCCTCATCCTCGGCTTCGGTGCGCTCGTCGACGCGTTGCAGGGCGACGATGACCGTCTCGCGCAGCTCGTCCGGCACGACGGTGGAGTCAGCCAGTTCGCGGAGGGCCACGACCGGGTTCTTGTCGTTGTCGCGATCGATGGTCAGCGGCGCGCCGTTGGCGATGGCGCGGGCGCGGTTGCCCGCCAGCAGAACCAGGCCGAACCGGTTCGGCACCTTTTCGATGCAGTCTTCGACAGTGACGCGGGCCATGAATATCCTCGGGCGCGGGGGAGAACCGCACAAACTATAGGGTTAGCCTGAATTGTGCAACGCCGCATGGACGAGAATGAGGCGTCAGCGTCGGGGCGCCGCATCTGTTCCGACCGTCGCCGCCGCGGCCAGGGCCTCGGCCGTCCCGCCGGCCGGGTGCCGCCAGTCCGGGGCGATCTCCGCCAGAGGTCCCATCACGAAGCGCCGGTCCGCCGCTCGGGGATGCGGAACGATCAGGGCGCCGAGTTGTCCCGTCAGCCGGCCATAGGCGATCAGGTCCAGATCCAGCGTCCTCGGCGCGTTCGCCGCGCCGCGTTGACGCCCGAACGCCTCCTCGATCCGCCCCAGCGCAGCCATCAGGGCGTGGGGCTCGTGTTCGGTTCGCACGATGACCACGCCGTTCAGGAAGGGCGGATCGTTCGGATCTGGCCAGGCCGCGGAGCGCCACCAGGACGAGCGGGCCACCACGTCGATTCCTTCCGCGCGGAATCGGGCCAGAGCCGCCTCGAGCGCCTCGCGGCAGTCGTCCCAGGCCCCCTTGTCATTGCAGCCCAGGGCGACGATGACAGCCGAGTCCAGATCGAGCGCGCCGTCTATTTCGACGGAGGCGTGGACGACCTTTTCTCCGGAGTCCTTTTCCATGACGCCTTATCCGACCGAGCGCATCGCCCTGTTCATCGACGGGGCCAATCTGTATTCCGCGGCCAAGGCGCTGAACGCCGATCTCGACTTCAAGAAGCTGGTCGAGATGTATCGCAGCCAGGCCGTCCTGGTTCGGGCCTACTATTACACGGCGGTGATCGAGGGCGAAGAGTTCTCGCCGATCAAGCCGCTGGTCGACTGGCTGGACTACAATGGCTTCACCGTGGTGACCAAGCCGGTCAAGCGGTTCACCGACGCCCAGGGTCACACCCGCACCAAGGGCAATATGGACATCGAGATCGCCGTCGACATGCTGGAGTTCGCGCCGCACATCGACCACGCCATCCTGTTTTCCGGCGACGGCGACTTCCGCCGGCTGGTGCAGGCCCTGCAGGCGAAGGGGGTGCGGGTCACCGTGGTCTCGACAACGAAGAGCCAGCCGCCCCAGATCGCTGACGAGCTGCGCCGCCAGGCCGACGCCTTCGTCGAGTTGAGCGACCTGCTGCCGGACATCGGCCGGCCGCGCGCGACGGCGTCACAGCCGACCAGCCGGGTGTTCGAGACGGACTGCCGCGAATGAGCCTGAACCCCGAACCGCCTCGCGACTGCCCCCTGTGCCCGCGCCTCGTCGAAT
This sequence comes from Brevundimonas sp., assembly GCF_041648615.1. Lineage (GTDB taxonomy): Bacteria > Pseudomonadota > Alphaproteobacteria > Caulobacterales > Caulobacteraceae > Brevundimonas. The sequence continues at coordinate 28,326 of NZ_JBAZOS010000006.1, forward strand.
ACCGGCGCGACAACCAGCGTCAGAATCCCGACTGGTTCAACGGCCCCGCCCCCTCGTTCGGCGATCCGGACGCGCGGCTGCTGGTGGCCGGGCTGGCCCCGGGGCGGACGGGGGCCAACCGCACGGGGCGGCCCTTCACCGGAGACGGCGCAGGCTGGATTCTGTACGAGACCCTGATCAGGACAGGCTTCGCCACGGGCGTGTATGAAGCCCGGCCGGACGACAGCCTGCGGCTGGTCGATTGCATGGTCACCAACGCCGTGCGCTGCGCCCCGCCTGGCAACAAACCCCTGCCCGCCGAGGAAGCGATCTGCCGGCCGTTCCTGAGCGCGCGCCTCGCCGCCCTGCCCCGGCTCAAGGTCATCGTCACCCTCGGCGACGTCTCGCGACGGAACGTGTTGAAGGCGCTGGGCCTGAAGGGCACGGCGGCCCCGCCCGGACATGGCGTCGAGGCGGCGTTGGGGGGCTATGTCATCCTGAACAGCTACCACTGCTCCCGGCTCAACACGAACACGGGGCGGCTGACGCCGGCGATGTTCGAGGCGGTGTTCCGGCGGGCGCGCGAACTGATCGAAAGCTGAGCCGGACGAAGGCCCCCCGGCGCGGGTGTTGCGCGCGCGACACGCGAATCATTCGCCGAACGGGCGAGCGGCGGGGATCCGGAACACGGCCGCCGACCCCACGTTGATCAGACAGCTTTGGAGGCTGTGATGCGTAGTGGGAACGGGGCGTTCACGCCCCAGGAACGGAAGATGGCGATGTGGGCCCTGCTGATGGCGGTGCTGCTCGTGGGGATGGGGCTGATGATCCAGCAGTTCAGCCAGCCCTCCGTCGGCCCCGGCGGAATCGACGCCTATACGACCGCCGCGACGCCGGGGGTGCTGGACGCCCGACCGGTGATGGCCGCGCCCCCGGCCTGAAAAGCCTGAGACTTAGCCCCGGTCCTTCATCAGGCGGGCCTTGTCGCGCTGCCAGTCGCGCTGGGCCGTGGCCTCGCGCTTGTCGTGCAGCTTCTTCCCCTTGGCCAGGGCGATCTCGATCTTCGCCTTGCCCGCCTCGTTCAGGTACAGCTTGACCGGAATGATGGTCTGGCCGTCGCGCTGGACGGCGCCGATCAGCTTGTCGATCTGCTTGCGGTGCAGCAGCAGCTTCCGGTGCCGCCGAGGTTCATGGTTGAAGCGGTTGGCCTGTTTGTAGGGCGGGATGTCGGCGTTCACGAGCACGATCTCGCGCCCCTCCACCGCCGCATAGCTCTCGGCGATATTGGCCCGGCCGTCGCGCAGGGCCTTGATCTCGGTGCCGAGCAGCATGATGCCGGCCTCGATGAAGTCTTCCAGAAAATAGTCGAAGCGCGCGCGCCGGTTCTCGGCGATCACCTTCATCTTGGGGGCTGTGGACGCCATCAGCCGATCCCCGCCTCCGCCATGGCGCGGTCGATCTGCGGCCTGACCGCGTCGGACGTGGGAGCCAGCGGCAGGCGCACCTCCTCGCCGCAAAGCTGCAGGCGCGACAGGGCGTATTTGGTCGGCGACGGCGAGTTGTCGAGGAACAGGGCCTTGTGCAGGCCGATCAGCCGGTCCTGCCAGTCGCGCGCCGAGGCGTAGTCGCCGGCTGCGGCCGCCTCATGCAGGGCGACCATGGCTTCCGGTGCGACGTTCGATGTCACCGAGATCACCCCGACGCCGCCCTGGGCGTGGTAGCCGAGGTAGCTGGGGTCGTCGCCCGAGATCAGGTCGAACTGGCCGCCGATACGGGCGCGCATCCAGCTGACGCGCGAGAGGTCGCCGGTGGCGTCCTTTATGCCGACGATGTTGGGATGCGCCGCCAGCCGGGCGACGGTGTCATTGGCCATGTCGACGCCCGTGCGTCCCGGCACATTGTAAAGCAGCACCGGCAGCTGGACCGCCTCGGCGATGGCTTCGAAATGCAGGGCCAGCCCCTCCTGCGAGGGCCGGTTGTAATAGGGGGTGACGACCAGGGCTCCGTCGGCGCCCACGGTCTTGGCGTGGCGGACCAGTTCGACGGCCTTGTCGGTCGCCGAGGCGCCCGCGCCGGCGATGACGCGGATGCGTCCGGCCGCGACCTGAACGCACAGTTCGACCACGCGCTTGTGCTCGTCCGGATGCAGGGACGCGCTCTCGCCCGTCGTGCCCATGGGCACGACGCCGTGAATCCCGGCGGCGATCTGGCGTTCCAGCAGCCGGGTGAAGGCGGCTTCGTCCACCTTTCCGTCACGAAGTGGTGTGATCAGGGCGGTGATCACGCCCTTGAACAAGGGGGCGGTCATTGAGAGAGATGGTCCTGCGTGGAAATGGCGACGTTCGCCGCGACAAGCGCAGGAGGGTAGGTTGCCGGTCGCCCGACCGCAACCGCGACGCATGGAGTTCGGACACGCAATGATCGCTGCCAGCCTCGCGGCCGCCCTGGCCCTGCTCGCCCCCGCACCGGAGAGCCTGCTCCCGCAGGAGACGCCTTACAGCGCTGTCGCCTCGGGCCCGGTCAGCAACCAGCCCCGCCTGCTGAATGATCAGGACACGGCCCTCTTCCGTCAGGGTCTGGCCGCCGCCCGCGCCCGCGACGTCACCGGCGCCCGCAACGCGGCCGCCCAGATCGGCGACCCGACCGCGCGCAAACTGGTCGAATGGGCCCTGCTGGACACCTCGGCCGAGCAGCTTTCATACAGCGATCTGGCCGCCGCCCAGACGTCGTTCGCCGGCTGGCCCCGCGCGGAGAGCCGCCGCATGGCGGCCGAACGCGCGCTTGACCTTTCCTATGCCGGGCCGGACGCGGCCACGGCCCTGTTCGCGTCCGCCCCGCCCCTGACCGTCCAGGGCGCCATCGCCCTGACCGACGCCCTGGAACAGCGCGGCCGCCGGGACGAGGCGCGGGCCCTGATCACCGAATGGTGGCGCACCCGCTCGTTCGATGACGCGGCCCAGACCCGGATCCTGGACCGCTGGAGCGGCTGGCTGACCCAGGCCGACCACGAGGCGCGGCTGAACATGCTGCTTCCGGGCCCGCACGGACCGGCGACGCGCGCCATGGTCTCGCGCGTGGGGGCCGACCGTCAGGCCGTGGCCAACGCCGCCATGGCGCTGCGCACAGCCTACAGCCCGGACGCCGTGGTCGCGGGCCTCAGCCCGTCGCAGGCGATGGATCCCGCCGTGGTGCTGGAGCGGGTGCGCATCCTCCGCTCGCAGAACCGCCAGTCGGAAGCCTTCCCCCTGCTGGTCGCCCTGCCCGCCGCGCCGTCGCACACCGAGGGCCAGAACACCCTGTGGAGCGAGCGCCGCAACTATTTCCTCGACGCCTTGCAACAGCGCAACTGGCAGGCGGCGTACGACGCCATGGCCGGTCATGGCTTTCCGTCGGGCGACCGCAAGGTCGACGCCGAGTTCTTCGCCGGCTGGGTCGCGCTGGTGAAACTCAATGATCCCGCGCGGGCGACGCGTCATTTCGAGGCCCTGCGCCAGACGTCCTCGACGCCGATCACCCAGGGTCGCGCCCTCTACTGGCTGGGCCGCGCCGCCGAGGCGCAGGGGGCCACCCCGGCCGCCATCCAGTACTACCAGGCCGGCGCGCGCCACTTCCAGACCTTCTACGGCCAGCTGGCCGCCGAGAAGGCCGGGATGACGACCCTGACCCTGCCCTCCGATCCCGTACCGACCCGTGACGAGATCGCGGCCTTCGAGCGTAACGAGGTCGTCCGCGCCCTGCGGATCCTCGGCGAGACGGGCGAGACCAGCCTGTTCCGCGTCTTCGCCTACCAGCTGGACGACGATCTGCCCGGCGGGTCCGAACTGGCCCTGCTGATGGATCTGTCACGCAACTATGGCGAAGGCTTCACGGCCATGATGGTGGGCCGCGCGGCCAGCCAGCGCGGCTTCCTGATGCCCGAGCGCCAGTACCCCATCCGCATGCCGCCGCCGGTCGCCGGCGCCGCCCCGCTGGAGTTCACCCTCGCCATCACGCGCCAGGAATCCAGTTTCGACCCCCGCGCCCGCTCCGGCGCCGACGCGCGGGGCATGATGCAGTTCCTGCCGTCGACAGGCGCGGCGGTAGCCCGTCAGCTGGGCCTGCCCTTCTCGCAGGACAGGTTGTGGGATCCCGATTTCAACATGACGCTGGGCAGCTATCACCTCGGCGACCTGAGCCGGAATTTCGGCGGGTCGATGCTGCTGACGACCGTCGGCTACAACGCCGGCCCCGCACGTCCCCCGCAATGGATCGCCCGCTGCGGCGACCCGCGGGCGGGGACGGTGGATCCGGTGGACTTCATCGAGTGCGCGCCCTTCACGGAAACTCGCAACTACATGATGCGAGTCATGGAAAACATGCAGGTTTATCGCGCCCGACTGAACGGCGGTTCGGCCCCGTTGCGGCTGTCGGAAGACCTGAGGCGCGGTGCGCCGGCCGGTCCCGCGCCGTACGCCGCCTATGCGCCGGAGACGGATTCGACCGCGACTTCCTATCCGGCCAACTGACGCCGGCCGGCCGCCAGCAACGGCCCCTCCGGTCCGTCCGTCCAGCGGGCCGACAGGCCGAAGACGCCGGCCATGACATCGGGGGACAGGGCCTCCAGCGGCGCGGCGTCGGCGACGACCCGGGCCCGGTCCAGCACCACGACCCGGTCGGCGAACCGCGCCGCCAGGGCAAGGTCGTGCAGGCTGACAAGAACCGCCTGCCCGCTCCGGGCGCGGGCCTGAAGCCGTTCCAGCACCATCAACTGGGCGTCGGGATCCAACCCGGCGATCGGTTCGTCGACGAGCAGGGCCCGAGCGTCAGCGGCCAGGGCGCGCGCCAGCAGCACGCGGGCGCGTTCGCCGCCCGACATCTCGGCCACGCCCCGGTCCGCCAGGTGTCCGGCCTCGACTTCTTCCAGAGCCGACCGGGCGCGCGTCCGGCCTTCCGCCGCCGCCAGCAAGGGCGCGCCGAGCGCGGCGACCTCTATCGCCGGCAGGTTCCAGGCGATACGGCGCTCCTGCGGCAGGTAGGCGGCGCGTTCAGCCCGACGTCGGGGCGACAGGGCGGCGACGTCTTCACCCTCCAGCCGCGCATGACCGCCGGACAGGGGCAGCAGGCCGGCCAGGGCCCGGATAGCGCTCGACTTGCCGGCGCCGTTCGGCCCCACCACGGCGACGAGCTCCCCGGCCGCGACCGGGAAATCCACGGCGTCCAGCACGGTGCGGCCGCCCAGCGACGCGGTCGCGCCGATCAACGCCAGCACGCTCACAGCCGCCACTCCCGCGCCGCCCGCCAGGCGATCAGGGCGAACAGGGGGGCGCCGACCAGGGCCGTGAAGACGCCCAGCTTCAGCTCCTGATCCGTCGGGGTCACGCGCGCCAGCAGGTCGGCGACGATCAGGATCAATGCGCCGGCCAGGGCCGAGGGCGCCAACAGCCGACCCGGATCGCCACGCACCGCGCTTCGCACCAGATGGGGGGCGGCGAGCCCGACGAAGCCGATCACACCCGCGACGGCGACAGCGGCGCCCGTCGCGAGCGCGGCGGCCAACAGCGCCAGCAGCCGCAACCGCGCCATCGGCAGGCCCGACGTCCGCGCCGTCTCCTCGCCCAGACTCAGCATCCGCAACCCCGGCGCGGCCAGGGCGGCGAGGACCGCCGAAACCAGCACCGCCGGAGTGATCCAGGCGACATCGATCCAGCTGCGGTTCTGCACCGAGCCCAGCAGCCAGCTCATGATCTCGGCCGTGGCGATCGGCGACGGCGAGAGGTTGAAGATCAGCGCGGTGGCGGCGCCGGCGAAACTGGACACCGCCACGCCGAACAGGATCAGGGCTTCCGGCGCACGGACGCGCGCCGAAAACAGGATCAGCAGGCCGCCGGCCAGCCCGGCGCCCGCGAGGGCCGAGACTTCGACCGCGCCCGGAACCGCCGCCGCGCCAAGCACGATGGCGCCCGCCGCCCCCAGGGCTGCGACCGCCGACACCCCCAGCACCCCGGGGTCGGCCAGCGGGTTTCTGAGCAGTCCCTGCATGACGGCGCCCGCCAGCCCCAGGGCCGCGCCGACCATCAGGGCCGTGAACACCCGGGGAGCCCGGACCTGCCACAGGACCTCGCCCGGGCCCGACGCCGGGTCAGCGAACGCCTGGGTCCATTGGCGGCTGTCGAAGACGCTTTCGCCCAGCAGGACGGCCGCCACGACCGCCGCGAGGATCAGCAGCGCCAGCCAGACCGAGAGACGCGACGGTCTCACACCCCCGCCTTCAGCATCGCCGCGGCGTCAGCCGCGAACCAGGCCGGACAGGTCAGGGCCGCCGCGGGAAGCTTCGCGGCAACCCGGCCCCGCGCGAGACGGCGCAGCACCGGATGGCGGCCGACGCCGCGCCAGTCGCCGCGCACCTGGTCGAAGAAGCCGAGAATGAAGTGCGTCGGCGGCGCCAGGACCAGCCGCTCGATGCTGACCGGCGTGAAATATGGGGCCTCCGCTGCATTGGCGAAGCCCGCGGCCGACAGGATGGCGTCGATCAGGACGCCCTTGCCGGCGGTGAACCCGCCGGCGGTCAGATAAAGGGCTCGCGGTCTTGAACCCGCGTCTCTGACCGGCTCAGCCGGCAAGGTCGCATCCATCCGGGCGATCATCGCCTCGCCCCGCTCCGACACGCCCAGCCCATCAGACACGGTCCGGATATCAGCGCGTATTCCATTGAAATCCGTCGCATCCTCGATGGTCAGCACCCGGACCTCGTCCGCCTCCAGTCGGGCCAGCAAGCGGGGCTCTCCGCCCCAGTAGCGGACCACCACATCGGGCTGGAAGGCGATGGCCGCTTCCAGCGTCGGCCGCACACGGCGGCGTCCCGCGGCTGCCTCTCTCATCCACGCGTCGGGATCATCAGCGCGCGGCGACAGGGCCAGCTCCGCGTCCGGCGCAAGCGCCAGGACATACTGGTCCGCGCACTGATCCAGCGACAGGACCCGGAGCGGACGCGCCTCGGCCCCGCCCGGCGCGACCAGGATCACGCCGGCGAGAACCGCAACGGCGAGCCTCATGGCTTCAGCAGACCCGCAAGCAACCCGTCGATCAGGGTGGTGACCAGGGTTTCGCGGTCGACCCAGTCGAAATAGGGCTTGGTGATCATCAAGGACACCACGCCATGGATGCCGGCCCACAGGGCCTGGGTCGTCGTGCGTGCGTCGCCGCGCAACAGACCGGCGGTCTGAAGGTCCTCGACGGCCTTTTCGAAGGTCCGGAACAGTTCGTGCCCCAGTTCCCGCGCCGCGGACTGGGCCCCTTCCCGCAGCTCGGTGGGACGGGTCATATAGGCCAGGCGATAGGCGTTGGGGTTGGCGAAACCGAAGTCCACATAGGCTCGCAGCATGAGCCGCAGGCGCGCCTCCGATCCGGCCGGCTGGCTGCCCACGGCGTCGTTCGCCTCCAGCAGCGAGGAGAAGGTCCGGCTGCATATCTCGTGCAGGATCTCGCTCTTCTCCGAGAAATGCATGTAGAGCGCCGTCGAGGACAAGCCGACCTCGTCCGCGATCTTGCGGATGGTCGCGCCCTCATAGCCATGCTCGACGAAGATCCGCTCGGCCGCCGCGAGGATCTCGGCGCGGCGCGCATGGCCCTCGCCTTTCGGCTTTCTCTGCGAGCGGGGATTGAGGGTTGCGGCGGTCAAACGGGCACTCCGGGCGTCCGCCCATTGAATAGCGGCATTCGGTCTGGTGCGCCAATCGCTTGCCCTGCGGGACCGGGCGCGATAACCATGCGTTGTGGGACGGTCGGGGATAAACAATCTTGGGGATCGCCGGCGAGACGCCGCGCGGTACGGCCCGCCGCTCGGTCAGAGCGCGGCCATGCGAGGCCTCGCGCCCGTGCAGATCGCGGCCCTGTTGACCCTGTCGGGAGCGGCGGGCGTGTTGGCGTGGTTCCGGCCCGATCTGTTGGGAAGCGGCGTCATTCTCGCCGGCGCCTACGGCTTTCTCGCCGTCGCGCTCTGGCGAACCGCCCTGATCCTGCTCAGCGCGGTCACGCCGCCGTCGCCGCCCGAACCGGCGATCTGGCCCCGCTATACCGTGGTGGCGGCGCTCTATCATGAGGCCGAGGTCGTCGGTCAACTGATCGAAAGGCTCTCGCGCATCGACTATCCGGCCGACCGCCTGCAGGGGCTGATCGTGCTCGAGGCCCACGATCACGACACCATCGCCGCCGCCCTGTCCGCGCCCCGGCCGGACTGGCTGGAGGTGTTCGTGGCGCCGCCAGGCAAGCCGCAAACCAAACCCCGCGCCCTGAACTTCGCCCTGGCCCGGGCCACGGGCGATCTGCTGACGGTGTATGACGCCGAGGACGAGCCGGACCCGCTGCAGCTTCGCGAGGCCGCGGCGCGGTTTGCGGCCGACAAGTCCGGCCGGCTGGCCTGCCTGCAGGCGCCGTTGCGCATTCGCAGGCGGGGGGCGTCGAACGGTTCCCCCTTCCTCGACCGCCAGTTCGCGGCCGAATACGCCAGCCTGTTCGAGACCACCCTGCCCGGCGTCGCCCGCCTCGGGCTGCCGTTTCCCCTCGGCGGGACCAGCAATCACTTCCGGACCGCCGTGCTCAGCGCCGTCGAGGGGTGGGATTCCTGGAACGTGACGGAGGATGCGGACCTCGGGTTCCGCCTGTGGAGGCGGGGCTGGAAACTGGGCGTCCTCTCGCGCCCGACGTGGGAGACGCCGCCGGGCGGGCTCGACAACTGGCTGCCGCAGCGGACCCGCTGGCTGAAGGGCTATATGCAGACCTGGGGCGTTCACACGCGCCAGCCCTGGCGGCTGGGCTGGCGCGGCGCGGCCGCCCTGTTGATGACCGTCGGCGTCGGCCTGGTGTCGGCGGCCCTGCATGGACTGTCCCTCGCCTGGGTGGCGGCGGCGGTTCTCGTATCCCTGATGGCGGGCCTGCCGGCCGAGACGCCCGCCCTCGCGCTCAGTGTCCTGGTGCTGGGCGCGGCCGCGGCCTGGCTGTCCTGCGCCATCGGCGCCCGGCGCGCGGGCGTGCCCTATGGTCCCGTCGACATGATCGCGGCGCCCGCCTACTGGGCCCTGCTGAGCCTCGCCTTCGTGCACGCCGCCTGGCGTCTGGTCCGCGATCCGTTCGCCTGGGACAAGACCCGCCATGGCCGCGATGCGCCGGCCCGGCCCGACGACCCGCCGGTCGGAACGCACGATACGCTGGACGAGACCGCGTCTCTCCGCCTATCAGCCGTGCATGCCGCCGCGCCTTAACCCGTCGCCCGAGACCCTGGTCACCCGCGCCTGGGCCGATTACGCCCTGCTGGACAGCGGCGGCGGCCGCAAGCTGGAGCGCTATGGGCGGTTCACGGTCGTGCGGCCCGAACCCCAGTGCTTCTGGTCGCCGCGCGATCCGTCCGCCTTCGACGCCGCCGACGCGGTCTTCGATCCGACCGACGAGGACGAGAGCGGCCGCTGGCGCTTCGCCGCCGCCCCCGTCGACACCTTCCCGCTGGCGTGGCGCGACGTGCGCTTCACCAGCCGGTTCACCCCGTTTCGCCACCTGGCCTTCTTCCCCGAACAGGCGGCGAACTGGGAGTGGCTGGACGGGCGGATACGCGGGCTGTGCTCAAGCAGCCCGAAGGGCGGCGGCACAACGAAAACTGCGCCGAAGATCCTGAACCTGTTCGGCTACACCGGCGTGGCCAGCCTCGCCTGCGCGGCGGCGGGCGCCGAGGTGACCCACGTCGACGCCTCCAAGAAGTCGGTCGCCTGGGCGCGCGAGAACGCCGAGCTGTCGGGCATGGCGGACAAGCCGATCCGCTGGATCGTCGAGGACGCCCGCAAATATGCGGCGCGCGAGGTTCGGCGCGGCTCGAAATACGACGGCATCATCCTCGACCCGCCCAAATACGGGCGGGGGCCGACGGGCGAGGTGTGGCGGCTGTTCGAGGATCTGCCGGGCCTGCTCAAGGACTGCGCGGCGCTGCTTTCGGACGACGCCTCCTTCCTGCTGCTGAACGCCTACGCCGCGCGCATTTCCGGCCTGTCGCTGTCGCATCTGATGGCCGAGGCGACGGCTGACCGGGGCGGGACGATAGACTGGGGCGAGCTGGCGCTGGCCGAGGACGGGGCCGACGGACGGGCCATCGGGCTGAGCTTCTTCGCACGGTGGTCGGCGTGACGGCCAACGCCCAGGATCGCCTGATCACCTCCCTGACCAATGACACGGTCAAGGCCGTGCGCGCCCTGCACATGCGCAAGGAGCGCGAGATCACGGGCCGCTTCCTGGCCGAGGGGCTGAAATTCATCGGCGAGGCGCTGGATCAGAACCGCGCCCCGCGGCTGCTGCTGGTTGGCGAGGACGCCCGGCCGCATCCGATTCTCGACCGCGCCCGCGAGGCGACGCGCGCGGGCGGCGGCGAGGTGGTGGTCGTGACCCACGCCATCCTCGAAAAGATCAGCCGGCGCGACAATCCGCAGACCGTGCTGGGGGTGTTCGATCAGGTCTATACGCCCCTGTCGGCGATCCAGCCGGGCTCGGCCCCGGCCTGGGTGGCGCTGGAGCAGGTGCGGGACCCGGGCAATCTGGGCACCATCATCCGCACGGCGGATTCGGCGGGCTGCGGCGGGGTGATCCTGATCGGCGACTGCGTCGATCCGTATTCGGTCGAGGCCGTTCGGGCGACCATGGGCTCGGTTTTCGCCGTCGCCATCGCCCGGACCACGCCGGCCGAGTTCCTCGCCTGGCGCCAGACCTGGCCGGGCAGCGTCATCGGTACCCGGCTGGACGCCACCGAGGGCTATCGCGACGCGGCGATCCAGCATCCCGCCCTGATCCTGATGGGCAATGAGCAGGCCGGGCTGACCGACGCCCTCGCCGCCGCCTGCGACGTCAACGTCAAGATCCCCATGCGGGGCCGGGCCGACAGCCTTAACCTGGCCGTGGCGACGGGGATCATGGTCTATGCGGTGACCGACGCGGCCTGATCCTGAAGGGTCGGACCGGGTTACGGCGGATTCACTTGCGGTCGATCCGTCAGCGCGGGAGCCTCTGGCCCGTCCTGACGCCGAGACCCGCCCATGCGCTTCGTCCTGTCCCTGTTGCTTGCCCTGGCCTGCGCCCTCCCCGGTCCCGCCCTGGCGCAAGCGGAGCCCGACGCCGCGGTCTGGCGGCGGGACGCCCTGTCGATCGAGCCGCTGATCAACAGCCAGTACGCCTACCTCGACCGCTTTCCGGGCGGGGTCATGCCGATGAGCCCGGCTCTGCGGGCCGAGGCCGGGGCGGTGAGCGACCGGAGCGCCCTGCTCCGCTACGCCGAGCGCGCGGTCGCGGCCCTGGCCGATCACCACGCCATCACGGGGCGCTCCTTCGCCGACAGCTGGAGTCTCGTGCCCAGCTATTCCGATTTGTGGATCGAGCCCGAAGGCGACGTCTGGCGGATCACCGCGGTGCGTGAGGATTCGCCTGCCGCCCGGGCCGGCGTCCGCGCGGGAGACACCCTGACGGCCGTGGCTGGCGCGCCGACCCGCGAGGCGGTGGCGGCCTTCTGGTCGGACCTCGGGCTCACGGCGGACGGCGAGCGGGCCGGATACGCGGCGCGGGTGCTGGCCGCGGGCCGTCGGGATCGTCCGCGCGACCTGACCATCCGGGGCGCCGACGGCTCGGAGCGGCGGCTCGCCCTGGCCAATCTCTACGCCGTCCAGCGCCCCGACGGCCCGGCCGTCGAGGTGCGGGAGGCGGGCGGCGACCGGGTCATCCGCTTCAACGACTCGCTCGGCGACGGCGGGACGATCGCGGCCTTCGACGCGGCGATGGCGGAGGTCCGCGAGGGCCAGCGGGTCGTGCTGGACCTGACCGAGACGCCCGGCGGCGGCAATACGGTGGTGGCGCGGGCGATCATGGGCTGGTTCGTGGATGCGCCGACGGCCTATCAGATTCACAACCTGCCCGCCGAGGAACGCGAGACGGGGGTGCCGCGCCAGTGGATCGAGCAGGTCCTGCCGCGTCCCGGAAAACGCCATCGGGGGCCGGTCGCGGTCCGGGTCGGCCGCTGGACCGGCAGCATGGGCGAGGGGCTGGCGGTCGGCATGGATGCGCTCGGGGCCGAGGTCACCGGCGGGCCGATGGCGGGGCTGCGGGGCGCGGTTTACGATCATCGGCTGGAGCATTCCGGCCTGGTGATCAAGCTGCCGACGGAGCGGCTGTACGCCGTCGACGGCACGCCACGGGAGGCCTTCGTCCCGGGACGCTAGAAACTGCGGCCGTCGACGCGCCGGGCGGTCCAGCTGAAGGGCTCGATATCGGTCAGGGTGCGGATATTGACCGCCACCATCTCCTTGCCGTCGGCGGTCGAGCCGCGGGCGAACGACTGGACGCCGCAGGTCTCGCAGAAGAGGTGGCGGATCTTGTGGGTGTTGAACAGATACTCGGTCTGGGGGCCGTCGGCGGTCAGGCGGAAGGCGTCCGGCGAGACGAAGCTGAGCACCAGCCCCTTGCGGTAGCAGTGGGAGCAGTTGCACTCGATCAGGCCATCCAGATCGGTGTCGACCTCATAGGCCACCGCGCCGCAACGGCACGATCCGGTGTGGGTTTTCACATCAGCCATCACGCATCCTCCAGCAGCACCACCCCGGGCGCCGATTTGAGCGCGCCGCGCAGGGCGCCGTCCAGCCGGTAGCGGCCCGGCAGTTTCAGTTCGACCTCGCGGCGGCCGTCCAGGGAGGCGATCAGGGAGACCTCGCCGCCCTTGCCCGGCGACCGGGCCTTCTCCAGCCGCGTCCGCAGGGCCTCAGCGTCAGCGGAGCGGGCCGAGACGTGGATGCGCAGCCCCATGGCGCCGTCGTCGATCAGCGTATCCAGCCGCGAGGCGTCGTCGCCGAAGAAGCGCACCTCGCCGTCAGCCGATTTGGCCCGCACGCGGACCATGATCGAGGCCCCGACCTCCAGCACCTCGCGGCATTTGCGCAGCTGTTCGGGCGGGAACAGGCATTCGAATTCGCCGGTCGGGTCGGAGAAGGTGACGAAGGCGAATTTCTCGCCCGATTTGGCGCTGGCCCGCTCCTGACGGCGGCGGACGACGCCGGCCATCAGGAAGGCCTCATGGCCGCTCTCGGCCAGGGCCGTGGCCTCGGCGACGAAGGTGACGCGCTTGCGCTTCAGCGCCGGCGCCATGTCCTCGAGCGGGTGGCCGGACAGGTAGAAACCGACGGCGGCCAGTTCCTGATCCAGCTTCTCGGGGCCGACCCAGGGCTCGACCGGCTTGAGGCGCGGGCGGGCGGCGCCGGCCTGGTCGCCGCCGAACAGGGAGACCTGGGACGAGGCGCGCTCGGCGGCCACGCTCTGGCAATAGGCCATCAGGGTGTCGGCCTGTTCGAACAGCTGGCGGCGGTTGGGGTGGAAGCTGTCGAAGGCGCCGGCGCGGGCGAGGTTCTCCAGCGCCCGCTTGTTGACGCTGCGCGGGTCGACGCGTTCGAGGAAGTCGAAGATGTCGGTGAATCGGCCGCCGGTCTCGCGCACCTCGACCAGATGCTTCATCGCCTCCAGGCCGACGTTGCGGATGGCGCCCAGGGCGTAGAGGACCGCCCCTTTCCCGTCGTCCCAGGCCACGTCGAAATCGGCCGAGGACCGGTTCACGTCGGGCGACTTGATCGGCACCTCGAAGCGACGACAATCCTGATAGAAGACAGCCAGTTTGTCGGTATTGCTGAGATCGAGGCTCATGGACGCGGCCATGAATTCGACCGGATGGGTCGCCTTGAGCCAGCCGGTCTGGAAGCTGATCAGCGCATAGGCGGCGGCGTGCGACTTGTTGAAGCCGTAGCCCGCGAACTTGGCCACCAGATCGAAGATGCCGCCCGACTGTTCCTCGGAAACGCCCTTCTCGGACGCGCCGGCGATGAAGCGCGCGCGCTGGAAGTCCATCTCCTCCTTCTTCTTCTTGCCCATGGCGCGGCGAAGAAGGTCGGCCTCGCCGAGGCTGTAGCCGGCCAGGACCTGGGCGATCTTCATCACCTGCTCCTGGTAGATGATGACGCCGTAGGTCTCGGTCAGCACCTCGGTCAGGGAGGGGTGCAGATAGTCCACCTGCTGCCGGCCGAATTTCCGGTCGATATAGGTGTCGATCATCTCCATCGGCCCGGGCCGGTAGAGGGAGATCAGGGCGGTGATCTCCTCGATCGAGCCGCAGCGCATCTTGCGCAGGGTGTCGCGCATGCCCTGGGATTCCAGCTGGAACACCCCAACGGTCTGGCCCGAGGCCATCAGCTCGTAGGTCTTTGGGTCGTCCAGCGGCAGGCCGTTCCAGTCGGGGGCGGCGCCGCGGCGTTCCAGATACTGGCGCGCGCGGTCCAGCACCGTCAGGGTCTTGAGGCCGAGGAAGTCGAACTTCACCAGACCGGCGGCCTCGACCCATTTCATGTTGAACTGGCTGGCCGGGATGGTCGAGCGCGGGTCCTGGTACAGGGGCGCCAGCTCGATCAGGGGGCGGTCGCCGATGACGATGCCGGCGGCGTGGGTCGAGGCGTTGCGGTACAGCCCCTCCAGCTCCAGCGCCGTCTCCAGCAGGGTGGCCACGGCCTTGTCGTTGTCGCGCGCCTCGCGCAGGCGCGGCTCGATCTCGATGGCCTGGGCGAGGGTGACGGGGTTGGCGGGGTTGGCCGGCACCATCTTGGCGAGGCGGTCGACCTGGCCCAGCGGCATCTGCAGCACCCGGCCGACGTCGCGCAGCACGGCCCGGGCCTGAAGCGTGCCGAAGGTGATGATCTGGGCCACCCGGTCCTTGCCGTAGCGGGCCTGGACGTAGTCGATCACCTCTTCCCGCCGCTCCTGACAGAAGTCGATGTCGAAGTCGGGCATGGAGACGCGTTCGGGGTTCAGGAACCGCTCGAACAGCAGGCCGAACCGCAGGGGGTCCAGATCGGTGATGGTCAGGGCCCAGGCGACCAGCGAGCCGGCACCCGAACCCCGGCCCGGACCCACGGGAATGCCGTGGTTCTTGGCCCATTTGATGAAGTCCGACACGATCAGGAAATAGCCGGGGAAGCCCATCTGCTGGATGATGCCGACCTCCCATTCGAGGCGGGTCCAGTACTCGGCCTCGGGCGCGGCGGGCGTCACCGCCTGCAGGCGGGCCTTCAGCCCCTCGCGGGCCTGGTGCATCAGCTCGTCGGGCTCGGACCGGCCCGCCCCGGCGTCGAAGCGCGGCAGGATGGGCGCCCGCGTGGGGGCCAGGAAGGCGCAGCGGCGGGCGATCTCTATGGTGTTGTCGCAGGCCTCGGGCAGGTCGGCGAACAGGGCGCGCATGGCCGCCGCGGGCTTGAACCAGTGCTCGCCGGTGATGCGGCGGCGGTCTTCCTGACCGGTGAAGGCCCCGTCGGCGATGCACATCAGGGCGTCGTGGGACTTGGCCTGGGCCGCCTTCGCATAGTGGACGTCGTTGGTGGCGACCAGCGGCGCGTCGTGGGCGTAAGCCCATTCGACCAGACCGCGTTCGGCCTGGCCCTCGCTGGCGAGGCCGTGGCGCTGCAGTTCGACATAGAAGCGGTCGCCGAAGACGCGGGCCATCTCGGTCAGGGCGGTGGCGGCCTCGTCGGGGCGGGACTGGACGAACAGGGGGTCGACGGGGCCGTCGGGGCCGCCGGACAGCAGGATCAGCCCCTCGGACCGTTCGGCCACCATGGTCCAGGGCACGCTGGGTTCGTCCATCGATCCGGCGTCGAGGAAGGCCGACGACGACAGGGCGCACAGATTCAGCCAGCCGGCTTCGTTCTGGACCAGCAGGACCACGGTCGGGACCTTGGCCCAGCGCTCGTTGATCTTGCCGCCGATGCCGGTGACCGGGATGGCGCAGGCCACCAGCGGCTGAACGCCGGCCGCTTTCGCCGCCTCGCTGAACTCGAGCGCGCCGAACAGATTGGCCCGGTCGGCGACGCCCACCGCCGGCATGCCGGCGTCGGCCGCCAGGGTCGGGACCTTGCTGGCCTTGATCGCGCCTTCCAGCAGCGAATAGGCCGAGCGGACGCGGAGGTGGATGAAGCCCTGACGGGTCGTCGCTTCGCTCACAGCGCCCTCTGCTCCGGTTGAACTGCCATCCTGCCCCGAGTCCCACATCGCGTCAGGTCATGACACCGGAAACCACGAAACAGGTCGGTCGGCCGGGGACGGACTGTGGATAGCCCCGGATCGGCGCCGGGACCGGTTCGGAACGAAAAAACACCGTTCACACCGTTCACATCGTGCGCATCGTCCCGATCCGATCGCAGCAGATCAGGCGCCCGTCGTCAGCAGCGCCGCCTGCCACATCACCCAGACGAAACCGCCGCACGACGCCAGCGACAATGTATCCCTCACCCAACGCGCCATGATCTCTCTCCCGCTTGCGTGTTCTGTTTATGTTCTATGTTCCCGTTGCGTTCCCGTCAAGCGGATTTGAGGTGAACACGACTCGCCCCGGCCTGTAGGATGGGGCGAACGCCACCCCCCGCCCTTCCGGCGGCAGGCGTCGCAGGAGAGCGGCCATGGCCAAGGGTCAAGTGAAGAGCAACAAGGAAGTCCGCAAACCCAAGGCCGAGAAGCCCAAGCCGTCCGTGGCGGTCAGCAGCAGCTCGCCGTTCACGACGCCTCCCGGAAAGAAGTAGCGGCGAACGCCCTTCTTCCCCTCCGGGGGAGAAGGTGGCTCGCGGAGCGAGACCGATGAGGGGGATCTCTGTCTCACCTCGTCTGAAAGCCCGCTGGAGCCGACAGCCGCCTCATCCGTCAGGCTGCGCCTGACACCTTCTCCCCGAGGGGAGAAGGGATCTAGTCCGCCTCCAGCCGGCGCTCGCATTCCGCCACGCCCGCGGCGACGCCCGCGTCGGCGTAAAGGTCGCGGGCGGCGGTCCAGGCGGCTTCGGCCGGGGCCGGGCGGCGCAGGGCGTCGAGGGCCAGGGCCGACAGCCGCAGGGCGTTGGCCATGTCGATGGACGTCCCCTGCCCGTTCGAGCGGTACAGGGCCGCGGCCTGTTCGGCGTGGGCCAGGGCCTGTTCGAGGTGGTCGGCCTCGCGGTCGATATCGGACAAATGGCGCAGGGCGTGGGCCTGCAGCAGGGGCGCGCCGCTCTCGCGGCTGAGGGCGGCGGCGCGGGCGTATGAGTTGCGGGCGTCGAGCGTGCGGCCCTCGGCCATGGCCTCGCGCGCCGTGATCAGATGGGTCTGGATGGCGTCGGTCATGGCAGGCTCCGCAGGGGCGTCACCCTTAGCACGAGGGTCACCAGGCGTGGCTCAGTACGCCTGGCTTTGGGCCGGACGTTCTTCCAGATGGCCGTCCTTGAGGGCGAAGACGCGGTCCATGTGGCCGGCCAGCTCCATGTTGTGGGTGGCGATCAGGGCGGCGACGCCGGTGTCCTTGACCAGCCGGTGCAGGGCCTCGAACACCGTCTGGCTGGTGCCGGGGTCGAGGTTGCCGGTCGGCTCGTCGGCCAGCAGCAGGCGCGGGCGGTTGGCCAGGGCGCGGGCGACGGCCACACGCTGCTGCTCGCCGCCCGACAACTGGGCCGGCTGGTGGGTCAGGCGCTCGCCGAGCCCGAGGGCGGTCAGGACCTCGGAGGCGCGGGCGCGGGCCTCGGGCTGTTTGACCCCGGCGATGCGCAGCGGCAGGGCGACGTTGTCGCGCGCGTCGAACTCGGGCAGCAGGTGGTGGAACTGGTAGACGAAGCCGATCTTCGCCAGGCGGATGTGGGTGCGGGCGCGTTCGTCCAGCATGCCGACATCCTCGCCGTCGATGCGGATCTCGCCCGAGGTGGGGCGCTCCAGCAGGCCGGCGGCGTGCAGCAGGGACGACTTGCCCGAGCCCGACGGCCCGATCAGGCCGACGACCTCGCCCGGGCGCACGTCCAGGTCGACGCCCCGCAGGACCGTCAGGCCGCCGCTGGCGGTGTCATAGGTGCGGGTCAGGCCGCGGACCGAGAGGACCGGGGCCGAAAGGACGGGATTACTCATACCGAAGCGCCTCGACCGGATCCATTTTCGCGGCCCGCCACGACGGCAGCAGGCTGGCGATACAGCTCATGAACAGGGACCAGACGGTGACCCAGAAGACGTCGCCGGGATCGACCAGGGCCGGGATGGCGTCGAGCATGTAGACGTCGGCGTTGAACAGCTGGACGCCCAGCAGGGCCTCGAGGAAATGCTGGATGGCGCCGATGTTCAGGCAGAAGACGAGGCCGAGGAACAGGCCCGTGGCCGTGCCCGCTATGCCGATGGCGGCGCCGGCGACGAAGAAGACGCGCAGCATCGACATCTGGCTGGCCCCGACGGTGCGCAGGATGGCCACGTCGCGGGTCTTGTTCTTCACCAGCATGACGATGCCGGAGATGATGTTGAGGGCGGCGATGGCGACGACGAGGCCGAGGATGATGCTCATGGCCACCCGCTCGACCTTCAGCGCGCCCCAGAAGGCCGCCAGCCGGTCGCGCCAGTCGCTGACGACCCCGCCGGGGCCGGCCGCGGCGCGGACGGCGGGATAGAGTTCGGCGACGCGGTCGGGCTGGTCGACCTTCATTTCGATCACGTCCCAGACGCCCTCCTTGCCGAAGAAGAGCTGGGCCTGCTCGAGCGGCATGAAGATGAAGGCGCGGTCGAAATCGGCCGTGCCCGAGGTGAAGACGCCGCCGACGCGATAGGTCTTCTCCAGACCGCCGAGGTTGCCGAAGGCGCTGCCGGCTCCGGTCGGGGAGTAGAGGGTGATGGGATCGCCGACTCTCAGGCCCATGCCCTCGGCGAGGGACTTGCCGATGAGGACATTGTCGCCGCCGTAGGCGCCCTGGCCGAAGGTGCGCTTCGCCTCGTCGCTCAGGCTGTCATGGACGTAGGACATGGAGGCCAGGTCCCCGGGGCGGATGCCGCGTACGACGGCGCCGGTCGTCTGGCCGGCGGCGCGGACGAGGCTCTGGTTCTCGGTCACGGGGGTGACGCTGACGACGCCCGGAACCTGGCTGATCCGCCGGACAATGGCGTCGCGGTCAGCGTCGTTCAGCACCTGGCCCTGGACATACATATGGCCGTTGAAGGACAGCATGCGGCTGAGCAGTTCGTGCCGGAAGCCGGCCATGATGCTCATCACCACGATCAGGGCCATGACCGCCAGGGAGATGGCGACATAGGAGATGATGGCGATCAGGGCGATGCCGCCCTCCTTGCGCTTGGCGCGCAGATAGCGCAGCGCCAGTTCGATCTCCCAGCCCGAGAACGGGCCGGCCGGTTTGATCGGTTTCGCCGCCGCGACGTCGGTCATCCGCGCACCTTCGCCAGGGCCTCGTCCAGCGGGATGGAGACCTTCTCGCCGGTGGCGCGGCGTTTCAGCTCGACCAGGCCGTCGGCCAGACCCTTGGGTCCGATGGTCAGCTGCCACGGGATGCCGATCAGGTCGGCGGTGGCGAATTTGCCGCCGGGCCGTTCGTCGGTGTCGTCGTAGAGCACGTCCTTGCCCAGCGCCTCGAGCTTGGCCACGGCCTCCTCGCAGGCGGCGCAGACGGCTTCGTCACCGACGCGCAGGTTGATGACGACGACATCGAAGGGCGCGACGGCGTCGGGCCAGATGATGCCGCTGTCGTCGTGGCTGGCCTCGATGATGGCGCCCAGCAGGCGCGAAACGCCGACGCCGTAGCTGCCCATGTGGACGTCGGCGTCCTTGCCGTCGGGGCCGGCGACCTTCGCCTTCATCGGGGCCGAGTATTTGGTGCCGAAATAGAAGATGTGGCCGACCTCGATGCCGCGCGCGGTCAGGCGGTCGCCCTCGGCGGTCTGGCTCTCGAACTGGCCGGCGTCGTGCATTTCCTCGGTGGCGGCGTACAACGACGTTCGCTGATCAACGATTGACTGAAGGTCGTCCCAGTCCACGCCCGTCCCGGGCGCCGGCATCTCGACCAGCTTGCGGTCGCAGAAGACCTGGCTTTCGCCGGTCTCGGCCAGGACGATGAACTCGTGGCTGAGATCGCCGCCGATCGGGCCGGTGTCGGCGCGCATCGGCACGGCCTTCAGACCCATGCGGGCGAAGGTGTTCAGATAGGCCACGAACATGCGGTTGTAGGCCTTGCGCGCCGAGGCCTCGTCGATGTCGAAGGAATAGGCGTCCTTCATCAGGAATTCGCGGCCGCGCATGACGCCGAAGCGCGGGCGGCGCTCGTCGCGGAATTTCCACTGGATGTGGAAGAGGTTCAGCGGCAGGGATTTGTAGCTCTTCACGAAGCTGCGGAAGATGTCGGTGATCATCTCCTCGTTCGTGGGGCCGTAGAGCAGTTCGCGCTCGTGCCGGTCGGTGATGCGCAGCATCTCGGGGCCGTAGGCGTCGTAGCGGCCGCTCTCGCGCCACAGGTCGGCCAGTTGCAGGGTCGGCATCAGCAGTTCGACGGCCCCTGCCCGCTCCTGCTCCTCGCGGACGATCTGCTCGATCCGGTTCAGCACCCGCAGGCCCAGCGGCAGCCAGGCGTAGATGCCGGCGGCCTCCTGTTTGATCATCCCCGCGCGCAGCATCAGCTGGTGCGAGACGATCTGGGCGTCCGAGGGCGCCTCTTTCAGGGTGGGCAGGAAATAGCGCGACAGGCGCATGGAGAAATCCCAGCTAAAGGTTTGACAGCCGCTTTAGCCGGACACTTGCGATAAAGGCTAGGCGAAACCGCTCCCCCGTGTCGTAACCGTCGCCCAAACGCCGGATTTCAGCCTTTTCAGCCGCTTGGCACAGCCGGAACCGCTGGAGTTGGACCAGGGTTTGGAGCGACGGGCGGCGCCGCCGGCTTGGAAGGCGCCATCAGAATGGCGCTTCTGTTGGTGATGTCGATCAGCTGTGGGCTTCTGGCCAATTGCTGCCTGAACGCCGCTTGGTTCGCGGTGGCCTCGACCGAGTACAACCAAGCTATATTCCCGGCCTTTTCCGCCCCTGCTTTTGATGGCTGCATTGC
The DNA here is from genome assembly GCF_041648615.1 of Brevundimonas sp. GTDB lineage: Bacteria > Pseudomonadota > Alphaproteobacteria > Caulobacterales > Caulobacteraceae > Brevundimonas. The sequence continues at coordinate 49,202 of NZ_JBAZOS010000006.1, forward strand.
CGTCAGCGTGCTCCTGACTCCATCGCCCAAGGCGTCCTGACGCACCATGGATGTGACGAACACAGCGGCAACCATATCCAGATTTGCCTCAGTGGCCGGGACATCGAAACCAGCAGTCTGAAGCAGGTTGGAATAGTGGTCCTTCACGGACGCGATGAACGTCGCGGATTCACCTGCGACAGCTTCGGCGCCATTCGCAACGGCCAGTTCCACCGCGTGCCGGATAGCCGGGTATGAGCAGGTGTAGTGGTACTCATCCAGCATCCGATAGGCGGTCCAGAAGTCTGACGGCGGCCGTGAGCTCAGTTCGTCGATCTTCAGCGCGCGTGTGCGTTGTATCAGACTGTAGACGGCTTCGGTCGAGGCGGACAGGCTAAGACGCTCGCGAGCAGCAGAGGAAACGCCACCGCCCAGCTGGAAGAGCGAACTGATAATCCCGGTCGCTCGATTGGTCGCGTTCGTTGCGGCCAGGATCGTCGTGGCCGCTGCCCCGCCTTGCGATATGATGTCATTTGCTCCGCTGAAGCTGGCCTCTCGAACCGCGAGGCGGCTCAGATGCTGCTGGCAAATCTGGTTGGATAGAGCCAACCCCGCCCGGAAATATCGACCAACAGCCTCGGTCGTTTCTTGCGTCCGGGCCGTTCGGCAAGCTGCGATGAAAGTACCGGCTATCGCCTCATTGGGGTCTGGCACCGCACCAAAGCAAGCATTCCGCGCGCCTTCGGCGATTGAAATCTCCTGATCGCCTCTCCCGCTTCGGGGACGCCCGTAAGAAGCGCCACGGGTTCCCCGGTAAGCATTTGTATTCGAATCCGAATACAGCGGCGCCAAGGTGAGATGGGTCATATTGGCGGTGGCGCCGTCAACACTAACGCAAGCAGTCAATGATCCTGCGATCGCGATGATCGCAACGCTGTTAGCTGTCTTCATCGGCCCCTCCGCCAATTCTGCACAGATTAACAACTACCTCCCATTGAGTCTAGAGATTACAAAAAGCCTAAGGGTGTGGCCGTGCGATCCCGTATCTTGCAGACAGATAACGGATAATCGCTTCGTCTTGGAGGAAGCGACGGCCGGTGACGGCACTAGTCTGCGCCTCGGGCCAGCCAAAGGTCTCGTCCAGCACCAACAGGGGGCAGCCCTGGTGATCTTCGCCGACCTGTTCGATCACCACTGGCCGCGGCCGCGGATGGTCCAGATAAATGATCTCCAGCTGCTCGCGCAGGGCCGGATAGAAGGACAACACGCCCTCCACAACCGCGCCCGCCGGGCAATACCAAGGCCCCCCCGCGTCATCATGCCAGCCCGGGTTCAGGAGGTAGAGACGGTCAGTCATCGGGCGATCCTCAAACGGGCGGAGCGAGGTCCGGCAGCGGCATCCAGCCGATGAAGACGAGCGCCATGACCAGCAGCCAGACAAGGAACGACACCCAGGTCGTGGTGATGAATTTGCGCTTCAGGTCCGGCTTTTCGGGCGCGCCCCACTGGGCTCCGTCGGTCGGCGGCTCGTGCCGCTCCTTCGACGTGCCGAGCGGCAGGACGGCGAACAGCACCGTCCACCAGCAGACGAGGTAGATGGCCAGCATGGTGATCGGGCCGATCGGCATCAGTGCGCTCCGTTTTTCGGCGTTTCCATCAGTTCGACCAGCACGCCGCCCATGTCCCTGGGATGGACGAAGATGATGAGCGTGCCGTGGGCCCCGATGCGCGGCTCGCCCGTGCCGAGGATGGTCGCGCCTTTCGCCCGCAGGGCGTCGCGGGCGGCGAGGATGTCCTCAACCTCGAAACAGACGTGATGCTGGCCGCCCTTGGGGTTCTTCGCGAGGAAGCCGTGGATCGGGCTGTCGTCGCCCAGCGGTTCGATCAGCTCGATCTGGGCGTTGGGCAGGTCGATGAAACAGACCCGCACGCCCTGGGCCGGCAGGTCGAACGGCGTATGCGCCTTCGTGGCGCCGAGCAGGTCGCGGTACATCGCGACGCTGGCCTCGATGGAGGGCGTGGCGACGCCGACGTGGTTCAGTCTTCCGATCATCCCAGAGCTTTAGCGGGTGTCGTCGGCGGGGAGAAGGCGTCGTGATTGTCGCGTCACGACGCCCTCCATCAGCTCATTGCTGCAGCGGGAACGGATCCGTCGGTGTCGGCCGGGTCGGCACCGGCATGCGCGGCAGGGGCTCGTCGCTGTTGGCGGCGTTCAGCAGGAAGGCGGCCAGGATGACGGCGGCCTGACGCAGATCGTCGGCCCGCATGTGGTCGTAGCTGTCGATCGAGGTGTGGTGCAGGCGCGCGCCGTAGTCGAGCGGGTCCTGGATGAACTGGAAGCCCGGGACGCCGACCGTCTGCATATAGACGTGGTCGGTGCTGCCCGAGGTGCGCATCGACACCGTCGTGGCGCCCATGGCGTTGAAGGGCTCGAGCCACGCCTGGAAGATCGGCGCGGCGGCGACATTGCCCTCGGCGTTGATGCCGCGGATCTTGCCCGAGCCGTTGTCGAGGTTGAAATAGGCCACCAGATCGCCGTGGCCCTCGCGGGGCTGTATCGGCCAGCGCTGGCGCCAGGTGCGGTTGTTGGGCAGGCCGTCCAGCTGGGCGTCGCCCAGTGGAGCGCGCGTCGCCAGATATTTGTCGGTGTAGGCCAGCGAGCCGAGAATCCCCTGCTCTTCCCCGCTCCACAGGGCGAAGCGGATGGTGCGTTTGGGACGCACGCCCAGGGTCTTCAGGATGCGCGCGGCCTCCATGATCACGGCGCTGCCCGCGGCGTTGTCCACAGCCCCGTCCGAGGCGACCCAGCTGTCCAGATGGGCGCCGGCCATGACGTATTCGCCCGAACGCCCGGTCCCGGGGATGTCGGCCAGGATGTTGTTGGCGTTGGCGTCCTCCTCGTGGAACCGCACCTCGCTCATCAGCTCGAGCGTGGGTTTGGCGTCGTCGGTCAGGGCCAGGCGGGCCAGTCGGCGATAGTCCTCGGCGGCCAGCTCCATGCCCGGGGTGCGGCGCTGGTCGTCCATGCGGTAGCCCGAGCCGTTGCCGTGCAGAAGGCCGCCGTCACGCGCGGACATGCGGACCCAGGCCAGCGCACCCTCCTCCTGCAGGAAGGCGTCCATCTGGCGGGCGAACTCGAGCTCTCGCAACGGATTGGTCGCGGGGGCCGCGTGGTTCGGAATGTTGTAGGTGTCGAGATTGCGCAGGTCTTCGTTGGTCAGACGGCGGAACGGGACCTCTGTCGGCTCCGATCCTGCTGTGGGACGCGAGATCAGGACGATCTTGCCCGCCAGCTTGCCGCGCCATTTCGCGAAGTCGCCGGCGGCCATCAAGGGAGCCACCACGACCTCGCCGCTGATCACCCCGGCGGTGGACGGCGTCCAGGCGACGGGGATGGCGCGCAGATCGAGGACGCGGGGCGCCGTCATGCGGGCGCTGGAGCGGACGACCGACCAGCCGCGGCCGAACTCGAACGGATCAGCGCGGACGTTGGACAGTCCCCAGTCGCGGAAACGCTGCGCCGTCCAGGTCTCCGCCTGACGCATCTGGGGCGAGTTGGTCAGCCGGCCGCCGATCCGGTCGGTCAGGTACGCGGCGGTCTGCATGACCTCCGAGTGGTTCAGCCCCTGATCGATGATGCCATTGATGGCGACGCGGTCGACATCCTGGGCGGTCACAGGACCGGCGGTCAGGATGGCGATGGCCGAAACGGCGGCGAGCAAACGTTTCATGAACAGTCCCCGTTGAATCAATCGGGAGGCATTTGGCCCGAGAGTCCCGGCCGAGCAAACGCGAAACGAAAAAGGGGCCGGCGATCACTCACCGGCCCCTTCGTCAGCTGTGTGTTCGAACCGGCTTACTGGCCGCCCGACATCTGGGCGACCTCGGTCGCGAAGTCGGGGCCTTCGACCTTCTCGACGCCTTCGCCGAGGGCGAGGCGGACGAAGCCGGCGAGGTGCAGGCCGGGGAAGCCCAGTTCCTTGCCAGCGTCAGCGACCAGCTGTTCGATGGTCACGTCGGGGTTCATGACGAACGGCTGCTTGATCAGCACCACGTCCTTCTGGAACTTGTTGATCTGGCCTTCCACGATCTTGGCGATCATGGCTTCCGGCTTGCCTTCTTCCTTGGCCTTCTCGGTCAGGACCTGACGTTCCTTCTCGATGGCGGCGGGGTCCAGATCGTCGGTGTTCAGCGACAGCGGAGCGGTCGCGGCCACGTGCATGGCGATCTTGCGGCCCAGTTCGCGCAGGGCGGTCTTGTCGCCGCCGCCGTGCAGGGCGACCAGCACGCCGATGCGGCCGAGGCCCGGCGAGACGGCGTTGTGAACGTAGGAGGCGACGACGCCTTCGTCGACCGACAGGCGGGCGGCGCGGCGCAGCTGCATGTTCTCGCCGACGGTGGCGATCAGCTGGGTCACTTCGTCCTGGACCGACTTGCCGGCTTCCAGCTCGGCGCCGTGCAGACCTTCGAGCGTGGCGTGCTCGAGGCCCAGTTCGGCGAATTTCTTGGCGGCGTTCTGGAACAGGTCGTTGCGGGCGACGAAGTCGGTTTCGGCGTTGAACTCGATGGCGGCGCCGACTTCACCGGCTCCGACTTCCTTCGAGGCGACGGCGACCAGGCCTTCGGCGGCGACGCGGTCGGCCTTCTTGGCGGCCTTGGACAGGCCCTTGGCGCGCAGCCAGTCGATCGCGGCGCTGATGTCGCCGTCGGTTTCCTGAAGCGCCTTCTTGCAGTCCATCATGCCGACGCCGGACTTGGCGCGCAGTTCCATCACGAGGGCGGCTGTGATCTCGGCCATGGGGGTATCTCCTTGGTATGCGTATGCGGGAACGGCCGGGGGATTACCCCGGCCGTATGTCAGTTTCGCCGTCGGTGGAAAGTCGGGGTCGTTTAGACCGCGGCTTCCTCGGTTTCGACGGCGTCGTTGGCTTCCGAGGTCGCGGCCTGGGCGGCTTCGTCGGCCACGGCCGGCTCGGCTGCCGGTTCGGCGGCGGCGATCATTTCCTCGGCGACGGCTTCCGCGCCGGCCGGGACCACGTCTTCAGCCTTGGCCTTGGGGGCCTTGGCTTCGCGCAGCATCGGCTCGTCCGGGTTGACCGCGGCGCCCAGGTCGACGCCCGAGGAGGCCTGGCCGGCGGCCAGGCCGTCAAGGACGGCGTCGGCGATCAGGTCGCAATAGGTCTGGATGGCGCGGGCGGCGTCGTCGTTGCCCGGGATCGGATAGGTGATGCCGTCCGGGTCCGAGTTGGTGTCCAGGATGGCGATGATCGGGATGTTCAGCTTGCGGGCTTCAAGGATGGCGATGGCCTCCTTGTTGGTGTCGATCACGAACATGATGTCCGGGATGGAGCCCATGTCCTTGATGCCGCCCAGCGACAGCTCGAGCTTGTCCTTCTCGCGCTGCAGGTTCAGCAGCTCCTTCTTGACGCGGCCGTCGCCGCCGCTCTCCAGCAGGCCTTCCAGCTCGCGCAGGCGGGCGATCGAGCCCGACACGGTGCGCCAGTTGGTCAGGGTGCCGCCGAGCCAGCGGTTGTTCATATAGTACTGGGCGCAGCGCTTGGCGGCCTCGGCCACGGGATCCGCGGCCTGACGCTTGGTGCCGACGAACAGGACGCGACCGCCCTTGGCGGCGACGTCGCGCACGGCGACCAGCGCCTGGTGCAGCAGCGGGATCGACTGCGACAGGTCGATGATGTGGATGTTCGAGCGCGATCCGAAGATGTAGCGCTCCATCTTCGGGTTCCACCGGTGCGTCTGGTGGCCGAAGTGCGCGCCGGCTTCGAGCAGCGAACGCATGGAGAATTCTGGCAGAGCCATGAGGTTAGTCCTTTATCCGATTGATCCGCCGCAGGCGCTGTAAAGACCGAAGTCCTCGGATCGGAGCGACCAGGATTTCTCCCTGACCGCGCCACGCCTGCGTGTGAAGTGGGCGGGCATGTAGGCGCGATGGAGGCAAAAGGCAAGCGCCGCGGCTCCCCGCCTCTCGCAACCTTCGCATAACGGCGCTATGGTTAACGCCGGGGAGGGTCTGTCACATGGATATCCGCACCGGAGCCGTCGTCGGCGGCGTCATTCTGGCCGCCGCCCTGGCGGGCGTCGCCACCTCGCAGCAGCCGCCCCCGTCCGCGGTCGCCGCGGCCCAGGTCGACCTGCCGCGGTCGCGCGCCGACAACGCCGCCCTGGCCGCGGCGCAGAAGGAGCCGCTGGCCGCCAGATTGCGCGGCGTCCTGAGCCAGGATCCCGAGTCCCGGCGGGTCCTGACCGTCGCGGACGCCTCGCCCGTGCCGGTGCTGGCCCCGGCGGATCCCGCCTTGCTGCGCACCGCCCGCATCTTCACGGGGGACCGTCACTATATGCTGGTCGTCCAGCGCGGCGAGCAGATCATCGAGATCTACGGCGCGACCAAGGCCTTCCAGTCGCCCATCGCGCCGGCTCCGCAACAGCAATCGCCGACCGGGGCGGCGCTCACCGCCGTCCGCCCGGCGGCTCCGGCGACGATCGCGCGGGCCGGCCCGCGGCTGACGGCCTCGCGCGTCCCGCCCGTCGCCGCACAAGCCGCGGCCCAGGCGCGGGCCGAGGGTCTGACCAATGTCCGGACCGAACGCACGGAATACGGCGTCGACGTCACCTTCAGCCGGTTCGGCGCCGCCTATAATGTCAGCTTCATCTGCGAGGGCCCCGGCGCGGCCGGCTGCACCGAGCCCGAAGCGATCGCCTTCGCCTCCACCCTGCAACTGATCGGCGGAGGCGCGTCGTGAAGCGCCTGACCCTGACCGCCCTGCTTCTGCTCACGGCCTGCTCCCCGAACGGCTGCGTCCAGGATCCCGCCGCCCCGCCGGTGAAGACCGACCCGCCGGTTCCGGAGACGATGCCGACAGAGCCCGCGCCCGCGCCCGGCGAGACGGAGCCCGCGCCCATGCCGGAGCCGGAGCCCGTCACCGAGACGCCGCCTGCGCCCGAGCCCGTCACCTGGCCCCACGATCCCGGCGGCGCCCTGCCCTCCGGGTCCGGGACGGGGGCGACCGACGCCACCCTGTGGGCCGCGGGCATGCGTTTCCCGATGGAGGCCGGGCCCGCCTACGCCAACTCCCAGGTCTATGGGTATGGCGGGTTCGCCGCGCCGGGGCCCGGCGGCCAGTGCGATCCCCGCAACTATGCCTATCCGTGGCGCGACAATTTCTGCGAGACCCGGTCGTGGACCAACGGCATGTGCCCCGCCGGCCGGGGCCACCAGGGTCAGGACATCCGGCCCGCCACCTGCGTCAAGAAGGTGCACTGGATCGTCGCCGCCGAGAGCGGCCGGATCACCTCGATCGGCAGCTACACCGTGACCCTGCTGGGCGATTCCGGGCGCATCTACCGCTATCTGCACATGGACATGCCGGGGGTGAACGCCCTGTTCCCGACCATGGCCTCGCGCAACGTCGAGCGCGGCCAGCATATCGGCAAGGTCTCGGCGGACTTCGGCGGCAACGCCACCACCATCCATCTGCATTTCGAGATCAAGGCGCCGGTCTCGATCGCCGGCAGTCCGGCCAGCGTCAATTTCGTGCCCACCTACACCAGCCTGGTCGACAGCTACGGCCGGCTGCTGAACGGGGCGGCCTGAGGGCTCAGGTCCCGCGCGGCTTGGCGCGGCTGGTCGCCTCGGCCTTCGTCGGGTCCTCGGGCCAGGGGTGGCGGGGATAGCGGCCGCGCATCTCGGCGCGGACGGCGGCCCAACTGCCCGCCCAGAAGCCGGGCAGATCCTTCGTCACCTGCACGGGCCGACGCGCTGGCGACAGCAGGGCGAGGGTCAGGGGCGTGCGCCCACCGCCGACGGTGGGATGGGCCGTGACGCCGAACAGCTCCTGAACGCGGATGTCCACGCGCGGCCCGCCGGGGGCGGCATAGTCGATCGCGGCCGAGCCCAGCGGCGTCTGCAGGCGCGCCGGGGCCCGTTCGTCCAGGGCGCGCTGGCGGTCCCACGGCACGAGGGTCTTCAAGCCGGCCTCAAGCGCCCCGTCGACGATGGCGTCGAGCGACTGCACCGTCTCCAGCAGCGGCCACAGCCATGTCTCGCGCGCGGCCAGCAGGCCCGCGTCCGACACATCCGGCCAGTCCGCGTCCAATTCGCCGAGGAAGGCCAGCCGGGCGCGCAGGCCCGCGGCCCGCTCGCCCCATTTCAGACCGGCCAGCCCGTCGCGCTCGACCTCGGCCTTCAGCGCCGCCGTGATCGCGGCCCGATCCGGCGCGCCGACGACCTTTTCATCGACGACGATCGCGCCGATGCGGCGGACGCGGCGCATCGTCATTCGCCCCGAGGGTTCGCGGCCCAGCCGATCCTCGGTCTGGATGCGCCGCTCCAGCGCCGCGGGGTCGACGGGAACGGCCAGGCGGATGCGGTCGCGGGCGTCTCCGCCGCCCAGTTCGGCCACCGCCAGCCACGGCTCGCGCGCCAGCAGATCGGTCGGCTCGACGAAGGCCCCGCGACCCGAGGCCAGCAGGACCTCGCCGGGCTTGCCCCGCGCCTTCGCCACCCGCTCGGGGAAGGCCTCGGCCAGCAAGGCGCCGGGGTCGGCCTCGCCCCCCTGCCCGCCTCCGGCGGCGCGCGCCCAGCGGTCGGCCAGCTTCATCGCATCGCGGGCCCTTTGCGACCGGTCGCGGGCCAGTTCCCGCAGCCGCTCGCGCAGGTCGACGTCGTTTCCGCCCAGACCCGGCTCGCTCAGCACCGCCGCCATCCGCGCGCCGAGAGCTGCGTCGCCGGCGTCGCTGGCGACGGCGACCATGTGCGCCAGCCGCGGCGGCAGGGGGATGCGGGTCAGCCGCCGCCCGTGCGCGGTCAGGGCGCCGTCGGCGTCCAGGGCGTCCAGCCTCTGCAGCACCTTGCGCGCCTCGGCGAACGCCCCGGCCGGCGGCTGGTCCAGCAGGGCGAGGCCGTCGGTCGACCGCGCGCCCCACCGCGCCAGATCCAGGGCGAAGGCCGTCAGGTCGGCTTCCAGAATCTCGGGCCGTTGATGCGGGACCAGACCCCGCGTCGCCGCCTCGTCCCACAGGCGGTAGCAGACGCCCGGCTCGACGCGTCCGGCCCGGCCGCGCCGCTGCTCGGCCGACGACCGGCTGACGCGCACGGTCGCCAGCCGCGTCAGGCCGCTCGACGCCTCGAACCGGGGCACGCGCGACAGGCCGCCGTCGATGACCACGCGCACGCCCTCGATCGTCAGGCTGGTCTCGGCCACCGAGGTGGCCAGCACCACCTTGCGCCGACCGGGCTCCGCCGGCCGGATGGCCCGGTCCTGGTCCTTGGCGTCCAGCGCGCCGTACAGGGGCGCGATGTCGACCGACGGGTCGCGCACCGTCTCTTTCAGCCGCTGGGCGGTGCGGTGGATTTCGCCCTGCCCCGGCAGGAAGACCAGCACCGAACCGGTCTGCTCGCCCAGCGCCAGCCGGACCGCCCGGACCGCGGCGTCCTCGATCCGCTCGGCGGCGTTGCGGCCGAGGTAGCGGGTCTCGACCGGGAACATACGGCCCTCGGCCTCGATCACGGGCGCGCCGTCGAGAAGGGTTGAGACGCCGACGATGTCCAGCGTCGCGGACATGACCAGCAGGCGCAGGTCCTCGCGCAGCAGCCCCTGGCTCTCCCGCGCCAGCGCCAGACCGAGGTCGGCGTCCAGCGAGCGTTCGTGAAATTCGTCGAACAGGACGGCGCCGACGCCCTCCAGACCCGGATCGTCCAGAATCATGCGGGTGAAGACGCCCTCGGTGATCACCTCGATCCGGGTCCGCGGTCCGATCCGGCTCTGCAGCCGCGTGCGATAGCCGACCGTGTCGCCGGCCCGCTCGCCCAGGGACGAGGCCATCCGCTCCGCCGCCGCGCGGGCCGCCAGCCGGCGGGGCTCCAGCACCAGCACCTTGCCGTCGCCCAGCCAGGGCTCGCCCAGCAGGGCCAGCGGCACGACCGTGGTCTTGCCCGCGCCCGGCGGGGCCGCCAGCACGACCGCGCGGGTCGCGGCCAGGGCGGCCTTCAGGGGCTCGAGAACGGCGTGAATGGGCAACATCTGACCCGGGTCTAGACGCTTCGCCCCGTTTCACGAAAGCGTCTCCATGCCTTCATCAATCGGAAACCGCGTTGCCAGCGCCGTCGTGCGCCGCTAGCGTCCGCGCCATTGAAGGCGGCCCGGGGAGGGTTCGCCGTGTATCAGGGGGCGAGACTCTATGTCCGCAGAAGGCCTTAGGCCCAAGGGGAACCGCCTGTTCCTCAAGAAATCCGTAGCCCAGATCCAGAAGGAAGCGGCCAAGAGCGAGCTGAAGCGCTCGCTGGGCCCCATCAATCTGATGAGCCTCGGCATCGGCGCCATCATCGGCGCCGGCATCTTCGTCCTGACCGGCCAGGTCGCCGCCGCTCACGCGGGTCCGGCGATCATGCTCAGCTTCGTCGTCGCCGGCATCGCCTGCGGTCTCGCGGGCCTGTGCTACGCCGAACTGGCCTCGACCATGCCGGTGTCCGGCTCGGCCTACACCTACGCCTACGGCACCCTGGGCGAGGTCTTCGCCTGGATCATGGGCTGGCTGCTGGTGCTGGAATACGGCGTCGCCGCCTCGACCGTGGCGGTCGGCTGGTCCGGCTATGTGGTTTCGATCCTGCGGGACTTCGGCGTGGCCGACAGCCTGTTCCCGATGATCCAGTACGCGGGCGGCGAGGGTCCCTCCTGGGCCACGCCGCTGATCCAGGCCGTGACCTCGGACACCGGCGTCGCCAGCTTCCCGCTCACCGGCACCTTCAACCTGGTCGCCGCCATCGGCATCGCCGCGGTCTGCAGCCTGCTGGTCCTCGGCGTCAGCGAGTCGGCCTCGATCAACAACGTGATCGTGATGATCAAGATCGTGGTGCTGCTGACCTTCATCGCGGTCGGGATCCAGTACATCAACCCCGAGAACTGGGTGCCCTTCATCCCCGAGAACACGACCGGCAAGTTCGGCGAGTACGGGGCCACCGGCATCCTGCGCGGCGCATCGATCATCTTCTTCGCCTACGTCGGCTTCGAGGCGGTTTCCACCGCCGCGGCAGAGGCCAAGAACCCCTCCAAGGATGTCCCCGTCGGCATCCTGGGCGCCCTGATCGTCTGCACGCTCATCTATATGGCCGTCGCCGCCGTCATGACCGGCGTGGTCCCCTACCTCGAGCTGGCCAGCCCGGCGCCGGTGGCCGTCGCCATCGACCGCATGGGTCTGGAATGGGCCGACACGGCGTTCATCACGCCCGATGGCAGCCCGCTCAACCTGATCAGCTTCCTGATCAAGGTCGGCGCCATCACCGGCCTGTCCTCGGTCATGCTGGTGCTGTGCTACGGCCAGACGCGGATCTTCTACACCATGGCGCGTGACGGCCTTCTCCCGAAAGCCTTCGCCGTCATCCATCCGAAGTTCCGCACCCCGTGGATCGGCACCATCCTGCTGGGCATACTGATCGCCGTCGCGGCGTCCTTCCTGCCCATCTCGATCCTCGGCGACCTGGTGTCGCTGGGTACGGCCGTGGCCTTCTCGATCGTCTGCCTGAGCGTGATCTTCCTGCGCATCAAGCATCCGGAGATGGAGCGTCCGTTCAAGGTGCCGGGCGGCATCTTCACCGCCGTGCTGGGCATCCTGTCCTGCCTGGCGCTGGCCGGCTTCAACTTCTGGCCGATGATCCAGCACGCCATGGACGGCAACCCGCTGCCGCTCACCATCCTCGGCGCCTATGCCGCGGTCGGCGCGGTGATCTACATCCTCTACGGCTTCTGGCACTCCAAGCTGGCCAAGGGGATCGACATCACCGAGGACGTGAAGCTGGAAAGCGCCACGGACGCCTTCGTCCGCGGCGTCGACCCCAGGAAAGACGACTGATCCAGCGATCGGTCGGGCCTCAAGCAGCGCGAAGCGCGACAGGCCAACCAAAGACGGAAGGCCCGGGAGCGATCCCGGGCCTTTTCCTTTGCGCCGTCCTCCCCTAGACGCTTGTCCGCGTACCTGAGCGGATGTGGCGGAACTGGTAGACGCACCAGATTTAGGTTCTGGCGCCGCGAGGCGTGGAGGTTCGAGTCCTCTCATCCGCACCACTCCTTTTTGGGGGCCTATGCTCGCGACGCGGTCGCTCGCGGCTTGAGGCCGGGTCAGCTCGCCGTCTGGCGGGCTTTTTTGATGCGTCATTAGTTCTTGCTTTGTTCTCATTCGAAGCTATGGTCCTTCCATGGCTGAAGCGGCGAAAGGACGAGGCGCCCGTTCGAATGCGACGGGTCGGTTCGAGCCGGAAACCGTGCAGGCCTTCGATGACGGCTGGACCAGCGACGACGCCGAGGCCGCGCCCCTGCGCACGACCCTGACGCCCGAGCACGCCCGGACCATCATCGCGAAGAACACCAGTCCGGACATCGGTTTCGACCGGTCCATCAACCCCTACAAGGGCTGTGAACATGGCTGCATCTACTGCTACGCCCGTCCGTCCCATGCCTGGATGGGCCTATCCCCGGGCCTGGATTTCGAGAGCCGGATATTCTTCAAGCCCGAGGCCGCGCGTCTGCTGGAGCAGGAACTCGCCAGGCCCCGCTACGTCTGCAAACGCATCCACATAGGCGGCAACACCGACCCCTATCAGCCGGTCGAGCGCCAGCTGAATTCGACCCGGTCGGTGCTGGAGGTGCTGCAGCGGTTCCGGCATCCGTTCAGCATCATCACCAAGTCGGTGCTGATCACGCGCGACGCCGACATTCTGGGGGCCATGGCGGCCGATGGCCTGGCCTCGGCCTGCGTCTCGATCACCACCCTGGACCGGGGCCTGGCCCGGGCCATGGAGCCGCGCGCCTCGACCCCGGCGAAGCGGCTGGAGGCGATCCGACGGCTGGCCGACGCCGGCGTGCCGGTCACCGTCGGCTTCGCCCCGGTCATTCCGGGCCTGAACGATCACGAGCTGGAAGCCGTGCTGGAGGCTGCGGCCAGGGCCGGGGCCGTCTCGGCCATGTACGTCACCCTGCGCCTGCCGCTCGAGATCAAGGACCTGTTCCGCGAGTGGCTGGCCGACGCCCGGCCCGAGCGCGCCGCCCGGGTCATGTCGCTGATCCGCCAGACGCGCGGCGGCCGCGACTACGACCCCGACTGGTCCCAGCGCATGAAGGGGACCGGGCCGGTGGCCGAACTGATCGGCGCCCGCTTCCGCGCCGCCGTCAAACGCTATGGTCTCGACGCGCCCCGCCGACCGCTGGACGAGACGCGGTTCCGCGTCCCGCCGGACATGAAGAAGCAGATGGACCTGTTCGACCTGCCGCTCTCAGCTCTTCCTTCCCCCACTTCGGGGGAAGGTGGCTCGCGAAGCGAGACGGATGGGGGCCTGCCCGATGCAGCCTGAGCCGACGATCAGACGTGCCCGCCGTTTGCGCAAGACGCCGACCCGGGCGGAGGAATTCTTCTGGTCGTTGGTTCGGGACCGGGCGCTCGACGACCTGCGCTTCCGGCGGCAGGTTCCGATCGGTTTTTATGTCGTCGACTTCGCCTGTCTGTCAGCCCGGCTGATTGTCGAGGCGGATGGCGGCGTCCATGCGTTGCGTACGTTCGACGACGCCAAACGCGACGGTTGGCTGGGGTCGCAGGGCTTTCGGGTTCTGCGCTTTTCGAACTCGGAGATCCTTGCCCGACCGCACCATGTGCTGGCCGCCATTCGTCACGCCGTCGGCAGGCCCCCATCCGAGCGGCTTCGCCGCCCACCTTCCCCCGAGATGGGGGAAGGGATCAGTTTCTAGTCTTCGTCCGCCGCCGACGGGTCGATGGCGGCGGTGACCAGATCGCGCCAGGTCGGATCGGTCGCATCGACCAGATCGACGTCCTCCATCAGGGCGATGGCCCCGCCGCCGTCCGGCAGGATCAGGCCGAGCACCTCCATCTCCTCGCCGTCGGGCCCGAGGTGCGTCTCGGCCTGCACGGCGACCGCCGCCTGTTCGCCGTCGTCATCCCACCAGATCACGGGCTGGGGCAGATCCATGGCGATCGGGCGCGGGTCGTCGGTCTCGCCCAGGGCGAAGACGGCCCGACGCGCCTGGACGTCGTCGAGGGTCGCCACCGCCCCGGTAAAGGGTTTGAGCCGGGTCCAGTCCTCGGCGTCGAAACCGCCGCCGTCCTCTTCGGGCGCATCATCGTTCATGGTCATCGCCTACCGCCTGAAAACGCCCACCAGCTCGACATGGGCCGACCACAGGAACTGATCCACCGGCGTGACCCGCTCGAGCCGGAAGCCGGCGTCGATCAGGATGCGCGCGTCGCGGGCGAAGGTCACGGGGTTGCAGGATACGCCGACCACGACCGCCGCCTTCGTCCCCGGCAGCTGCTTCGTCTGCTCGATCGCCCCGGCGCGAGGCGGGTCCATCACCACGGCGTCGCAGCCGCGCAGGTCGTAGGGCGCCAGCGGCCGGCGGAACAGGTCGCGGGCCTCGGCGGCGATCGGCTTCAGACCCCTGGCGGATCCCATCCCGGCCTTCAGGGCCGCGATCCCGGCCGCCGAGGCGTCGGCGGCCAGAACGGGGGCGACCGTCGCCAGCGGAAAGGTGAAGGTGCCGGCGCCGCAGAACAGGTCGGCGATCTTCCTCGCGCCGTGCACCGCCTCGACGGCGCGTTCGACCATGGCCGCCTCGGCCTCGGGCACGGCCTGCAGGAAGCCGCCCGCCGGCAGGGGCACGGTCGCCGCGCCGAAGGCCACCATGGGCTGGCGCTCCATCATCAGGGTCTCGCCCGCCAGACTCAGCCGCGCCACATCCGCCGCGGCCGCCGCCCGGATGGCGCGCATCCGGGCGTCGCCCGACAGACCGCCCGAGCGTCGTTCGACCCCCGTCACATCCACATCCAGCCCCGTCAGGGTCCAGGTGACATGCAGGGTCGGCGCCGATTTCGGATGCTCGAGGAAGGCGTCGGCGATTCGCCGCAGCGCCGGAAAGGCCGCCACCAGTCGGGGATCGGCCACGGGACAGACCGTCACCTCGACCAGCCGCCAGCTCTTGCGCGCCTTGAACCCCAGCAGGACGCGCCCGTCCTCGCCGCGGCGGGCGTGCAGCGCCAGCCGCCGGCGGGTCCCGGGAGGCACGGCCACCGTCGGTTCGATCTCGGTCTCGATCCGCTCGCGGGTCAGGGCCCCCAGAACCTGCTCACGCTTCCAGTCCAGATAGGGTCCCGCCGCCCAGTGCTGCAGCGAACAGCCGCCGCAGTCGCCGTAGTGGGGCGAGACCGGCGCGATCCGGTCGGGGCTGGACGTCAGGATTTCGACGGCCTCCAGACGCCCGTCGCGGACCTCTCCGCGCACCACCTCGCCCGGCAGGGTCAGGGGCGCGAACACCGGCCCGCCGGGCGTCTCGGCGATCCCGTCGCCCTGCCCGCCCACGCGCGCGATCGTCAGCGTTTCCGTCATGGCCCGTTCCTAGAGGCTCCCGACGGCTTGTGAAACCTGAACGAAGATGAACGGGCCGCTCAAAGGCCGTTCAGCTTCACGCGCCCATAACGGATGCAACAGACAGGGACCCCGGCCGTTCGGCCCTCATCCCTGAAACCGAGGATCGCCCCATGTTCGCCCGCCTGACCAAGACCGTCGCAGCCGCCACCGCCGTCGCGGCCGTCGGCATGCTGCTGGCCCCCGCCACGGCCTCGGCCCAGGCCTATTCCTACCAGGGCTCCCAGAACTACGGTTCCGGCGCCTACGGCCAACGCTACGACTACGACCAGTCCCGCTACGGCTATCAGGATGAGCGCTACGGCGATCCCCGCAACAGCTATGACGACTGCCGCTCGGACCGCAGCGGTCGTCAGGGCGCGGGCGTCGCCATCGGCGCCACCCTTGGCGCCGTCGCCGGTTCGCAGCTGGCCGCCCGCGGTCGCCGCACCGAAGGCAGCATCCTGGGCGGCGTCCTCGGCGCCGTGGTCGGCGCCGGCGTCGGCGGCAGCTCGGCCAGGGATTGCGGCGGCGACGCCCGCTACGATTACCGGTACGACCAGTCGCGTTACGGCGGCGACTCCCGCTCGTATGATCGCGGCTATGACCGGAACGACGGCTACGACCGGTACGACCGCTCTGACCGTTCGTACCAGGACCGCTACCAGTCGAGCTACGGGTCCAACTTTGGCTACCAGTCCGGCTATCAGACCGGCTGCCGCACGGTCGAGGTCCGCAGCCGCACCTACGATGGTCGCTACGTCACCCGTTACGAGCAGTCCTGCCCGGACCGCTACTGATCACAGAATTGCGTCGCCGGTTATTTTTCAGCCCCCCTGTCGATCGGCGACGTGACGGAGACCGCCGGTGGAGAAATCCGCCGGCGGTTTTTCCTTGTTTGGCGCGCTAACGCGAGCGACGCGGTCGCTCGCTGCTTGAGCGCGTCCCGGGGGACGTCAGGCCCGCTTCGCCCAAAGCAAAAACTCGACATTGCCGTCGGCGCCGGTGATCGGGCTTTCGGTCGTGGCCTGCACGGACCAGCCCTGGTCCTCCAGCCAGGCGGAGACCGAGGCCAAGGCCGCCTGACGCGCCGCCGGGTCCTTGACCACGCCCTTTTTCGCGCCGCCCGGACGGGCCGCCTCGAACTGCGGCTTGACCAGGGTGACCAGGTCCGCGCCGGGCGCGGCGAGCGCCAACGCCGCCGGCAGCACCTTGGCCAGGCCGATGAAGCTGGCGTCGCAGACGATCAGTTGCGGCGCGTCGGGGATCAGCGCCGGCGTCAGGTCGCGGGCGTCGGTCTGTTCCAGATTGACGACGCGCGGATCCGACGCGACCCGCGCATGCATCTGGCCCGAGCCGACGTCGACGGCGAACACCCGCGCCGCGCCGCGCGACAGGCAGGCCTCGGTAAAACCGCCGGTCGAGGCCCCGACGTCCAGCACCACCCGCCCCTCGACCGCGACGGGCCACAGGGTCAGGGCGTGGTCCAGCTTCAACGCGCCGCGGCCGACCCAGCGATGGGCGTCGGCGTAGGCGATGACCGCGTCCTCCGCCACAGTTTGGGACGCGGCCTTCGCCGGCGCGCCGTCGACGGTGACCCCGCCCGCCTCGATCGCCGCCTTCGCCCGCGACCGGCTCTCCGCCAGACCGCGCGCGACCAGCAACTGGTCGAGACGCGTCTTGCTCACCCCACAGCGTCCAGCCGCGCCAGAGCCGCCTGCAGCTTCGCCTTGCCGGCCTCGGCCTCGGCCAGCTTCTGGCGCTGTTCGTCAACCACCTCGGGGGCCGCGCGATCCACGAAATTGGGATTGCCCAGCTTCTTGTTCACATGGCCGATGTCGCTGTCGAAGGCGGCGATCTCCTTGATCAGCCGCGCCCGCTCGGCCGTGACATCGATCACCCCGGCCAGGGACAGGGCCGCCGTCGCCCCGCCCGAGACGAAGGTGACCGCCCCCGCCGGCGCCGCGTCGACCGTCGACAGCGCGCCCGCCCGGCCCAAGGTCAGGATCAGGTCGCGGTGCCGCGCCATCCGTGCGGCCGTCACCGGATCGGGCGCGACGAAGGCCAGCGGCGGCTTGGCCGAAGGCGGCACATTCATCTCGGCGCGCAACTGGCGGATTTCAGTGACCAGATCGACCAGCCAGCCGATCTCCGCCTCGGCGTTCGCATCCATGAAGGCGTCCGGCAGATCGGGCCAGGCGGCGCCGATCAGGGTCGCCTCGGTCCGCGCCGCGCCCTCCTCGCCCAGCTTGTCCCACAGCTCTTCGGTGATGAAGGGCATGACCGGGTGCATCAGCTTCAGGGTCTGGTCCAGGGTCCAGGCGGTCATGGCGCGGGTCTCGGCCTTCGCCGTCTCGTCGGCGCCCATGAACACCGGCTTGGCCAGCTCCAGATACCAGTCGCAGAACACGTTCCAGACGAAGCGGTACAAGGCCGAGGCGGCGTCGTCGAAACGCCCGCCCTCGATGGCCTGGCTGACGGCGCGCTCGGTCCTGGTCAGCTCGCCGCGGACCCAGCGGTTGATGGTCTGGTCGACGGTCGCGGGATCGAAGCCCTCGACGCGCTTCGCCTCGTTCATCTGGGCGAAGCGTGCGGCGTTCCACAGCTTGGTGCCGAAGTTGCGATAGCCTTCAATACGTTGGCGAGACAATTTGATGTCGCGTGTACCCGACAGGATGGCCATGGTGAAGCGCAGCGGGTCAGCCCCCAGCTCATCGATGATGCCGAGCGGGTCGATGACGTTGCCCTTCGACTTGCTCATCTTCTGGCCCTTCTCGTCGCGGACCAGGCCGTTGATGATGACCCGCTTGAACGGAACCTCATCCATGAAGTGAAGCCCCATCATCATCATCCGGGCGACCCAGAAGAAGATGATGTCGGCGGCGGTGACCAGATCGCTGGTCGGGTAGAAGCGGCGCAGGTCCTCGGTGTCCTCGGGCCAGCCCATGGTCGAGAAGGGCCACAGGGCCGAGCTGAACCAGGTGTCGAGGACGTCCTCGTCCTGGACGAAGAGGCCGCCTTTGATCAGGCCACCGTGATAGTGAATGTAGTCGGAGAGTCCGTCCTGGTCGAAGAGTCCGCGGGCCAGCGACTGCTGTCTCGCCAGGACCTCGGCCTCTTCCTCCGTCTCGGCGACCACGACAAAGGCCTTGTCCGGTGCATACCAGGCCGGAATGCGGTGACCCCACCAGAGCTGGCGCGAGATGCACCAGGGCTCGATGTTGCGCAGCCATTCGAAATAGATCTTCTCGTAGCTCTTCGGCTCGAAGACGGTGTCGCCCTGCTCCACCGCCCGGATCGCCGGCTGGGCCAGGGTGTGGGCGTCGACGTACCACTGGTCCGTCAGCCACGGCTCGATGACCACGCCGGAGCGGTCGCCGTGCGGAATGACGTGGCGGGTCTTCTCGATCGCCTTGAGCCAGCCCTCCTCATCCGCGCGGGCCACGATGGCCTTGCGGGCGGCGAAGCGGTCCATGCCTTCGTATTCGGCGGGCACGTCGGGCGTATCGGCGGCGGTGATGCGGCCGAAGGCGTCCATGACGTTCAGCGCCGCCAGCCCGGCCCGCTTGCCGACCTGGAAGTCGTTGAAGTCGTGCGCCGGGGTGATCTTCACCGCCCCCGAGCCCTTGGTCGGGTCGGCGTAATCGTCGGCGACGATCGGGATGCGGCGACCGACGATGGGCAGGGTCACGAACTTGCCGACCAGCCCCGCATAGCGCGCGTCGTCCGGATGCACCGCCACGCCGGTGTCGCCCAGCATGGTCTCGGGCCGGGTCGTGGCGACGACGATGTAGTCGCGGGTCTCGTAGTCCGTCGGCTGGCCGTCGCCGTCCCAGGCGACCGGGTGCTCATAGGTCACGCCGTCGGCCAGCGGATAGGCGAAATGCCAGTAGGACCCGTCCATCTCGCGCTGCTCGACCTCGAGATCCGAGATGGCCGTCTGGAAATGCGGGTCCCAATTGACCAGCCGCTTGTCGCGATAGATCAGCCCGTCCCTGTGCAGCTGGACGAAGACCTTGCGCACCGCCGCATTCATGGCCGGGTCGAGGGTGAAGCGCTCGCGGCTCCAGTCGCAGCTGGCGCCCAGACGGCGCAGCTGCTGGACGATGGTCCCGCCGCTCTCGGCCTTCCATTCCCACACCTTGGCCACGAAGGCCTCACGGCCCATCTCGCGCCGCCCGACATTGCCGGCGGCCGCCAGCTGGCGCTCGACCACCATCTGGGTGGCGATGCCGGCGTGGTCCGTGCCCGGCAGCCACAGCACCGCCTTGCCCTTCATCCGGTGATAGCGGGCGAGGATGTCCTGCAGGGTGTTGTTCAGCGCATGGCCGATGTGCAGCGACCCGGTCACGTTCGGCGGCGGAATGACGATCGAATAGGCCTCGGCGGCGCCGTCCGTCCTCGGGGCGAACAGGCCGCTCTCTTCCCACATCGCGTACAGGCGGGGTTCGGCGGCGGTCGGGTCGAAGGTCTTGTCGAGCATTGGAACGGTCTTCAGACAAAAGATAAGGGCGGCCCCGACTGGAGCCGCCCCGGAATGATCTAGCCTTGATCAGGTCGCAGGTGAAGTCAGCCGGCGGTGCGGGCGATACGTTCGACTTCCTTGCGTACCTGGGCCTCGACGATGGCCGGCAGATTGGCGTCCAGCCATTCCTTCAGCATCGGCCGCAGCAGGCCGCGCACCATCTCGTCGATGGTCGGGCCCGACGGGAAGGTCACATCGGCCGGCTCGGGCTTCTTCAGCGTGGAGGCGAAGCCGGCGAAGGCCGAGGCGGCGCTGGCGGCGGCGCTGTCGCCGACCAGGCTGTCATAGGACGTCGTCGGAACGGACGGGTGCTCGGGCGTATGGACCTCGACCGGTTCGGCGGCGAACACCGACTCGCTGACCGGGGCGGTCGGGAAGGGTTCAGGCTCGGGCTCCGGCGCGGATACGTCCAGATCGCCGATGGTTTCGGCGACGGGCGGCTCCCAGGCCTCGGTCAGTTCCAGCACATCCTCTTCGGAGGCCTCGGGCTCCTGCCGCGAAGGCGTCTCGTCCATCAGGGCCGAAGATGAAACCGGTTCGGGTTCGGGTTCCGGTGCGGCCTCCGGCTCGGGCGCCGCGGCGGCGACCGTCGCCGTTTCGGCGGGCGCGTCATCCTCGGAGATAATCCGGCGGATCGACGCCAGGATTTCCTCCATCGTCGGTTCCTGGGCGGCGGTCTGGTCGGTCATGTCATAACCCCGGGGGCGAATGGCGACAGGGCCGGCGAACCGCCCCCGTGCGGTTGTCGTCGCATCTCAGCCCGCTGGAATCAACGGGCGTTTTTCGCCTGACCCGTTAACCGGCCCGACCGCGAGTCGCGTGACAGGCGATCAGTCGCGGGGCGCAGTCTGGACGATCTCGGACTTCAACTGCGAGTCGATCGGCGCGTCGACGGCGTCGTTCGCCGGCACGACCGGCGGGGCCGCGATCCGGTCTATGGCCTCGATCACGCCGTCCCACGGCAGGGCGCCGCGATTGCGGACGCGGTTGTAATTGGCCGCCGGGTCGTAGACCGCGATCGACGCATCCAGATCCTGGCCTTCCAGCCGGCCCATGGCGGCCAGCAGATTGGCCTGGGCGACGTATTCGTTGCGGCGCGCGCTGGCCAGGGTGACCTCGGCGTTGCGCAGCTCCAGCTCCTGGTTCAGCACGTCCAGGGTGGTGCGCAGGCCGACCTGGGCCTCCTGACGCACGCCCTCGGCCGCCACGGTGGCGGCGCGCACGGCTTCCTGCCCCGCCGTCAGCGTCGAGCGGGCCGACAGCGACTGGGCATAGGCCGAACTGACCGACTGCAGGGTGTTGCGGCGCTCGCCCTCAAGATTGATCTGGGCGATGTTGGCGCGCTCGTGGGCCTGGGCGACGCGCGAACTGTTCAGCCCGCCGGTGAACAGGGGCACCGAGATCGAGGCGCCGGCCGTGAAGCTGGTGTTGTCGGCGATGTCGCCCGGGCTGCCGATGTCGTTGGTGGAGCCGCCATAGGACGCGGTCAGCCGGGCCGAGGGCATGTATTCCGCCTTGGCCGCCGCGACATTGGCCTCGGCGGCCTGCAGATTGTAGCCGGCGGCGCGGATGCCGGGATTGTCCGTCAACGCGACGTCCAGGGCGCTGTCGAAATCGACCGGCAGGTTCGGCAGGACCGGCATGGGCGCCAGATCGCCCGGCGCCTGGCCGACGACGGCCGCATAGACCGCGCGCGACACCGACAGCTGGGCCTGGGCGTTGGCCAGATCGGCCTCGGACTGGGCCAGCCGGGCTTCGGACTGGGCCACGTCGGTGCGGGTGATCTCCCCGACCTCGAACCGGGCCGAGGATTCGTCCCGCTGCCGGCCCAGGACGCCGAGGTTGGACTGACGGATGCGCAGGATCTCGCTGTCGCGGATCACGTCGGCATAGGCCTGGATGACCGAGGCCAGGACGGTCTGCTCGATGTCGCGCAGGTTCTCGCGCCCGGCCAGGATGTTGGCCTCGGCCGCGCTGATGCCGTGGCCGATCCGGCCGCCGGACCAGATGGTTTGCGACAGGCCGAGTGAGACGCCGCCGGTCGTGCCGTCGCTGTTCGATGCGGGCACGTTGATGGTGGTGTCGGGAATGCCGTCGTTGTTGGTGTCAAACTCGCGCAGTCCGCCCGCGGTCTCGCTCCAGGAATAGCCGGCGCTGGCCGTGACATCGAGCTGGGGACGCAGGCCGGCGCGGGCCTGGACGATCGATTCGTCCAGCGCGCGCTGGCTGGCGCGCTGGGCCAGAAGCGAGGGATTGGTCTGATAGGCCAGGGCCAGCGCTTCCTTCAGCGTCTCGGCCCATGCCGGTGCGCCCATGCCGGAGAGGATGGCGATGACGGCCACCGAGGCGAGCGCGCGCGAACGTTTCAGCATGTCTGTTCCTGCCTGGCGCGGGGGGAAGCACGCCCTTGGTCTACATAGGTCTGATGCGGGATGGTTTAATCCCGCGCCAGTTAAGTTTTTTTCACGCTCAAGCTGGGCGATTCCGTCTCCCTGGTCTCACAGGGCGAAGGCGGGCTCCGGCGCGAGATCCGTCAGGACCGGCGGGGTCGAGTTGAACAGCTCGCGACGCGACACGCCCTGCTCTCCCCGCACATACAGCGCCGCCTTGCCGACCGGGCCGCTGCGCTCGACCACGGCCATCCGGCCGCCGACCTTCAGCGCCGCCAGCCAGGCCTCGGGCCGGCCGGGAACCGCCGCCTCGGAAATGATGATGTCATAGCCTTCGCCGTCGGGCGCCGAGAGCGGCGCGACCACGGTCCGGACCCCCTCCTCCGCGAGGACGTCGCCCGTGACCCCGAACACCGCGTCGTCGGCCTCCTGGGCCGTCACCGTCAGCCCCAGCCGCGCCAGGACCGCCGCCGCATAGGGGGCGGCGATGGCCAGGGCGGTCTCGCCCGGCCGGGCGTCCAGCGCCATCAGCAGCTTGGACAGGTCGCGGGCCATCATCAGCCGGCGCCCGCCCGCGATCTCGGGCTCGATCTCGGCATAGGCCGACCAGGCGCGGTCCTGCGGCAGGAACCGCTCGCGCGGCACGGCCAGCAAGGCGGCTTGCAGCCCGCGGTCGGTGACGTCGTTCACGCGGACCTGGCTGTCGACCATGACCTTGCGGGCGGCGGCGAAATCCATGGAGCGATGATCCTGCGACTGTGGGCGCCCGGCGACAGGCCGGGAAATCTGCCGCGCTTATAGGTCTGTGCGTTGCGGGCGACAATCCGATCTGATAGCGAACGCCCCTCGCGATGGCGAGGTCGTCCACGGGATCGTTTCCGGGCCGGCCCAGGGCCTGATGGCGGAGTGGTTACGCAGAGGACTGCAAATCCTTGCACCCGAGTTCGATTCTCGGTCAGGCCTCCATCGCGATTTTCTTCAGATCGGTCAGACCGGCGCGGTGATCCAGCCGATCACGCTGGCCGCGCTGACGCCGGCCGTGACAATGCCCACCGCCAGCGCCAGACGCGCGTTGCGATGGATGAAGACGAAAACGCCGCCAAACATGATGGAACTCCCCCCGGACCCCGTCACAGCGACACAAGTCCGACCGTTCATCAAGGTGTACAAAGCGTTAATCGCAATTCCGTGATCGTTTCACGCCTGTCGGGTGAAATGATGCAGGGCGATTCCACTGGCGACCGAAACGTTGAGGGAATCGAACCCGCCTGACATCGGAATTCCCACGGGCCGACAGCGCGCGATCACCTCCGGCGGCAGGCCGGGGCCTTCCGGACCCAGAATCAGCGCCACCCGGCCGCCCCGCGGCAT
The DNA here is from genome assembly GCF_041648615.1 of Brevundimonas sp. Taxonomy (GTDB): domain Bacteria; phylum Pseudomonadota; class Alphaproteobacteria; order Caulobacterales; family Caulobacteraceae; genus Brevundimonas. The sequence goes on from NZ_JBAZOS010000006.1 coordinate 72,885, forward strand.
GCGGTCCAGCGCGGTCTCCGCCCCGGGCGTCAGGGCGATGACGGAGAACCCCGCCCGTTCCAGCCCGTCGAGCATCCGCGACGCTTCCAGCCCCAGGGCCATCGGCGTGCGCAGCACCGCCCCGACCGAGACCCGGATGGCCTTGCGGTAGAAGGGATCGCAGCACGTCCGGTCCAGCAGCACGGCGCCGGCGCCGAAGGCGGCGGCGTTGCGGAACAGGCCGCCCATATTGTCATGGTTGCCGATGCCGCAGGCCCCGATCACGACGGCGTCCGGCCCCAGCGACGCCAGTCGGGCCTCCAGGGTCGCCGGCCCGGGCTTGCGTCCCAGCGCCAGGATGCCGCGATGCAGGTGAAAGCCGGCGATGGCGTCGAGAATCGGCTGGTCGGCGACATAGACGGGCGTGCGCGAATCGACACGGGCGATCGGCCCGGCCAGCCCCTCGACCCGCTTCTGATCCAGCAAAAGCGCGACCGGCGCGCACAGCGATTGCGGGGATGTCAGCACATTCAGCACCACCTCGCCCTCGGCCACGAACAGGCCCTGCCTGCCCGTCAGGTCGCGCTCGCGGATGTCGCGGAAGCCCGCGATGCGCGGATCGTCGGGGTGGTCGATGCGGATCACGGCCAAGATCGGATATTTCCCGTTGCGTCAGTCTGACTCGCGCTGCTATAGCGCCCGCCTTCCCGAGAGGAAGTGTTCCGCGGTAGCTCAGTGGTAGAGCAGCCGACTGTTAATCGGCTGGTCGTAGGTTCGAATCCTACCCGCGGAGCCACTCTCTCCCTCGCCTCCCCGACATCGAAACCAAAAAAAGCCCGACGCGGGAGCGCCGGGCTGAAGAAGTTCGGTGATGGTGGGTGTCCCGAAAAGGAACATCCTTCCGATGCAGCGAATTGGTTAATCGAACGTAAACCGCTTCAGGCGGCGTCAGGCAGCCACGTCGACTGCCGGGCGCCTCCCGCCCCTGTCCAGGCGACACGCCAGCCCTGCCCGGCGCGCTCGACCCGCGGCGCGGGGCCGCCGGCGAGCTCCCCGGGCCAGGCGAAACGTGCGCCGCCCGCCTGGATTTCATCGGCAACGTCCGACGGCCGCAACATCAGGCTCCAGCGGCCCTCGGCGTCCGGGGTCACCCTCACGGATTCGCCGCCAGCCTGCACCAGGACCGGCGCGCTTCCCGCTGCGCGGCCGGACGCCAGCCGCATGCGGCCGTCGCTGTCGACGGCGCCCAGGACCGGAGCGTGGTCCAGGCGCCGGGTCGGTCCGCCCGTTCGCAGGACCGCGATGGGTCCCCGTCCGTCGCCGATGATCAGCAGCCGGTCCGGCGACGGCGCGGCGTCCTGACCGATCTGGGTCTCGGGCCGCAGCCACAGATCGCCGGCCGGCGCCGCCATCCGGATCTCGAACCGGCCCCGCCCGTCCGCCGCCGCCGCATAGGCGGCGCCCGATTCGCTGCGCAGGACCACCCGCGCGCCCGGTTCCGCCTCGCCCGTGAAAACGAGACCGGACCGGGCCCTCTGCACGGTCTGGATCTCGGGCGGGCGGGTCCAGCCGGCCGCGGCGCTCTCGACCTCGGCGGGGCGCTGGGGCGCGGCTGGCGGGGCGCAGGCCGAGGCCAGCGCAGCCAGAAGCGCCGCCGTCGCCGCCTTCCCGAACATGGCCCGTTTCATCGCGTGCATCCGACCGCTAGGAGTATCCCCCCAGATAGCGCGCCCGTAAGGCCGCTGTCTTCCATCGTTCTCGAGGCCCCATGTCTTCGCCTGTCATCCAGCCCTTCGACGGAAAGTCCGTCTGCCTCTTCTGCGGTTCCTCGGACGCCTCCGATCCCGCCTACACCGAGGCGGCGCGGGCCTTCGGCGAACAGACGGCCCGGGCGGGCTGGCGGCTGGTCTATGGCGGCGGCGGCGTCGGCCTGATGGGCGCCTCGGCGCGCGGAGCCCACGCGGTCGGCGGACGGGTGCTCGGCGTCATGCCGGGCTTCCTGCGCAGCCGCGAGCGACTGTTCGACGAGGTGGAGACGATCGTCGTGCCGTCGATGCACGAGCGCAAGACGATCATGTACGACCAGTCCGACGCCTTTGTGGTCGCGCCCGGCGGCGTCGGCACGCTCGAGGAGGCCATCGAGGTGCTGTCGTGGAAACGGCTGGACCTGCATTCCAAGCCGGTCATCTTCCTGAATCTGAACGGCTTCTGGGAACCGCTGCTGGCGGTTATGGAGCACAGCATCGAGTCCGGCATGACCCCCGCCACATTCCGCCAGGCCTGGGCCGTTTGCGACACGGTCGAGGCGGCGATCGCGGCCATGAAGGGCGCGGACGCGATGCCGCACTTGAAACATGATCAACGATAAGCAATCACTGGTCAGTATGCCGATGTTCGTGCGTTTCTTTTGGAAACGCGCCTTGACAGTTTCGTATAACAACGGACATTGGCGCTGCGGAAACGATGGTCGTTTGCGCCTGTCCGGAGACCTCCCCATGCGTGCTCTGCTTATCGCCGCGGCCCTGTTTGTCGCCGCCCCCGCCCTCGCCCAAGGCCCGGCCTCCAGCGCCGTCCTGGCCGATGCGTCCAAGGCCCCGGCCTCGCCCACCATCATCGACGGCGCCTCCTGGCGCTGCGAGGGCGGCGCCTGCACCGCCACCGGCGGTGCGAACCAGCCGGCGACGCGCGCCTGCCGCCGCGTGGTGGCCCGTTTCGGCGCCGTGTCGTCGTTCAGCTACAAGGGCGTGACCCTCTCGGCCGAGCAACTGGCCGCCTGCAACGCCTGATTTGAGTTGAAGCCGGCGAGGCGGGTCAGGCCGTCTCGCCGTTCAGCCGTTTGACGATCCGCTCGCGGCCGATCATGGGCGCGAGCGTCGCCATGTCGGGGCCATGCGCCTGACCCGTGATCATCAGGCGCAGCGGCATGAACAGCGCCTTGCCCTTGGCGCCGGTCGCCTCCTTCACCGCCGCGGTCCAGACGGGCCACAGCGTCTCGTCGATGGTCTCCGGCAGGGCGGCGAGCGCGGCCCGGGCGAAGGCCGGGTCCTCGATCATCGGTGTGACCGGGCCACGCACGATGGCCGCCATTTCAACGACATCGGCGAACTTCTGAAGGTTGCCTCGCACGCCGTTCCAGAAGGTTTCGCCCAGATCGGCGTCCAGCGCGACGAGCCGGGGCTGCGCCACGGCATACGGCATCGCGTGCAGGGCCTGGGCGTTCAACCGGTCCAGATCGGCGGTGTCGTAACGCGCCGGCGACCGGCCCATCTTGGCGAAGGCGAAGCTGGCGCCCAGGGCGTCGACGGACTCGCCCACCTCCAGCGGATCGCTGGTGCCGATGCGGCCCAGGTGGCTGGTGATGGCGATCGGCTCATAGCCCTGGTCGCGCATCTCGGCGATCGACAGCGAGCCCAGCCGCTTGGACAACGCCTGCCCGTCCTCGCCGACCAGCAGAGGCATATGGGCGAAGGCCGGAACCGGCCCGCCCAGCGCCTCGAATATCTCGATCTGGGCGCCCGTGTTGGTGACGTGGTCCTCGCCGCGGATCACATGGGTGATGGCCATGTCGATGTCGTCGACGACCGACGGCAGGGTGTAGAGAAACAGGCCGTCCTCGCGGATCAGCACCGGGTCCGACATCGAGGCCGTGTCCACCTCGGCGTGGCCGCGCGACAGGTCTTCCCAGGCCACGCGGCGGCCGTCGAGCCTGAAACGCCAGTGCGGCTTGCAGCCCTCGGCCTCATAGGCGGCCTTCTCCGCATCGGTCAGCGCAAGCCCGGCGCGGTCGTAGATCGGCGGCAGGCCGCGCGACAGCTGCACCTTGCGGCGGCGGTCCAGTTCCTCGGAGGTGTCGTAGCAGGCGTACAGCCGCCCGGCGGCCTTCAGGCGCGCGGCGGCCTCTTCATAGCGGTCGAACCGCTTCGATTGATTGTGGCGTTCATCCCAGACCAGGCCCAGCCAGGTCAGGTCATCCTCGATGCCCTGCTCGAACTCGGCCGTGGACCGCGCCAGATCGGTGTCGTCGATGCGCAGCACGAACGACCCGCCCTGCCCTTTGGCGAACATCCAGTTCACCAGGGCGGTGCGGACATTGCCGACGTGCAGCTTTCCCGTCGGCGACGGGGCGAAACGGACCTTGACGGACATGCGATAGACCTTGGAAACGCGGGGCGCACAGGTCGCCCCCACGGCGCTTCAAGTCAAGGCTCGCGGGCGATCAGTCGTCGCGGTGGACGCGTTCGCGGCGCTCGTGCCGCTCCTGGGCCTCGACCGACAGCGTCGCCGTGGGGCGGGCTTCCAGCCGTCCCAGGCTGATCGGCTCGCCGGTCTCCTCGCAATAGCCGTAGGAGCCGTCCTCGATGCGGCGCAGCGCCTCGTCGATCTTGGAGATCAGCTTGCGCTGGCGGTCGCGGGTGCGCAGCTCGAGCGCCCGGTCGGATTCCGACGACGCCCGATCGACCAGATCCGGATGATTCTCCGTCTCGGCCTTCAGATTGACGACCGTCCCCTTGGACTCGCGGAGGATGTCATCCTTCCAGTCCATCAGCTTGCCCTTGAAATAGGCCAGCTGCCGCTCATTCATGAATGGCTCATCGTCGGACGGACGGTAACCGGCCGTTCCGACAGGCACAGAGGCCAATGCGGTCATAGTCGCACTCACGCTCTCTTACAGCGCCCCCCTGTGGCGCAGACCTGCCTATAGGGTTGCTATGGAGTCGCGGCAACAACGCTCGCAAGAGCGTGACCCGTAAAGCTTACAGTCCTGACGGGAGCGTGACATTTCTTCATCACCCGTCGCTCTGTGATGAGGCTTTTGCGAAAGATTTCGCCGACTTATGCTGCGTTGCGGCGAAGATCGGCCTTGGCCAGCTCAACCGCAGCGCGTAGATCGATCTGGTCCAGAAGCCCGTTCAGGCCTGCGTCGGCGTCAATCGGCCGTTCCTCGCGCAGGGTTCGCGACAGGCGATCCAGCGCCGCGTCGCCCGCCTCGCCCTGCAGCAGGGCCAGTTTCAGCTCTTCCAGCCGGTCCAGCAGGCCGCCGCCGCGACGGATGGCCCTGCGGCGGCGTTCGGTGACGTCCTCGACCCCTTGCAGCGCCATCAGGGCGGAAACGCCGCTGACCCCCGACAGGCCGGACGCGGAACTGGTCGCCGCGGCCGTCGCGCCCGCCGCGGCCTGCGGCACAGAGAAGCCGCCGCTGGCGCGGGCGGGGCGGCTGCCTTGCGGCGACGACGGTCCGGACGGGCCTGTGACCTTCATACGATGCGACTCCAGCACATGCCGGACCATCGGCGGCGCCGCGTCACCGTTTGGTTAACGCCCCGGCAGATTCTGCCGCTTCGTCCGGGGCGCTGGCGCCACCAGCCCCTGTTTTCATGGAGGTTTTCGTCTGGCACGCCTTTGGCAACGGGGGAGGCGCAACAGTATGTGGACGCCCCGCCTATGCAGAAACTGCTCGCCTCCCTCCTGACCGCCGCGGCCGTGGCCGGATTCGCCGCGCCGGCGTCCGCCCAGTCGCGGATCAAGGACATTGCGGCCATCGAGGGCGTCCGCACCAACCAACTGGTCGGCTACGGCCTCGTGGTCGGGCTGAACGGCACCGGCGACAGCCTGCGCAACTGCCCCTTCACCCGCCAGTCGCTGGAAGGCATGACCGAACGGCTGGGCGTCAACATCCGCGGCTCCAACGCCAACGCCAAGAACATGGCCGCCATCATGGTGACGGCGGAACTGCCGCCCTTCGCCACCCCCGGCTCGCGCGTCGACGTCAGCGTGGCCAGCATGTGCGACGCCAAGAGCCTGCTGGGCGGCACCCTGCTGGTCACCAGCCTGCAGGGCGCCGACGGCCAGGTCTATGCGGTCGCCCAGGGCTCGATCCAGACCGGCGCCGTCTCCGGCGGCGGAGCGTCGGGCTCCTCGATCACCCGCGGCGTGCCCACCGCCGGCCGCATCGCCTCGGGGGCCACGGTCGAGCGGGAGACCGGCTTCCACCTCGCCAATATGAACGAGGTGCGGCTGACGCTGCGCAATCCCGACTTCACCACGGCCCAGCGCGTCGCCGCCGCCATCAACGGGACCTACCCCGGCACGGCGCTCGCCGAGAACGGCACCGTCATCGCCCTGCGCGCGCCGGGCCAGATGGGCATGGCCGGCTTCATCAGCATGGTCGAGAACCTGCCGGTCCAGGTCGACGCCCCGGCCAAGGTCATCATCGACGAGGTCAACGGCGTCATCGTCATGGGCGAGGCGGTCCGCGTCTCCACCGTGGCCATCGCCCAGGGCAATCTGACCATCTCGGTGCAGGAAAGCCCCCAGGTCAGCCAGCCGGAGCCCTTCAGCCGCGGCGGCCAGACCGTCGTCGTTCCCCAGTCCGATGTCGCGGTCGAGGAAGAACTGGGCCGCCAGATGCGCATCGTCGGCGGCGGGACCTCGCTGTCGACCCTGGTCAACGGCCTCAACGCCCTCGGCGTCAGCCCGCGCGACATGATCAGCATCCTGCAGGCCATCAAGGCCGCCGGCGCCCTGCAAGCCGACATCGAGGTGATGTGAGCATGACCGCCCTGTCCGTCGCCGCCGGCCTGATTCAACCGCTCGTGGCCGCCGCCAACCCCGGCGTCACCGATCGCATGCGCGAGACGGCCGAGAATTTCGAGGCGACCTTCCTCGCCCAGATGATGAAGCCGATGTTCGAGGGGCTTTCCACCGAGGCGCCGTTCGGCGGCGGCGAGGCCGAAGGAACGTGGCGCAGCTTCATGATCGAGGCCATGGCCAAACAGACGGTCAAGGCCGGCGGCATCGGCCTGGCCGACCAGGTCGTCGCCCAGATGCTGAAGATGCAGGAAGCCCAGGAGCCCGCCGCATGACCGAGACCGCCATCGTCAACGCCCGGGCGCGGGTCCGTCAGCTGACCGACCTGACCACCCGGCTGACCGCCCGCCTCATCGATGAATCGCGGGCCTTCGAGGCCCGCCGCCCGCAGGACGCCGCCGCCACCCTGGCCGAGACCCAGCAACTGGCCAATGTCTATCGCCGCGAGTCCGCCCAGATAAAGGCGGATCCGTCCGCGGTCGCCGCCGCCCCCGCCGGCGACCGCATGGCGCTGGTCAAGGCCACCGAAGCCTTCGAGGCCATCCTGTCGCGCCACGCCCGCGCCGTCGAGGCGGCCCGCATCGTTTCGGAGGGACTGGTCCGGACGATCGTCGCCGAAGTGGCCAGCCAGCGCGGATCGCCGTCCGCCTATGGAGCCTCGGGCCAGGCCAACGCCGGCGACGGCCGGGCGGTCGCGTTCAACCGCACGGCCTGACGCGCCATCAGCGGCGACGGGTTTTCAGGGACTGACCGGGTCCGTCAGCCGCGCGGCGCGCGGTCCGGCCGGTTGCTGCGGGCGCGAACGCGGGCGCGTTTCGGTTTGGGCAGGCTGAAAGCCGTCACGAGCGCGAGCAGCGAGGCGGAAAGGGCGAAACCGATTTCCAGGGCGCTGATCATGTTCGTCGGGCCTCCAGGACACTCACCAGGAGCTTCAGAATGGGATCGAAGCGGCTGACGCGCAAGCCATTTCCTCGACGGCGATTGGCCGCAATGGCGGACCGGCTCCCGGCGGCCTATTGAAGCCGGGTGACCTTGTCCGATGATCCCGCCAGCCGCCGCCAGTCCATCGTCCGGCGCATCGAAGCCGAGACCGGGATCGACGAGCCGATGATCGCCCGCCTGGTCGACGCCTTCTACGACCGGGTGCGCGGCGACCCGCTGATCGGGCCGGTGTTCGCCGCGCGGATTTCCGACTGGGGCCCGCATCTCGAACAGATGAAGCTGTTCTGGTCGTCCGTGGCCCTGATGAGCGGCGTCTATCACGGGCGGCCGATGCCGAAACACCTGCCCCTGCCCGTCGACGCCCGGCATTTCGACCGCTGGCTGGAGCTGTTCGAGGCCACGGCCGCGGACGTCTGCCCGCCCCCCGCCGCGGCCCATTTTATCGAACGGGCCCGCCGCATCGCCGAAAGCCTGGAGCTGGGCATCGCCGGCGCCCATGGCGTGCTGCTGCGCAGGGGCGAGCGCTATCTGCGGCCGACCGAAGCGTGGACGCCGCCTGCCGATAACGACGCCTGCTGACACCGGCTGTCAGCAGGAGAGGCGTTTGCGAGCCATGTTCCTACATTGTTCTTGCTGAATCCCGCGAATTGATCCCCATATAGCGGCGTCGCGCCGGACCTTCCCCGGCCCGGGCGCGTTCCCGAATTCCCCAGTCTTCAGGCCTCATGACCGAAAAGCACAACTTCATCCGCGTGCGCGGCGCCCGCGAGCACAATCTCAAGGGCGTCGATCTCGACATCCCGCGCGAACAGCTCGTGGTCATGACCGGCCTGTCGGGGTCGGGCAAAAGCTCGCTCGCCTTCGACACCATCTACGCCGAGGGCCAGCGCCGCTATGTCGAGAGCCTGAGCGCCTACGCCCGCCAGTTCCTCGAGCTGATGGGCAAGCCCGACGTCGACCTGATCGAGGGCCTGTCGCCGGCCATCTCCATCGAACAGAAGACCACCTCGAAGAACCCGCGCTCGACGGTCGGCACCGTGACCGAGATCCACGACTACATGCGCCTGCTGTGGGCGCGCGTCGGCGTGCCCTATTCGCCGGCCACGGGCCTGCCGATCGAGAGCCAGACCATCTCCATGATGGTCGACAAGCTGACCGCCCTGCCCGACGGCGAACGCCTGCTGCTGCTGGCCCCGGTCGTGCGCGGCCGCAAGGGCGAGTACCGCAAGGAGATGGGCGAGTGGCAGCGCGCCGGCTTCCAGCGGCTGAAGATCGACGGCGAATTCTACCCGATCGAGGACGCCCCGACCCTCGACAAGAAATTCAAGCATGACATCGACATCGTCGTGGACCGGATCGTCACCAAACAGGGGCTGGAAAGCCGCTACGCCGACAGCCTGCAGACCGCGCTCGGCCTCGCCGACGGCATCGCCGTGGCCGAATGGGCCAGTGTCGCCGAGGGTGAGAAGGAGCCGCGCCGGCTGACCTTCTCCGAGAAATTCGCCTGCCCCGTCTCCGGCTTCACGATCAGCGAGATCGAGCCCCGGCTGTTCTCGTTCAACAATCCGTTCGGCGCCTGTCCGGCCTGCGACGGCCTCGGCGTAAAGCTGGCCTTCGACGCCGATCTGGTCATCCCGGACCGCGACAAGACCCTGCACAAGGGCGCGGTCGCCCCGTGGTCGCGCGGCCCCTCGCCGCTCTACACCCAGACCCTGCAGTCGCTCAGCCGCCACTACGGCTTCTCGATGGATGTGCCGTGGCGCGAACTGCCTCAGAAGGCCCAGGACGTGATCCTGCGCGGCTCGGGCGGCGACAAGATCAAATTCACCTATGACGACAACGCCCGCAAATACGAGGTCTCCAAGGCCTTCGAAGGCGTGCTGCCGAACCTGGAACGCCGCTGGCGCGAGACGGACTCGTCCTGGGTGCGCGAGGAGCTGGGCCGGTTCCAGTCCGAAACCCCGTGCGAGGTCTGCCACGGCAAACGCCTCAAGCCGGAGGCCCTGGCGGTCAGGATCGCCGGCGAGGACATCGCCGCCGTCTCCTGGCTGTCGATCAAACACGCCCACGAATGGTTCACGGCCCTGGGCGATCGGCTCACCGACAAGCAGATGGAGATCGGCCGCCGCGTGCTGAAGGAGATCACCGACCGGCTGCGTTTCCTCAACAACGTCGGGCTCGACTACCTCAGCCTGTCGCGCGCCTCGGGCACCCTGTCCGGCGGCGAAAGCCAGCGCATCCGCCTGGCCTCGCAGATCGGCTCGGGCCTGACCGGCGTGTTGTACGTCCTCGACGAGCCGTCCATCGGCCTGCACCAGCGCGACAACTCCCGCCTGCTGGAAAGCCTGCGCGGCCTGCGCGACCTCGGCAACTCCGTCCTCGTCGTCGAGCATGACGAGGAGGCGATCCTGACCGCCGACTACGTCATCGACATGGGTCCCGCGGCCGGCGTCCATGGCGGCGAGGTCTGCGCCCAGGGCACGCCGGCCGAGGTCATGGCCAATCCGAACTCACTCACGGCCAAATATCTGACCGGCGAGCGCGAGATCGAACTGCCGCCCGAGGGCCGCCGCCCCGTCGACCGCAAGAAGATGCTGAAGATCAGCGGCGCCACCGGCAACAATCTGAAGGACGTCACCGGCGAGATTCCCGCCGGCCTGTTCACCTGCGTCACCGGCGTGTCCGGCGGCGGCAAGTCGACCTTCACCATCGAGACCCTCTACAAGGCCGCCGCGCGCCGGCTGCACAACGCCTCCGACGCCCCGGCCCCCTTCGACCGCATCGAGGGGCTGGAGATGTTCGACAAGGTCATCGACATCGACCAGTCGCCCATCGGCCGCACCCCGCGCTCGAACCCGGCCACCTACACCGGCGCCTTCGGCCCGATCCGCGACTGGTACGCCGGCCTGCCGGAATCAAAAGCCCGCGGGTACGGCCCCGGTCGCTTCTCGTTCAACGTCAAGGGCGGGCGCTGCGAGACCTGCCAGGGCGACGGCCTGATCAAGATCGAGATGCATTTCCTGCCCGACGTCTATGTCACCTGCGACGTCTGCAAGGGCAAGCGCTACAACCGCGAGACGCTGGAAATCGTCTTCAAGGGCAAGAGCATCTCCGACGTTCTGGATATGACGGTCGAGGAGGCGGGAAGCTTCTTCAAGGCCGTCCCGTCGATCCGCGACAAGATGCTGACCCTGAACCGGGTCGGCCTCGGCTACGTCAAGGTCGGCCAGTCCGCGACCACCCTGTCCGGCGGCGAGGCCCAGCGGGTCAAGCTGTCGAAAGAGCTGTCGAAACGCGCCACCGGCAAGACCCTCTACATCCTCGACGAGCCCACCACGGGCCTGCATTTCGAGGACACGCGCAAGCTGCTGGAGGTGCTTCAGGAACTGGTCGAGAACGGCAACACCATCGTCGTCATCGAGCACAATCTCGACGTCATCAAGGTGGCCGACTGGCTGCTGGACTTCGGCCCCGAGGGGGGCGACGGCGGCGGCGAGATCGTCGCGGTCGGCACCCCCGAACAGGTCGCCGCCAATCCGAAGAGCTGGACCGGCAAATACCTCAAGGAAATCCTCGACCGCCACGAGACGCGCCGCAAGGCGCGCGTCGCGGCGCTCAGAAAGAGCGCCTGACGGCTCAGGCCGCGACCGGAGCCGCTTCCGCGCCCTGATCCCGGGTCCGGCCGCGCACGATCGGCCCGACGACTCCCGTCAGCAGCACCGCCGTGGCGACCAGACTGGCCTCCGGCCCGAAAGCGCCGCCGGTCAGCCACCATGGTGCGCCCGGCGCCGCCGTCAGGTTGGTGATCAGGGGCGTGACGTCCATCGCCATGCCGGACACCTCCAGCCCGAAGCCCAGCCCCAGCAGCCAGTTCCAGGCCGCATGCCATCCGCACGCGCCCCACAGCGAGCCCTCGCGAACGGCGTAGAGGCTGATGAACAGGCCGAACAGGACGATGTTGGCCAGGCCGACATACAGCTCGTTGGACGGCTCCATATTGCCGGCATGGGCGAGGGCGAACAGGGCCGAGTTGCCGACCACGGCGATCCACAGCCCATGCCGCGAGGCGATCAGCTGCATCAGCCAGCCGCGGAACAGGATCTCTTCCGACGCCCCCTGGATGATGAAGCCCAGCATCAGCACGCCGACGGGCAGCAGGGCCGCCCCGACCGCGGCGGAGCCGAACGCCCCGGCGCCTTCGACGACATAGCCGCCGGCGATCCAGATTCCGCCGACCACGGTCAGCAGGAAGGTCAGGCCGATCAGATAGCCCCGCACGAACCGCATCGGGCCTCTGGCGTTCAGCCCCAGGGCCGACGGCCCGCGCCGCTCGAACAGCCGCGCCCACAGCAGGATGAGGATCGTCGTCAGGCCGAAGGCCGCGCCGAGTTCATACGCCATCTCCCGCCAGTCGCCGCCCTGGTCGCCCGGCGAAATGAAGCCGGCCGCCACGGCCGGCAACAGCGCGCCCGCCTGTCCGCCGATCATGAACACCAGACCCAGGACGACCGCGGCGATGGTCCAGGTCCGGCGATGGCGAGGCTTTCGCGGGGCGTAAAGTTCAATACCGGCCATGCGGCGCTCCTTGTCACGATCGAGCGGACGGGCTCCGCTACGGCATGAGGCGGCCAGGGCGGCCAATGGATGCGCCGACTTTCAGATTTCGGCCGTTCAGCCTCGCGTCACGCGCCGGCCGGGCCCGCGAGGATCAGGCCTCTTGACGGTGGAGGTCAAACCGGGCCGGACGCCGTTGCCGTCGGTCGACCGCCCGCGATGTCGCGCCAGGCGGCCGCGAAGGGCGCGTACAGGATGCCGACCGTCAGGGCGGAGACGATGGCCTCGACCACGGCGTGGGCGATCACCCACGGATTGCTGACGTCGAGGGCGGCCCGGACGGCCTCCGGGTCCTGATCGCTGTTGAAGGACCAGCTCTCGAGGCCCGAGACGATGCCCAGCGGCAGGCTGACGATGGACGACAGCAGTTGCACCAGCATGACCATGACCAGGGCCAGAACCGCCATGCCGAGCAACGGCCAGAACCGGCCCTTGGTCAGCTTGAACGAGTCGAAGAAGGCGAACCGACGCTCGGCCACCGTGATCGGCACGGCCAGGCTCAGACGCACGGACAACCAGATGAAGAGGCAGGTCGCGGCGAGAAAACCGACCAGAGCCGCGATGGCGGCGGGACCGTCGCCGCCCGCGGTCCTGGCCGCGGCGATCAACACGCCCACGGCCACGAAGGCGGCCACGACGACCAGACTCATGACCACGCCCAGCACGAAGGTCACCACCAGCACCCGAACCTCGTCCATGCCGAGGCGCAGATAGCCGAACCGGTCGCTGGAGGGGGTCAGCACGCCGCGCGCCACCGCCGCGCCCAGCATGGCCCCGACAACAAGGCTGACAGGCAGCAACCAGGCCACCCCGGCCAGGATCGCGCCGAAATCGCTCATCACGGCCCAGATCTGATCAAAGGTCGGGTCGGCGACGGACTCCATGGCCTCGGCCTGCACGCTCCAGGCCTCCAGCTGATCCACCATTCCGGACAGCGAGAACAGGGCGGCCAGCGTCAGGACCGCATACAGCAGCGTCCAGGCGACCAGCGCCAGCGGGTTGCGCCGGACGAGGCGAAAGCCCTCGAACGCCGCGTCGGTTGCCGAAAAGGCCATGGTGTCTCCTGAGTCTGCTGTGATCCTAGCTCACCCGGCGGGCGCGGGCGAATGCTCGTCCGCGACCGGCGGCGTCCGGCTTGCGTCGAGCTGCCGGCAGGCCGAGGCGAAGGGAGCGATCGAGAGCGTCATCAGCACGCCATAGAGGAACGACGCGACAATCCCGCCCAGCACCGCCCAGTACCAGTTGGCGACGATCCAGGCGTTCATGCCGGCGAACGGATTGGTTTCGCCGTGCATCTGCGTCCAGTCGAAATCCGCCATCGCCGCGACGCCCGAAAAGACAATCAGGGCGGCGACGGCCAGCAGCACCTCGAACAGCAGGATCAGGATCAGGATGACGAGCATCATGCCGAACAGCGGCAGGGTCTTTCCGGCCGCCAGCCGCCAGCCCTGGACGAAAGCGAAATCGCGGTAGAGCACGCTGGCCGGCGCCATCATCGAAACCCGCGCCAGGGCGAGGAAAAGCCCCACGAGCATGACCAGGACCATGACGCAGATCGCGACGGTCAGACCGACCGCATCGCCCGCGGTCCAGACCGCGAATCCAACCGCCAGCCCCACCATGATGAACAGCAACATCGCCACATAGAGACCGACGCCGATGGCAAGGCCCACGACGGCCACGCGCAATTCGTCCATGCCGACCCGCAGGGAGAAGGCGCTGCGCTCCTGCGGCCTCAGGATGGCGCGGAAGACCGCCGTATAGACCACGGCCGCCACCAGCATCTGGCCGATGTTGAGCAACATGGACGCCAGCTGGAACTGCATCATCTCGGCGACCATGCGGCTGGCCATCATGTCATCCGGACTGTTTTCGCCCGGCGGCGGCATACTGGCGAACAGGTCCCCCATCGTCGGAAGCAGCAGGGCGAGCGAGGCGAAGGCGGGCGCGATCAGCAGCATCCCCCAGACGAACACCGACAACGGCCTCCGCCGGACCAGGTCGAACGCGTCGCCGATCGCGGTCCCGATTGAAAATCGCGCCATTTCATTCTCCCCCGTCCCACCGCCAAGCTAGCCCAACACGAGCGCCCCCGCTAGAAGCCGCCCATGACGGAAACCCTGAAGCCTATCCACGTCGTCGGCGGCGGCCTCGCCGGCTCGGAAGCCGCCTGGCAGATCGCCCATGCGGGCGTGCCCGTGGTCCTGCACGAGATGCGCGGCGTGCCGGGCGTCAGGACCGACGCCCACCATACGGATGGTCTGGCCGAGCTGGTCTGCTCCAACTCCTTCCGCTCCGACGACTGGGAGCACAACGCCGTCGGCCTGCTGCACGCCGAGATGCGGGCGCTCGATTCCATCATCATGAGCTGCGGAGACGCCCATCAGGTCCCCGCCGGCGGGGCCCTGGCCGTCGACCGCGACGGCTTCTCCCAGGCGGTGACGGCGAAGCTGGAGTCCCATCCGCTGATCACCGTCGTGCGCGAGGAGATCGCCGGCCTGCCGCCCGAGGACTGGGACAATGTCATCGTCGCCACCGGCCCCCTCACCTCTCCCGCCCTCGCCGCCGCCATCCTCGACCTGACCGACGAGGACGCGCTCAGCTTCTTCGACGCCATCGCCCCCATCGTCCACGCCGACTCCATCGACTTCGACATCGCCTGGCGCCAGTCGCGCTACGACAAGGAAGGCCCGGGCGGCGACGCCGCCGCCTACGTCAACTGCCCGATGGACAAGGCGCAGTACGAGGCCTTCATCGACGCCCTGCTCAACGGCCCCAAGGCCGAGTTCAAGGAGTGGGAGAACGTCCCCTATTTCGACGGCTGCCTGCCGATCGAGGTCATGGCCGAGCGCGGCCGCGAGACCCTGCGCCACGGCCCGATGAAGCCGGTCGGCCTGACCAACCCCCGCGACCCCCAGGTCAAGTCGTACGCCATCGTCCAGTTGCGTCAGGACAATGCGCTGGGCACCCTGTTCAACATGGTCGGCTTCCAGACCAAGCTGAAGCACGGCGCCCAGGCCGAGGTCTTCCGCCTGATCCCCGGCCTGCACGACGCCCAGTTCGCCCGTCTCGGCGGACTGCACCGCAACACCTTCCTCAACAGTCCGAAACTGCTGGACCGCCAGCTGCGGCTCAAGGCCATGCCGCGCCTGCGCTTCGCCGGTCAGGTCACGGGCGTCGAGGGCTATGTCGAGAGCGCCGCCATGGGCCTGCTGACCGGCCGCCTCGCCGCGGCGGAACGGCTGGGCCGCCCGCTGGAAGCCCCGCCCGTCCATACCGCCATGGGCGCCCTGGTCGAACACATCACCGGCGGCCACCTCGACGGCCCCGGCGGCATCTCCAAATTCCAGCCGATGAACATCAACTACGGCCTGCTCCCGCCGCTGGAAGCGCCCAAGGTCGACGAGGCCGGGGTCAAGATCCCGCTCAAGGAACGCGGCCGGGCCAAGAAGCGGCTGATGAGCGTCCGGGCCCTCGAGGCGCTCAAGGCCTGGCGGGACGCGGCCTGATGGCGGCGGAAAGCGAACTCGACCGCCTCAAGGCCCGGCGCGTCACCGCCCTGTACCGGCTCGACCTGATCGCCCGCGGGGCTCAACTCTCGTACGAGGACGGCGCCCCGATCGACATGGGGTCCGAAAAGGAGCGGCTGGAGTCCGTCGTCTCCGACCTCGACCGGCGCATCGAGCTGCTGGAACGCACCCTGAACTGATGACGCGGAAACGCTTGGGCATAGCTGGATGAAGGGGGCGGCGGACATGTTCTGGATCGTGGGCGGGCTGATCCTGCTGGCGGCCCTGCCGGGGCTGTTGAACCTGAATCTCGCTCCGCTGGAGATGGTGGCCAATCTGCGTCCCCAGGTCGCTGTCGCCGCGCTTGTGTTCGGTGTGGCCGCCTTGACCGTTGGGCGGTTGTGGACCGGAGGCGGGGCCGTCGTTCTGGGCGCCTGCCTGCTGCTTCTGACGCCGGAACTGTTCGCCCGCCCCTCCCCGCCCGTGACCCAGCCTGGCCTGAAACTGGTGTGGGCCAACGTTTTCAAGACCGACGCCGTGGTCGAAAGACTGGCGGCGCTGGCCGAGCGCACGGACGCCGACATCGTCGTCCTCGCCGAGCCGCCGCGGGACAGCGCTCGAACCCGCGAGGCGCTCGCGGCCTGGCCTTTCGTGCACGGCCCGGAAGACCCTTCTATCCACGGAACCGTCGTGTTCAGTCGCCGACCCATCAGTGCCCGGACGACCGGCGCCGTCGTCGAAGGTGGATATCCCCTGACTGTCGTCGACGTGGAGGGCGTGCGGATTATCGCGCTGCATCCACCCGTCGCGGTGACCCCTCGACGCCTTGCCGGACGGAACGCCATGCTTCGGTCGGCGCGCGAGGCCGCGACCGGCCAAAGCATCGTCATCGGGGACATGAACGCGACGCCGTGGTCCAGACAGCTCCGACTGACGGCGAGCGATCTGGTCCGGGTATCCACAGGTCCAGGATCCACCTGGTTCTCGTCCCTGCCGGTCCTTGGGCTTCCGATCGACCAGATCTTCGCGACGCCCGGGCTGCAGGCGTCCGCCCGGGTCGGACCCGGAATAGGGTCGGACCATCTTCCCCTCCTCGTTTCGATCGCGCCGGAATAGGCGGACGACGGGCCCCACTTGCGCTCCACCCGTGACGGTTGCAGTATCGCCGTTATGCCATTCCACGCGGTCAAATCCAGGACAGCCAGAACCGGAACCGCCACCGAAGCGGCGATCCGCGTCGAGGAGCCGTTGGTCTGCGCCGTCAATCACGACCAGGCGCGTGAACGGAACGGACGCACGACCGTGGTGGTGCTTCGGCCGTTCGCCTACACCCTGCCCGACGGGTCGCGCACGGTGCGGGTGCCGCCCACCTATCTGACCGATTTCGCCTCGATCCCCAGCTTCGTCCGCTGGGTCATCCCGCCCTTCGGCCGGCATGCGATCGCCGCGGTCCTGCACGACTGGCTCTACACCATCGGCCAGCCCGGGCGCCGGGGCGAGGCCGACGACATCTTTCGCGAGGCGCTGAAGGAGCTGGGCGTCGGCCTGCCGCGCAGGTCGGCCATGCATGCGGCCGTCCGGGCCGGAGGCGGCGGCGCCTATGACCGCGCCGGGGCCGACTGGAACGCCTCCTTCATGGACTGGCGCACCGGCGGCGTGGCCGTGCCGACGCCGGCGCGCGAGGCCTTCTTCAATGACGCCTGGCCCGCCGGCGTCCCGACCGTGGATCTCTGAACCGCCGTGAGGCGTCAGATCCGCCCTCGCAACACCGCCCAGGTCAGCTGCAGCCGCCGGGCCGCATCGGCCGGGTCGGCGCTGCGCAGGGCCGCGGACGCGACAGCGGGAAAGGCTTCGGCCGGAAGCTGGCGCAGGGCCCGGTTCGCCTCCGCGCGCATCGCCGGATCCACGATCTGTCCGGTCTGGACCCGTCCCCTCACCCGCGCCGCCGCGACGACAGACGCCGGATCGGCCGTCTTCGACAGGATCCGCACCGCCGCCTGCATCGGCCCGACATAGAAGGCGTCCAGGTCGTGCGGATCGCCCTGCACCCGGCCCACATGGGCCTCGATCAGGGCGTCGAACGGCGCGCGGTCGAGCCCGTGCCGGGCGACGATGTCGGTCAGGGCCTCGAGCACCGGATGACCCTTGCGCGCCACGCCGGCGAACACCCCGTCCATCTGCTCGCGCCACCAGACGTATCGCATCTCGGCCAGCAGCGGCTGGGTCACCCGCGCCGGTATGGCCATCAGCTCGGCCTCCAAGGCGTACAGCGCGATGAGGTCCGCGCGCAGGCCTCCATCGGCCACGAACCGGCTGGACAGCCAGCGGTCGCGGTCGGCGGCGCGGACCTGGTCGTCGAGGCTGTCGGCCGGATCAGCCAAACAGCGTCTGGTACATCGCCATCGACGTCAGCATCGGCAGCGAGAGCAGCAGATTGGTGCGGCTGCCCAGCATGGCGATGCGGGCCGCCTTCGCCTTGGCGGCGTCATCCACGACGACCATGCCCAGGGCGCGCTTCTGGTTCGGCCAGATGATCCCCCAGACGTTGAGGAACATGATGATGGCCAGCCAGACGCCGATGCCCATCAGGGTGAAGCCCTTCTGGTCCTCGGTCAGGCCCTGCGCCAGGCCGAAGGTCAGCACCTCGGCGGCGTAGGCGTGCCCGCGGGCGAACATGACGGCCAGACCGGCCAGCACGGTCACCAGCGCCGACCAGCGGAACCAGAACAGCGCCTCGGGGGCGATATGTTTGCCGATGGCCGGCTTCAGCTCGGCGGGGATGTTCGGCATCACCCGGATCTGGACGAAGTTGAAATAGTACAGCAGCCCGATCCACAGGATGCCCGACACGACGTGCACCCAGCGGAACGCCGCCTGCCAGAACAGCTCGCCGAAGCCGCCGGCCACCTGGCCGAACGCGAGGATCATCACCCCCGCGAGCACCAGGCTCAGCAGGAAGGTGGTGCGAAAATTCGACAGCAGCTTGCCCATGGTCAGCCCCCTCCCCGGGGCGATTCGTTAGAGCGGCACCATAGCTCTCCCTCCCCCTTGTGGGGAGGGTGGTCGCATTCTCCCTCCCCTTTATGGGGAGGGTGGTCGCGCAGCGACCGGGTGGGGAATTCCAGACCTACCCCACCCTGTCAGCGCTGACGCGCTGACATCCCTCCCCATGAAGGGGAGGTAGAACGCACGCCTAAGGCCGGCTGGCCATCCCCAGCTTGACCGGCTTCAGGTCTTCCTTGTCCCGGTTTCCGCGCTTGACGCCCCACAGCAGGATGATCGGCGCCCCGACATAGATCGAGGAATAGGTGCCGACGATGATCCCGAACATCAGGGCGATCGAGAAGCCGAACAGGGCCTCGCCGCCGTAGACGGCCAGGGCCGCCAGCACCATCACCGCGGTGATGCCGGTGATGATCGTCCGCGACAGGGTCTCGTTCAGCGACAGGTCGATGACCTCGCGCAGCGGCATGGTTTTGTATTTGCGCAGGTTCTCGCGAAGGCGGTCGAACACCACCACGGTGTCGTTCATCGAATAGCCGATGACCGTCAGGATGGCGGCGACCATGGTCAGGCTGAACTCCAGCTTGAACAACACCAGAAGGCCGAAGGTCAGGATCACGTCGTGCAGCAGGCCGGCGATGGCGCCGAAGCCGAACTGCGGCTCGAACCGGAACCAGATGTAGGCGAACATGAGGATGATCGCGACGCCGAGCGCCATCAGGCCGGACTGGAACAGCTCGCCCGACACCTTGGAGCCCACGACGCTGACGCCCGAATAGGTGACCTCGCCCACGGCCCCGCTGATAGCGGTCTCGACCTGATTGACCACGGCGGTCTGGTTCTGGTTTTCCGGCACCTGGAACCTCAGGATCGCCGTCGAGCCGTCCTCGATGTTGGTGTCGCGGCGGGCGATGCCCTGCACCTGGACGTCGCCCAGACCCAGTTCACTGACCGCGCTGCGCACCCGGTCCAGCTCGATGACCTGGCCGGCGGGCTTGGACACTTCCATCGAGGCGCCGCCCCGGAAGTCGATGCCCATGGTCAGGCCCGGATAGAAGCAGGCCACGATCGCGGCGGTGCACAGCACCACCGACAGGGCGGCGGCGTAGCGGGCGTATTTGACGAACTGGAAATTCGTCTTCTGCGGCAGCAGTCGGATCAGGGGCCATCCACGCATCGCCATCACTCCGCGATCGGCAGTTTTTTGGGTTTGGCCACCTTCAGCCAGTAGGCCAGCAGCACCTGGGCCACCAGCACGGACGACAGCACCGAGGTGAACACCCCGATCGACAGCGTCCAGGCGAAGCCGCGCACGGGCCCCGCGCCGAAGATGAACATGATCGCCGCCGCCACCAGGGTGGTGACGTTGGCGTCGATGATGGTGCCCATGGCCTTGTTGAAGCCGGCGTCCATCGAGGCGATGACGCTGCGCCCCGCCCGCGCCTCGTCGCGCATCCGCTCATAGATCAGAACGTTGGCGTCCACCGCGACGGCGAAGGTCAGGATCAGACCGGCGATGCCCGGCAGGGTCAGGGTGGCCTGGGTGAAGCTCATGGCGGCGATGATCAGCAGGCCGTTCAACAGCAGGCCGATCACCGAGATGCCGCCGAACAGGAAGCCGTAGGCCAGGATCATGAACAGCAGGATGATGGCGAAGCCGATGGCCGTGGACAGGGCGCCGGCGTTCACCGCGTCGTCGCCCAGTTCGGCGCTGACGGTGCGGCGCTCCTCGACGTTCAGCGGGGCCGGAAGGGCGCCGCCGTTCAGCAGGTTCACCATCTCTGACGCCTGCTGGATGGTGTAGCTGCCCTCGATGATGCCCGAACCGCCGGTGATGGCGCTGCGGATGTTCGGGGCCGAGATGACCTGGCCGTCGAGGATGATGGCGAAGGGCTTGCCGATATTGGCGGCGGTGGCCTCGCCGAACCGGCGCGCGCCGGCCCCGTCGAAGCGGAAACCGATGGCGGTCTGGTTGTTCTGGTCCGCCGTGACCTCGGCCTTGGTCAGGTTCTCGCCCGACACCAGCACCCGACGTTTGACCAGGAAATAGGCCTGGCCGGAGTCCGGAGACCCCGGGATCAGTTCTGAATCGGGCGGCACGGCGCCGGCCAGGGCTTCCGTGACCGAATTCTCGATGTCGACCATCTGGAATGTCAGCTGGGCCGTCTGGCCGATGACGCGTTCCAGCTGGGCCGGGTCGCTCTCGCCGGGGGCCTGGACGACGATGCGATCGGCGCCCTGACGGGTGATCGAGGGTTCGCGCGTGCCCAGGCTGTCGATCCGCCGGCGCACCACCTCGATCGACTGGGTCACGGCGTCGGACGCCATGGAGTTCATCGCCGCGTCGGTGAAGGCGTAGCGGATGCGGTTGTCGCCCACGCGCTGCACCGACCGGTCCGCGACGCCGCTGGTCCCGCCGCTGACCAGGGCCCGCATGGACGTCAGGGCCAGGTCCAGCTGGGCCGGATTGGCCAGGGTGACGATCACGCCGCCCTCTTCCCGCCCGATGCTGTTCACCGCGACCTGGGCCTCGGCCAGAACCGTCCGGGCGTCCTCGCCCAGATTGGTCAGCCGCTTTTCGCGCATGGCCGGAACGTCGACTTCGAGCAGCAGATACGATCCGCCCTGCAGGTCCAGCCCCAGGTTCAGCGTGCTCTTCGGCAGCCAGCCCGGCAGGGCCTCGCGCTGGGCGGGGCTCAGCACGTTCGGATAGGCGAAGAACACCCCGAACAGCAGCGACAGGACAAGAAGGATGACCTTCCAGCGCGACAGATGGATCATGCGGGCGTCCCCGACCTTTTCAGAACGGCGTCAGGACTTGGCGATGGTCTTGGTGTCGTTGGCGGCGATCGCCGTGCGGTCGCGCACCTGGGTGATCATCTGCTTGACCACCGCGACGTTCACGCCCTGGGCGATCTCGACCATGGCCTGGTCGTTCTCGACGCGGGTGACCTTGCCGATCATGCCGTTGGACAGCACCACGGTGTCTCCGCGCTTCAGGCCGGCGACCAGCGCCTGGTGAGCCTTCATCTGCTTCTGCTGCGGACGGATCAGCATGAAGTAGAACAGGATGATTACGGGGACGAAGAAGATCAGGGTGCCGAACGGCCCCGCCATAAGTTCCTGCACGATGGTCTCCGCGAACGTCTGGGGCCGCCGAACGCGGCCCTTGAAAATGAGGCGCGGAAACTAGGGTGCGCCGTCACACTTTGCAACGCGTTCTCCCTCCCCTTTATGGGGAGGGACGATCGCGAAGCGATCCGGGTGGGGAGTTGCAGCGGCAGGCGCTGACCGCGGCAGGTTCGCACCGCCCCACCCTGCCGTCGCTCCGCGCCGGCTGTCCCTCCCCACTTCGGGGGAGGGAGAACGTTATCGCGGCAACACGGTCAGCGGATCGACGGCGTTCGGCTGGTCGCCGCGCATGCGCCAGGTCTCGAAATGCACCGAGGGCCGCCCGTCGCCGGCGGTCGTGCCGACCGTGCCGATCTGCTGGCCGGCGCGGATCTCGTCCCCGTCCCGCACCACGGCCGAGCCCAGATGGCCATAGACGGTGCGCCAGCCGTCGCGGTGCACCACCAGCACGGTCAGCCCCTGCCCCGCCAGATCGTCGCCGACATAGCCGACCCGTCCGGCGGCGGCGGCGCGCACCTCGGCTCCCGCGGCCGCGCCGATGTTCACCCCGTTGTTGCGCTCGCCCATGCCGACGGGCCCGAAACGCCTCAGGATGTCCCCGCGCACCGGCCAGTCCAGGTTCACCATCGACGTCGCCGCGGCCGGAGCCGTCGGCCCGGCGGTCGCGGCCGGTTCGCGCGACGGCAGGGCGGCGTTGCCCGACGGCGGCGGCGGGGGCGGAGGCGGCGGCGCTCCCGCTTCAGGCACATAGACGCCGCTCGGCGACGGCCCGGTGGCGTAGGGATCGCCGCCGATGTCGACCGCCGTGGCGGGCAGGATCAGCCGCTGGCCGGGCGTGATGGTCGCGCGCGGGCCCAGGGCGTTCAGGTCGATCAGACTCTGCACCGGCGTCTGGAACCGTCGGCCGACGCCCGAGATCGTGTCTCCGGGCTGGATTTCATAGACCGCGCCCGCCTCGACAACGCCGGCGGCGGGCGGCGGGGGTTCGCGGAAGCCTTCCGAGGCCGGCCCCGCGGCCGGCGCCGGGCTGTCGGGATACGGCCGCGGCCCGACGGCGACCGGCGCCGACAGGGCCCCGCCCTCGATCGCCTCGACCGGGGCGGTGCGGGGCGGCGGCGCCTCGTTCGCGGGATTGGTCGGCCCGCGCACGCCGTCCCCGCTCGGAATCGGCGCGGTCGGATAGGCCGGAGCCCGCGTCGCGGGCGCGGGCGGCGGCGTCGAGCCGTCCGCATGGATCGAATAGCGCGGCTCGGCCGGATAGCTGGCGCACGCCGCCAGCGTCATCATCCCGCCCAGCACCGCCAAAGCCTTGAGTCCGAATCGAATGGTCATGCCGTCTCCCGCCCTTCGGCCTGATGTGTCGTCGCGCCCCGACCGCCGCCCAACCAACCCGTCAAACTGCGCCAAAGTTGGGCGCGAAGGTTAACGGCCGGCGATCCGGAGTCACCCCTGGCCTTCCTTGGCCGTGCCCTCGACCAGCGGCACGAACCGCACCTCGCTGAGGCTCTCGCGCCGGAACGAGCCGTCGGCCTGACCGACGTAGCGGTGCAGCATCTGCACCGAGCTGCGCCCCACCGGACAGACCAGGATCCCGCCCGGCTTCAGCTGGTGCAGCAGCTCCGTCGGCTCGCCCGGCGCCGCCGCCGTGACCATGATCCGGTCGAACGGCGCCTGCTCCGGCCAGCCCAGATTGCCGTCGCCGTGCCGGGTGATGACATTGTCGATCTTCAGCGCCTTCAGCCGGTTTTCGGCCTCGGTCAGCAGGCTGCGGTAGCGTTCGATGGAATAGACATAGCGCGCCAGCCGGCTCAGCACCGCGGCCTGGTAGCCGCTGCCCGTGCCGATCTCCAGCACCCGGTGGCGCGGCTGCACGTCCAGGGCCTGGGTCATCAGGCCGACGATATAGGGCTGGCTGATGGTCTGGGCGCAGTCGATCGGCAGGGCCTGATCCTCCCACGCCTGGTCGAGGAATTTCTCGTGCACGAAGACGGCCCGGTCGATCGACTCCATCGCCCCCAGCACGCGCGGGTCCGTGACCCCCTGCTGCCGAAGCCCGAGGATCAGACGCCCGGCGCGATCGTCGTTCAGCTTCATGCGGCCGCCACCACCGTCTTCGGCGGCGCCCCGCCCAGCACGCCCTTCAGGTCGTGGATGCTGGGCGCGTGGGTCAGGTCGATGTGCAGGGGCGTAACGGAAATCTTGCCCTCGTCCATGGCCCGCAGGTCCGTCCCCGCGGGATGGTCGTGCTTGGTCCCGCGGAAGCTCATCCAGTAATAGTCGCGCCCCCTCAGGTCGGTGCGCTTGACCGCATGCATCTCGCCGATGTCGCGGAAGCCCTGGCGCGTCACCTCGACCTCGGTCACGGCCTCGGGCGGACGGGCGGGGAAGTTCAGGTTCATCACCACCCCGTCCTGCCACGGCTGGGCCAGCAGGCGCGAGATGATGGCCGGCGCATAGGCCTCGGCCGTCTCCCAGTGCGCCGTCACCTCGTCATGGAACCGCTCCAGCGACTGGCTCAGGGCGATCGAGCGGATGCCGAAGGCCATGCCTTGCAGCGCCCCGGCCACCGTGCCCGAATAGGAGCAGTCCTCGCCGACGTTATGCCCCCGGTTGACCCCCGACAGCAGCAGATCGGGCCGGTCCGGCATCAGGTCGTTGACGGCCAGGACGACGCAGTCGGTCGGGGTGCCCGTGACGGCGAAGCGCTTGTCGCCGATGCGGTTGACGCGCAGCGGCTCGGTCAGGGTGATGCCCCGCCCCTTGCCCGACTGCTCGACCTGCGGCGCGCACACCCAGATGTCGTCGGACAGGGTCCGCGCGATGCGTTCAAGACATTCCAGCCCTTCGGCCTCAATGCCATCGTCATTGGTCAGAAGAATGCGCATGCCGCCCGCGCTCTTGCAGCGCGTCGGCCCGTCGCGCAAGGCGCCTGTGTCAGTTGGCGGGCCGGATGTCGTCGGCCAGGATGACGAACGCCCCGCCGCAATCGTTGCGGATGTCCGAGCCCGCGTGTTCGATGCGGCCGTTCGCGGCCTCGCTCCAGGCGACGGTCCGGCCGGTGATCCGCACCTTCTGACCGCCCAGGTCGCCCATCGCCTGACGCATCTCGTCGCGCGACGCCGCCCCCGAGACGCAGGGCCGCGAGAAGGGCTGCAGCACCTGGTCCTCATCGCCGTACAGCTGGAATTCCCCGTTCGAGAACCGCACCCAGCCGGTGAACGACGTGTCGCCCATGGCGTGGACGTAGGTGTTCGACGAGGGGCCCGTAGCGCAGGCCGTCAGGGTCAGCGCGGCGGCCGCGGCGAGGATCGTTTTCATCGGCTCACTCCATCTCTGTCCGGAAAGCCGGACCTGGCTCACCCGACGTGCGTCACCCCGCCCATATAGGGCAGCAGAGCCGTCGGCACCGCGATCCGTCCATCGCCGTCCTGATAATTTTCCATGACAGCCACCA
>NZ_JBAZOS010000007.1:0-95800 GCF_041648615.1 Brevundimonas sp.
GCCGCTCCCGCGCCGGTCGTGAGCCGACCGGCCGCCCCGCCGTCTGCGACCACGCCTCGACCCGCTGCGTCGTCAGCCCCGACCACGGCCGCTCCCCCTGTCGTCCGTCCCGCCGCCCCGCCGGCCGCCGCGCCGGCTTCCGCCACGCCGGCCAGCCCCGTCCCGGCCCCGGCGCCGGTTCCGCCGCCTCCGAACGTGTCCACCGTCGCGGTCCTGGACGCCGCGGCCCGTGCGGCCCTGCCGTTCTCCGTCACCCTGCCGCCGGGATTCGAGATCGTCACCGGCCGGCCCGGCCCGGACTTCCGCATCTATACGATCCGTCGCGGCGACCGGTCGTTCGTCATGGTCTATGCCGGGCCCGCTTCCCAGTTCCCGATCTACAGCGGCGAGATGGTCGAGGCGGGCGGCCGCGCCTCGGTGGTTTCGACCGAGGATGGCGTGCGTCACGCGATGGAGCATCTGTTCCAGCGGCCCGATGCTCCGCGCGAAATCCACGTCTGGACCATGAGCCTGGACGGGGCCGACCGCGTCATGGCCGAGGGGATCGCCCAGTCCGTCGACGTGCGCTAGTCCGGGTTCAGGTCTCCGACCACACGGCCAGTTCGTTGCCCGCCGGATCGCGGAAGTGGAACCGCCGTCCGCCGGGGAAGGCGAAGATCGGCTTGACGATGCGCCCACCCGCGGCCTCGACCCTCGCCGCCATGGCCTCGAGATCGTGGGCGAACAGGACGGGCAAGGGCTTTGTTGCAGCCTCGAGGTCCGCGTCGAAACCGCCGTCCAGCCCCTCGTCGAAGGCGGCATAGGACGGACCGTAGTCCTGGAAGGTCCAGCCGAAGGCCGCGCCGTAGAAGGTTTTGACCGCGTCCAGTTCGCCGCCGGGCAGTTCGAGATAATCCAGCTTTCCGTCTTCACGCATCGCCATGCTCCGTTCGAGACGCCATCCGGGTCCGGGCTTGCCATGCGGCGCCTTTCGCGCAAAGCTGAGAATCATTCGCAACACAGGAGCGGTGCGATGATCGTGCTCGGTGTCGGCCAGACCGGCCTTGTTCGTCTGATGGCGAGCGCCGCGCTCGCCCGTCCGGCGGCCCGGCGTCCGGTCCCGCCCGCCCGGCCGGAGCGCCGTCGTCGGCGACGCCCCGGTCAGAGACCTGACCCAGGCCTGGGTGTTCTGGCTTTGCCGCGCCCTCTCCGGCGTCAGTCGGCGTCAGGCCAGCTCCACCGCCACCGCGACGGCCTCGCCGCCGCCGATGCACAGGCTGGCCACGCCCTTCTTGCCGCCGCGCGCCTGCAGCGCCGCCAGCAGGGTGGTCAGGATGCGGGCGCCGGACGCGCCGATCGGATGGCCCAGCGCCGTGGCTCCGCCGTTGACGTTCAGCTTCGCCCGGTCGATGCCCAGGTCGCGCATGGCGATCATGGCCACCACGGCGAAGGCCTCGTTGATCTCCCACAGATCGACGTCCTCGACGCTCCAGCCGGCCTTTTTCAGCGCCTTCTGCATGGCGGGAACGGGGGCCGTCGTGAACAGGCCGGGTTCGTGGGCGTGGGCGGCGTGGCTGACGACGCGCGCCACGATGGGCAGGCCCAGGGCCTTGGCCACGCTCTCGCGCGTCATCACCAGGGCCGCGGCGCCGTCAGAGATCGAGCTGGCGTTGGCGGCGGTGATGGTGCCGTCCTTCGAGAAGGCGGGCTTCAGATTGGGAATCTTCTCCGGCATGGCCTTGCCGGGCTGTTCGTCCTCGGAGACGGTATCGACGCCCTTGCGGGTGGTGACCTCGACGGGCGTGATTTCGGCCTTGAAGGCGCCCGAGGCGATGGCGGCGCGCGCCCGCGTCAGGCTCTCGATGGCGTATTCGTCCTGGGCCTCGCGGGTGAACTGATAGGTCCGGGCCGAGTCCTCGGCGAAATTGCCCATCAGCTTGC
The DNA here is from genome assembly GCF_041648615.1 of Brevundimonas sp. Taxonomy (GTDB): domain Bacteria; phylum Pseudomonadota; class Alphaproteobacteria; order Caulobacterales; family Caulobacteraceae; genus Brevundimonas. The sequence continues at coordinate 1,921 of NZ_JBAZOS010000007.1, forward strand.
CGGGCGTATAGGCGTCCTCGAGGCCGTCCATATACATGCTGTCGACGATCACATCGTGGCCGATGCGGGCCCCGCCGCGATGTTTGGTCATCAGATAGGGCGCGCCGGTCATCGACTCCATGCCGCCCGCCACGATGACGTCGGCGCTGCCGGCGGCCAGCGCGTCCGAAGCCATCATCACCGCCTGCAGGCCCGAGCCGCACATCTTGTTCACCGTCGTCGCCTCGACATGCTGGCCGAGCCCCGCGCCGATCGCCGCCTGACGGGCCGGGGCCTGGCCCAGACCGGCCGGCAGGACGCAGCCCATATAGATCTGCTCGATCTTCGCCGGATCGACGCCCGCGCGCTCGACCGCCGCCTTCACCGCCGTGGCGCCCAGCTCGGTCGCCTTGACGCCGGACAGGGCGCCCTGGAAGCCGCCCATGGGCGTGCGGGCGAAGGAGACGATGACGACGGGATCGGACATGGGAACGCTATCCTTGGGAGGAGAAATTGCGCCGCTGGATGAGCTGCGGCGAGACGGAAGACAAGAGGCTCAGGCCGCCTTTTCGTCGGCCGTCTGGCGCGGCATGACGTCGCCGACGGTCGGGCAGTCCTTGGCGTGGACCAGCTGGATGTCGCGCGGTTTGACGATCTCGTTGCAGTGTCCGCAGGCGATGCGCGGCGCCAGGTCATGACCGCATTCCTTGTGGATCATGGCGAAGCCGGAATCCGTCTCGCCATAGACGTGCCGGGCGCCCCAGGCGTGCAGGGTCACCAGAACGCCGTACAGGTCCTTGCCCTTGGCCGTCAGCCGGTACTCGTTGCGCGGCGGGCGTTCGGAATAGAGGTGGGGCTCCAGAACCCCGTGCTGGACCAGGGTCTTGAGCCGCGCGGCCAGAACGTTGCGGGCGACGCCCAGCCGTTCCTGCCACTGTTCGAACCGGCTGACCCCGTTGAAGGCGTCGCGAATGACCAGCAGGGTCCACGGATCGCCGATGATCTCGAGCGTCGCGGCGATCGAACAGCTCTGGCGAGAGTAGTCTGCGGTGCGTCCCATGATGGGAAAGTGACCCTGCGTCAGCCGTTTGGCAAGAGGGTTGCCAATCTGGACGGACTGGGTCAGTCTTGTTTGGCTACGGAGTCGCCGCGGCGTCTCCCGATCCCCTCGACTTCGGGCGGAGGGCCTCCCCGCCTTCCGCCCGCCCTTTCTCCCGGATATCGACACAGCATGACCCGGACCCTGGCCGAAGCCCTGACCCTGACCGACGACGGCGTGGGTGGACTGACGGCGCGGCTGGACGGCGGATTCTCGAACGCGCCCAGGTCCGCGCCGCAGGAGCGCGGCGCGCCCTTCGGCGGCCTGATGGCGGCGCTGGCCGCCGGCGCCATGCGTCAGGGGTTGGGCGTCGAAGCGCCGCTTCAGAGCCTGACCATCCAGTATCTCGCCGCCGCTCGGTTCGAGGAGGCGGTGTTCACGCCGGTGATGAACCGGGGCGGCCGCAACGTCGCCTACGCCTCCGTCACCGCGGGGCAGGGCGACCGCCTCGCCATCCAGGCCCTCGGCACATACGGCCGCGACGTCGCCGGGCCCGTGCTGACGCCGCTGACGGCGTCACCCCGACCGGTTAACGAGCTTGAGCCGACGCCGCTGGATCCCGTTTTCGGCCCCTGGTTCACGCGGCATATCGATCACCGCTTCGTCGCCGGCCCGAAACTGTTCGGCGAGAACGCCGGTAAGACGCCCGAGCTCGGCTGCTGGATGCGCACCGTCGACGCCGCCCCGCTGGACGAGGCCCGGTTGCTGTTCCTGCTGGACGGCCTGTACCCGACCTATTTCACGGCCTTCCCGGCGCCGCCGATCATTTCGGCCAGCGTCGACCTGCGCGCCGATCTGTTGACCGAACTGACACCGGACACGTCGCCGGAGGGCTGGGCCTACTTCCACTTCACCAGCCGGGACGTTGGAAGCGGCTGGGCGGTCGAGGACGGCGTCGCCTGGGCCCCGGACGGCCGCCCGCTGGCGCTGGTCCGCCAGCGCCGCAAATTGATGCCGACGCGCGGCTGACGCCTGCGTCCGATTCTGACGCAGGCGCATGCTTGGCTGACTTCCGCCGGATCTTTGACAATCGAATCTCACAACCGGGCCCGGTCAAGCGGTCGAAGCGCACTATGCGCACTATGCGCACGGTGTTTTTCAACCGGCTTCGCCGAGGCCGCGCAGCTGGATCAGGGGGATGACGATATCCTCCTCGTCCTCCAGATGGCGCAGCAGGGGGCGAGCGTTTCCATCGATCAGGTCCGACAGCCGGTTGGCCTTGTCGGCGGTGTCCGGCGCCCCGCCGGTCACGGCCTGATGAAACGCCAGACCGTCACGGAACATCGCCTCCAGCGTCTCGTGGATGGCGTCGTGGTCCCGGTCGAGCAGGTCGATCCCCGCGCCGATCTTCGGCTCGATCCGGCGCATCATGGGGAAATACTGACCACTCTCGATGCGGTGGTGGCCGTCGAGGTGCTGCAGGAAGGACTGCAGCGCCGGGATCAGCTGGCGATGCAAGGCCGCGGCGTCCCCGGTGGCTCGCCACTGGCTGATCAGCCCGTCCATAAGGTCCTGATGCCCCCGGAAGCTGGCGTGCATCTGCAGCCAGAAGGCGGCCGTCTCGTCGAGGGTCGAGGCCCAGCGGTCGCGCGGAAAGGCGTCCCGCAGATACAGGAACTCGGCCGGCAGACACGCTCGCGCCGCCAGCGCGTCGGGTGTCTCAGACAACGGCGGTGGTCGTCTTGATGAAGCCGCCGCCCAGCAGGCGGTCGGGATCGGCCGGATCATAGAGGGCGCAGGCCTGACCGGGGGCCACGCCTTCCTCGCCGGTCTCGAACAGCACCGCGACGGCGCCGTCGGCCATCGACAGGCGAGCCGGGGAGGGCGGACGCGTCGAGCGCACGCGGGCCAGCACGGGAGCGCCGGCCTGCGCCGCCGCCTCGATGTCCGCCTCGTCGCCCAGCCAGTTGGTCTCGTCCAGCGTCAGCGACGCCGTAAGCAGGGCTTCGCGCGGGCCGACGATGACATGGCGCTTCGCCGGATCCAGCCGGGTCACGAACAGCGGCTCGCCCACCGCGACGTTCAGACCCCGGCGCTGGCCGATGGTGTAGTCGGTGATGCCCGAATGGCCGCCCAGCACCCGGCCGTCCATATGCACGATGTCGCCGGCCTCACGACCTTGCGGACGCAGCTTGTCGATCAGGGTGCGATAGTCGCCGTTGGGGACGAAGCAGATGTCCTGACTGTCCGGCTTGGCGGCGATGCGCAGGCCCAGCTCCAGAGCCACGCCGCGCACCTGGGGCTTCTCCAGATCGGCCAGCGGGAAGCGCAGATAGTCCAGCTGCTGCGCCGTCGTGGCGAACAGGAAGTAGGACTGGTCGCGCGAATGGTCGATCGCCTTGCGCATCTGGGCCCGGTCGTTGACGACCGAGCGCCGCACATAGTGGCCCGTGGCCATGGCCTCGGCGCCCAGGTCGCGGGCGACGTCCAGCAGGTCGCGGAACTTCACAGTCTGGTTGCAGCGGATGCAGGGCACCGGCGTCTGGCCCGCCAGATAGCTGTCGGCGAACTGGTCGATGACGGCGTCGCGGAACCGGCTTTCGTAGTCGAGGACATAGTGGGGTATGCCCAGCATCTCCGCCGCCAGCCGGGCGTCGTGGATGTCCTGCCCGGCGCAGCAGGCGCCCTTCTTCTTCAGCGCCGCGCCGTGATCATAGAGCTGCAGGGTCACGCCGACGACGTCATAGCCGGCCTTGTGCAGCAGGGCGGCCACCACGGTGGAGTCCACTCCGCCCGACATGGCCGCCACCACCCGCGACCCGACCGGCAGGCCGACGGCCGCGCGCGCGGACTCGATCGCCGCGTCCATGTCGGCCTTGCCGGTCATGGGGGCGATGTCGGGGATCGGGCAGAGGGGCTCGGCGAGCGTCATGGGGCGCTATCTAGTGCGAAACCCGCGCGATTTCGAGGCCGGAGCAAAACAGGGCCGGAAACGACAACGGCCGCCTCCGTTTCCGGAAGCGGCCGCGGTCGGCTCGGGGAGAATGTCTTAGGGGCGGCCGTAGTGCTGGATCCGCGTCGTGCGCAGGCCCTGCATGCCCCATTTGTCGATGGCCTTCTGCCACGCCAGGAATTCCTCGGCCGTCAGACGATAACGCGCGAGCGCGTCGTCCAGGCTGATCAGACCGCCACGCACGGCGGCCACCACTTCTGCCTTGCGGCGGATTACCCAGCGATCGGTATTCGCCGGGGGAAGGTCGTGCATCGTCAGGGGCGTGCCCGTCGGACCGACCACATATTGTTCGCCTCGGCTATTCAGACGTCGCTCTTGCAACATGGGCTTATGCCTCATTGACCACCACCACTATGGGTGAACGGTAGCGGTCTCCGGCTAAGGGCCGTTTAAGCGTTGTGGTGAAGGAAAGCCTAAAATGCCTTCCGTCCACCCTCTCAATATTCAACAATGGATTCATTGAGGTTTACGGCCCGTTACTCAGGTATCAGCGTTTTATGCTGATCAGCTCGGCCAGCATTTCGTCGGCCGTGGTGATGATCTTGGAAGACGCCGAATAGGCGCGCTGGGTGGTGATCAGGCCGGTGAACTCGGCCGACAGATCGACGGTCGAGGCTTCCAGCTGGGATGCGCCGATCAGCCCGGCGCCGCCGGTTCCCGCGGCCTTGAGGTTGTAGGTGCCCGATCCCTGGCTGACCCGATAGGCGTTGCCCGAGGTCTGGGACAGGCTGTCCGGGCTGGGGAAGGTGGCCAGGGCGATCTGGGCGATCCGGCGCGTGACGCCGTTGTCGAAGATGGCGGTGACGAAGCCGGTGTCGTCGATCTTGACCTCGGACAGGTTGCCGAAGGCGGTGCCGTTGGTCAGCACGGCCTGCACCACCGAGGCGCTGTCATACTGCGTCAGGCCCCCGGCGGAGGCCGACAGGTCGAAGGCCAGCGACTGGTCGTCGATGCCCAGGCCCGGCGCCCAGTTGAAGCCGCCGGCCGCCGGCGCCGCACTGTCGGAGGACCCGAAGGTCAACGTCGCGGCGGTGGGGTCGGGGAACAGGGCCTGGGCGCCGAGGGCGGCCATGGCGTCGACATCCAGCCGGCCGTCCTGGGTGAAGGCCACCAGACCGGTCTTGAGCTGGCCATTGGCCAGGCCCGCGCCGGTGACGACGTCCGACGCCGGTATGGCGCGGATCTCGGAGTACCACTGGTTCGGCACCGTGCTCTTCAGGAAGGCGATCGCGACAGTGCGCTGGCCGCCCTTGGAGTCAGAGACGGGGATGGTCAGCTCGAAGTCGGGTTTGACGCCCGCGCCGGTTTCAGGGTCCCACATGGCCATCGAGTTGGTCGTGGGATTGTAGGCGTTGGCGCCCGGGGGGATGGCCGCGGCGTCCGTCGCTTCGGCCGAGACCAGCTGGCTGGACTTGATGTTGGCGTTCAACTGGATGCGGGTGGTGGCTTCGGCCGTGCCGCCGACCGAGCCGACGTTGATGGTGCGCAGGCGGTTCAGGTCCGACGGATCAGTGGCGATATTGCCTTCCGCATCGACGGGCCAGCCCTGCAGATACAGGCCGGCGGTGTTCTTCAGATAGCCCATGTTGTCCACGCTGAAGGCGCCGGCCCGGGTGAACAGGCGGCTGTCCGTGACCTGCAGGTTCTCGGGTTTCTCGGTGACGACGAAAAAGCCCTGTCCCGCGATGCCCAGATCGGTGGCGGACGTGGTCCGCTGCAACTGTCCGGCCTGGCTGGTGTAGTGGCGCGCCGAGGCCAGGACGCCGCCGGCGGAATAGCCTGCGCCTTGGGACTGGCTGTTGATCACGGTCTGGAACTCGCCGGCGGTGCGTTTGTAGCCGACGGTGTTCACATTCGCGATGTTCTGCGAGATCGCCGCCAGGGCGGCGGAGTTTGCGGTCAGGCCGGACACGCCAGCCAGTAGTGCGCTGTTGATACTCATGGCGCGGGCTCCTTATGAGAACAGGTTCAAGGTATTGCGGAGGGAGGCAGGCGGACGCATCAGGCCGCCAGGTCTTCGGACGGGGCTCTGGCTTCTTCCAGGGCGATGACGGTGGACAGCGGCACGATCGAGTTGCCGACCGTCAGGAAGGCCTCGCCCTCGTACATTTCGACGCCGGTGATGCGGCCGCGGGTCAGGACCTGGGCGTCGACGGCGCCGCCCGTCGCGTTCCTGGCGACGATCTTCAGCGTGTAGACCTGACCGTCCTGCCCGTCGTTTCCGGTCGTGGCCTCGCCGTCCCAGGTGAAGTCATGCATCCCGGTGGTTTTCGCCGGCGCGTCGCCGGACCAGACCACATTGCCGGAGCCGTCCAGCACCTGCAGCGTGGCCGAGGCGGCGTTCGCGCCCAGCTCATAGCTCCAGCTCGCCTCGCCGCCGGCCATCTTGGTCGCCGACCAGGCCGCGGTGGCTTCCTTGCCGATATAGGTGGCCGCGCCGGCCAGATCGCCCCCGGCCTGGGTCGAAACCAGGCTCTTCAGCAGTTCGTTGGTCAGCAACTGCTGCTCCACGCCGGCCATCTGGGTCAGCTGAGCGGTGAACTGGTTGGAGTCGACGGGCGACAACGGGTCCTGGTTTTTCAACTGCGATGTCAGCAGCGCCAGGAAGGTCTCGAAATTCGAGGCCAGCATGCCGCTGCCGGCGGCGATCCGGTCCGTGGCGTTGTTGGTGGTGGTGGTGACGGCGTCGACCATCGATCAGACCTTCAAGTCCACGCCCGCGGGCGAGAGGGAGAGCGCCATCCAGCGGGGAGGCTGGGCGACGTCGATTTCCGCGTTCAGGCGGGCGGCGGCGGTGAAGGCGCGGTTCTGGCCTTCACGGGCGTCCTGTCCACGGTCGAAGCCGCTGGACCCGCTGTCACGCTCGGCGAACTCGAAAGCGTCTTCGGCCAGGTGGAAGCCGGCGTCCTCCAGCTCGCGCCGCAGGTCGTCGACCCGACCGCGCAGGTCGGTGGCCGCGGCGGGGTTATCGAATGCGAGCCGGGCGGCGAGCCGACCTTCCGAGTCGATGTCCAGTTTCACATCCACCCGACCGAGGTCGTCGGGGGTCAGGGCCATTTCGAACCGCGTCGAGCGGCCTTCCAGCTTGCGCAAAATCTGGGCGGCGATCTGGGCCGTGGCGTCGATTGTGGCGCGCGACAGGCCGGAGAGGCTTGTTTCACGGGCTTGAGCCGTCGAGGTGTTCGCGGCGGCCACGTTCTCGCCCGCGGGCGCGGCGTCGATCGAGGGGCCGTCCGATCCTGCTACGCTGTCGGCGGCTGGCTTCGGCGCCGGCTGGGCCGGTTCAGCCGACCGCTCGGGGCTGGAACGGGCGAGGGAGCCAGCCGCCGTGGCGTCCTTCGCTTCGGTGGTTCCCGCGCTGGAAGCCGAGATGTCGGCGGCCTTGTCGACGGGCGCATCCAGCGGTCGCGAAGTCCGTTCGGCCAAGGCGCGCAGTGGCGGCGGGGGGGGCTGGAGGGCTGTCTGGCCCGAAGTGACGCCTGCGGCGGCGGTAGCGGCGGCCATCGCCGCCTTCGCGTCGGCGGTCGCAGCCGAGGCGTCGATGTCGACCGCGGCGTCGGCATCCGGAGCGGCTGAAGCGACTGGCGGCGCCGCTTGCCGGGCGGGCACGGACCCGTCGCTGGTCTCCGGCATGACAGACGAGGCCAGCTGGGCGCCGCTGTTCTGCAAAAGGGAAGAAAAGTCTGTTTCCGGGGCGATGGACGCGACGGGAATTTCGACAGCAGCGGCGGCCTGGCCTTCAGGCGCCGGCGCGACCGCGACCGCGACCGGGACCGGGACCGGGACCGGGACGGGGACGGGGACGGGGACGGGGACGGGGACGGGGACGGGCGGCATGACGGTCGCCGGAGCGGGCTCGCCACCATCGTTGGCGGGAGCGACCATCAGATCGTCGGTCTTGCCGTGTTCCGCGTCATTCTCGAGGCAGGTCGCCAGCAGGCTCCTGAATCCGGATGCGTCCTCGGCGCCGGTCGACCCTTGCGGGGCGCTGACTTTGGCGGACGCGATGAAGGATGGCAGAGCGAGGGCGGACATTGTCCCGGGGGGATGGTCGCAAGGGCGATGGTGGCTTGGGCGCTTGCTGCGCCGGACATTCAGACCCCATGGCGCAAGTCGCGGGCCAAACCGGGCCGCAGTTGGAAGTTGCGGAAAAGACAGGACAAAAGGAATCCCCCCGAGGGATGTCGTCGCCTTGCGTCCGGTCGAAACTTGCCGCGTGCCGACGATTCTTGCCCGGCGCCAGCGACGTCTACCGGTCCGGCCGCGGCTGGCCCGGCCCTTGCGCTCCTGAGTGATCATGACCCAGGCGCGAAACGCGATAGCGCGTAAAATCAAAGGCTTGCCGCACCTGCCCTCGCGGGACGCCGGGCAAAAAGCGCTCGTTGGCTGGCAGGGCTTGCCGGGCGCCGTCCGTATGGAGGCCGCTGGATGTCGCTGAACGCCATCATGAACACGGCGACTTCGGGACTGGCCACGGCCCAGACCCAGTTGCGCGTCGTTTCGGACAATGTCTCCAACGTCAACACGCCCGGCTATGTCCGCAAGATCGCCGATCAGACCACCATGACCAGCCAGGGCATGGGCTCGGGCGTCGAGGTGTCGCGCATCCGTCTGGCGACCGACCGCTTCCTGCAGGCCGCCAGCCTGAACGCAGGCGCCAACGCCGCGCGCGAAAGCGTGCGTTACGAACTGTATGACCGCATCCAGTCGCTGTTCGGCGACCCGGGCGGCGACACCGGCTTCTTCTCCCAGGTCGACGGCGTGTTTTCGGCCTTCGCCGCCAGCGCCGAGGACCCGACCTCATCTCCGCGCCGCCAGGACGCCCTGTTCAAGACCCAGGCCCTGTTCGACGAGGCGGGGCGCATCGGCAAGCAGATCCAGGCCGTCCGCGAGGACGCCGACGGCCGGATTCAGAGCGCGGTGGAAAAGACCAACGGCCTGCTCAAACAGATCGAGAGCCTGAACCTCGAAATCGCCCGCGCAACGGCCGTGAGCGGCGACGCCTCGGGCGCCGAAACGGCCCAGTCGGCCTTGATCGGACAGTTGGCGGAGCTGGTCGACATCCGGGTTTCGGTCCGATCCGTCGGCGGCGTGTCGATCCGCACAGGGTCCGGCACCCTGCTGGCCGGGGAAGGCGCGGCGACCCTGGATTACAACCGGGCCGGCACGGTCACCGGCGAGACCGCCTTCAACGACATCTGGATCACGGAGCCTGGCGGCCAGAAGCGTTCCTTGCTGGACAGCGTCACCTCGGGCGAGATCAAGGGTCTCGTCGAATTGCGCGACGTCGAGGCGCCGGCGGCCGCCGAGCGGCTGGCTGAACTGGTGTCCCATGTCGCCGACGAATTGAACCGGGCGCACAACGCCAACGCTTCCGTGCCCGCCCCGACAAGCCTGACCGGACGCAATGTGGGCCAGTCGTTCGAGAGCGCCATCGCCGGCTTCACGGGCCGGACGACGGTGGCGGTGATCAATGCCGCAGGCGTCATCCAGACCCGGGCCGACATCGTCTTCTCCGGCGCGACCATGACGGTGAACGGCGTGGCCACTACGCCCGCCAACTTTCTCACCGAGCTGAACACCCAACTGGGCGGATCGGCCACCGCCAGCTTCGCCAATGGCCGCCTCAGCATCACCGCCACCACGCCGAATGGCGTCGCCGTGGCCGACGATGCGACGGCCCCCTCTGACAAGGCCGGTCGGGGCTTCTCGCACTATTTCGGCCTGAACGACCTGATATCGACTGACCGCCCGGCCTTTTATGACAACGGCCTGACGGTGAGCTCTCCGCACGGCTTTACGGCCGGTGAGACACTGACCTTCCGTTTCACCGGCGAGACCGGGGCGAAACTGCGTGATATCGCGGTTTCGGTTCCCCCCGGCGGGACGGTCGGCGATCTGATCAACCGCCTCAACGACCCGGCGCTCGGCGTCGGCCGCTTCGGCGCCTTCTCGCTGGCGGCCGACGGCTGCCTGAGCTTCACGGGCTACGGCAATCCGGCCCCGACCCTCAGCGTCCTGGCGGATACGACGACCCAGGTCCCGTCGGGCGTGTCGGTCACCGAGCTGTTCGGCATCGCCGGGGGAGTCCGGTCTTCGCGCGCGGACGGCTTCTCGCTGCGCACCGACATCCGGCAGACCCCGTCGAAGCTGGCTCTCGCGCAACTCAACCTGTCGGCGGCCGCGGGCACTCCGGCGCTCAGCACGGGCGACGGCCGCGGCGCGCTCGTCCTGGCCGACGCCGGAGAGCGGTCGGCCAATTTCCAGCCGGCGGGCGGATCCACGGGGGGGACGATATCGGTGTCCCGCTACGCCTCGGAACTGTCCGGCGAGATCGGCGGCCGCGCGGCGGCGGCCAAGAACCGCCAGGAGACGTCGGCCGCCCTGTATACCGAGGCCAGCTCCCGCCAGACTGCGTACGAGGGCGTCAACCTGGACGAGGAGCTGGTGCTGATGACGACCTACCAACAGGCCTTCAACGCGTCCGCCCGCCTGATCCAGGCCTGCAAGGACATGTACGACACGCTGATGGGGATAGTCTGATGACCCGCGTCGCCACTTTTGGAAACTATCAGTCAGCCCTGCTGAACCTGATGAACACCCAGATCCGCTCGGCTGAAGCGCAGGAGCGTGTGTCGACCCAGAAGAACGCCACAGACCTGACGGGGTTTGGCCGCCAGTCCGAAACGCTGACGGCGCTGAAGGGCGCGCAGAGCCGCATTCAGGGCTTTATCGACACGGCCGAAGCCGTGACGTCGCGGCTGACAACCCAGGATCTGGCCATGAACCAGATCAACGACGGCATCAGCGGCCTGCGCGAAGCGATCGGAGATGCGCTGTCCACCGATTCCGCCGGGTCGCTCATGCTGGAGATGGAAGGCAATTTCCAGTCAATCCGGGGCGGCCTGAACATGCGGCACCAGGGCGGCTACCTGTTCGCCGGCGCCTCAACCACGACCGCGCCGCTCGACGCCGCCAACCTGAGCGAATTGTCCGCCGCGCCCAGCGTCGCCTCCGTGTTCCGGAACGACACCCTGAAGACGGCCAGCCGCGTCGCGGACGGAACGACGCTGGAAACCGGCTTCCTCGCCGACGAACTGGGTACGGATGTACTGACCATCCTTCGCGACGTGCAGAATTTCCACGCCACGATCGGGCAGGGGCCGCTGACCGGCAAGCTGACCGAGGCGCAGAAGACCTTCCTGACCACCCAGCTCAGCCGGCTGGAACAGGCCGGCACGGCGGTCATCGACAAGGTCGCCAAGACCGGCTCGCTGGCCAAGCAGGTGGAAAGCATCTCGACCGGCCACACAGCCCAGAAGAATGCCCTGGATGAACTGGTGTCAGGCCGGACGGATGCGGACATGGCCAAGGCGGTGACCGATCTGCAATTGTCGCAGATCGCCATAGAGGCTTCGGCGCAGGTCATCAGCCAGCTGCGTCAAGTGTCGCTTCTCAACTATCTGAGCTGACGCGACAAATCGCCGTTACGGCCCGGCAAGGTTGCGACCACCAACGAGGGCGAGCAGGCGAGCGCCCAGCCTGATGGCACGCGCCTCGCGTCGAGGATCCGAAACGCGTCCGGAGGTTGCTCTTGTCCGTAAACGCCTGAAACCGTGGCTGAACGAATACGACCGGGCTGCGTTGTGGTGTCTGCCCCAGCTTTGACGTTCGGCCGGCGTAGGCAAAATGGACGGCGCAATCTAGGTAGGGGCATGGCCGCAGCGGATTTCCAGATCGACGACGGCGGGCCGGGCCTGACCCTGCGTCTGACCGGCGACTGGACGGCGACCGAGTTGGGGCGGATTTCGCGCCGCCTCGACGAGGAGTTGCATGACCGGAAGGTCGAGGCGGTCGACCTGTCCGACATGGGTCGCTTCGACACCGCCGGGGCCCTGGCCCTAGTCCAGGCCCACAACTGCGTCTTGCCCACGTCCGCCTGGACCCAGCGTCCCGAGGCCGGCCGAACCTTCGCAATGGTGGCGAAGCTGGAGCGTGAAAGCGCCGTCCCGCCGAAGCAGTCGCCCGGATGGGTGCGCGGCTTCGCCAAGGTCGGCCGCGGCGTGGGCGATATCGCGGCCGAAGCTACGCTGTCGATGGCTTTCTTCGGTCGGCTGATCGTGGCGGTCGGAACGGCCCTGCGCCATCCCGGACGGATTCGCTGGGCTGCATGGTTCAGCCAGGGCGAGCGGTCGGGTCTGGATGCAATTCCCATCATCGCCACGACGAATTTCTTCATCGGCGCGGTTATCGCCTTTCTGGGCGCCAATCTGCTGACCCAGTTCGGCGCCGGCGTCTTCACCGTGCAGTTGGTCGCGGTCTCGGTGCTGCGCGAGTTCGCGGTGGTCATCACCTCCGTGCTGCTGGCCGGGCGGTCATCCTCGTCATTCGCGGCCGAGATCGGCTCGATGCGGATGAACCAGGAGGTCGACGCCATGCAGGTGATGGGGGTCAATCCGTTCCAGGCGCTGGTGATCCCTCGCCTCGCCGCGATGCTCGCCATGCTGCCGTTGCTGACCTTCGTCGGCATGATCGCCGGCCTGTTCGGCGGGCTGATCGTCACCTGGGCCGAGCTGGGCTACGGGCCAGCCTTCTTCATCCAGCGCATGACCGAAGATTCGAAGATGAGCACCCACCTCGGGGTCGGGCTGCTCAAGGCGCCGGTCTTTGCCGTGGTCATCGCGGCGATTGGCTGCCGCCAGGGCATGTCGGTTGCGGGCGACGTCGAGAGCCTCGGCCGCCGGGTCACCGCCGCCGTGGTCCAGGCCATCTTCGCCATCATCTTCCTGGACGCCGTCTTCGCGATGATCTTCCTGGAGTTGAACTGGTGACCGCCCTGGCCGCAACCCCGGCGACCGCCCCCGAATACATGATCGAGGTGCGCGGCCTGCTGAGCCAGTTCGGAGAGCGGATTATCCACGAAAACCTCGACCTCGTCGTCGAGCGCGGCGAGGTGCTGGGCGTCGTTGGAGGCTCCGGTTCCGGCAAGACGGTTCTGCTGAACTCGATCATCGGCCTCAAGGAGCCCGAGGGCGGCTCGGTCAGCATCCTGGGCTACGACCGCGCCACCATGACCGCGGCTGAGGAGGGCGACGTCGAACGCCGAACGGGGATCCTGTTCCAGCAGGGCGCCCTGTTCTCCGCGCTGAGCGTGATCGAGAATGTCGCCTCGCCGCTGGTCGAACACACCCGCCTGCCCAAGACCGTCATCCGCGAACTGGCCGAGATGAAGATCGCCATGGTCGGCTTGAAGCCGGAATCGCACCATCTGAAGCCCGCCGAACTGTCCGGCGGCATGCGCAAGCGCGTCGGCCTGGCGCGCGCCCTGGCGCTGGATCCGGAACTGCTGTTCCTCGACGAACCGACCGCCGGCCTCGACCCCATCGGCGCCGCGGCCTTTGATGACCTGATCCGGCGGCTGGCTGACGATCTCGGGTTGACGGTGTTCATGATCACCCACGACCTCGACAGTCTGTACGCCATTACCGACAAGGTGGCGGTGGTCGCCGACAAACGCATTGTGGCCAAGGCGACGGTTCAGGAGCTCGAGCGTTCTGATCATCCCTGGATCAAGGAATATTTTCTGGGGCCGCGCGGTCGCGCTGCCGACAGAGCCGCCTGAGGAGAGCGGACCCGATGGAACGAGACGCCCATTACGCCGCCGTCGGCATCGCCACCATCGCCCTTCTGGCGGCGCTGGCGGTGTTCAGCATCTGGCTGGCCCGCCTGCAGTTCAACAACGATTACGACGTCTATGACATCGTCTTCTACGGGCCGGTGCGCGGATTGTCCGAGGGGGGTGAAGTCCACTTCAACGGCATCCGCGTCGGCGAGGTGACCGACCTGAATCTCGACCCCAAGAAGGGCGACCAGGTCATCGCCCGCATCCGGGTGGACGGCACGACGCCGGTGCGCGTGACCTCGCGCGCCCAGCTGGAGCCGCAGGGCATCACCGGCCTGAACTACATCCAGATCACGGCCGGCAACCCGCAGAGCGCGATCCTGAAGACCCAGTATCCCGACAATGTCGTGCCCGTGATCCAGAGCCAGCCGTCGCCGATCGCCGAGCTGCTCAGCGGCTCGGGTACGGTGCTGGCCCAGACGGTGGATGCGCTGAACCGGATCAACCGGGTGCTGTCGGATGACAACATCCGCTCCTTCTCGACCAGCGTGAAGAACGTTGAGGCCCTGTCCAGCGAGCTCGAGGCGCGCAAGGGAATGTTCGCCCAGCTCGAGCAGGCGCTGACCAAGGCCAACGCGGCGATCGGCGAATACCAGGCCCTGGGCGTCAGCGCCCGTCAGCTGGTCGAGGGCGACGGCCGTCAGGCCATCGCCAACATCAACCGGGCGGCCGATCAGGCGGCGGAGGCCGCGACAGCGGCCAACCGCACCATCAGCGGGCTTGAGCGGCCGGTGAACGACTTCGCCACCACCGGCCTGCCCCAGCTGCAGCAGTCGATCCAGAGCCTGGAAGACGCCACCCGGGCGCTTGAAGGCCTGGTGGAGGAGGTGCGGTCCAGCCCGCGCGACTTCATCGGCCGCGCGCCGACCAAGGAAATGGAGGTCCAGCCGTGATCCGTTCGTCCCTCATCCGGCTGACCGCCGTCGGCGTCGCCGCGTCCATGCTCGCGGGCTGCGCCCTGCTGAGTTCACCCGATCCCGTCCAGACCTACCGGTTCGGCGGTCCCGCGCCGGTGGTGTCGGAGAGCGTCGGATCCACGGCGACGGCGATCGCGCTGCGGCGGGTCGAGTTCCCGGAGGCGGTCGAGGGCGACCGTCTGCTGGGCGTCACCGGCACGGAGACTGCCTACATCAAGGGCGCGCGCTGGGTGTCGCCGGCGGCCGACCTGTACATGGAGAGCCTGGAGAACGCCTTCGCCGGTCAGGCCACGCGGGTGCGGCTGGTCGGCGCCCGCGAGATTGTCCGGGGCGGCCGCAGCCTCGACATCGACATGCGCGCCTTCGAGGCCCGCTATGACGCGCCCGGCGTCGCGCCCACCGTGGTCATCACGGCCCGCGCGCGGGTGACGACGCTGCCGGAGCGCAATGTCGCCGCCGAGCGGATGTTCAGCGTCGAGCAGCCGGCCTCGGAGAACCGGGTGTCTTCCATAGTCGAGGCCTTTGATGTCGCCACGCGCGATCTGAACACCCAGATCGTGGCCTGGACCGAAGCCAATGCGGGCGGACGCTAGAGCGGCGTCCTGAGGGCGGCCAGCCGGCCTTCGACATCGTTTCGGCGCGCGCCCAGCGCCTTCAGTTCGGCGAGGGTCCGGTCGAGACGGGCCAACACCTGATCACGGCTGCGCGCCAGCCGTTCCGCGTCGGGCCGGATGCGGCGCGGCCGCTTTCCGGAGAGGCCCAGCGCCTCGCGCCAGTCGTCGCGCCAGGCGGTCAGGCCTTCGCCGCACGTCCTGAGGGCTTCCGAGGCGCGGGCGTCGGCGTTCTGGGCGCTCCGGATCAACGGCAGGGACTGGAGGGCGGCGGCGCGACAGTCGTCGAGCGTCGCCTTGCGGGCTTTCAGCGGGTGGGGAGGGCCGTCCTCGGCCGGCGCCTGGCCGGTCAGCCGACGCGCGGCGGCGGCGAGGTGGGCGTCGAGATCGGCGACGGCGTCGCGAAGCTCGCCCCACAGGGTCTCGAGGGCGCCCGAGCGGCGGGCGGCGGCCTCGGTCCATTCGGGCAGGGCGGCGACGCTGTCGGTCAGGCGGGCGGCCGCGTCGCGGTACGCCGCGCGGAACCGCTTCAACCGCTTGCCGCGGCTGTCGAAGAGGCTGGCGAGGCCCCGGCGGCGCTCCAGCGCCCGGGGCTGCAAGGCTTCGATCAGGGAGCGCGTGCCGGCCAGGCTGTCGGCGACGCCGGCCAGGTCGCCGACGCGGGCCGCGGCGAGAGCCCGCTCGAGCCGTTCGACGGCGGCGGCGCGGGCGGGCTCGCCGAAGGCATGGGCGGTCGCCTCGTCCCAGGCCGCATGGATGGCGGCCACGCGGGCCGCATCGGGTTCGGGCGCATGGCCGAACCAGCGATAGGATCCGTCCGCCATGACTTCTGCTCCACCCACGCCGGCTCTGCGGCCGGTCGGGGCGGAGTATGACTACGAGTTCAGGTCGGCCGCAACGGTGTAGCTGGCCTCGGTCTTGCTCGCGACCTCGTCCAGGGTCACGCCGTCGGCCAGTTCGATCAGCTCCAGACCCGATCCGTCGGGCTTGACGTCAAAGACGCACAGGTCGGTGATGATGCGGCTGACCACGCCCGCGCCGGTCAGGGGCAGGGTGCAGGCTTTCAGCACCTTGGACTGGCCGTGCTTGTTGGCGTGGTCCATGACCACGACCACGCGCTTGACGCCCGCGACCAGGTCCATGGCGCCGCCCATGCCCTTCACCAGCTTGCCGGGAATCATCCAGTTGGCGATGTCGCCGTTCTCGGCCACTTCCATGGCGCCGAGGATCGACAGATTGATGTGGCCGCCGCGGATCATGGCGAAGCTGTCCGCCGAGCTGAAATAACTGCTCTCGGGGATCTCGGTGATGGTCTGTTTGCCGGCGTTGATCAGGTCGGCGTCGACCTCGTCCTCATAGGGGAAGGGGCCCATGCCCAGCATGCCGTTCTCGGACTGGAGGGTGACCTCCATGCCGCGAGGGATGTAGTTGGCGACCAGGGTCGGGATGCCGATGCCGAGGTTGACGTAGAAGCCGTCCTGCAGCTCGTGCGCGGCGCGTTCGGCCAGTTGTTCGCGGGTGCGGGCCATTATGCGGTCTCCCGGGTGCGGACAGTGCGTTGTTCGATGCGCTTCTCTGGCACGGTCAGGACGATGCGGTCGACATAGATGCCGGGGGTGTGGATCTGGTCGGGGTCCAGCGAGCCGGTCGGGACAATGTGCTCGACCTCGACCACGGTGACCTTGCCGGCGGTGGCCATCATCGGATTGAAGTTGCGGGCGGTCTTGCGGAACTGGAGATTGCCGCGGCCATCAGCCTTCCACGCCTTGACGATCGACAGGTCGGCGACGAGGCCGGTCTCCATGACGTAGTCGCGGCCCGCGAAATTGCGGACCTCCTTGCCCTCGGCGACCAGGGTGCCGACGCCGGTGGCGGTGAAGAAGGCGGGGATGCCCGCGCCGCCGGCGCGGATGCGCTCGGCCAGGGTGCCCTGGGGGTTGAACTCGAGCTGCAGCTCGCCGGCCAGATACTGGCGCTCGAACTCCTTGTTCTCGCCGACGTAGGACGAGATCATCCTGGCGATCTGGCGGGTCTCCAGCAGCTGGCCGAGGCCGAAGCCGTCGACGCCCGCGTTGTTGGAGATGACGGTCAGACCCTTGGTCCCGCTGTCGCGCAGGGCGGCGATCAGGTGCTCGGGAATGCCGCACAGGCCGAAGCCGCCGGACATGACGGTCATGCCGTCGAAGGTCAGGCCCTCGAGGGCGGACGCCGCGTCGGGGAAGATCTTCCGCATCGCTTCCTCATATTTTCACCGCCTGATGAATATCGGCGGCCGTGGTTCGTCCCTAGCGTGAGGGCGCGGGACGGGCAAGGCGAGTGGAAAAAAACACAGTCTAGAGAGTCTACTTCGTCTACTCCGTTCGCCTCGTTCGAAGGTGGATCCCGGGACCGCCACGCCCCAATATGGCGCCGGCCTACGTCAGAATCGGACGGAGCCCGTGGTGACCGGATGCGCGGGCGGGGCGCCGCGTTCGCGGTAGCGGGCGCCCTTGAGGATGCCGAGGAAGGCTTCCCAATGGATGCCCCAGGTGACCTTCCAGGTCAGGAGCGGGTGGGTCACGAAGGCGCGCAAAAGCTGGCCGTCGGTCAGGGGGCGGCGGCGTCCGGCGAAGCTGGCGGTCAGGATCGGCGTGTCGCCCCGGCGAACGGCGACGACGATGGAGACGGCGTCCCCGGGCGGGCGGACCGTGAAGTCGTAGGTCAGGTCGCGGTCCATGAAGGGGGAGACGAAGAGTTGTTTTTCCGCTGTCTGCCGCACCGCGCCCGTCTGGTTCGCGGGAACAGCGACCAGATAGCTGTGCCGTTCGTGGAAGGTGTTGGTGACCTCGTAGAGCAGGGCGGCGAGGGCGCCGTCCGGCGTGTGGCAGAAGAAGACGCTGATCGGATTGAAGCCGTAGCCGAGGATGCGGGGCATGGTCAGCAGGCGGATCGGGCCGCCGGCGATGTCGATGCCCGCGTCGGCCAGATGGCGTTCGATCTGGAAGCGTAGCGGACGACCGGACCGGTCGCCGTGGTCCGAGGCGCGCAGGGTGACCGGGCCGAAGCGACGGCCCAGCAGGCGCAGGCGGTCCTGAAGCCCGCCCAGCTCGTCGAGATCCGCCAGCACCATCCAGAGGCGGTAACGCAGGCGGTGGTCGAAGGTCCGGGTGCGCTGATGGACGACCTCGCCGACGTAGAGGGCGGAGGCGGGCGCGCCTGCAGGACGGGGGGTCACGCCGCCTCGGTCAGCCGCCCGGGCGCGGCCGCCGGGGCGCGCACATGGATACGGCCGCTCTCGTTGGCCACGGTCCACGGACGGCGGACGCCGCCCAGCTGTTCGGCGACGGCCAGGCCGGCCTGCAATCCATCCTCGTGGAAGCCCGAGCCGAACCAGGCCCCCGCGAACCAGACATTGCGGCGGCCCTGCAGGCTCCACAGGTCCGACTGGGCCGCGACGGCGGCGGCGTCGAAGACGGGGTGCTCATAGTCCCATTCGCCAAGGATCAGTTCGGGATCGGGCGCCTTGGCGGGGTTCAAACTGACGAAGAGGGGCGGGCCGGGCAGGCTTTGAAGCTCGTTCATCCAGTAGGTGACGCCGCCCTCGCCCGCGCGGTCGGAATAGCCGAGGTGGGTCCAGGCGGCCCAGGCCTTGCGCCGTTTCGGCATCAGCGACGTGTCGCGGTGCAGGATGACCCTGTTGGGGCGGTACCGGATAGCGCCGAGCAGACGCCGGTCCTCGGCCGAGGAGGACTCCAGAAGGGCCAGGGCCTGATCGGAATGGGTGGCCAGGACGACGGCGTCGAACCGCTCCAGCCGGCCGTCGGCGAAGCGCAGGGCGGCGCCGTCGAGACCGCGCAGCACGCCGGTGACGCCGGCGTCGGTGACGACGCGGCCGCGGAAGGCCTCGGCCAGCCGGGTCACATAGGACCGGCTGCCGCCGTCGACCGTGCGCCAGGTCGGCTTCAGGTCCACCTTGAGCAGATTGTGGTTCATGTAGAAGCGCACGAAGGAGGCGGCCGGATAGCCGGCCATCTGTCCCATGGTGCATGACCAGATGGCGGCGGCCTGGGGCAGCAGATGGGCCTCGCGGAACAGGGCGCCGTAGCCGCCGCGGGTCAGATAGGCGTCGAGGGTTTCGCCGGACCGTTCCAGCGCCGCGAGGTCGCGGGGGGCCTGTTTCTGGAAGCGCAGCAGGTCGCCGATCATGCGCCAGAATTTGGGGCTGGCGTAGTTGCGCTTCTGGGCGAACAGGGCGCCGAGCCCCTGGCTGCAGTATTCGAACGCGCCGTCGTCGAGGGAGACGGCGAAGGACATCATGGCCGGTTTGGTCGGCACCTCCAGATGTTCGAACAGGGCGGTCAGATTGGGATAGTTGGCTTCGTTATAGACGATGAAGCCCGTGTCGACGGCGACCGGTTCGCTGGGCGAGGGGGCGTCGACGGTGTGGGAGTGGCCGCCCAGCCGGCCGTCCGCCTCGAACAGGGTCACGTCGTGCGACTGCGACAGCAGCCAGGCGCAGGACAGGCCCGATATGCCCGAACCGACCACGGCGATGCGCTTGCCGACGGGCGGTTCAGTCGTGGCGACGAGTTGGGGGGTCATGCCGGCTCCGGAAAAAACTCGCCCGAAGCTACGGAGCGGGCCCCGGGATGGATGCCGGACATCCGGATGGCGCCGCCGGACGTAGCTGGAGCGTTCGTCAGCCTGTCAGGACTTCCGCATGAGCCTTACCAACGTCGCCATTCGCCGGCTGCAGGACGCGCCGTTTCCGGATCTGGTCGCCCGCCCGGCGATCGACAGCCTGGTGTCGGAGGCGCGCAGGCGGCTGGACCGCGAAGGGCCGCATGACGAGGCGGCGTTCGCCCGCGACATGGCCAGACGCGCCATCGCCGAGCATGCCGGGGCGGCGAATGAGCAGCACTATGAGTTGCCGGCCGAGTTCTTCCGCCTGTGTCTGGGCCGGCGGCTGAAATATTCGTGCTGCCTGTATCCGACCGCCGACACGACGCTGGACGAGGCCGAGGAGGCCGCCCTGGCCGAGACCTGCGCCCACGCGGGCCTGACAGACGGCCAGCGGGTGCTGGAGCTGGGATGCGGCTGGGGCTCGCTGAGCCTGTGGATGGCCGAGCGCTATCCGGGATCGACCATCACCGCCGTCTCGAACAGCCATGGCCAACGCCAGCATATCGAGGCCCAGGCGGCGGCGCGGGGGCTGACCAATCTGACGGTCATCACCGCCGACATGAACGACTTCCGGGCTCCGGTGGCGGCGGGCGAGGGCTATGACCGGATCGTCTCGGTCGAGATGTTCGAGCATATGGCCAACTGGCGGGCGCTGTTGAACCGGGCCCGGGGCTGGCTGAAGCGGGACGGGCGGATGTTCATCCATGTCTTCACCCATCGCGACGCGCCGTACCGGTTCGATCACACCGACAGCGGCGACTTCATCGCCCAGCATTTCTTCACCGGCGGCGTCATGCCCAGCCGGGGGCTGATGCGGCAGTTTCCGGACCTGTTCGAGGTCGAGCGGGAATGGAGCTGGAACGGGGTCAACTACAGGCGGACGGCGGACCACTGGCTGGCCAATATGGACGCCAACGGCGACCGGGTGATGGAGCTGATGCGGGAGACCTACGGCGCCGACGCGGCCCTGTGGCGACGGCGCTGGCGGCGGTTCTACCTGGCGACGGCCGGCCTGTTCGGAAACGACGACGGAAACACCTGGGCGGTCAGTCATTACCTGCTGAAGCCGGCTTGAGGAGCTGAACCATGATCAAATATGTCGCCGCCTATCTGGGCGCGGGTCTGACCTTCGCCGCGGTCGACGCGGTCTGGCTGACCACCATGACCGACCGGCTGTACAAGCCCGTGCTGGGCCCGATCCTGGCGGACAAGCCGGACATGAGGGCCGCCGTGGCCTTCTATCTGATCTCCATCGCGGGGACGGTGTTCCTGGCCATCGAGCCGGCGCTGCGCGAGGGCGCCTGGCAGAGGGCGGCGATCAATGGCGCGGTGCTGGGGTTCGTGGCCTACGCCACCTATGACCTGACCAACCAGGCGACGCTGAACGTGTGGTCGACGCGGCTGACGATCATCGACCTGTGCTGGGGAACGGCGCTGACGACGCTGTCGGCCCTAGGCGGATATTTCGCGGCGCGCTGGGCGGAAGGACGGTTCGGCTGACGCCGGCCCCAGGGGGGCGAGGGGACGGTCCGGTTAACCTTTTTATTCCCGTGACGCGGGCCTGAGGTAGCGGTCCCGCGGCGATAGGGTAAAAGACCCGACGGAACAGGGTTCAGTCGGGGGACGGTTTGCGCGCTGGCATAAATGCTCTGACGGCGACCTTCGTGGTCGGCGTGCTGGCCGGGCTGGTGCTGACGCCCGACGGCCGGGCGTGGCTGCGCCATCCGACCGTGATGCTGGGCGACAGGGCCGCGGCCTCGGCGCCGCCCGCGCCCGTTGCGCCGGTCGCTCCGGTGGCGGTCGCCGCCCCGGTCCTGCCCGCCGTGACGCCGCTGGATGCGCGTCTGGCCGAGGGGCCGCTGCGTATCGGCGTGTTCGGGGATTCGATGGCCGACGGCCTGTACGCGGGCCTCTACCGCGACCTGCAGCACACGCCGAATGTGACGGTGAGCAAATTCTCCCAGGTGTCGACGGGGCTGAGCCGCTACGACTACGTCGACATCCAGTCGAAGACGCGGGGCCAGCTGGACGCGCAGCCGGTGGACGTGGCGGTCATGCTGTTCGGCACCAACGACGCCCAGGGCATAGAGATGGACGGGCAGGTCCATCCGTTCGGCTCTGACGGCTGGAAGGCCGCCTACGCCCGGCGGGTCGACGACCTGGTGGCCCTGCTGCGCAGCCGCGACGTGGCCGTCTATTGGGTCGGCCTGCCGCGCATGAAACGGGATACGTTCGACGCGAAGATGACGCTGATCAACGGGGTGGTCGAGGCGCGGATGAAGGCGCTGGGCGTGCCGTATATCGGCACCACGGCCCTGACCTCGAACGGCGAGGGCGGCTATGAGGCCTATCTGCCGACCGACAGCGGTCGCCGCACCCTGATGCGGGCCAATGACGGAATCCATATGTCGATGGCCGGCTATCTGAGGCTCAGCGCGCCGGTGTCGGCGCGGCTGAAGCGCGACGCGGGTCTGGACCGGCCGGCGGCGGTTCCTGTTCCGGCGGCTGCGTCCGTATCGCCCGCCGGCTGAGAATGACGCTGCGGGGGGCGGTCATCGCGGCCGGGCTGTGGGGGGCGGCGACCGGCGTCGCGGCCCAGACGCCCTATGCGGCGCTGCTGACGCCCCGGCCGGGCGCCGGGGTCTGCGCCGCCAGCCTCTGTCAGCCGGAGGCGCTGAACAGCCTGTTCAAGGCGCTGGCCGCCACCGAGGCCGGAACTTCCACCCGGCCGGTGCACATCCTGCAGCTCGGCGACAGCCATACGGCGGGCGACCGCATCACCGGCAAGCTGAGGGCCGTATGGCAGGCGCGGTTCGGCGATGGCGGGCGGGGCGTCCTGCCGCCCGGCGCCCCCCACGAAGGCTATTCGCCGATGCAGGTCGAGGTGACGGCGGCGGGCTGGCGCATCGTCCCCGCACCCCTGACCTATCCGGGCTTCGAGCCCTACCCGGTCGGCCTGACCGCCGTGTGGGACCTCAACGCCGATCCGGACGGCCGCCTGACCCTGCGGCCGGACGCGCCGCTGCGGGAGACGGAGATCCGGCTGTGCTGGGAGGCGCCGTGGGGCGTGACCGTGTCGGACGAGGACGAGACCTGGACCGTCGCGGCCGAGCCGCGCGGCTGGTTGCTGTCCTGCGGCGGGATCCGTCCCGCGACGCCGCCGGGGGAACTGGTCGTGCGTCCGGCCGATCCTGAACGGCCGCGCGTGCGGCTGGATCATATCCGGCTCACGAAGACGGGGCCGGGCGTCGTGGTCTCCAACCTGGGACAGGTCGGGGCGACGTTGGCCGATCTGGCGGCCCGGACCGAAGAGGTGGTGATCGACGAACTGGCGGAGTGGCGGCCGGACCTGATCGTGGTCGCCTACGGCGTCAACGAAGGCTTCGACGACGCGCTTGAGCCCGCGGCCTACGACCTCATGTTGCGCGGCCAGATCGACCGGCTTCGGCTGCGCGCACCCGGGGCGGCGCTGCTGATCCTCGGCGCCCCCGACGCCCAGCGCAGCGGCGTCACGGGCGGCTGCAGCGCGGACGGACTGCGCGCGCCGCCGCCCTCTCTGGCGGTGGTGCGGGACGTGCAACGCCGGGTCGCCGCCGACATGGGTGTGGCGTTCTGGGACTGGCACGGGCGGATGGGCGGCGACTGTTCAGCGGACCGGCTGGCGATGCGGGACGAGCCGTTCATGCGCGGCGACCGGGTGCATTTCACCTCGGCCGGGGCGGACTGGATCGGCGGCGTGCTGAGCGACGACCTGCTGGCCGCCTATGACGCGTGGAAGGCCGGACAGGGGGCGGCGGACTAGATGCTGTTCCCCACGCTCGCCTTCGGCGTCTTCTTCCTGTTCGTCTATTTCACCGCCTGGTCGCTGGATCGCGAGAACGGGCGGCGAAAACTGTTCCTGCTGCTGGCCAGCTGGTTCTTCTACGCCCAGTGGGACTGGCGCTTCGTCGGCCTGCTGATCCTGTCGGCGGTGCTGAACTGGGGCGTCGGGGCGCTGATCGCGCGACAGCCGGGGGCGAGGAAGGCGTGGCTGGTCGGCCTGGGCGTCGCGGTCAATCTGCTGATCCTGGGCTTCTTCAAATACTATGGCTTCTTCATCGAGCAGGCGGGCGAACTGCTGATGCGGTTCGGCTGGGAGCGGGACCTGCCGCTGCTGCAGGTCGTGCTGCCGGTGGGGATTTCCTTCTTCACCTTCCAGGGCATTTCGTATGTCGTGGATGTGCATCGCGGGAAGACGCCGCCGGCGAAGTCGCTCCTCGATGTCATGCTGCTGATGAGCTTCTTCCCGCATCTGGTGGCCGGGCCGATCGTGCGGGCCTCGGACCTGCTGCCGCAGTTCGACCGGACGCCCCGCCTGACGCGGGAAATGGCGACGCACGGCCTGCTGCTGATCGTCTGGGGCCTGTTCAAGAAGACGGTGATCGCCTCCGAGATTTCGGTGAACCTGGTCGATCCGGTGTTCTTCGATCCGTCGGCCTATGGCGCGGTGGACATCGCGGCGGCGGTCTATGGCTATGCGGTCCAGATCTATTGCGACTTCTCGGCCTATTCGGACATGGCGATCGGGATCGCGGCCCTGCTGGGCTATTCCTTCCCGCGCAATTTCGACCAGCCTTACCGGGCCAGTTCCATGCAGAGCTTCTGGCGGCGCTGGCATATCAGCCTGTCCAGCTGGCTGCGCGACTATCTGTATGTGCCGCTGGGCGGCGGGCGGAAGGGGCTGGTCTCGTCCTGCATCAACGTCTTCATCACCATGGTGCTGGGCGGGCTGTGGCACGGGGCGGCCTGGACCTTCCTGGCCTGGGGCGCGCTGCATGGCGGGGTGCAGGTGATCGAGCGCCTCGGCCGCGCGGCCTTCGGCGACCGCAAGGTGATCCCGACGGTGGTCGGGGTGCTGGTCACCTTCCACATCGTCTGCCTGGGCTGGATCCTGTTCCGGGCCGAGAGCTTCGACATGGCCATGGCCATGCTGCAGGGGCTGGGGCGGATCGGGCCGGTGGTCATGCTGACGCCGCTGCTGCTGATGCTGATCGTCGGCGGGCTGGCCATGCACTGGCTGCCGCCGCGCGCCATCGAGGGCGTGGCCGAGCGGCTGAAGACGGCGCCGTCGATCACCCTCGGCCTGCTGATCGGCGCGGCCTTCCTGCTGATCGAGGCGGTGCGGCCCGAAGGCGTCGCCCCCTTCATCTATTTCCAGTTCTGAGGCGTTGGACCCGCGATGACCGACGACACGACAGGCAAGGATGGCGAAACGCCCGCGACGCCGCTGGAGCCGTTCCCGGTTCATCGGCCGGAATCGCCCTTTCCGCCGCTGTACGAAAGCCTGCCGCCGCCGCCGGAGGATCCGCCCAGCGACTGGATCGAGACGGCTGACGCCCACGACCTGCCGACGCGCGACAACGCCCTGACCGCGCTGGGGCGGTTCGCCTTTCCGCCCGCGCCGCCGCTGGACGACGAGGGCGTGGCGGCGCGCGACCGGCGCTGGACCAGCCGGACCATACTGATGACGGCGGCCTTCCTGATGGTGTTCAACGCCGTGTCGCCGCTGAATTGGGCGCGCCAGCAACCGCCGGGCTGGATCCCCGGAACCGTGGAGCAACTGTCCGAGGTCTGGGTGGCTCAACTGGCGGTGTTCGGGGTCGACATGCCGCGTCAGGGTCTGCGCGAGATGTGGATGGCGGCGCGCCAGGCGCGGTTCATCGGCCAGGCGCCCGAGCCGACCACGCCTTGACCGACCGCGCGCGCCGACCCTAGCGTGCGACGCCCGGAGAGGGGCGATTGGTTCGGGGAAACATCACATGCGTCGTCATCTGTTCGGCCGGGCCCTGCCCGTCTTCGTCCTGCTGGCCGCCGTGGCCGGGCCGGCCCTCGCCCAGGACGGGCTGACCTATCAGCAGCCGCCGGCGCCGATCGCGGACATTCTCGACACCAAACCCACGCCCACGCCCAGCCTGTCGCCCGACGACACGACGCTGGCGCTGTTCGACCGGGCCAATCTGCCGCCGATCGCCGAACTGGCCGAGCCGATGCTGCGGCTGGCGGGCTATCGCATCAATCCGCGCAACAACGGGCCGGCGAACAGCCGCGTGTCCTGGCTGACCGGGCTGAGCCTCCAGCCCGTCGCGGGCGGCGCGGCGCGCACGGTCGCGCTTCCGGCCAACGCCCGTTTCATCTCGCCGAGCTGGTCGCCGGACGGCAAGTCGATCGCCCTGCTGATGGACGCGCCGACGGGGCTGGAGCTGTGGACGGTCGATGTGGCCAGCGCGCAGGCGAGCAGGCTGACCGACGCGCGCGTCAACGCGGCCGGGGGCGTGGCGTTCGACTGGCTGCCCGACAGCTCGGGCCTGCTGGTGCGGATGACCCCAGAGGGACGCGGCGCGGCGCCGGACGTGACGCGTCCGCCGACGGGCCCGACCGTGGCCGAAAGCATGGGCCGGGCGGCGCCGGCGCGGACCTATCAGGACCTGCTGACCGATCCCGGCGACGAGGCGCTGTTCGATCATTATTTCACCTCGCAGCTGACGCTGGTCCCGCTGAACGGGGCGCCCCGCACGGTCGGAGCGCCGTCGGTCTACCTGGGCGCGCGGGTGTCGCCGGACGGGCTCCATGTGCTGCAGACGACGGCCAAGCGGCCCTACAGCTATGTGGTCCCGGCCAATCTGTTTCCCGCCGACGTGGTCGTCACCGATCTGAACGGGCGCATCGTGCATCGGGTGGCGGACCTGCCGCTGAGGGACAACATCCCCACGCCGTTCGACGCCGTGGCCCCCGGGCCGCGGTCCGTGCAGTGGCGCTCGGACGCGCCGGCGACCCTGGTCTGGACCGAGGCCCAGGACGGGGGTGATCCGCGCACGCCGGCCGAGGTTCGCGACCGGGTCTTCACCCTGGCGGCGCCGTTCAGCGCCCAGCCGACGCCGCTGGTCGA
The DNA here is from genome assembly GCF_041648615.1 of Brevundimonas sp. GTDB lineage: Bacteria > Pseudomonadota > Alphaproteobacteria > Caulobacterales > Caulobacteraceae > Brevundimonas. The sequence continues at coordinate 28,749 of NZ_JBAZOS010000007.1, forward strand.
TCTGAAGGAACGCTACGGCGGCGTGACGTGGGGCGACGCCGATACCGCCCTGGTCGACAGTCAGTGGTTCAATACGCGCCACGAGACCCGCTATGTCGTCGACCCCTCGAACCCGGGGCAGGGTCGGGTGCTGCTGGAGCGCAACTATCAGGACCGGTACAACGACCCCGGCTCGCCGGTGACCGAGCCCAACGCGAGCGGCTTCCCCGTCATTCGCTTCGCCGGGGACGGCCGTGTGTTGATGACCGGCGCCGGGGCGACGCGCGAGGGCGAGTATCCGTTCCTGGCCGCCATGGATCTGACGGACGGCCGGTCGGAGCGGCTGTGGACCTCGGCCAGCGGCGACTATGAGGCCGTCGTCGGCTTCCTCGACGAGGCGGGCCGCAGGGTCGTGACCCGACGCGAGACGCGCAACGATCCGCCCAACCTGTTCGTGCGCGACCTGACCGTCGGCGAGCCGACGGCCCTGACGCAGTTCCCGGATCCCGCGCCGCAACTGGCCGGGGTCAGCAAGCAGACGATCAGCTACGCCCGCGCCGACGGGGTGCAGCTGTCGGGGACGCTGTATCTGCCCGCCGGCTACGACAAGGACCGCGACGGTCCGCTGCCGCTGATCATGTGGGCCTATCCGGCCGAGTTCACCGACGCCGCCGTGGCCGGTCAGGTGGTCGACACCGCCAATCGCTTCACGCGGCCGGGCGGGATCAGCCATCTGTTCCTGCTGACCCAGGGCTATGCCGTGCTCGACAATCCCTCGATGCCGATCGTCGGCGTCGATGGAGCCGAGCCGAACGACACCTATATCGAACAGCTGAAGGCCAGCGCCGAGGCGGCGGTGAACGCCGTGGTCGAACTGGGCGTGGCCGACCGCGACCGCATCGCCGTGGGCGGGCACAGCTACGGCGCCTTCATGACCGCCAACCTGCTGGCGCACACCGACCTGTTCCGCACCGGCATCGCCCGGTCGGGCGCCTATAACCGGACCCTGACGCCGTTCGGCTTCCAGGCCGAGCAGCGGACCTACTGGGAGGCGACCGAGACCTATACGGAGATGTCGCCCTTCACCTACGCCAACCGGGTCAATGAGCCGATCCTGCTGATCCACGGCGAGGCCGACGACAATTCTGGCACCTTCCCGATCCAGTCCGAGCGGTTCTACGCCGCGCTGAAGGGGCAGGGCGCGACGGTGCGATACGTCGTCCTGCCGCTGGAGGCGCACGGCTATCGGGCGCGGGAGTCCGTGGGCCACACCCTCTGGGAGATGACCCGCTGGCTGGACCAGTATGTGAAGAACGCGGGGCCGCGTTGATTTGGAAAGGCCCGGCTTGGCCGCCGGGCCTTGTCATCCCGGACACCGCGAAGCGGTGATCCGGGACGGGATGCGCCAATAGCCTGACCTCCCGGAAATCGCGGCGCGATTGTCCGGGAGACGGGTGATCGTCGCAGTGTGGGTCGACCTGTCTCCCGGACAGCTGCTGGCGCAGCTTCCGGGAGGGTCAGCGATGTGGGCGAAGCGTCCCGGCTCTCCGCTTCGCTTCGGCCGGGATGACAAGCGCGCCGGCGAAGGAGCGCAAGGATCAGGCCTCGACGATCTCGCCCAGGCCGTCCGCCGTCTTCGCCACGGTGAAGGTCTTCAGCACGCGCTCGTCATAGGGTTTAGCGAACAGGGTCGAGACGGTGCGCAGCTCGGCCTTGGCGTGGTCCGGGGTCAGGGTCAGCAGGATATAGCCCTTGGCCGACTGGTCGCAGAAGACGACCTCGTCATTGGCCTGCATCAGGGCGGCGCCCAGCGGCAGCCGGGGCACGGCGTCGCCGGGCGAGGGGCTGGAGATGGCGCTGGTCCCGAACTCGACGCCGCGGCGGGCGCCGGCGGCGTCCCTGAGGTCGTCGACCCAGAAGGCGTGGCTGTCGCCGGCCAGGACGATCGGCTGGACCCCCGCCTCGGCGAAGGCGGCGTACAGGCGCTCGCGGCCGGCGGGATAGCCGTCCCAGCTGTCGAGGTTGAAAGGCACGCCCAGTTTGAACAGCTCGATCGACTGCTGGACCTGGCCGCGGACGGCGGCGGGCAGGGTCGCCAGAAGGCCGGCGATCTGCAGCGGATTGGCCATGGTGGTGATGTCGGGGCCCTGGACGCGGGCCATGACCACCTGGTTGCCGACGACCTGCCACGGCTTGCCCGAGGCGCGCGAGGCCTGAAGCGTGGACCTGATCCAGTCGCGCTGGGCGTCGCCCAGCAGGTCGCGGGCCGGATCGTTGCGCTTCGTCTGGAAGGCGGCGAGGTCGGGGCGGCCGTCCGCGACCGGCATGTCGGCCTCATAGGTCAGCTGTTCGCCGCGGGCGAGCAGGCGGGTCTCGACCATCAGCAGGCTGGCGAGGTCGCCGAAGTCGAAGCTGCGCTGGATGGCTTCCGGCGTCAGACCGGCGCCCGGCTCGCGGATCGGCATCCATTCGAACCAGGCCTTGAGCGCCGCGGCCTTGCGGGTGGCGTAGGCGCCCTCGGTGGCGGGCGTGTGGTTCTCGGCGCCGGCGGTCCAGGCGTCGTTGGCGATTTCGTGGTCGTCCCAGACGCAGATGAAGGGCGCGCGGGCGTGGGCGGCCTGCAAGTCGGGGTCGGTCTTGTACTGGGCGTGGCGGGTCCGGTAGTCGACCAGGGAGACGATCTCATGGGCCGGCGCCGGGATGCGGCCGAGCGGGGCGCCCGAGGCCATGCCGTAAGCGTCGGGCTCGGCGCCGTATTCGTAGATGTAGTCGCCGAGGTGGACGACGGCGTCGAGCCGCTCCAGCTTCGAGACCGCGTCCCAGGCGTTGAACAGGCCGCCCGGGTAGAGCTGGCAGGAGGCGACGGCGAGCACGACATCGGGGGTCGGGCCGGCGGGCAGGGTGCGGGTGCGGCCCTGCGGCGACCGGGTCTCGCCGGCGGTGAAGGCGTAGCGATATTCGACGCCGGGCTGCAGGCCGGCGACCGGGACCTTGACCGTGAAGTCGCGATCCGGTCCGGTCTCGACCGTGCCCGAGGCGACGGAGGCCGCCGCGTCGCCCTCGCGCCAGACCGACCAGTCGACCCGCACCGCGCGGACCGTCGGATCCGTCGGGGTGACGCGGGTCCAGATCATCACGCCGTCGTGTCGGGGATCGCCGGAGGCCACCCCGTGGACGAAGGCGGCGGCCGAGGACGCGCGGGCGGCGGCGGGAACAGCCGCCCCCGCCGCGCCCGCGCCGAACAGGCCGAGAAGGTCGCGGCGGTGCAGGGTCATCGCTGTGGCTCCTAGTAGCGCAGGCTGAGGGTCGCGCCATAGGTGCGCGGCTCGCCGGCGATGAAGGTCGGCAGGCCGAGGCCGTCGCCGGTGTTGCCGGCGTCCTTGATGTATTCCTCGTCCAGCAGGTTGTCGCCGAACAGCTCCAGACCCCAGTTGGCGTCGGACGGGGCGTAGCGGACCCGCAGGTTCAGCAGGCCGTAGGCCTCCTGGACCTCGTCCACGGCGGTGTCGGGGACGAAGTTGCCGGTCTGGAGATCGGCGCGGTCGTTGTCGTTGTCGAAGAAGGTTTCCGACTGCCAGCTGTACGTCGGCTGGACCTCGACCTCGCCGCCCGGGAGGGCGACGCGCCAGGTCAGGCCGACCGAGGCGCGGTTGTCGGGCGACAGGCGGAATTTGTTGCCGTCGAAGATGCCCGCCTCGAACCGCGAGTGGTTGTAGGCATAGGTCGCGAACAGATCGAGGCTGTCCGAGGGGCTGAAGAAGGCCTGGCCCTCGAAGCCGTAAGCCGTCGCCTCGCCGGCGTTGGTGGTGAAGAACTGGGTCCCGACCTGAACCGTGGTCTGGAAGTTGGTGTAGTCGTAGAAATAGGCCGCGCCGTCCAGCCGCAGGGCCCCGCCCATCATCGCCGTCTTGGCGCCGAGCTCATAGCTGTCGACCCGTTCCTCGTCGACGAAGGTGAAGGCTGGAGCGCCGAAGGGCGAGGACGGTGCGCCCGGAGACAGCACCGCCGGACGGCGGCCGCGGGCGTAGTTGGCGTACAGGTTCGTATCGTCGGTCAGGGCGTAGCGCGCCGTGGCGCGCCAGGTCAGGCCGTCATCCTCCAGATCCTGGCTGACGGTCGAGCCGTTGCCGGCGGTCGGCTGGAAGGTCAGGCCGAACAGGGGGAAGGCGGCGGTCACCGGGGCGGTGGCGGCGCCGGGCTGGGCCAGCTGGAAGACGACGCCGTTGGCGAAGGCGCCGAGGGCGGCGGCCTGGGTCAGGGCGGCGGGCGTGCCCTGGGCGACCAGGGCGGCGATCTGGCCCTGCAGCTGCTGCACCGCCAGCAGGCCGCCGAGGATGGAACGGCCGTTCAAGGTGGCGGTGGAAATGCCGGTGGTCTTCTCATCCTGGGTCCAGCGGACGCCGAGGGCGAACTCGAGCCGGTCGGTCGGGCGCCAGGTCACGTCGCCGAACACGTCGAACGACTCCAGCTCGCTGGAGTTGGTGGCGGTCTCGATGTGTGAGGACTTCAGATTGTTGCGGATGCCCGGGATGAAGGGGGCGGGGATGCCGAACGCCGCCAGGATGGGGTCGATCAGGGCCGGGCTGGAGAAGGCGGCCAGGGGCAGGGCGGTCGTGCCGGCGGCTGCGGGATTGCCGTCCAGCAGTCCGGCCAGCTGGGCCAGGGCGACCCGCTCGTTGAACTCGGTCGGGGTGCGCTGGAAGCCGTCCTCGTTGAAATAGCCGGCGCCGATGAAGCCGGAGACGGCGCCGCCGTTGTCCCAGTTCAGGCGCAGCTCCTGGCTGAACTGCTTGCCCTGGGCGTCTTCGCCGGCGAACAGCAGGGGCAGGGAGATGCCGTCCGGATCGAAGGCCTCATACGATTCGAACTCGCGGTAGGCGGTGGTCGAGGTCAGGGTCAGGGCGTCCGAGAAATCGAACCGGCCGATACCCGTCACGCCGTGAACCGTGCGGTCGAGGCCCAGAGGCTTGCCGCCGTCGAACGTGCCCGCCGGCGTCAGGGCCGCGCCGTCCCACGGATCGCGGCCGCCCAGAACGGCGCCCGTCGTCGGGTCGGCGGGCGAATAGGCCATGGCCTTGAACGAGGTGCCGGGGCCTTCGTCAGTCTGGTAGTTGCCGATCAGGTCGTAGCGGAAGGCGTCATTCGGCTGGAAGGCCAGGCCGAGACGCCAGGCATAGGTCCGGAAGCCGTTGTAGTCGGGCCCGCCGAGCAGGTTCTCGACATAGCCCTCGCGGGTCTTCATCCGCGTGGCGAAGCGCAGGGCCAGCATGTCGTTGATGGGGGCGTTCACCATCGCCTCGACCATGCTGTAGTTCAGATTGCCGAAAGCCAGCCGGCCCGCCGCGTCGAAGCCGTCGATGTCGGCCTTGTTCTGGATGACGTTGATCGCGCCGATCAGGGCGCCGCGGCCGTAGAGGGTCGACTGCGGGCCCTTGGCGACCTCGATGCGCTCGACGTCGAACAGTTCGACATAGGAGCCGCGCGATTTCGAGATCGAGACGCCGTCCTGATAGACCGAGACGCGCGGCTCGTTCGTGGCTTCGCCCGAGTCCGAGGTGATGCCGCGCATCACGAAGCCGGGGTTGTTGGGCGACTGGTTCTGCACCAGCAGGCCGGGGGTGAAGGCCGAGAGCTCCTCGAAGTCCTGGACGCCGAGTTTTTCCAGCATGTCGCCGCTGTAGGCGGTCAGGGCGAAGGGCACCTCCGTCGCGCTCTGCTCGCGCAGCTGGGCGGTGACGATGACCTCGTCCAGGCTGGTCGGCTCGGCGTCCTGGGCCGAGGCCGCGCCGGCCAGCCCCCAGACGAGACCCAGCGCGCTGGCGCCGAGGAGAATTTTGGTCCGTTGAACGCGATACGTCATGGCAGCCCCCTGCGATTGGATGGTGCGGCGTAGCCGTGGTTCATGCCGGACCTGCGACAGGCCCGCGTCGGCGCGGTGAAGCTGCAAAGGCGTTCCGATGACGAACCGTCCGTGAACGCAGCGAGGCCGCGGTTCGCGCGACGGCAAGGAACGCTTGTCGCGCCGCAACATTCCTGTTGCTTCAGCGCCGCTTGTCAGGCCACGCTGCGGGATCAATGCAGCGGGAGTGGTATGGCCTTCGACGAAATGTCAGGTGGGACGGCCGGGTATGGGGCGGATGTCCGCGACAGCTACCGCGGGCTTGCCCGCTGGCTGGCGGAGGCGCCGGAGGGCCTGCTGCAGGCGCGGTCCCGTCAGGCCGAGCTGTTCTTCCGCCGCATGGGCATCACCTTCGCCGTCTATGGCGACGCGGAATCCAGCGAGCGGCTGATCCCCTTCGACGTGGTGCCGCGCATCATCGGCGCGTCGGAATGGGCCGGGCTGGAGGCCGGGCTGATCCAGCGGGTCACGGCGATGAACCTGTTCCTCGCCGACGTCTACGGCCCGCAGGAGTGCCTGAAAGCGGGGATCCTGCCGCCGGAACTGGTGCTGACCAATCCCCACTATGTGCCCGAGATGCAGGGCCGCCGGCCGCCGCGCGGGGTGTGGGTGCATATCGCCGGCGTCGATCTGGTGCGGACCGGCGAGGACGGCTTCTACGTGCTGGAAGACAATTGTCGTACGCCCAGCGGGGTCTCCTACATGCTGGAGAACCGCGAGATGATGATGCGGCTGTTCCCCGATCTGTTCGCCGACTATCCGGTGCGGCCGGTCGAGACCTATGCGGACATGCTGCTGTCGTCCTTGCGGGCCTGCGCGCCCGAGGCGGCCGGAACCGATCCCACGATCGTGGTGCTGACGCCGGGGCCTTTCAACTCGGCCTATTACGAACACTCCTTCCTGGCCGACAAGCTGGGAGTCGAGCTGGTCGAGGGGCGCGACCTGTTCGTCGACGACGGCAAGGTCTTCATGCGCACGACGCAGGGGCGGCAACAGGTGGACGTCGTCTATCGCCGCATCGACGACGCCTTCATCGACCCCCTGACGTTCCGGCCGGACTCGTCGCTGGGCGTGCCGGGGCTGATGACGGCCTATCAGGCGGGAACGGTGACCCTGGCCAACGCCGTCGGCACGGGCGTGGCCGACGACAAGGCCGTCTACACCTACATGCCCGATATCATCCGCTTCTTCACCGGCGAGGAGCCGATCCTGAAGAACGTGCCGACCTGGCGCTGCCGCGAGCCGGAGGCGCTGAAGGAGGTGCTGTCGAAACTGGATCAGCTGGTGGTCAAGGAAGTCGGCGGATCGGGCGGCTACGGCATGCTGGTCGGGCCCGCCGCGTCGAAGAGCGAGATCGAGGCCTTCCGCAAGAAGCTGATCAACCATCCCGACGACTTCATCGCCCAGCCGACCCTGGCGCTGTCGACCGCGCCGACGCTGGACAAGGGCGAGCTGGCCCCGCGCCACGTCGACCTTCGGCCCTTCGTGCTGTCGAGCCCCGAGGGGGTGAAGGTGGCGCCGGGCGGGCTGACGCGCGTGGCGCTGAAGCCGGGGTCGCTGGTGGTCAACTCCAGTCAGGGCGGCGGGACCAAGGACACCTGGGTGCTGGATGTTTGAGATCGCGGACATGTCTCCTCCCCATCTTCGATGGGGAGGTGGCTCGGCGGCGATCAGCCGGCGAGACGGAGGGGGCGACTCCGTCAGATGGTTTGCGTGTTCGATCGGCGACGGCCTGCGCCGCCCCCTCCGTCACGGCGCGAAGCCGCGCCGCGCCACCTCCCCACGGTGTGGGGAGGAGACCTGAGATGCTCTCGAGAACCGCAGACAGTCTGTACTGGACCGGCCGCTATATCGAGCGGGCGGACTTTCTCGCCCGGATTCTGGAGGCCACGCTGAGGCTGGCGGCCATTCCGACGCGCGGCGACGGCGACGCCGAGACGGTGTGGGCCAGCGCCCTGGCCTCGGCCGGGGCGCCCAAGGCGCTGGGCCGGTCGCCGACCGAGAAGTCGGTGCGCGAATATCTGGCCTTCGCGCCGGACAATTCCTCGTCGATCACCGCCTGCATCACCCGCGCCCGGACCAATGCGCGGTCCGTGCGCACGGCGCTGACGATCGAGCTGTGGGAGGCGATCAACGGGGCCTGGAACGGGCTGGAGGAGCAGGGCCAGCCGACCCGCCGCGACGACTTCGCCCGCTTTCTGGAGTGGGTGAAGACCGTCACCCTGTCGGTCGAGGGCGCGACCAGCCGGACCATGTTGCGCAACGACGGCTACTATTTCCTGCGCCTCGGCGCCGCGATCGAGCGGGCCGACAACACGGCGCGGCTGCTGGACGTCAAATACCATCTGCTGCTGCCCGAGGGCGAACGCGTCGGTGGGCAGCTGGACTATTTCCAGTGGACGACCCTGCTGCGCGAGGTGTCGGCGCTGACGGCCTATCGCTGGGTGTATCGCGACAGCGTCAAGCCGTGGCTGGTGGCCGATCTGCTGGTGTTGAACCGGCAGATGCCGCGCTCCCTGGCCAGCTGCCAGTCGTCGATCGTGCGCTATCTGGAGCGGCTGGCCAGCGACTACGGCCGGCGCGGGCCGGCGCAGCGGCTGGCGGCGGAGCGGATGCGGGCGTTCGACAACTCGCGCATGGACGACATCTTCCAGTCGGGCCTGCACGAATACATCCAGGCGTTTCTCGGCGAGAACGGACGCCTGGGTCAGGCGATCCACGAACAGTATCTGAGCTGATCCAGTGCGCATCCGTATCGATCACGCGACCACCTACGCCTACGACCGGGCGGCGCGCTTCATTATCCAGACCCTGCGGCTTTCGCCCCGCTCGTCCGAGGCCCAGCAGGTGCGCGACTGGCGTGTGGAGACTGATGTCGACGCCCGTCTGCGAAAGTCCGAGGACGCCTTCGGCAACATCGTCCACACCCTCTACACCGAGCAGCCGACCCAGAGCCTGACGATCCGGGTCTCGGGCGAGGTGGTGACGAACGAGACCGCCGGCGTCGTGCCGCGGGATCAGGAGACGCTGTCGCCGCTGGTGTTCCTGAGGGATACGGCGCTGACGAAACGCGACAAGCTGATCTCGGTCTTCGCCTCGGAGTTTTCGGCCCATCCGCCGCTCGAGCGGCTGCATCGGTTGATGGCCGGCATCCACGGCTCGGTGGCGTTCGAGGTGGGAGTGACGACGCCGACCCACACGGCGGCCGAGGTCCTGGCCCTGGGCCGGGGGGTCTGTCAGGACCACGCCCATGTCTTCATCGCCTGTTGCCGGGAGATGGGCGTGCCGGCGCGCTATGTGTCGGGCCACCTGCTGCGGCGCGACGGACAGGACGACCAGGAGGCGGGCCACGCCTGGGCCGAGGCCTGGATCGAGGATCTGGGCTGGGTCGGCTTCGACCCGGCCAACGGCATCTGTTCGACGGACCGCTATGTGCGGGTCGCTACGGGGCTGGACTATCTGGGCGCCGCCCCTGTGCGGGGGGCCACCTATGGCGGCGGCGGCGAGCGGCTGGCGGTGCGTCTGAACGTGCGTGATGCGGACATGCAACAGAGCCAGCAGCAGGCCTGACGTCGGTGCGGATGCGGGCGCCGCCGTCGCGCGAATCTGATACCGTCGCCCCATGACTGCCGTACGGGGATGGCGCACCAGATGACCTATTGCGTGGGCATGCTGGTCGAAGAGGGTCTGGCGATGATCGCCGACACCCGCACCAACGCGGGCGTCGACAGCATTTCGACCTATCGCAAGCTGCACGTCGTCGACCGGCCCGGGGACCGCGTTCTGGGCGTCTGCACCGCCGGCAATCTGTCCGTCACCCAGACCGCGCTGGCCATGGCGAAAGAGGGCGTCCATCTGAACGTCGGCGACGAGCCCGAGACGCTGGAGACGGCGCCGACCCTGTTCCGCTGCGCCCAGATTCTGGGTCACGCCCTGCGCAGCGTACGGCTGTCGATCGCGCCGGCGCTTGAGGCCGACAGCCTGAACACCTCGGCCTCCATGCTGCTGGGCGGCCAGATCAAGGGCGGCGAGATGGGGCTGTTCCTGATCTACAGCCAGGGCAATTTCATCGAATGCGGCCGTGACACCCCCTATCTGCAGATCGGCGAACTGAAATACGGCAAACCCATTCTGGAGAGCGGGCTGGCGTTCGATTCCCCGCTGGCCGAGGCGGTCAAGCTGGGCCTGATCTCGTTCTCCACCACCATGCGCAGCAATGTCGGGGTCGGGGCGCCGTTCGACCTGATCACCATCCGGCGCGGCTTCATCAGCGGCGAACAGCGGCGGATCGAGGAAGACGATCCCTATTTCGCCGATCTGCACGAACGCTGGACGAGGGCCCAGACCACCGCGCGCCGTTCGATGCCCGAGCCGCCGTGGATGATGGGACCGCGGCTGGCGTCCAGCCGAACCTAGGCCATTGCCCGTCGCGCGGCCTCGGGTCAGGGTGTCGCATGATCCGAGCCCTGAACCGCCGCCACGCCCTGACCCTGATGGGTGGAACCGCCGTCGCCGGCCTGACCGGCCTGCCCGCGTTCGCGCAGTCCGAAGACTGGACGGCGCTCGGCGCGGACGTGAAGGCCGAATTCAAATGGGCCTGGGACCACTATGTCGCCCGGGCCTGGGGCAGGGACGAGATCAATCCGGTTTCGGGGACGTCGCAGTCCTTCTTCATCGAGGGGCATGACCTCGGCCTGTCGCTGGTCGAGGCGCTGGACACCCTGTGGATCATGGAGCTGGACGAGGAATTCCAGGCCGGGGTCGACTGGGTCAAGGCCAATCTGGCCTTCGACATCGACGGCTACGCCCAGGTGTTCGAGACCAATATCCGGCTGGTCGGCGGCCTGCTGTCGGCGCATCTGGCGTGCGGCGATCCGGTGCTGCTGGACAAGGCGAAGGACCTCGCCGACCGGCTGATGAAGGCGTTCGACGCTTCGCCGCACGGCCTGCCGTACCGCTATGTGAATCTGAAGACGGGGGCGGTGCGGGATCCGGAAACCAATCTCGCCGAGATCGGCACCTATGCGACCGAGTTCGGCCTGCTGGGCCAGCTGACGGGCGACGACCGATACTATGCGGCGGCCAAGCGGGCGATGAAGCACGCGCTCGACATGCGGTCGGACAAGGGGCTGATGGCGGCGAACATCCACGCCGAGACGGGTCAGTTCACCAGCCGCAACGCCTCGATCGATGTCTATGCCGACAGCTTCTACGAATACCTCTGGGACAGCTGGGAGATGTTCGGCGACGCCGAGATGAAGCGCTGGGCCGAGGAATGTCTGGGCGCGATGATCGCCCATCAGGGCCGCCGCTATGACGGCCGGCTGTGGTTCCCGATGGTCGACTATGAGACCGCCGAGGTGACCGGGACGTCGCAGACGGTGCTGGGCGGCTATCTGGCCGGGCTGCTGGGGCAGGTCGGGCGCAAGGCCGAGGGCGACGACTTCCTGGCCAGCTATACGGAGATGCAGGCGCGCTACACCGTCATCCCCGAGTCGATCGAGGTGACGACGGGGACGGCCCGCGGCAAGCGCACCGGCCTGCGCCCCGAGTTCGCCGACGCCTGCCTGAACCTCTGGCTGGGCGACCGGGACGAGCGGTATCGGGCGCTGACGGCGGTGCACTATCGGGCGATGAAGGAGACCTCGAAGGTGGCCCATGGCTACACCTCGCTGGCCGACATCACGACCCGGCCGATGACCCAGGGCGACAACTGCCCGGGCTACTGGTGGTCGGAGCAGATGAAATACTACTACCTGATGTTCGCCGAGCCGAAGCGGGTGGACCTGAACCGGCTGGTGCTGAGCACGGAGGCGAATGTGTTGAGGGGGTTTGTGAAGGCGTGAGTTCACCTCCCCATTCGCGGAGGCGAATGGGGAGGACAGAGCGCCGATCACTTTGTCATCCCGGACGTCGCGAAGCGGCGATCCGGGACGGAGTGCGCCCAACCGGTGACCTCCCGGAAATCGCAACGCGATTGTCCGGGAGACGGCTCGCCGCCGCACCTGTCCTGACCTGTCTCCCGGACAGCGGCTAACGCCGCTTCCGGGAGGATGACATCCCGGCGCCGAGCGTCCCGGATCGCCGCCTTGCGGCGTCCGGGATGACAAGGTCCAGTGCTAGTTCGCCGGATACCCCGTCATCGAATACGGTCGCGCCTCCGCGCTGACGCCCCACGTCATGTTCGGCTCGGCCCCCATGACGAAGCGCAGCTCGCCGCCCGCCGTGATCTCGTCATGGCCGATCCAGGTCCGCTCCAGAGGCTGGCCGTTCAGGGTCACCGACTGGATGTAGGGATGATCCTCGGCCAGCCCCTCGGTGACGATGGCGAAGCGCTTGCCGCCGGGCAGGTTCAGCACCGTGCGGTCGGTGAACGGGCGGCCGATGACATACTGGTTCGAGCCCGGGGTGACCGGATAGAAGCCCATGGCCGTGAACATCAGCCAGGCCGACATCTGGCCGACGTCGTCATTGCCGGCGAGGCCGTCGGGGCGGGCGTGGTACTGGCTGGCGACGATCTGGGTCAGTCGGGCCTGGGTGCGCCACGGGGCGCCGGCGTAGACGTACATATAGCCGGTGTGGTGGCTGGGCTCGTTGCCGTGGATGTACTGGCCGATCAGGCCGGCGATGTCCTCGGCGTGGGAATAGTCGAGGCCCGTGTTGTCGAAGTCGAACATGGCGTCGAGTTTGGCCACCGTCGCCGCGTCGCCGCCCATCAGGCCGACCAGACCGCCCAGGTCCTGGGGCGCGAACCACGAATACTGCCAGGCGTTGCCCTCGGTGTAGTCCGAGCCGTAGTTGATGGCGGTCGGGTCGAAGGGGGTGCGGTATTCGCCGTCGGCCTTGCGGGCGCGGACGAAGCCGGTCTGGACGTCGAAGGTGTTGCGCCAGGCGCCAGCACGGCGGTCGAACTGGGCCTGGATGTCGCCCCGGCCCAGCCGCTCGGCCATGCGGGCGATGGTCCAGTCGTCATAGGCGTATTCGACGGTCTTGGAGGCGGCCTCGGGCTCGCGGTCGATGGGGACGTAGCCGAGGTCCATATAGTCGCCCAGCCCGCCCCAGGGCCGGTAGGTCGCGCTGGCCGTCATGGCGTTCAGGGCCGCGGCGCCGTCGATGCCGGGGATGCCTTTCAGGTACGCGTCGGCGATGACCGGCACGGCGTGATAGCCGATCATGGTCCAGGTCTCCTGACCGTGGAACGACCAGACGGGCAGGATGCCGTAGGGGCTGACCTGTTGGGCCGCGATCAGCGAGTTGACGATGTCGGCGTTGCGCGCCGGCGGGGCGACCAGGGTCAGCAGGGGATGTTCGGCGCGGAAGGTGTCCCACAGCGAAAAGGTCGAGTGGACGGTGAAGTCGGACGCGTGCACCGCATTGTCCGGCCCGCGCCAGCGGCCGTCGGCGTCGCCATGGACCGAGGGCGCGATCAGGGCGTGGTAGAGGGCGGTGTAGAGGGTGGTCCGCATCTCGGGCGCGGCCTCGATCTGGACGACGTCCAGCGCCTCCTCCCAGGCCTTGCGGGTGGCGGCGCGGACGCCGTCGAAGTCGAAATCACCGCCCTCGGACTCCAGATTGCGGATGGCCCCGGCCTCGTCGACCGACGAGACGGCGACCTTGACCAGCAGCGGCCCGGCGATCTCGCCGAAGTCGAAGGCGGCCTCGAGCTGGCGGCCCTGGACCTGGTCGCGGTCGGCGGGGGTGCGGCCCGGCTGGCGGAAGCCGTTGTAGGGGATGGCCTCGTCGCGGTCCTTCAGCTCATGGCCGACCATGGGGCGCGAGAAGCGCATGGCGAAATAGAGCTGCCGCGCCGGGGCCCAGCCGCGCGTCTCGCGGAAGCCGGTGACCGTGCCGTCAGGATGCAGACGGATGCGCGACCACAGCACCTTGCCCGGATAGTCGTAGATGGAGCCGCGGAAGTCGAGCAGCACCCGGGCCGGGGCGCCGCGCGGGAAGCTGTAGCGATGCAGGCCGACGCGGACGCCCGCGGTCAGTTCGGCGCGCACGGCCGAGTCGGTCAGGCTGACGGCGTAATAGCCGGGCTCGGCGGTTTCAGAGGCCTTGCTGTAGCGCGAGCGATAGCCCGAGCCGGGCTGGTCGGCCGCGCCGGGATCCCATTTCAGCTCGCCCGAGATGGGGGTGATCAGCACGTCGCCGAGGTCGGAATGGCCGGTGCCCGAGAAATGGGTATGCGAGAAGCCCATGATGGTCGGGTCGTCGTAACGGTAGCCCGAGGCCCAGTGATAGGACTGGCGGAACGGGCGGTAGTCGGTGTCGGGGCTCAGTTGCACCATGCCGAACGGCGCGACCGCGCCGGGGAAGGTGTGACCCTTGCCGGCCGTGCCGATGAAGGGATCGACGGCCTCGAACGGGGTCGGGAGGGGCGCGGGCGCCTCCTGCGCGGTCGCGCACCCCGCCAGCGCCATGGCCAGTATCGCCGCCAAGATCGTGTTTTGGCCGATCCACCGCATGAAACGCCCCTCCGCAATGATGCGGCGGAGCCTAGGCAGGATGTGGGGAAGAGGGAAGGACGATGGTGGGTGATGTAGGGTTCGAACCTACGACCCGCTGATTAAGAGTTATTTTCTTGGCCGTCCGGCGCTGTTCGGGTTTGTCGAAAACCCCTTGTGTGACAAGACTTTTCTGTCCAGCATCGTCCGGTGGTTTCCGGGGGTATGTCCCGCATTCTGTTACCCGGGGTAACGGCTTGTGGAGCCCGCTGGTACCCATTCAGGAGGACCCGATGGCGGGCGCGGTAGGGCTGACGGACGCGAAGATTAGGGGCCTCCAAGCACCTGACGCGGGCCGGATCGAGGTGGCGGACAAAGTCGTTTCCGGCCTCCGCATCCGGGTGGGCACCTCCGGTGCCAAGACCTTCATTCTTCGAAAGCGGATCGGGGGTCGGATTGCCAACGTCACGGTTGGTCGATTTCACGACCAGCGGTTCACCCTGACCGACGCGCGCAAGAAGGCGCGGACTCTGCTTAATGATATTGAAGGCGGTGGCGACCCGAGAGGCGAGACCCGTAGAATGACTGGCGGGGGAGCTGGCACCATTCGGGCGCTGTTTGACGACTATAAGAGAGCGAAGGCCGGCAAGCGCTCGAGCTCCGAAGTCGAGCGCATATTCAACAAGTACGTCCTGCCGGAGATTGGGGACCGGCTGGCGGACAGCGTCAGCCGCGCGGAGGTGACTCGGCTAATCGACGGTGTGGCGGCCGGCGGCAGCAGACCAACGCCGGTCATGGCGCGCGCTGTCGCGGCCCAGCTTAGCGCCTTCTATTCTTGGGCTATGCCGCGCCTTCATCGGCTTGAGGTCAATCCATGCCGCGACGCCGGCAAGCCTGACAAACCAAAGGCGCGCGAACGAGTGCTGAGCAATGGCGAGCTTAAGGCCCTGTGGACTGTGCTTGAGGGCGAAGGGCTGCCGTGGGGACCGTCCGTCAAGCTGTTGGTCCTGACGGGGCAACGCCGCGATGAAGTCTTCAGTGCGGATCGTGCCGAATTCGATCTAGAGGCGAAGCTGTGGACCATCCCCGCCGACCGGGCGAAGAACGGCAAGGCGCACCTTGTCCCTCTGTCCAACGCAGCCGTTGCGATATTGGAGGCCGTGCCGGTGATCGACGGCAGCGCCAAGCTGTTTCCCTCCCGCGCCGACCCGGAACGGGGTGCGTCCGGCTTTAGCAGGGCGCTGGCGCGGATCACCGCGGATATGGTGAAGGAGCTGACCGGCGACGCTAAGGAGCCGGCAATAATCGATCACTTCACCCTCCACGATCTGCGACGGACCATGGCGACGGGCTTGCAACGCCTCGGCGTCCGGCTGGAGGTCACAGAGGCGGCCCTCAATCACATCTCGGGGACGCGAGGCGGTCTTGCCGGTGTCTATCAACGGCACGACTTCCTCGATGAGAAGCGACATGCTCTGGACGCTTGGGCCGCCGAGGTCGGACGGATCGTGACGTCGAATGGGTGCAGTGAAGTGGCAAAGCTTCATGCGTAGGGCCGAGAAAATTGAGGGCACGGCGTTCACAAGGCGGAAGTCCACCCACGATGTCGCCGAGACCTCGGAGGAGTTTTTAGAGGTTTTCCAGCAGATGAGTGAGTGGGCCGAGGACCCGTGGGCGTCGCATCGGGAACATGTCGAGGCCGCACGAGAAGCGTTGGCGTTAGAGCTCGCGAGGAAGCCCGCGAAGTACCGGTTCAAGCCGCGGGAGGAAGCAGGCTGGTATCTTCACCGTCTGGTGGTGCTTGGCCGCCTTGTTCAGGACTATATCGACCAAGGAGAGCCTTCGTGGGCGGCCCACGAGGCGGCGCTGTTCGGCGAGACGTTCAGCGAACTACAGATGAAGCTGGCGCGCGAGGAGCTCTTCCTGCTGGGGAAAAAGACCTTGGACGAGCGAGCTGCGGGGGGCGCGGCGACTCGGAAAGGGTCTGACGAGGGACGGGTCGATAAGGTGCGCCATCATCTGGCCAAGGGCGACAAGCTCACAGAGGCCTATGTGAACGCGGCGCGTGACCTTCAATGCGGCGTCTCAACAGTGCGTGGTGCCTGGGCCAAACGGGCGAAAGGTGCGGACGCTACCGACTAGCACGATAGCGTCCGACTAGGTGCTTGGCCGTCCGAAGCGAGACGGAGACGGCCATGCAAAAATTACTGAGACTTCCCCAGGTTATCGAGCGCACGTCCCTGCGACGGTCGACCATTTACGAGATGATGGGAAAGGGCAGCTTTCCCAAGCCCGTTAAGTTGAACCTGCGCTCCAACGGCTGGCTGGAAAACGAAATCAGTGACTGGCTGAAGAGCCGGATTGCCGAGCGCGGGGCTATGTGATGGAGCCGCGTAGCCCGGACGTTGAACCGAAGTGCCCTTTCTGGCGGGGCTGGAACCTCCCGCCCCCGGACCTGGGCGCGAAAAACCCCGGCTCGCTGGCGGGCGAAACCGGGGTTCGGATCGAGTGTCCAAATAGTGATCGTGAACAGGGACAACCCTACACCGTCGCGGTGGTGCTGTCATGAACGTTGCGAAAGGGCTTCGTTCGACTGCAGTAACCCCTGCCGCTGTCGTCGCGAGCGATCCGACGTCCTCCCGCTTTATTGACCTGATGGCTTGGGTTGACCGTGAACCGCCGGACCGCGACTGGCTGATTCCCGATCTCATTCCCGCGGGTTGTGTAACAGCTCTCTACGGCGACGGCGGTTCCGGCAAGACCATGCTGGCACTTGATTTGATGGTGGCAATGGCTTCCCGGCAGAAATTGTGGCTGGGCCAACTGCCCCGTGGCTGGCGTTCTGTTGGCCTGTTCGCGGAGGATGACGGCGACGAGCTCGTACGGCGGTTGCGGCGAATCTGTGACGCTAGGGGAGTGCCGTTTGATCAGATCGCCCCCTACATCAGCGCGCTACCCGGCGTGGGCCTCGACACGATCTTGGCCCTCTACGCCGAAACCGGCGAGCTGGTCCTGACGGCGCTCATGCACGATCTTCTGGAACGGGTGAAGTCGGAGGGGGCGTCCCTTCTGGTCATCGACTATGCGGCGGCGGTGTTCGGCGGCAATGAGCTGGACCGGCATCAGGTGTCGGACTTCATGCGGAAGCTGAATGCCTGTGCGCGGCAACAGGATATTGCGATCCTGTTGTTGGGTCATCCGTCCGTCGATGGCATGAAGGGAGGGCGCGGGACATCCGGCTCCACCGCCTGGCGCAATCAAGCACGGTCGTTCCTTCACCTCATTGTCGATGACGTCCAGGGTGATCCCGACAAGCGGTGCTTGCTGACCCTGAAGCATACCAAGAGCAACTACGGCCGCGCCGGCCGGACCTACAACTTGGCGTCCGACGGTAGCCGTTTCGACATTCTGGAAGCGCCTGTCCGACGAGCAAAAGGTCTTCGCCTGTCCCCCGCCCAGACAATCGCCATGACGGCCCTGAAGAAAGCCACTTCTGAGGCTGGTGCGCCCTCGCCTGGAGGGCCGGTCCCGCTTGATGCTGCTGGTACTACTCTGACTCTCTGGCGCGAGTATTCTTACAGTATGGGCATCAGTCCGACCGACAACGGTGAGGCCCGCAAAAGGGCATTCAGCCGGGCTGTCAAAGACCTTCAATCAAAAGGTGTGGTCGGTACCCACGGCCCGTTCGCGTGGGTTATTGAGACGGAACAATGAAGGGACTGATTGTCCCGAGGAACATGTCCCGCGGGGGACAACCGGGACACCCCCTATAGGGGGTGTGTCCCGTCTGCCCCGCCACTCCTCGCGTCCGGTTTAGCCGCTCCGCTCGAGGTGACTTGGCCGCCTGATATCGTGCTTCGACGGACGACAGCAGGATTGCGAAGCGCTGCGAGCGACGTCCCCGTAGTGCTGAAGACGACCTCAAATCACATGTAGCGCAAGGTCTCGACCACCGCTCTGAACAAGGACCCCTATCGCGATAGACGAGCCGCTCCTGCTCATGGGGCTGACAACCACGCCTATCTCAGGCCCTCGAAACTGTAGCGGGCCACGCGGGGCAGCCAGAACGCTATTTTGGAAACCGGGTCGCCGGGACTGGCGTCGAGAGACTCGACGAAGATCCGACCGAGGGATCCGGAGGCACCGTCACCGGAGATCTGTTCGCGCCAACCTGAGCTGACTGCGGTCGATCCCAACATGGACCGGACGGCCTTGAGGATGGCAGCGGCCTCGGCGGTCTGGCTGATCACTAGGGCCAGCAGCGCCATGGGGATCCGGAACTCTCCCGCTGCGCCAACCGCATCGCCCTCGAGCCGCTGACGATCCCCATCAGAGATCTGTGCCTTGAGTAGACGATAGGTGTTGGAGAAGCGCTTCGCTGCCCGGGGCGTTCGCAGGAAGGCGTGAAGAGTGCTTGAGAAGTTCGCTTCCCCAGCCGTGATGCGCAGTGCTTCCATTGTCAGCCCTTCGATCGGTTCGGGCACCGAGGTCCCTGATGGCGCGACTCGATTGGGAGCGTCGGCACCACCGGGATCCGGATCAGTCCCCGCCGACGCCGAAGCCGTCATCGGCACCAGCCCAATCTGCGCCTCTCCAATGATCGGCGGCAGGGCGTCGGTCGAAAGATCCGGCGTGGCCTCGAGCAGGCTGCCCATTAATCGACCAAAACCAGCTTCCGACATCGGCCTGAGCGCCAGCGGGATCTGGAAGATCTTCTCGAGAAAATCTTGGGGCGTCGCTCGCCGGCCGACAAGTTCGGCCGCAGTGTCCTTAGCGTCCAATCTCTCGGGAACACTGGCCAAGGCGCGGTGCTCGCTGGCCAACGCGTGAGAGAGCCAGCGTGGATCGACGCCGACGACGACCACGAACAGGGGGAAGGCCAAGAGCAGATGCACCGCCTCCAGCACATCAACCACCTTCTTCGCCTCGCAGCGATCCAGATCGTCGATATACAAAACGATCCGGTCAACGCGGCGATGGCCTTCGATCGGGGGGGATTGCAGGCGCTCGACTAGATCCTCGAAATCCTTGCGGATCGTCGCCATGACGCCGAGGTGTTTGCGGTAGTCGTCCGAGCCTGTGCGTTCGGCGAGAAATCGTTTGAGCGAGCGACCGTCCTTTAGGGCCTCGATGCGGGTTTCTAGCCCGGCGACTCGCTCCTCGGCGACCCGGAGGCGCACTGCGACCGCCTCCTCTTGGCCCCTTAAGCGTGCCAGTGCGGCTTGGAGATCCAGTTCCTTCTTGGTCGGAGTTGCGCGTCTCTCCTCGATCGCGCGGTCGATCGCCGCCTTGGCGTTCTCCAACCGCTTTAGGTGGCCACTCACCACCTTCAGTGCTTTCAACAGCAGCGGCGCGCCGCCGGCGGCCAGGGTCAGGGCCGCCGTGGCGAAGCCGACGACCGAGGCGAGCTCGGCCCGAACGAAGCCTACGCCCCACGCGATCAGCGGCGGCACCAGCACGAGTGCGGCCAAGAATGCGATCGACCAAGGCCACACTCCCGGGTTTGTCAGGGCGCGCGCCAAGCCGATCGCTCGTCCGCCGAGGCTGTTTGCCTGACGTACTACGGCCTGCAGATCCTCGATCTGGGTTAGGGCCGATGGGGCACCGAGGTCTTCAAGCGCTTGGTCGATGGCGGCTTTCAGCTGGGGATCATTGAAGATCTCGCGAACGCTCTGAAGCTTTAGCTGGGTCAGCTTGACCTCGGCCGTCTCGCGCTCGAACTGGAGGGCCTGAAGCTGCTCTTCCCGGCTGCGCACCGCCTCTACCGCATTGAGCCTCTCGCTCTCCAGTGCGGCCGTCTCTGCCCGGGCGCTCTCCAGCTCGGAGATTAGGGAGGCTGCCTGGCTTTCCGCTGTGGCCTGCGGCGACACATGGTCTGACAGGCTCTGCAATATGTGTGAAACAAGGCTGGCCCACAGATTGCCGTCTGCATAGTGCCAAGCGTTGAACTCGATTTGGACCACCTCCTGACAGAAGCGCTCGGGATACCGTGTCCTGAGCTCCCCAGTCGCGATCCGCATGGCTCGCATGAAGAAGCTCTTGCCCATGCCCCAGTCGCCAAACAAACCGACGGCCAGCGGCGGCCTCAGTTCGCGCGCGAGCATCACCGCCGTCACCGCCTCTACATCGCGTCGGATGTCGAGGTAATCAGGGGAGCCGTCCAAGGTATCGGAATCGTAGCCAGCAATCCGCACCGCGCCGTCCAGGTCATTCGAAGGCGGACGCATAAGTCGGTCAAGATCGGCTAGGGTGGGGACGAGCTGGGGATCGCTCGCCGCCAGCTCGCTGAGCACGATCGATGCATCGGGGTCAGATGAGATGATGCCGAACAGCAACTCGGCGCACCTCTCAAGGAACGCCTGGTCGGCTTGGGCGGCAACCCGCACGATCCTGTTGACACAGTTCGACGGGGATTGGGCAATCCGCAAGGCCTCGCTGGCAATGCTGATCGGGAGATTGAAGGTCAGGGCGTCGATGACCAGTGGCGCGAGGCCTTCCGACGCCAGACGTTCGGCGACCACCACCGCCAGCGATGGATCGGGCCGGATCTTGAAGAACTGGATCGCGGCCTCCGGCTCATCGGATCTGAGGGCTCGCTCCAGCCTGGGACGCACGGTCTGCGGTTGGTCCGTAAACAGCAGTTGGGCGGCGAGCCGCACCTCTTCGACCGGGTCTTCGAAGGCCCGGATCGCGACGCGGCGGCCGAGGTCCGGCGCTCGCCGCTCGAGAGCCTCGAGCAGCCAGAAGCGCGCGGGTGCATAGGGCTCGCGGACGTAGTCAACATGATGCGCGGCGAAACGCTCGACCGCGGGAGAGCCGCCGGTCAGTTCAACCAAGGTGCTGAGCAGCCAGCTTCGAGCCGACGCTATGCGCTCATCGGTGGGGGTCTCCGGATGAGTCCCTGACTGAAGGAGTTGGATCTGCTCCACTAGTTCTGCAAGCAGTCCTGGAGACGGCTCGGTGCCGCTGGCAAGGAGGTCGCTGACAGCGCGGCGTCGCGCTCCGTCGTCGCCGTTAAGCAGGATCCCAATCAGAGGATGCCGTAAAGGAATGAGGGGGATCAAGCGCAGCAGCTCGGGGAAATCCGTCCGCCAACTCTCCGGATAGAGCTGCAGGTAGCGACGCTCGACAAATATCCGTCCCGCCCGCTCCATTATCTCCAGCGGCAGGGCGGGCCCAATCAGGACCGGGACGATCTTCTTGTCCTGCCGCACGGCCTCCAAGGCCATCGCCTCGTGTGTCGGTCCCCAGCCCTCCGACCCCAAGAAGATGACAACTACCCGCGCGGCGGCCAGCCTCTTTTGTTCAAAGGGCATCCAGGATTCGCCGATAGCGACGTCCGTACGCCAGAAATGAACCGAGCGGCCGGCGCTACGCAGGGCGTCGGCGATTTGATCGATCAGGCCCTCGCGCTCATTATAGAGAAGAAAGGCGTCCACGGAGCCGTCGGGCGCGTCGTTGTCCATGTTCAAGTTTCCCCCGCTCCGACCCTAAGGCTTGGCATGACGAATGCAATCTGAGGGGGTGAGGTGCGAGTCGAATTGACACGCTACGCGCCACGGCAATCAGCGCGGCGCAACGCCGGAACTGCGATCGAGGCAACTGTTCGAAAAGCGCCAGGAGCAGCCGTCGGCCTCCGAAAGCGGACCTACGCCAGCTCGTCCGAGAGCACTCCGGCGCGACTACCGCCCGACGGCAGTTTATGCCTCCGCGTTCCTGGCATATGCGTCCCCGGTAGCGCATGGCAGGTGATCAAGGGGGGGCTACAGGTTATCGATCAGGTTCTGGATCCGGCGGATCAGGCCAGCAACTCTTCGGCGGCTCTGCGGTGAGAAGTCCGGATATGCCGAAATAGCATAGGTCTTAAGGAATCGGGCCGTCTCGGGCGATAGGCTTGCGGTGGTCACCAAGCCATAACGTCCCCGGACCGGCAGTGTACGAGCCGCCAGCGCCTTGCCCGGCCCACGTGCGGAGATGGTCCGGATCCCGAACCAAGGATTAAGGTCCATCGCCACGCCGAGAAGCGCGCGGGCGAAGTTCTTGTCCAGTTTAGTGTGCGACCCATAGTGCTTGAGTTCGAGGCCGATGACCGGCGGTCCGGGATAGGGGCCGCCGCCGCCCAACCTGACTGTCCAACATTCTTCGGCACGGTTCAGGCTGATGTCGATCTCGTGAGAGGCTTCACTCGTTCCGCGGTGGCGCAGGCTGCTGTGCAGTTCCAGTGAACCCGAATAGTTCGCTACCGAGAAGAACCCGGCGGCGTTCGCCTTCGTCGACTGCGCCGTCGCCATGTACCCGGGGCCGCCGCGAAGGATCAGGATGGAGGTCGGATTGCCTTGGTGGTCGCAAGCCGTCACGGAGCCATCAATGCCTGCCGCAATTCGCAGGTAGAGCCACGCCTCGTAGCTTTTGCCCAAGCCCTTAGCCAAATCCGGAGTCGCTATCGCCAGCTTAGTAGCGGCAGCGAGAACGTCACTTTCGACTTGGTCCTCGAATGCGCTCATCGGATCACACCCCCCTGATCGATGGCTTCGCGGACAGTCCGGATCGACTTTCTGAAGGCTTTGCCGAAGGTCTGGAGTGCCTTGATGCGTCCGGTCCCGACCAGATTGCCGGAAAAGTCAGGGCGGCCCACCGGGGCCTCGCCCTGTCCCTCGAAGGCGATTACCTTCAGTTCGAGCTTGCGTGACAGCTGCGAGATCTCGCGAGCCATGTGCAATTCGTCGACCAGCCAGTGGTGGATGACATCTTCAATCAAGACCAACTGGAGGCGCGCATCATCGTGGGTCGGCTCCCAGCGCCAAGTTGGAAGGTCCCGGTATTCATCAGCGTCGTCCCCTATCTTGTATCGTTTGTCGGGATCGGGCCCGCACCGCAGACGATCGAGGGCGAGCCGGCCGACGTCGGAAAGTGGGCTGGAGAGCAGGCCTCGGACAATAGCTTGGACGCCCGGATGCAGGTCTTCCACGAAAGCCGCCTTTCAATCATTCAACTTGGGGGTGCCGCAATCCGTAGGTGCTGGGACACCGAAGGCAGCTCCGCCTAAAGCTCCCTTAGCAATATCTCTGCTTGAGCGAGGACCGTCTGTACCGCCTCGTCCGACAGATCCGGAGGATACCCGAACTTCTTGAGGATGCGCTTCACCAAAACCCGCATTCGAGCCCGGGCGCTTTCACGTTGGTGCCAGTCAACGGTCACATTTTGGCGCAGTTGTTCCAGAAGCTCGTGGGCGATGACGCGGAGCGTCTCGCTCCCCATGGCTTCCACTGCCGTCTCGTTTTCAGCGAGGGCGTCATAGAAGGCGACCTCTTCCGGGCTCAGGCCCTGCTCCTCGCCACGCGCTCGGGCGGCCTGCATGTCCTTGGCCAGGGCTATCAATTCCTGGATCATCTCGACGGCTGACAGCGCCCCGGCATGGTAGCGCGCGACGGCGTCTTCCAGCCGCTTCGAGAAGGTCCGGCTTTCTACGATGTTCGTCCGTGACCGGCTGGCGATCTCCCCGTTGAGAAGCTTCTTTAAGGCTTCAAGGGCGAGGTTCTTCTTCTCCATGCCCTGGATCTCGAGCAGGAACTCATCAGACAGAATGGAGATATCCGGTGACTGGATCCCGGCGACTTTCAGGATGTCGATGATCTCGGCGGATGCCATTGCCCGATCGATTAATTGCTGGACGGCCAGGGTCTTGTCCGCCTGGCTGAGCTTGCCCGTCGCGGTGCTCTTCGAGAGAGCTGCGCGCACGGCTTGGAAGAACCCGACCTCATCGCGGATCTCACGGGCGGCGTCGCTGGCGGACGCGAGCGCATAAGCCTTGCTCAGCTCGAGCACCAGGTCGAGGTAGCGCCGGTGGGCCTTCTTCTTGTCATCCAGACTGGTGACCTTGGCCGCCTCGTCTTCGGCCCATTTCAGAGCCCAATCGATGGCGCCGGCCAAGCAGGTCAACCGCTGCATCGGCGCGCCGTCGATGCCGGGCATGTAGTCAAAGCCGTGGAACATGCCGCGGACGATTTCGTAGCGCTCGATCATAGCGGCCACGGCCGCTTCCTCATCGATGCCCGTCTTTTCGCCGTCTGACTCGGTGTATTGGCCGAGCGCCTTCTTCAGGTTCTGGGCGATGCCGATGTAGTCGACGACCAGGCCGCCGGGCTTGTCCCGGAAGACGCGGTTTACGCGTGCGATAGCCTGCATCAGGCCATGTCCGCGCATGGGCTTGTCGATATACATCGTGTTCATGCAGGGCGCGTCGAAGCCGGTAAGCCACATGTCCCGAACCAGCACCAGACGCAGCGGATCTTCAGGATTTCGGGCCCGCTTGGCGAGATCATCGCGCCGGCGCTTGTTGCCGATGTGTTTTTGCCAGGTGAGGGGATCGGAAGCCGCGCCGGTCATGACGATCTTGATCGCGCCTGCGCTGTCATCATCGGAATGCCAGTCGGGTCGCAAGGCGACGATCTCATTGTACAGGTCGACGCAGATGCGCCGGCTCATACAAACGGCCATGGCTTTGCCGTCCATGGCGTCGATCCGGGCTTCAAGATGCCGGACGAGGTCGGCGGCGATCTGCTGCAACCGCTTGTGTGACCCGACCAGAGCCTCGACCGTTGACCATTTGGCTTTGGCCTTTTCGGCCTCGGTGAGGGTTTCGTCCTCGACCAGCGCCTCGATCTCGGCGTCGATCTTCGGCTTCTCGTCTTCGTCGAGTTCGATGCGGGCCAGACGGCTTTCATAATAGATCGGGACTGTCGCGCCGTCTTCGACCGCCCGGCTGATGTCGTAGATGTCGATGTAGTCGCCGAAGACGGCAGGGGTGTTGACGTCTGTGGCCTCGATCGGCGTGCCGGTGAAGCCGATGAAGGAGGCGTTCGGCATCGCCTGCCGCACGTAGTGGGCATAGCCGTAGCGCCGGACCCCGGTGGTCGGGTTGAGCTTGGAGTCGAAGCCGTACTGGCTGCGGTGGGCCTCGTCGGCGATGACGATAAGGTTGCGACGGTCGCTGAGAAGCGGGAAGGCTTCTTCCCCGCGCTCCGGCGAAAACTTCTGGACGGTGGTGAAGATTACGCCACCGGATGCCCTGCTGAGCAGACGTTTCAGGTCATCACGGCTGTCCGCCTGTTCCGGCTTCTGGCGGATCAGGTCTCGGCACAGGCCGAACGTCGAGAACAACTGATCGTCCAGATCATTGCGATCAGTCAGGATCAGCAAGGTGGGGTTTTCCAGCTCGGGAGCCTTGACCGCCAGTCCGGCGAAGAAG
The DNA here is from genome assembly GCF_041648615.1 of Brevundimonas sp. Taxonomy (GTDB): domain Bacteria; phylum Pseudomonadota; class Alphaproteobacteria; order Caulobacterales; family Caulobacteraceae; genus Brevundimonas. The sequence goes on from NZ_JBAZOS010000007.1 coordinate 54,322, forward strand.
GCCATCAGGAAGCTCTTGCCCGACCCCTGGGTGTGCCAGACGACACCGATCTTGCGGTCGCCATCGGGACGGGTGGCGTCGATCGCTTCGCGCACCGCCTTTCGGGCACCGTGGAACTGGTGATAGCCGGCGAGGATCTTGAAAGGGCCGTCGCCGTGGTCGCCGAAGACGATGAAATCGCGGATCAGGGCCAGGAAATGTTCGCGATTGAAGACGCCCCGCAGAAGGGTCTCGAGCTCGGGAGTGCCCCGGTGCGCGAAATCTTCGCCGGTCACGGTGCGCCAAGGCATGAACCGCTCCACGTCCGCGGTCAGGGATCCGATCCGTGCCTCGATGCCGTCTGACGTTACCAGGACGGCATTGGTGCGGAACAGGTTGGGGACCTGTTCGCGATAGGTCTGCAGCTGGTTGAAGGCGTCGCCGAGGGTGGCGTTTTCGGCGGCGGCGTTCTTTAGCTCCAGCACGCCCAGCGGCAGGCCGTTAACGAACAGCACAAGGTCCGGCCGGCGATTGTGTCGGCCTTCAACGACGGTGAACTGGTTGATCGCGACCCAGTCGTTGGCGTCGACGTCGGCGAAATCGATCAACCATACTTTGTCGCTGACGAGCCGCCCGTCCGCTGCCCGGTATTCGGTGTCGAGGCCGTCGGTGAGCAGTTTGTGCAGGCGGCGGTTCTCCTCGACCAAGGAGCTGGTTTCGCTGGTCAGCAGCCGTCGGATGGCTTCATTGCGTGCCGGTTCGGGAACGTGCGGATTGAGCCTTGCCAGCGCCGCCTCGAGGCGCGGCAGCAGGATGACTTGCGAGAAGGCCTGGCGCTGCGGAGCCGGGCCGTCGGGCGCGACCGAGGTGCCGTGGAAATAGCTCCAGCCGAGCTCCTTGAGGATCTCGATACCGGCATGTTCGACGATGTCTTCGGAGAAGCCGCTCATGTCAGGTTCCTGTGGCTTCCGAGACCAACCCGAGGAGACGTGCTCGCAGCTCGTCGGCGGGAACGGCAAGGTCGACGGTGGCGAGACGGATGCGATGTCCCTGGATCAGGGCCCATTCGTCGATGTGCTGATCCACAACCGGGTAGAGCAATATCCCTTCGGCCGCGTCTGCGGTGGTCTCACCCTTGCCAGTCTGGGTCTGGAGGTAGGCGTAGAGCTGATAGAGATGGCCGTTCTTGAACATGTCCTTGCCGAATGGATTGGTCGTTAGGACATCGGCGAATTTGGTCTCGATGACTATCCGCCGCGGAGTGCCTGACCCGGCAGATCGCTGCAGAACCACATCGGCGCTCATGCCGGGCAACAGGGCCGCCAAACCCGGGCTTTCGTCAGCGACGCTCCACGCGAGGGACCTCTGCGGCGAGACGGTCCAGCCGTCGCGGCCATGTAGTTCGCACTTGTAGAGCCCCGCCACGGCCTTTTCGAAAATCCGACGAAGAAGCGCCTCGTCGCGGTCCAGCCGCGTGGTGCGCATGTCGCCTTCCGCCTCGCTCGGCAGAACCTGATCGAGTGCCAGCTCGGCGACCTTGACCATCAGTCTGTCCTCGGCGTCGTGACGCGCGATCTGGTCGCGGGCGAGTTCCGCACGCGATGGGCGTCCGGCACTGACTCCCATCTCCTCCAGTTGCCGGGCGAGGGTGCGACAGCGGCGATGAACGTCGCGGTTGGACACCTGAACCGCCATCCGCTCCAGCGCCGCCCGCACCAGCCGGTTGCGGGGCGTGTCGCAGGTCAGGTCCTCGAACCGGCAAACCACCTCGCCGCGGTTCAGGTGTTGACCAGACTCGGTCCGCAGCCAGTCGATACGGCCGCGCACCCGGTTCAAGGTGGCGACCTTGGGCTCATAGGCCCGCGAGAGATTCTGACGCAGACGGCGCTCGACCACCCAAGCCAACAGGCGGGCCATCAACTCGGGCAGGTCGGCGGATTCGTCGGCCATGCCGTCGAACCGGCGACCGAACGCTGCCAGATCGGAGGCGTACATCAGCAGCAGCCACAGATTGCGTATCGGAATGCCGACGTGACTGCGCCACAGACCGGCGGGCGGCGGGACCACCTGCGGACTGTGGATCGCCTCCATCACAGCGGGGCCACCAGCTTTGCTTTCTGGGATTTGGCTGTCGGTTCGTCGTCGTACCAGTACTCGTCGAGAAGGGGGGCGATCTCGGTTTCGACCACTGCCCGGAACCAGCCCGGCCAGTCCGCAACGCCCGCCTTCGGCGGCGTGACGAAGCTATGCCCGACACAAAATTGCGAACGCAGCCGGTTGTCCGCGGCGATGGTCGTGTTCAGTTCGCCCAGCCGCTTGGCCATCGTATCGACCAGCCCGCTCGGTGCGCCGGCTGCCATACACCAGCTGCGCCAGGCATCGTTCAGCATCGGCTCCAGCGTCCGGAAGGCGAAGCGCCGCCGCAGGGCCAAGTCGACGAGCGCCAGCGAACGGTCGGCCAGGTTCATCGTGCCGATGACGTGCAGGTTGGGCGGGATATAGACCCGCTCATCCGGCTTTCGGGGATAGGCCAGTCGGAGAGCCTCACCGGGGATACGTTTGTCGGCCTCGAGCAGGGTCAACAGCTCGCCAAGGATTTGAGCAGGATTGCCGCGGTTGATCTCCTCGATCACCAGCACGAAAACCTCCTTGGGGCGCGCCAAGGCGGCGGTGACACATTCGAGGAAGGCACCGTCAGCCAGTTGCAGCCCGCCCTTCCCGTCTTCCCCGGCGTAGGGACGCCAGCCGCGCACGAAGTCCTCGTATGACAGGGACGGCTGGAACTGCACCGCCATAACCCGGTCGGGATCCTTGGCCCCGGCTAGGGCGTAGCCCAAGCGTCGGGCCAGCCAGGTCTTGCCGGTCCCGGGTGGTCCCTGAAGCACAAGGTTCTTCTTGTGCTTCAGCAGGGCCAGCATGGCGTCGATGTCGACCTGCGGCAGAAAGCAGCCGTCGGCGACGATGTCGGCTGGCGTGTAGGGCTCCAACATGGGCCCGGTGACGACTTCCGCCGCGAGTTCCTCACCGCCGTCGGTGGCAGATGCCGATGTGACGACGCTCTGAGGTTTCCAGCGGTCGTCGAAGTCCTCGGGGAGGGCAGCAGCGTAGTCCTCACCATCTTCGGTCAATCGTAAGAGCGAGCTTCCGCCAACCGTCTCGACGCTGAACAGGTCGGTGGCCACTAGCCACTGGATAAGCTCCTGCCCCGATCGCGGAGTTTTCCAGGTCGGAAACTGCTCCTGTAGCTCGCTGGCCAAAGCTTGCATCAGGACGCCGTCCGGATGCTTGAGCATCAAGCGAAGGAGGAGCCCGGCACCCAGCACGCGGCCAATCAACGGACCACGCAGCGCGTGAACGGGAACGGCGGCATTGAGCACTTCAAGGCCACGGCTCGTCGGCCGATATCCGCCATCGCTGAGCTGTAGCAGGCCCAGTCCGCCCATAGCCTGCGACAGCACAATCGACGCGCTGCCCTCGTTCAGGTTGGGCGCGGCGGTGCGGATAACGTCAATCACGTCCAGACGGCTGAGGCCCTGCTCGCACTCGCGGAGCATAGTCAGCAGCACCGTCATGTTATCCTTGACGAACACTAGGCTCGGCCGTTGGAGCGCTGCGGGCATCAGGGAAAAGGCGGGAACGTCGCTCGGCGTGCGGCCCATTCCGACGACTTCAAGGGCCCCCTGTTCTGGAGTGCCGAAATTCGTCTCCCAAAGGTACCAGCTGAACATGGCGTGATCGACGTCGGTGCCGCCTAGGCCCTCCAGCGCCTCGCGCAGTCGAGCGCGGATCAGGGGGTTCTGACCGACCCAGCTGGTGGCGGCTTTGCCCGCGCCCGCCAAGCCCAGCACCTGATAGGTCCGCCGGTCATCCATCAGGCAGGTCATGTGCCGGGGGTAGAGCGCGGCGAGCAGGCGGGCGATGCGAGCGCGCGGGCGCTTCTCCGTGTATTTCGGCCTGACCCGGTCGAGGATGGAATCATAAGCGGTCTGAATAGCAACCGCCGCCGCCAGCGGATCATCAGGCAGACCTTCGTCGCGAAGCTTCAGCAGGAGGGCGGCCAAATCGGAGTCCTGATAGGCACCCATGACCGTGACCGCCGAGCCAGGCCCGATACCGCTTATGCCGGAGGACTCCCAAAGGCTCTGCTGGAAGGCCGGCGTGACCCAGACATCAGCGGGGGCGTCCTGCACCGACGCCACCCGTTCCGCATAGGATTGTCGCCAAGCTTGGCCCCGCGTGTCGCCATAGACGTTCTGGAAAACGGCGTAGGCCTCTCGCAGGGCGGTGGTATCTAGTGTCTGGCTCATCCGGAAACTTTCTGTTCCGTGACCCCGTCTGCGCGAGGAGACTTGAACCTTGGGTGCGGGAGCCCATCAAGGGGCCCGCCGCGGCGGTAGAGATCACTCATGTGTCGCTCTCCCGGGGGGCGTCTTCTTGAGTTCGAATGGGTCGGAAGAAGTCATCTTCTGGCCCGGTGGCCTTCGACTCCTGACCGGGGAGAGCTGAGCTCGAAGCGCGCTGAAACAGTTCAAATACAGCAGCTGAGATCGGCTCGACGCTGTCGCTTTCGATACCGTTCATGCGCAAAATTCTTTTGATCTCGACGCTGACCGAGGCGCTGCCGAAGGCGCGGCCCTTCCAGTCGATCGGCGCGCTGGTTTCGAACTTCGCTTCAAGGGCATCGGCAAGGATTGCCGTCTGGCTTTTCTCAAGCCCAAACCTACGGAGCAGAGAGCCAAGCTCCTTCCCTATGTTCCCGGTTGGCTTCCCCCCGAGCCCGGCTGCGGCGGGCGGTGGGGATGTCTTCGGCTTCGGCTGGGTCGGGAGAGGCTTACCGGCGGCGAGGGGTTTTCGAGCGGCTAGCTTCCGAGTGCTGGCGGGGGCGGGGGTTTCCGGCTCGTCGACACGGCCGCCGAACCACTCATTGCAGTAGAGCGATGCTCCGATGGGATCGGGAAACAGACTGCCATGGTGGATGTTCATCTTGCGTAGCATCGCAAGACATTCCCTGCGCAACTCGTTGGGCACATGAATCTTGAAGATGTAGCGCCCGACTGCGGCGGGATCATCCATATCGACTGTCTCGGTCTCAGACAGAAGATTGAAGATGCGGCTGCTGAGAGTATCCGAGCCCAGCGGGGAGAGGGTAAAAAGGCCAGCTTGGTTGACCAGTCGCGTATGGTCATTTCGCAACGGCTGGACGATCAAGTCAGGATCCAACTCCTCGAGCGCGGTCTTGTTAATCACGAAGATGGTGCGCGTGGGATTTGGATCTTCGTAGGAGAAGTCTGGATCGGCGAAGGCGAAGAACAGCGCGACGAAAGGTGATTTTGTCCAGTCTAGGAGAGGCGTAGCCAGCCCGTGATGCTGTCCAAACGCCCACAGTTCCTTGTCTTCGTCGAGGAGATCGGGGCCGATCCCTCGGCCACGCATTGCGAGCCTGAACTCCCTTTTTTGCTCCTCTGCACGCTTCGCGTCGACGACCCCTGAGTTGGAGTAGCGCCCTAAGGTAGGCGTCAGTTGCCACTCTTGTCGTCGCTGCCCCCGAAAGATCAGTTCAGTGCCAGGCCGGTTCATGAGTTTGTTGCCCAGTGCTGATTCAAACCGTCGCCAGTAACGGATACGACAAACGGGCATTAGGCCGTCGATCTCGGGTTTCCCGAAGGCGAGCTTCGGCCACTCAGGCAGGCTGAGATGATAGGCCGTTTCGGTGCCAGTCCGCGCTTCCATTAGCTGATGTCGACCTGATCAATATCGCCCACCCGCACCGCGCCGGACATCAGGCGGGGGAGCAGATAGTCGCGAGCTTCGGAAAGGGTGCTGGTCTCGGCGGCGGCGCTGACGATGCGGGCGAACATCGGTTCGGCGATCTCGCCGAAGGCGCGGCAGACAGCGCCGTCGTTCGGCACGGCCGAGGTGATCGGTCGGAAGTTCTTTTTGCTGATTTCCTGGAAGGTCGAGCCGTTCGCATTGGCGAGGACTGCCTCCATGTTCACCTTGCACCACAGATAGAGATAGGCCCCGCCGAAGTCTGCTGTTGGCATCAGGGCGATGAAGCCCTGATTGATGGCCACCGGTGCCTGGGCGATGGCGAGGTAGCCGATTGGCGCGCGGGACGAGAGCAGCACCGTCCCGGCGGGCAGCAAGCCGGAGGTGATTTTGGAGAGACCTGCCGAACTGATCCGGCGGCCTGTCTCGAACAAGGCGAGGTCGGACATGTTGGACAGGTCCTTAGGCGTTGCCCAGCGGTGCTCGGCGGGCTGCCAGAGGTTTTCGTCGGTCGTGCTGGGTGTAGAGCCACCGGCGATGTCCACGAGATCGCCGATCGGGCGTTCGCTCCAACCGACCGGCAGACCGTCGTCACCTAGCCCATCTGGAAACAGCGCCGCCAGGGCGGCGGCGCGCGTGGGGTCGGGGGTCAGGCCGCCCATGATTTCGACGGGGGCAGTGGTGCCGGCCAGTTTGCGGCGGACGGGGCCGAAGTCCACGAACCAGTCGCGGAAGATCGCTTGGGCCATCGCCTCGAGCGTTTCGTTCATCCGCCGGTTCAGCTCGATCTTGTCATCGAGAGAACCCAAAAGATCTGAGATTGCTTGCTGCTCGACAACCGAACTCGGCCACACGATCGATATAGGGTGAACGTGGTTCCGATTGAGAGTTGGATTGGCAGACCCCACATCTAGCTGCGCCAACTCTGGGGCGAAGGACCGGAAGAAATAATAGACAAAGCGGGGGTCGTTGCCGTGGAAATCTTTGACCCATAGGGATGTGTCATGGGGCCAGTAGTCGGTCTCCACGAAGAAGACGCTCCCAACCACACCCTTTCGTCCGAGAACTACGCCAGGCCCTTTAGCTGCAGCTTCGTCATGAAAGCTCGATGTCCCACTCGACGAGATGACAGGAACGGGCCCTGGACGTTGAGCATTTCGCGTAATGTCAAATCCACGCTGAAGCGTGGCCTGCTCCCCAACTGTAGTCTGGATCCAGTCACCCATTAGACGTCGCTTGGCCCAGCATGTCGAAGATCCGCGCCTCCAGCGTTTGTCCCGCCTCGAACTGCTGCGCTAGTTTGGCCCGCAGCCCCGCGAGCCGTTCCTCAAAGCCGACGCCGTCGTCCTCCACGTCCGCGGCACCGACGTAGCGGCCCGGGGACAGGACGTGACCGTGGCCGCGCACCTCGTCGAGCGTCGCAGAGCGGCAGAAGCCCGGCTCGTCCTCATATGGCGTCAAACCGGCTGCCGAGTTCGCCTCCGGCCGGTTGCGCCAGCGGTGGTAGGTTTCTGCGATCTTCGCGATGTCGCCGTTGGGCCCGTCGCTGAATTCCCGCCGAGTCCGGTCGACCAGATGGCCCAGCTTGCGGGCATCAATGAACAGGATCTCACCACGGCGGTCGCGATGACCGTTGGCGCTCTTGTCCCGCGCCAAGAACCACAGGCAGGCGGGAATCTGGGTCGAGTAGAACAGCTGGCCCGGCAGGGCGACCATACAGTCGACGTGGTCGGCTTCGATCAGGGCCTTGCGGATCTCGCCCTCACCCGACTGTTGTGACGACATCGAACCGTTGGCCAAGACCACGCCGGCGGTGCCGCGCGGGGCCAGGTGGTGCAGGATGTGCTGTAGCCAGGCGAAGTTCGCATTTCCCTGCGGCGGTGTGCCGAACGTCCAGCGCGCGTCGCCCTCCAGCTGCGGCTGCCACCAGTCGGAGATGTTGAACGGCGGGTTGGCCATGACGAAGTCGAACTTGGTCTGGGCGAACTCGTCGCGCAGGAAGCTGCCCTCATTGTTCCAGCGAATGTCGGCGTCTATGCCTCGCACAGCCAAGTTCATGCGGCACAGCCGCCAGGTGGTGTGGTTCCGCTCCTGGCCATAGATGGCGATGTCCGACCGGCGCCCTTGGTGGTTCTCGATAAACCGCTCGGATTGAACGAACATTCCGCCCGAACCGCAGCAAGGGTCGTAGACGCGGCCTCGACCGGGCTGCAACATTTCGACGATTGTCTGAACCACCGAGCGGGGGGTGTAGAATTCGCCGCCCCGTCGGCCCTCGGCCCCGGCGAATTGGCTGATGAAATACTCATAGGCCCGGCCCAGCCGGTCGCGTGCCTTGCCATGGTCGCCGCGCATGTCGACGTTGGAGAACAGGTCGATCAGCTCGCCCAGCATGGTCTTGTCCAGCTGGGGCCGGGAATAGGTCTTGGGCAGGACGTCCTTGAGCACGGCGATGTTGGCCTTCTCGATGGCCTCCATGGCGTTATCGATCAGTCCGCCGATGTCGCCCTTCTTCTCGCGACCGGTGGTGACGTCCTCGTAGATGATTTCCCGAACCTTGGCGTTGGCCTGGAGATGCGACCAGCGCGCCGCCGGCGGCACCCAGAAGACATTGGCGGCCAGGTATTCCTCGGGGTCCTCGGGGTCGGCGTACTCAACGCTCTGCAGCTTGGTGTGCTGCGCCTCGAAGGCCTCGGAGATGTATTTAAGGAAGATCAGACCGAGCGCGACGTGCTTGTATTCCGACGGCTCGAGATTGCCCCGGAGCTTGTCGGCCGCCTTGAACAGATCGGCCTCGAACCCAAGATCGCTGCCACTATTTCGTTCAACCGCCACGCTTGATCCTCCCCGACCATTTCCCGTGATAGGCGGTCGCCGACGTTGGATGCAACCACTGTGGGGTGCTCAATCCTTGGAGAAAGGGCAGCATGCTCTCTACCGTTCGGTCTCGCCGAACGTGCCGCCATTGGAGTGTAACTGGCACCCCTCGGACACGCAGAGACCGGGGGACGGCAAAACTTAAGATGTTCCAGCGCGGAAACCGGTGGTCTCGACAAATTTCTCCGTCGTCAAAACTCACGGCTTTTTTTCGGGTTTGTCACACGGTCATTGCGGACGGCAGGCGTCATGCGTGTGTTACCCAGTGCGTTACCCGGCGCGGCCGGACGCAATGTCGACAGCTGCTAGTCGTTCTAAAAAAACGTTGTCTTTCAATGAGGACGATGGTGGGTGATGTAGGGTTCGAACCTACGACCCGCTGATTAAGAGTCAGCTGCTCTACCAACTGAGCTAATCACCCGGACCATTCGTCAGGCCAGCCCCGCAAGGCTCAGGCCGTCCCGCGCTGTTCCGGTCGGGGACCGGCGTCGGCGAGGGAGCGTACCTAATGGGAATGCCTCCCGCGTGCAAGGGGATATGGCGGTCCGTTCCGCTTTGTCGCAGGACGGTCTAGGGTTGCTGAATCAGCCGCCGGGGAGCGGCGCGGGGGAAAACGCACCATGGCCTTCTGGAACCGCCGGCGCTCGATCGACGCCATGCTGGCCCCGCACAGCGGGCATGCGCTGAAGAAGACGCTGAGCTGGCCGCACCTGATGGCCCTGGGCGTCGGGGCCATCGTCGGCACCGGCATCCTGACCCTGATCGGCGTGGGCGCCGGCCTGGCCGGGCCGGCGGTGATGATCAGCTTCGGACTGGCGGGTCTGGTCTGCGCCTGCGCCGCCCTGGCCTATGCCGAGCTGTCGACCATGATGCCGGCGGCGGGCAGCGCCTACACCTATTCCTACGCCGTGCTGGGCGAGCTGATCGCCTGGATCGTCGGCTGGAGCCTGATCCTGGAATATTCGCTGGTCGTGTCGGCGGTGGCCGTGGGCTGGTCGGGCTATGCGGTCGGTTTCCTGAGCGGCATGGGGCTGGACCTGCCGACGGCGCTGACGGTCGGGCCGCATGTGGCGGGCGGGATCGTCAACCTGCCGGCGGTGTTCATCATCGCCGTGGTCACCGGCCTGCTGCTGCTGGGCACGCGCGAGAGCGCGACGCTGAATGCAGTGCTGGTGGTGATCAAGATCCTGGCCCTGATCGCCTTCGTGGCCATCGCCCTGCCGGCCTTCGACGCCGCCAACTTCACTCCCTTCATGCCCAACGGCTTCGGTTCGCCGGCCCTGCCGTTCGCCGAGCAGATCACCGGCCAGCCCGTGGTCCAGACCGGAGTGATGGCGGCGGCGGCCATCATCTTCTTCGCCTTCTACGGCTTCGACGCCATCTCGACGGCGGCGGAAGAGACCAAGCGGCCCGAGCGCGACCTGGCCATCGGCATCGTCGGTTCGATGGTGGTCTGCACGGCCCTGTATCTGGTGGTCGCGGCCGCCGCGATCGGCGCCCGGCCGGTGGCCAGCTTCGCCGAAAGCCCCGAGCCCCTGGCCCTGATCCTGCGCGAGATGGGGCAGGGCACGGCGGCGCAGTGGATCGCGGCCAGCGCCGTCATCGCCCTGCCGACCGTGCTGCTGGCCTTCCTGTTCGGCCAGAGCCGCATCTTCCTTGGCATGGCGCGCGACGGCCTGCTGCCGCGTCGTCTGGCCCGGGTCTCGGTGCGCGGCGTGCCGGCGGTGGTGACCATCTTCACCGCCATCGTCGTGGCGGCGCTGGCGGGGGTCATGCGACTGGATGAACTGGCCTCCCTGGCCAACGCCGGGACGCTGGCGGCCTTCGCGGCGGTGGGCGTCTGCCTGATCGTGCTGCGCGTCCGCGACCCCAACCGGCCGCGCCTGTTCCGGGCGCCGCTGTGGTGGCTGGTGGGCGGGATCACCATCATCGGCTGCATCGTCTTCTTCTTCAGCCTCGCGGCCCGGACGCAGATGTGGTTCGTGATCTGGAACGCGATCGGACTGGTCATCTACTTCGTCTGGTCGTCGCGGCATTCGCGCCTGGCCAAGGGCGAGGAGCAGGCGGGCTGATGGCCCTGCGCGACCTGTCCGGCGCGGTCGATTTCTCCGTTCTGGAGGCGACGACCGGCGGCGACGACGGGATCAGCGAGGAGGTGCTGGGCCTGTTCGCGCAGCAGGCGGCCCTGTGGTCGCCGATGCTGGACGTGCGCGACGAGGGCTGGCGGGATGCAGTGCACACCCTGCGCGGCGCGGCCGCGGGGATCGGGGCCGGCGCGCTGGCCGTGGCCTGTCAGGCGGCGGAGGCGGCGGACAAGACGACGGCCTCACCGCTGCTGAACCGGGTTCACGATGCGCTGGAGGCCGCCCTGGCCGACGTGGCGGCGTATCGGCACGAGTTGATGCTGAGATCTCTGAGGCGCTAGCCGCGCGTGCGGTCGAAGGTCTCGAACTCGTGGGCGATGCAGCGGTCGATCAGGGTCCGCCAGACGGGCTCGGCGATGGCGGGCGACAGGCCGGCGGGTGCGGCGGCGGCCAGCACTTTCTGCACCACGTCCTCGATGCGGGCGTCGTCGTGGACGACCGAGCGATCCGGCTTGATGCGGGCGGCGGCGTCCATGTAGCGCTGACGCTCGGCCAGCAGCCGGACGAGGGCGCGGTCGAGGGCGTCGACGCCCTGACGGACCTCGGCCATGGAGGCGCAGGCTTCCGGCGCGGTGCGCGGATCGATCGTGACGCTATCCGACAAAGGCGCGCTCCAGCACATAGTCGCCCGGCTCGGCGTTCGAGCCCTCCTTCATGCCGAAGGCTTCGAGCAGTTCGGCCGTTTCCTTGATCATGGCCATGGAGCCGCACAGCATGACCCGGTCCCGTTCCGGCGAGAAGCCCTGGGGCAGGCCCAGATCGGCGAACAGGGCGCCGGACTTGATGCGGTCGGTGATGCGGCCGGGCGTCTCGAAGGCCTCGCGGGTGACGGTGGGGTAGTAGACCAGCCGGGCCTTGGCCTCCTCGCCGATCAGGGGGTCGTCATGGATGCCCGAGGTCAGGAAGTCGCGATAGGTCAGGTCGGCGACGTTGCGCACGGTGTGACAGATCACGACCTGGGAGAAGCGGGCCCAGGTGTCGGGGTCGCGCACGATGCTGAGCCACGGAGCGAGGCCCGTGCCGGTCCCGATCAGCCACAGGCGCTCGCCGCCGGTCAGGGCGTCCAGCACCAGGGTGCCGGTCGGCTTCTTGCCCATCAGGACGACATCACCCGGCTGGATTTTTTGAAGGCGCGAGGTCAGGGGGCCGTCGGGGACCTTGATCGACACGAACTCCAGCTGTTCGTCCCAGGAAGGGCTGGCGATGGAATAGGCCCGAAGGACGGGTTTGCCGCCGTCTTCGCCGGGCAGGCCGATCATCACGAACTCGCCCGAGCGGAAGCGGAAATCGTCCGGGCGGGCGATGGCGAAGCTGAACAGCTGGTCGGTCCAGTGGCGCACCCACAGCACTTCCAGCTCGTGGAAGGCGGAGGGTTTGGCGGGCGGGGGAGAGAGGGCGGCGTCGGTCATCCGGGTGCTTATTAGGGCGTGGGGGCCGGAAGCGGAAGGGATGCGGTGTCGCGCGGACTTCGGAAGGCAGAAGTGGGGATGACGCAACAGTTTTCAGCCGCTAGCGTCGCCTCCATGCGCAACAAACTTCTCGCCTCCACCCTGTTCCTTGCGGCGTTGTCGCCCTTCACCGCCGCGATGGCGCAAACCCCGGACCCGGCGATCCTGACGCCCGAGCGGGTGTTCGCCAATCCTTCGCTGGCGGGGCCGGTGGCCCGGTCGGTCAGCCTGTCGCCGGACGGCGAACTGGTGGCCTTCCTGCGCTCACGCGAGGACGACGTGGACGTTCTGGACCTGTGGGCCGCGCCCATCGGCGCCGGCGAACCCTTCAAACTGATCGACGCCCGGGCGTTGGTCCCCGACGCGGGCGAACTGTCCGAGGCCGAGAAGGCCCGGCGCGAGCGGATGCGGATCAGCGCGCGGGGCGTGGTCGAATATTCGTGGGACGAACAGGGCCGATACATTCTGGCCCCGCTGGAAGGCGACATCTTCCTGGCCAGCCGTGAGGGAGGCGCGGTGCGTCGCCTGACCGAGACCGAGGCCGACGAGATCGACGCCAAGGTCAGCCCCAAGGGCGCCTACGTCTCCTTCGTGCGCGATCAGGATCTGGTTGTCGTCGACCTGGCCAGCGGCGCCGAGACGCCGATCACCGACGACGGCGAGGGCCTGATCACCTGGGCGACCGCCGAGTTCATCGCCCAGGAAGAGATGGATCGCGACACCGGCTACTGGTGGAGCCCGGACGAACGCTACATCGCCCTGCAACGCACCGACGAGAGCACGGTCGACGTCGTGCCGCGGCTGGACATCACCGGCGGCGGGGCCACGGTGGTCGAGCAGCGCTATCCGCGCGCGGGCCGGCCCAATGCGGTGGTCGAACTGTATGTGCGCGACATCGTCGGCGGCGGCCGGGTCAAGGTCGATCTGGGCGAGAACGCCGACATCTATCTGGCCCGCGTCAACTGGTCGGCCGACGGGCGCACCCTGTATGTGCAGCGCGAGAGCCGCGACCAGAAGCGGCTGGACCTGTTGAGCGTCGATCCGGCCACCGGCGCGTCGCGCGTGATCTCGACCCAGCGGTCGGACGCCTGGGTGTCGCTGAACAACGACTTCAAGGCGCTGGACGACGGCAATTTCATCTGGTCGTCGGAGGAGACCGGCTGGAAACACCTGTATCTCCATAACCGCGAGGGCCGGCGGCTGCGGGCGATCACCCGCGGGGACTGGCCGGTCAAGTCTCTGAACGGCGTCAACCAGGCCACGGGCGAGGTCTTCTTCACCGCCTCGATGCGCGACGGGCGCGAGCTGCCGATCGAACAGCAGCTGTTCCGCGCCTCGCTGCGTCGGACCGTCGAGCCGGTGGCGGTGACGCCGGAAGGCGGCTGGTGGAGCGCCTCGGTCAACAAGACCGGCACCGCCTATGTCGGCAACTACACCGACCTGAACACCCCCTCGCAGTCAGGCCTCTACCGCGCCGACGGCGCCTTCGTGCGGTGGATCGAGGAGAACCGGCTGGATGCGGGTCATCCGATGTATCCGTTCCTCTCGCGCCGGGGACAGGTGACGTTCGGGACGCTGCCGAGCCATGGTGAGACCCTGGTCTGGCAGATGACCACGCCGCCGGGCTTCGATCCGTCGAAGACCTATCCGGTGGTGATGCAGGTCTATGGCGGCCCGTCGGGCGGTGGGGTCAAGAAGGGATGGCAGGGCGCCACCAGCCAGCTGTTGACCGAGGCCGGCTACATCGTCTTCCGCCTCGACAACCGGGGCGAGGGGGATCGTTCGGCGGCGTTCAAACAGGCGCTTCATCTGAAGATGGGACAGCCCGAGATCGAGGATCAGGTTCTGGCGGCGAACTATCTGAGATCGCTGCCTTATGTCGACGACAGCCGCATCGCCATGATGGGCTGGTCCTATGGCGGCTTCATGAGCCTGATGGCCCTGACCGAACCCGACATGGGGCTGGCCTCGGCGATCGCCGGCGCGCCGCCGACCGAGTGGAGCCTGTACGACACCCACTACACCGAGCGCTACATGTCGACGCCGGAAGCGAACGCCGCCGGCTATGCCGCCTCTGACGCCATTCCGCGCCTGCCGAACCTGACCGGCCGGCTGCTGTTGATGCACGGCATGGCGGACGACAACGTCATCCTCGAGAACTCCACCCGCGTCATCGACGCGCTGCAGGCCTCGTCCACCCCGTTCGAACTGATGCTCTATCCCGGCCAGCGCCACGGCGTGCGGGGCAATGAAAGGCAGCTGCAGCAATGGCGTACGTATCTCGACTTCCTGGATCGCACGATCGGTTCAAGGGCGCCCGCCGCGCGGGACTGATCGCGGCGGCGGCGATATCGCTCGGAGGATGTGTCAGCGCGGCCGGTCCTGCTGAGGATGCAGATGCATGCAGCGGCGCCGTGCCGAGCTACACGGTGGCGCAGTTAATCGGGCGCGAACGGAGTGAGACAGCCCGCCTCTGCCTGACGTCCTCATACCTAGCGCTGGCGTGGGGTGACCGTCCGCCGGGCACGTCGGTTGAGTTGAACAGCGTACTGGCTGTGGCTCCTCTGGAGTCGCTCATCAAGATGGCTCCCGGACCAGTCGCGGGCGTGCCAATAATCTTGAAGGACAATATCGAAACGGCCGATATGCCGACCACCGCCGGATCGCTGGCGCTGAGCGCGAATGCACCGGGCCGTGACGCCCCGCTTGTCACTCGCCTTCGCGCAGCCGGGGCAGTGATCCTCGGCAAGGCCAATCTGTCGGAGTGGGCCAACATCCGTTCGACCAATTCCATCAGCGGCTGGAGCGCGGTGGGTGGCCAAACGCTCAATCCCTATGATCACGAACGCACGCCCTGCGGCTCGTCGGCGGGCAGCGCGGTGGCGGTGGCCATCGGTCTCGCCCCGGCGGCGATCGGGACCGAGACGGACGGGTCGATCACCTGCCCGGCTTCGGTCAACGGCGTGGTCGGGTTCAAGCCGACGGTGGGTCTGGTGTCGCGCACCCACATCGTGCCGATCAGCCATTCCCAGGACACCGCCGGGCCGATCACCACCACGGTCGAGGACGCGGCCATCGTGCTGTCGGTCATCGCGGGGTCCGACCCCGCCGATCCGGCGACGGTCGAGGCCGATGCGCGCAAGGTCGACTATCGCGCGGCGCTCGACGCCGGGAGCCTGAGCGGGACCCGGATCGGCGTCATGCGCTTCCTGGTCCCGAACTATTCGGCGGAGACCCGGGCCGAGTTCGAGCGGGCCCTGCAGGCCCTGCGCGACGCGGGGGCCGAACTGGTCGAGATCCCCGAGGCGCCGAAGGATTTCCGCGCCATCGGCGGCTGGGAAATCCAGGTGCTGATGAGCGAGCTGAAGCACGACCTGAACGCCTATCTGGCTTCGACCGACCCGGCGCAGGTCCCGACGCGCACCCTCGCCGAGTTGATCGCCTTCAACGATGCGGAGCCGCGCGAGACGGTGCTGTTCGGCCAGGAGCTGTTCCTGCGGGCCGAGGCGACCACGGGGCTGGCGGATCCGGTCTATGTGGCCGCCCGCGCCAACGCCCTGCGGGCCGCCGGGCCGGAGGGCATCGACCGGATGATGGCCGACAATACGGTCGTCGCCCTGATCGCGCCGACGACCTCGCGGGCCTGGACCAACGACCCCGCCGACGACGACGAGGCCCAGGGATCGGCCAGCCGGCTGGCGGCGGTGGCGGGCTATCCGCACCTGACCGTGCCGATGGGCTTCGACCGCGGCATGCCGGTCGGCCTGAGCTTCATCGGCGGCCGTTGGGACGACGCCCGCATCCTGTCGCTGGGCTATGCCTATGAGCAGCGGACGCATGAGCGCAGGCCGCCCACGCTGGCGGCGCGTTAGGACGGCAACCTTCGGCGTGGCGGTTGGTTTTTGGAGCGGCATGGAAACGCCGTTCATCCCATCCGCCCCGGGTCCTGCATGAGCGATCTCGCCGCCAACATCGTCGGCACGGCCGCCGCCCTCTGTTCGATCACCAGTTTCGCGCCGCAGATGATCAAGATCTGGAAGGAGCGGGACGCCTCGTCCGTGTCGCTCAAGACCTATTCGCTGACGGTGACCTGTTTCGTGCTGTGGACCGCCTATGGCGTCCTGACGACGGCGTGGCCGATCATAGTGGCCAACGCCTGCGCCCTGGTGATGGCGTCGGGCGTGCTGGCGATGAAATGGCGGTTCAGCGACCACAGTCAGGCTTGACCCCTTCCGCGCCGCCGCCGAGACTCCACGGCGCGCAAGTGCTTCGGTCGAGAGGACGGCTCATCTCCCAGATTCCGTCCCCGGACCGGCTCGCGCCCCTGGCCTGGTCCGCCATCCTGATACTGGCCGCGGCGCATTTCGCCGCCTTCGTCGATCGTAGCCTGCCCTCCGTCGTGGCGCCGCTGATCAAGGCGCAGTTCGGGCTGGACGACACCCGGATCGGCCTTTTGCAGGGCCCGGCCTTCTCGACCCTCTATGCGCTCGGCCTCCTGGTCGCGGGCCATTTCATCGCCGGCCGCAACCCTTATCGCGTGGCGGCCGGGTGCATGATCGTATGGACGGCGGGCGGCGTCCTGTTCGCCCTGGCGCCGGACTATCCCTCGATGCTGGCCGCACGGGTGGCTCTGGGCCTGGGGCAGGCGGCCTTCGTGCCGGCCGCCCTGATGCTGTTGACCGGACAGGGCGACCACGGGCGGCGCGCCCGCGCCCTTTCAACCTTCACCACCGGCTCGGCCACCGGGCGCAGCGCGGCCCTGCTGCTGGGCGGCGCGGCGCTGGCCATGGTCGCCGGGCGATCCCTGGCCGGCCTGGAGCCATGGCGGGCGGCCAGCCTGATGCTGGTGCTGCCCAATCTGGTGCTGATCGCCCTGCTGGTCTGGAAGGCGCGCGGACATGAGGTGATCGGCCGGGAGCCGCGTCAGGGCCTGGGCGACGCGTTCCGTCTGCTGCGAACCCGGTGGCGCGTCTTCGCCCCCCTGCTGATCATCGGCGCCGGTGCGGTGATGGTGATCCAGGCCACGGCGGCGTGGAGCCCCTCGATCCTGAACCGCGGCCTCGGCCTGTCACCGGCCCATGCGGCGCTTGTGGCGGGCGGGGTGGCCCTGACCTTCGCGCCGGTCGGTCATCTGGGGGGAGGGTGGACGCTCGGCTCGGCCTTCGGCCGGCGGCTGGGCGCCGGTCCGCCGCTCGCGGCCGGCATGGCCCTGGCGCTGGCCGGCGTCCTCGTGCTGGCTGCGGCGCGGGTCCTGCCGGCGGCGGCGGCCGGTCTGGCCGCATTGACCATCGGCGGGGGGTTCGCCGCGGTCATCGCCCTGGTCGAGGTCCAGGCCCTGACGGAGCCGCGCCTGCGGCCTCAGGTCGGCGCCGTCTACCTGGCCTTCGTGTCCCTTGTCGGCGTAGGTCTGGGGCCCCTGCTCACCGGCGTCGTCAGCGACCATGGCGCGACGGGTCCCGGCGGTCTGGCCGTCGCCCTCGCCGTCGTGGTGGGCGCGGCGGCTGTGGTGGTGGCGGGCGTCGCCCTGACCTTCGCCGGGCCGTGGCGGCGAGCGGCTCCGGATATCTGATCAGCGCGCCAGCCGCGCGTGGACCAGAGCCACGACCTGGTCCGCCGCCTCGTCAGGCGAGCCGGCGACGGCGTCGATGCGAAGCTCGGGCGCTTCCGGCGGCTCATAGGCGCTGTCGATGCCGGTGAAGTTCGCCAGCTTTCCGGCCCGCGCCTTGGCGTACAGGCCCTTGACGTCGCGGGCCTCGGCCACCGCCAGCGGGGCGTCGACGAAGATCTCGACGAACTCGCCCGGCTCCATCCGTTCGCGCGCCATGCGGCGCTCGTCGCGGAAGGGCGAGATGAAGGACACCAGCACGATCAGGCCGGCGTCGGTCATCAACCGGGCGACTTCGGCCACGCGGCGGATGTTCTCGACCCGGTCGGCGTCGGTGAAGCCCAGATCGCGGTTCAGGCCGTGGCGGACGTTGTCCCCGTCCAGAAGGATGGTGTGCAGGCCCTCGGCGTTGAGCCGCTGTTCGACGCGGTTGGCGATGGTCGACTTGCCGGCGCCGGACAGGCCGGTGAACCACAGCACCAGCGGCGACTGCCGTTTCAGGGCGGCGCGGTCCGCGCGGCTGACGCTGAGCGCCTGGGGCCGGACGTTGGCCGAGCGGCGCAGGGCGAAGCGGATCAGGCCCGCGCCGGCCGTCTCATGGGTCATCCGGTCGATCAGGATGAAGCCGCCGAGGTCGCGATTCACCGCGTACGGCTCGAAGGCGACGGGGGCGTCCAGGGCGAGGGTGCAGCGGCCGATGTCGTTCAGCGTCAGGGTCGTGGCGGCCAGTTCCTCGCCGGTGTCGACATTGATCTTGTGGCGGATGTCGCTGACGCGGGCAGGGACCATGGCGGCGCCCAGTTTCAGCCAACAGGCGCGGCCGGGCAGCAGTGGGCGGTCGGACATCCAGACGATATGGGCGTCGAACTGGTCGGCGACCTCGGGCGGGGCGTCGGCGGCCGCGATCAGGTCCCCGCGCGAGACGTCGACCTCGGGGATCAGGGTCACGGTCACGGACTGGCCGGCGCGGGCCTCCTCCAGGTCGCCGTCGAGGGCCACGATCCGGTCTATCGTCGCGCTGACGCCCGAGGGCAGGATGCGGACCGCGTCGCCGGGGCGGACCGAGCCCGACTGGATGCGGCCGGTGAAGCCGCGGAAGTCCGCCAGCCGGGTCACGCCCTGGACCGCCAGGCGCAGGGGGGCAGGCGCGGTCTCCAGAACCCGCACCGTCTGCAGATGCGCCATCAGGGTCGGGCCCGCGTACCAGGACAGGGCGTCGCCCGGCGTCATGACATTGTCGCCGCGCCAGGCGCTGACGGGAATGGCGGTCACATCGGCCAGGCCGATCGAACCGGCAAAGGCGCGATAGTCGTCGACGATGGCGTCGAACCGGTCCCGCGATCCGTCGACCAGATCCATCTTGTTGACCGCCAGCACCACGCGCCGGACGCCCAGCAGGGCCAGAAGACGGCTGTGTCGCCGGGTCTGGGTCAGAACGCCCTTGCGCGCGTCGATCAGGACGATGGCGACATCCGCCGTCGAGGCGGCGGTGACCATGTTGCGTGTGTACTGCTCATGCCCCGGCGTGTCGGCGAGGATGAAGCGGCGGTCGCCGATGTCGAAGAACCGATAGGCCACGTCGATGGTGATGCCCTGCTCGCGCTCGGCGGCCAGGCCGTCGACGAGGAAGGACAGGTCGGGCTGGCCGGCGATCAGGGGCAGGGCCGCGGTCTGGTCCGCGGGTACGGCGCCCGCCTCGTGCAGCAGGCGGCCGATCAGGGTGGACTTGCCGTCGTCGACGGAGCCGCAGGTGATCAGGCGGACGATCTCTCGCGGACCGTCGTCCGGGGCTTCGGCGGGGGCCATCAGAAATACCCCTCCCGCTTCTTCTGCTCCATCGAGGCGGACGGATCGTGGTCGATGGCGCGGCCCTGACGTTCCGACATCGATGCTTCGCGGACCTCGCGGATCACGGCGTCCAGGGTGTCGGCGTCGCTCTCGATGGCGGCGGTGAGGGGCCAGCAGCCGAGGGTGCGGAAGCGGACCCGGCGGGGGCGGGCCTGTTCGCCGGGGCGCAGGGCCATCCGTTCGTCGTCCACCACCAGCAGGGCTCCGTCGCGTTCGACGACCGACCGCTCGGCCGCGAAATAGAGGGAGGGCAGGGCGATGGCCTCGCGCCGGACGTAACGCCAGACGTCCAGCTCGGTCCAGTTGGACAGGGGGAAGACGCGCAGCGACTCCCCGGCGCCCAGGCGGGTGTTGTACAGGCTCCAGAGTTCGGGCCGCTGGCGTTTCGGGTCCCAGCCGTGGGCGGCGCTGCGGACCGAGACGATCCGCTCCTTGGCCCGGCTCTTCTCCTCGTCGCGCCGCGCGCCGCCGAAGGCCGCGTCAAAGCGGTGGAGATCGAGCGCCTGTCTCAGCCCCTGCGTCTTCCACAGATCGGTGTGAACGCCGGCGCCATGGGCGAACGGATTGACGCCCTCCGTCTCCGCTTCCGGATTGCGGTGGACCAGCAGCCGCATCCCGGCGTCCGCCGCCGACTGGTCCCGGAAGGCGTACATTTCCCGGAATTTCCAGGTCGTATCGACGTGCAGCAGGGGAAAGGGCGGCGGGGCGGGGAAGAAGGCCTTGCGGGCCAGGTGCAGCAGGACGGCCGAGTCCTTGCCGGCCGAGAACAGCAGCACCGGCCGCTCGCATTCGGCGACGACCTCCCGGAAGATGTGAATGGCCTCGGCTTCAAGCCGGCCGAGGACGTCGTCGTGCAGCCGCATGGCCTAGCTGTGGCCCCGGAATCGCGCGGCGCCAAGCTTCACGCGGGGATGACGGCGGTGGTCTCGATCTCGAGGCGGGCGGCGTCCTCGATCAGGCCCTTGACCTCGACCACGGCCATGGCGGGGTAGTGAGGGCCGATCAGCTCGCGCCAGACGGCGCCGATCTCGCGCAGGGCGGACAGGTATTCGGTCTTGTCGACCACGTACCAGGTCATGCGGACGATGTGTTCGGGCCCCGCTCCCGCCTCGGTCAGGACGGCGAGGGTGTTCCGGATCGTCTGGCGGAACTGGCCGGCGAAGCCCGTCTCGGCGAACACCCCTTCTGGCGTCCAGCCGATCTGGCCGGCGACGAAGACCATGTGGCCGGTCGCCTCGACGCCGTTGGAATAGCCCCTGGGCCGGGGCCAGCCTTCGGGCAGCAGGACGCGGTTCATGGGGCGGTCTCCACGAAGGGGGCGATGCGGGCGCGCAAGGCGTCGGGCCAGGGTTCGGGCTTCAGCGACGCGCCGACGTAGACGATGGTCTGGGTGGCCTCGAACCGCAGTTCGCCGCCCGCGCTGATGCGGTGCCGCAGGCCGCAGGAGGCGCCGCCCAGTTTCGTCACCGTCAGTTCGAAGGTCAGTTCGTCTTCCAGCCGCGACGGGGCGATGAAGCGGGCCTCGACGGCGGCGGTGGGGACGCTGACGTGGCGGTTGACGTGCAGTTCGCGGAACGAAGCCTGCAGCGGCCCGGCGAACCAGTCCTCGACCACCCCGTTCAGCATCTCGAAATAGCGGGGGAAAAAGACGATGCCCGCCGCATCGCAATCGGCGAAGCGGACGCGGCGGTCGACCGTGAACACCTGGCCGGTCATGTCGGATCCTTGAGCCGGAAGCGCTGCAGCTTGCCGGTCTGGGTCTTGGGCAGGGCGTCCACGAAATCGAGGCCGCGCGGGTATTTGTAGGGGGCGATGACGCCCTTGACGAAGGTCTGGAGCTCGGCGCGCAGGCCCTCGGACGGGGCATGGCCCTCGTTCAGGACGATGAAGGCCTGGACGATCTGGCCGCGCTCGGGGTCGGGCGCGCCGATGACGGCGGCCTCGGCCACGGCGGGGTGGCGCAGCAGGGCATGCTCCACCTCGGGCGCGCCGATGTTGTAGCCGGACGAGATGATCATGTCGTCGGACCGGGCCACGAACCAGAACCAGCCGTCCTCATCGAGCCGGTAGACGTCGCCGGTCAGGTTCCAGCCGTCCTGGACATAGGCCGACTGGCGGTCGTCATCGAGATAGCGGCACCCCGTCGGGCCGCGCACGGCGAGACGGCCGGTCCCGCCGGGGGGCAGGGGCTGGCCGTCGGCGTCGATGATGCGGGCCTGATAGCCGGGGACGGGCTTGCCGGTGGCGCCGGGGCGGATGTCCTCGCCGCGGGCCGAGATGAAGACGTGGATCATTTCGGTCGAGCCGATGCCGTCGATGATGCGCACGCCGGTGGCTGCATGCCAGGCGTCGGAGGTGGCGGCGGGCAGGGCCTCGCCGGCCGAGACGCAGGTGCGCAGGCTCGACAGGTCGTGGTCGTGCGCCAGTTTCAGCAGGGCGCGGTAGCCGGTCGGGGCGGTGAACAGGGCGGTGGCGCGATGGCGCGCGACGGTCTCGGCCAGGGCGTCGAAGCCCGGACGGGGGGCGAAGGCGGTCGCGGCGCCCACGGCGGCGGGGAAGACCACCAGACCGCCGAGGCCGAAGGTGAAGGCGATCGGCGGGGTGCCGACGGCGATGTCGTCCTTCGTCAGGCCGACGACGTGCCGCCCGAAGGTGTCGGCCATGGCGAGGATGTCGCGATGGAAGTGGACGCATCCCTTCGGCTTGCCGGTGGTGCCCGAGGTGAAGGCGATCAGGGCGGGGTCGTCCGCGGCCGTATCGACGGCGTCGAAGCGGTAGCCGGTCGGCAGGGCCTGGGCGGCGGTCTGCAGCGCCGCCGAGTCCATCACCTGCGTCAGCGACGGCGCGCTCGCCTGCGCCTCGGTCACCGCGTCGGCGAGGGTGGAATAGACGAGGGCATGGCTGATCCGGGCCTTGTCGATGACCGTCGCCAGTTCGGCGGCCCGCAGCATGGGCATGGTGGCGACCACCACCCCGCCGGCCTTGAGGATCGCGAACCACGCCAGCACCGTCCAGGATGAGTTGGGGCCGTGCAGCAGCACGCGGTTGCCGGGGACCAGGCCCATCTGCTCGACCAGCACCCGGGCCATCCGGCCCGAGATGGCGTCCACGCGGCTCCACGAAAACTCATGGTCGACGTCGATCAGGGCGCGAGCGTCGGGGCCCGCCGCCTCGACGGCCCGGCGCAGCAGTTCGACGCCGGCGTTCAGCCGCTCCGGATAAGCCAGTTCCGGCAGGTCAAAGACCAGCTCCGGCTGCTGCTCCGCCGGGGGCAGATGATCGAGCACGAACCGGTCGATGTGCGCGCTGGTCCCCATCAGACGCCTCCCGACAGACCCGCCAGCACCTGCCGGGCGATGACGATCTTCTGCACTTCGGACGCGCCCTCATAGATGCGCAGGGCGCGGATCTCGCGGTACAGCCGTTCGACCGGATGGCCCGAGACGACGCCGAGGCCGCCGAACAGCTGGACGGCCGCGTCGATGACCTGCTGGGCCTCGTCGGTGGCGTAGAGCTTGGCCATGGCGGCCTCGCGGGTGACGCGCGGCGCGCCCTGGTCCTTGAGCCAGGCGGCGCGGTAGATCAGCAGGGCCGAGGCGTCGATCTTCAGCGCCATGTCGGCCAGCGAGGCCTGCACCAGTTGAAGATCACTCATCGGCGCGCCGAACAGCTGGCGGGCGGTGGTGCGGGCGGCCGCCTCGTCGAAGGCGCGGCGGGAGAAGCCCAGCGCGGCGGCGGCGACGGTCGAGCGGAACACGTCCAGCGTGGCCATGGCGATGCGGAAGCCCTCGCCCGGCGCGCCGAGGATACGGTCGTTCTCGATGCGGCAGTTGGTGAAGCGGATGGTCGCCAGCGGGTGCGGGGCCATCAGGGGGATGCGTTCGACGATCTCGAAGCCGGGCGTGTCGGCGTCGACGACGAAGGCGCCGAGCCCCTTGGCGCCGGGCGCTTCGCCGGTGCGGGCGAAGACGGTGTAGCGGTCGGCGAGGCCGCCGTTGGAGATGAAGGTCTTCACCCCGTCCAGCACCCAAGCCGCGTCCTTGGCGTCGCCGTCGCGGCGGGCGGTGGTCGACAGGGCGGCGACGTCCGAGCCGGCGTCGGGTTCGGACAGGGCGAAGGCGGCGATGGTCTCGCCCCTGGCCACGCCCGGCAGCCAGCGCGCCTTCTGCGCGTCCGTGCCGAACAGGCTGATCGGCCCGGAGCCGAGACCCTGCATGGCGAAGACGAAGTCGGCCAGACCGGAGCGGCGGGCGAGGGTCTCGCGGGTCAGGCACAGGGTGCGGACGTCGAGCCTGCCGTTCGCGTCGGGGATGGCGTTCCGGAGCCAGCCGCCCTCGGCCAGCGCCTTCAGGATGGTGCGGCAATCGCCGTCGAGGTCGTGATCGCCGTGCAGGCTCACCGCATCAGTCTTGTCGGCCCACGCTTCCAGATCAGCGGCGAAGGCGCGGTGGCGGTCGTCGAAGAAGGGCCAGTCGAGGAAGGTGCGGTCGCCCATGCTCAGTTCCCCTCGAACACCGGCTCGCGCTTGGCGGCGAAGGCCTCGTAGGCGCGGCGGAAGTCTTTGGTCTGCATGCAGATGGCCTGGGCCTGGGCCTCGGATTCGATGGCGGCGTCGAGGCTCATGTCCCACTCGACGTTGAGCTGGTTCTTGGTGATCCCGTGGGCGAAGGTCGGGCCCCGGGCCAGCGAGCGGGCCAGCTCCAGCGCCGTCTCCGTCAGGGCGTCGGGCTCGACGAGGCGGTTGTGGAAGCCCCAGCGCTCGCCCTCGTCGGCGGTCATGACGCGACCGGTGAACAGCAGTTCCGACGCCCGGCCCTGGCCGATCTGCCGGGGCAGGATGGCGCAGGCGCCCATGTCGCAGCCGGCCAGACCGACCCGGGTGAACAGGAAGGCGGTCTTCGTGCGCGGGGTGGCGATGCGCAGGTCCGAGGCCATGGCCATGATGGCGCCGGCCCCGACGCAGACCCCGTCCAGGGCGGCGATCACCGGCTGGGGACAGCCGCGCATCGCCTTGACCAGATCGCCGGTCATGCGCGTGAATTTCAGCAGGGCGGGCATGTCCATTTCGGTCAGCGGGCCGATGATCTCGTGCACGTCGCCGCCCGAGGAGAAGTTCCCGCCCGCCCCGGTGACGATGACCACCTTGCAGTCGTCGGCGTGGACCAGGGCGCGGAACAGGTCGCGCATCTCGGCGTATGAGTCGAAGGTCAGCGGATTCTTCCGCTCAGGCCGGTTCAGGGTCAGGGTCGCGACGCCGTCGTCGTCCACCGACCACAGGAAATGGGCCGCCTTGTAGTCGCGCGCCTTCATCCGTTCAGCTCCTCGGGTCCAGTTCGTCGGGGGTGGTGGCGTGAAGCGACCGCTTGGTGCGCTCCAGGAGGCGGGTCAGGTCGTCGGCCTCGGCCGCGGTCAGGTCGGCGAACAGGGCTTCGATCCAGTGTTCGTGGGCGCGGGCCATGGCGGTGAAGCGGGTCTGGCCCGCCGGCGTCAGGCGCACGCGCTGCACCCGCCGGTCAGTCCCGGCCATGGATTCGATCAGGCCGTCTGCCTTGAGCCGCGCGGCCAGCCCCGTGACGTTGCCGTTGGACACCATCAGCATGCCGGCGGCCTCGCCCATGGTCAGGCCCGCCTCGCCCGCGCGGTCCAGCGCCGACAGCATGTCGAAGCGGGGCAGGGTGGAGCCGAACTCGTCGCGCAGCCGCTGGGACACCGTCTGTTCGATGCGGGTCGAACAGGTCAGCAGCCGCAGCCACAGCCTCAGCGAGCGCTTGCCGTCCGGCGCGCCGCCCAGCCTGTCGGGCAAGGAGGCGACGGCGGGGCTCACAGTTCGCCGCCCGCGACAGGCACCGCCACGCCGTTGACGCCCGAGGCGCCGTCGCCGCACAGCCAGACGATGGTCATGGCCACTTCGTCCGGGGTGATCAGCCGGCCTTGCGGGTTGGCGGCGGCCAGCGCCGCGCGGGCCTCTTCTTCACTGCGTCCCGTCCTGGCGGTGATGGATTCGATCGAGCGCGCGACCAGATCGGTTTCTACGAAGCCGGGGCAGACGGCGTTGACGGTGACGCCCTTGGCCGCGACCTCCAGCGCCAGGGCGCGGGTCAGGCCGACGAGGCCGTGCTTGGCCGCGACATAGGCCGAGACATAGGCGTAGCCCTTCAGCCCGGCGGTCGAGGCGACGTTGACGATCCGCCCCCAACGGCGCGTCAGCATGCCAGGCAGGACCAGACGGGCGGCTTCGGCGGGGGCCTCGAGGTTGAGGGCCAGCATGGCGCGTAAGGCGTCGGCGTCGGTCTTGAGGAAGGGGGCGGAGGTGGCGGCGCCGGCGTTGTTGATCAGGATGTCGATCGGGCCGAACCGGTCGCGGCCGACCTCGATGGCGGCGGCGAGGGCGTCCGGGTCGGTGACGTCGGCGGGGGCCGCGGAGGCGAGGTCGCCGATGCGGTCGGCGGTCTCGGTCAGGCGGGGGACGTGACGACCGATCAGGGTGACCTGACAGCCGGCCTCGGCCAGCCGTTCGGCGGTGGCCCGGCCGATGCCCGAGCCGGCGCCGGTGACCACGGCGTGATGTCCGGTCAGGCTCATACGGGTCCCGCCTGCTGCTGCTTCTCGAGGTTGCGGGCCAGCTGGGCGAAGCCGGCGAGGTACTGGACCGGCGGCTTCTGGCCGCGCCAGCCCAGTTCGGCGGCAGCGCGCAGGCTCCAGTTGGGATCGGCCAGATGTGGCCGGGCGAGGGCGCACAGGTCGGCGCGGCCGGCGGCGAGAATGCTGTTCACGTGGTCGGTCTCATAGATGTTGCCGACCGCCATGGTGGCCACGCCCGCCTCGTTGCGGATGCGGTCGCTGAAGGGGGTCTGGAACATGCGGCCGTAGACCGGCCGGGCCTCTTCCGAGGTCTGGCCGGCCGAAACGTCGATCAGGTCGCAGCCGGCGCCGGCGAAGGCGCGGGCGATGGCCACGGACTCTTCGGGCGTGACGCCTTCATCGGTCCAGTCGGTGGCGGACACGCGCACCGACATCGGCTTGTCGTCGGGCCAGACGGCGCGCATGGCGGCGAAGACCTCCAGCGGGAAGCGCAGCCGGTTCTCGACGGAGCCGCCATACGCGTCGGTGCGATGGTTGGAGACCGGCGTCAGGAAGGACGACAGCAGATAGCCGTGGGCGCAGTGCAGCTCGGCCATGTCGAAGCCGGCCTCATCGGCCCAGCGGGCGGCGCGGACGAAATCGTCGCGAACCCGGTCCATATCGGCGCGGGTCATCTCGCGCGGCACCTGGTCTTCGTCCGACCACGGAATGGCGGAGGCCGCGATCAGCGGCCACCCGTTCTCGAGCGGCTGATCGGCCCGCGGGCCCCACGGTCGTTCGACCGACCCCTTGCGGCCGGCGTGGGCCAGCTGGATGGCGATGCGCGAGCCCTGGGCGTGAACGAAGTCGACGATCCGCTTCCAGGCGTCGCGGTGCTCGGGGCGGTACAGGCCGGCGCATCCGGGGGTGATGCGGGCGTCGGCCGAGACATCGGTCATCTCGGTGAAGACCAGTCCTGCGCCGCCCAGCGCGCGCGCGCCGAGATGGACGAGGTGGAAGTCGCCGACCATCCCGTCCTCGGCCGAGTACATGCACATGGGCGATACGACGACGCGGTTGGGCAGGGTCAGGCCGCGCAACCGCAGGGGCGCGAACATCGGCGCGGGCGGTTCGTCCGTGAGCGGAGCGCCGGCCTGATCGGCGAACCAGCGCTCGACGCGGGTCAGGAAGGCGGGGTCGCGCAGGCGCAGATTCTCGTGGCTGACGCGCTGGCTGCGGGTCAACAGGCTGTAGGCGAACTGGATTGGTTCGAGATCGACGTAGCGGTCGACGGTCTCGAACCATTCGGTCGAGTTGCGGGCCGCGCTCTGCAGCTTCAGCACCTCGACCCGGCGTTCGGCCTCATAGGCGGCGAGGGCGGTGTCGAGATCGCCGCCGTCGGTCAGGGCTTCGGCGAGGCGGATGGCGTCCTCGAAGGCCAGTTTGGTGCCCGAGCCGATCGAGAAGTGCGCCGTGTGCGCCGCGTCGCCCAGCAGCACTACCTTGCCGTCGCGCCAGTTGGCGCAGGCCACGCGCGGAAAGTTCAGCCAGGCCGAGCCGCGCAGGTGCCGGGCGTTGCTCATCAGGGCATGGCCGCCCAGCCAGTCGGCGAACAGGGCTTCGGCGGCGCGGCAGGTCTGGTCCTGATCCATGGCGTCGAAGCCGAGGTCGCGCCAGGTCGCCTCGGTGCATTCGACGATGAAGGTCGAGGCACCCGGTTCGAACTGGTAGGCGTGGGCCCAGATCCAGCCGTGCGGGGTCTCGACGAAGGCGAAGGTGAAGGCCTCGAAGGACTGTTTCGTGCCCAGCCAGATGTATTTGTTGGTCCGCACGTCGATATCGACGCCGAAGACTTCGGGCTGGTCGTTGCGCACCCGGCTGTTCAGGCCGTCGGCGGCGACGATGACATCGGCGTCGAGCGCGTGGATGTCGGCGACCTCGCTCTCGAAGCGCAGATCGACGCCCAGCGAGCGGGCGCGTTCGTGCAGGATGGTCAGCAGCCGCTGCCGGCCGACCCCCGCGAAACCATGGCCGCCCGAACGGACGGTCTGGCCATGGATGTGGACGTCGATATCGTCCCAATGAACGAAGGCGGCCTCGATGGTCGCCGCTGTCTCCGGATCGTTGCGCTTGAGATTGGCCAGGGTCTGGTCGGAAAACACCACGCCCCAGCCGAAGGTGTCGTCGGGGCGATTGCGCTCGTGCACGACCACCTTCAGCGCCGGATCCCGCAGCTTCAGCGAGATGGCGAGATAGAGCCCGCCGGGGCCCGCGCCCACGATGGCTATGCTGCTGACGGCCCGGGTCGACGACATATTTTAAGCCTAAAGCAAAATCTCCGACCCGTCCACCGAACACGGCGGTGGCCGGGTCCCGGCAGAGTCCGCTATGAGCTGACGGACGCCCGTTCCGCACGAAGAGCCATCGCCATGACCGAGACCCTCGAGCTTTCGCACTGGATCAACGGAGAGAAGGTCCCGGCGGACCGCCCGTCCGAAAGCCGGAACCCGTCGGATACGCGCGAGGTCATCGCGCGGACGCCGGACGGAGGCGTGGCCGAGGTCGACGCGGCCGTGGCCGCGGCCAAAGCCGCCTTCCCGGCATGGTCCGAGGCGTCGCCCGAGGTGCGCTCGGACATCCTCGACCGGGCGGGCACGCTGGTCATGGAGCGCCGCGAGGCCCTGGGCCGGCTGCTGTCGCGCGAAGAGGGCAAGACCCTGGCCGAGGGTATCGGCGAGACCGTTCGCGCTGGCCGTATCCTGAAATATTTCGCGGGCGAGGCCCTGCGCGTCCACGGCCAGAACCTGGCGTCGGTGCGGCCGGGCGTGGAGATCCAGACCTACCGGCAGGCCGTGGGCGTCTATGGCCTGATCACGCCGTGGAATTTCCCCATCGCCATTCCGGCGTGGAAGGCCGCGCCGGCCCTGGCCTTCGGCAATACGGTGGTGATGAAACCCGCCGGACCGACGCCGGCGACGGCGGAAGCCCTGGTCGCCATCCTGCACGAGGCGGGCCTGCCCAGGGGCGTGCTGAACCTGGTCATCGGCCGCGGCCGGGTCGGGCAGGCGCTGGTCGACCACGCGGATGTCGACGGCCTCAGCTTCACCGGATCGCAGGGCGTCGGCGCGGGCGTGGCTTTGGGCGCCGTCAGGCGGCAGGCCCGGGTCCAGCTGGAAATGGGCGGCAAGAATCCGCTGATCGTGCTGGATGACTGCGACCTGGACCGGGCGGTGCAGATCGCCCTCGATGGCTCCTTCTTCGCCACCGGCCAGCGCTGCACGGCCTCCAGCCGGCTGATCGTCCAGGACGGGATTCATGACCGCTTCGTCGCGGCTCTCGCGGAAAAGGTCTCGGCGCTGCGCGTCGGCGACGCTCTGGAACCGGACACCCAGATGGGGCCGGCCGTGTCCCAGGATCAGATGGAGACGTCGTACCGCTACATCGACATCGCCCGAAGCGAAGGCGGTCGCGTGGTCACCGGCGGCGAGCGTCTGAATCTCGAGAAGCCGGGCTGGTACGTCCAGCCGACCCTGATCGCCGACACCGACGCGGCGATGCGGATCAACAATGAAGAGGTCTTCGGACCCGTCGCCTCCACGATCCGCGTCAAGAGCTATGAAGAGGCGCTGGCTATCGCCAATGGCGTCGAGTTCGGCCTGTCGGCGGGCATCGTCACCAGCTCCCTGAAACACGCCCGCGATTTCCAGCGCCGCGCCCGCGCCGGCATGGTGATGGTCAATCTGCCGACCGCCGGCGTCGATTATCACGTCCCGTTCGGCGGCTCGAAGGCCTCCAGCTATGGCGCGCGCGAGCAGGGGTTCGCGGCGGTGGAATTCTTCACCCAGACCAAGACCGCCTACAGCTGGTCGTGAACGTTCGCCGGGCCCGATATTCTTTGTAGCGTGATTTCTTGACGAACGCGGATCAATCAGACCATGTGTCCGCAACCTCGGACGCGGATCGCGCCTGGCCTCAGTTCAGTTGCAGCGTTTCCGTACCGATGTCCGAGCGTTTCAGTTTCAACAGCCACACGCTTCCTGAGGAAGACGCGTTTCCGGCCTATGCGCGGCTGTATGACAAGGGTTCAGACGTCTCCCGGGGCGACGGCGAGTTTCGGGCGGAGGTCCGGGCCTGGCGGCTGGAGGGATTGCTGCTGTTCGAGCGGCGCCTGTCCGGCGTTGTCCATTCCCGCATCGCCCGCGCGGCGACCGACGGTTTTGACCACATCGTATTGAGCCTGGTGTTGTCGGGCCGGGTCGTGGGCGGAGAGGCCAGCGCGTTTGACGAAGCCCTCGCTGGCGAAATCTATGTGACCGACACCGCCCGACCCTCCCGGACCGGGTTCGAGTCCGCCCATGTGCTGACCGCCAGCGTCTCGAGAGAGATTATCGAGGCGGCGCGGGGCACGGCCGCCAGCTTGCATGGACGCGTCCTGAAAGCCCCGCGCAACCTGATGCTGGCCGACTTTCTCAGGTCCCTCGCCCGTAACGGAGACATGATCGAGACGGACGCCCAGCCGGCGCTGTCGCGCGCCTTCATCCACATCCTCGGGTCGGTCGAGGAAAGGAGCGCGCGCGCCAGCAACGAGGCGCGCCGGCGCGAGTATCTCCGACGGGACGCCGTCGAGCGGATGATCATCGACAATCTGGCCGACCCTGCACTGTCCGTCGCGACCGTCAGTCGCGGCACGGGCATGTCCCGTTCGGCCCTTTATCGTCTGTTCGAGGACAGTGGAGGCGTCGCCCGACTGATCCAGAAGCGACGCCTGGACGGCGTTCGGCGGGCGCTCGACAATCGCGAGCCGGTCGGCCTCGCGGACATGGCCCGCACCTTCGGCTTTTCGGACGAAGCGCAGCTGGGTCGACTGTTCTTCGAGACCTACGAGGTTTCGCCTGCGGAGTATCGCGAGGGCGTGGCGACGTCCGAGCCGGATGATCCGGTGGACAGCCGCCGCCGATGGGCCGGCTGGATGACTGAAATCGCCTAGGGGTTTTCGCCGGCGCCACAACGGGACGGCGGGCAAAAGAAAACGGCGGCTCCGCGAGGAGCCGCCGTTCCCGATTGTCTCAAGGCCGACGAAAACGTCAGCCGATCGACTTAGTCGCTTTCGGATTCGTCGTCGGCCGACACGACGGCGGCGAAGGCGGCGATAGCCACCACGGCGAAGATCAGGCCGGGGGCGATGCCGCCGCCGAATTCGTCGGAGGCGCCAGCGGTGCTGCCCACGCGGTCAGCGACGCTCGGTGCGGCGGAAACCTGGTTGGCGGCGACGGCCTGGCCGGCGATCAGCAGGGCGCCGGTCGCGATTGCAGCAAGAGTTTTCTTCATAGGTCGGCTCCGTGATGATTAGACAGCGTCGGCGAACACAACACCACGCGTGAGCGTTGGTTGCAAGCCAAGGCCGCTATCTCCCACGTCTATTGCGCTGGCGCCACACGTTACAATGGGAGAACGGAGAATTTCGTTCGAACTGTGGCGTGGAAGGCTCAACTCCAAGTACGGGCATCCCGTTGCTTGCACATCCTTAAGTCCAATATTGTCCGCGCACGGCAAGTTCGGGGGCCGCCTGCAGATCGCGTACGGCTTCCGTGATGCGACGAAAATCATCCCGGTTTGACGCGCGGTTCGGGGGACTCCCGTACCAGGCGAGGCGTCCCAATTTTGGGACGAACGCCGCTATCCGGATCGTTCCTTCCGCATGGTTGCCAATGTATTACCGCCGTCTGCTGGCGTGTGCGACGTGTGCCCACCCCTGTGTTTTTTGTTCTCGCGCCGGCGCGGTAGCCGGCCGTTCGGGGTGGTCTTTGTATGTCGGCTTCCAAAAAGCGTCCCGTCACGGGCTCGCGCTCGCCTGCTCGCCTGAAAACCCGCGCCGATGCGACCCGTCGGATTCGGATGGGCCTGCTGGGTTCGTCGGCGCTGATCGCGGCGGGACTCGCCTGCTCCCCCGCCTTCGCCCAGACCACCATCGCCAGTCCCGCCGGCGGCGGAACCATCACCAGGACGGGCGGCAGCTCCACCGTCACGGATCAGACCGGATCGGGCGGCGGCGTCCTGATCTCCAACGTCAGCCAGGACGCGCTGACGACTGTCAACGGCGTGACCATCAACAATACGGCGGGCTCTCCGGCGGCTGACGCCCTGCGTGTCCAGGGTTCGACCAGCGGCCTGAATTCGACCGGGGTGACGTTCACCGGCGTGAATACGCTCACCACGACGGTGAACGACGGCGCCGCCTTCTATGCGACGACCAACGCCAATATGGGCATCGGGATAACGTCGAGCGGATCGACCTTCACGGGCAGCTACGGGATCAACCTCCAGGCCTTGGGGGGGTATTTGGACTTCAACGCCTCGGGCCAGAGCCAGTCGTTCGTGGCCAACGGCACCCACATCGCCGGCTTCAACTCCATCACCGGCGTCAACGCCAGCATAAGACTCGGCTCCTCGACGATCACGGGCTTCGACACCGGCATCAATGCGAGCAATTTCTACGGCAGCTTCGTCGAGATGACGGGCGGCTCGATCACTGCGCTGGTCACCGGCATCCGCACTGACGCCACGGGCGGCCGGAGCGACATCCAGTCCCAGGCGGCGATCGTCGCCCCGACGGGCATCCACTCCACCAACACCGACGGCGCGATCGTCACCACCAGCGGCGCGGGCACGATCAACAGCACCGGGGCGGGAACCGGTACGGGCATCATCGCGACCAGTTCGGGCGGAACGAACGCCGTGACGGTCAATGTGGGCGCGGCGATCGGGACCACGACGGCGCACGGCGTCGGCGTGCTTGCCTCGACCACCGGCACGTCCACGGGTGCGATCAACATCACCACGACGGCGGATATCGTCGCCACGGGTCGCGCCATCAGCGCGACCGCGGGAACGTTCGGCAACACGGGCGCGATCACGCTTGGCGGCAACGTCACGGGCGCCACCGGCGTCTATACGAATGTCGGCGACTACGCGGTCAACATCGGCGCGGGCGTGACCGTGACCTCGACCGGCAACGGCTCCACCAACGCCGCCCTGTATCTGATCAACGGGACCAACACGGTCACAAACAACGGCGCCCTGGTCGCCACCGGCACGGGCAGCCACGGCGTGCACTTCAGCAGCGACGGCCTGGTCACCAATACGGCGACCGGCACGATCACCGGTTCGACCGGAATCTGGTACCAGAACGCCGCTTCGGTGACCAACGCCGGGACGATCACCGGAACCGGGGCGACCGGCACGGCCGGCGTGTACGGCTCCGGCGGCGCGAGCGTGACCAACACGGGCACGATCACGGGCTATGACGGCGTCTATTCCGGCGGCAACCCCACCGTTCACAACAACACCGGCGGCACCATCACCGGCGTGTCGCGCGGCTACAACGTGACCGGCGGACGCTTCACCCTGACCAACACCGGCGTCATCAACACCGTCGGCGGAACGGGCGGCGCCGGCCTGTCGGGTCTGCGGCTGAACACCACCCTTTCGTCGAACACCATCACCAACAGCGGCGCAATCACCGGCGGCGGCGACGCCACCTATGGCTTCGGCGTCGAGATCGTGGACGGCGCGGTGACGCTGACCAACCAGTCGGGCGGTGTCATCACCGGCGGGATCGGCGGCATCTGGCTGGCCAGCGACGATCTGGCGACGCTCAACCTGAACCTCGGCTCGACCGTGACCGGTCAGATCCTGTCGACCAGCACCGGCGCGCGCACCGCGACGATCGCGGGCCTTCTGGACGGCGCCTACAACGCCGCGACCGGCAGCGGCGTCGACACCATCACCCTGGCCTCGACCGGCTCGATCACCGGCGCCGTCACGCTCGGCGCCGGCGATGACGTGTTCAACTGGCAGGGCGGGACCTTCACGACTGTCAACGCCGGCACCGGTGCGGCCGACACCTTCAACAGCGCGCTCGGGGCCGGCGTCAGCGGATCGCTCTCGCTGAGCAATCTCTCCAATTTCGACAGCTACAACCACCAGTCGGGCAATCTGACCCTGACGGGGACGCGCGCCACCGGACCGGGCTGGACCCTGGTTCCCGGGTCCAACCTCACGCTGGACGGATCGCTGACCGCGACGACCGGCACCGGGTACGGGATCACCATGAACGGCAACGGATCGCCGGCCACGGTCACGATCCTGACAGGGGCGACGCTGAACGGCTATGTGGGCGTCTGGTTCAATACCGGTGGGGCGAACACCTTCAGCAACGCCGGCACGGTGGCTGGCTCAAACACCGGTCTCCTTACGAACGGCGCGCTCACGGCGACCAACACCGGAACGATTACGGCGGGCACGGGCGCCGCCTTCGGCACCGGTGTCTCCGTGTCGACGATGACGAACTCCGGCATCCTGACCGGGGGCAGCGACGGGACGACCGGCTTTGGCGCCTACAGCGCTTCCGCCGGGCTCAACTTCACCAACCTTGCTGGCGGCGTCGTGTCCGGCGGGGCGGGGGGCATTTCGTCCGGCACGAACACGGGCGCCACTGGCTTGCTGACGGTCAGCAACGCCTCGGGCGGCCAGATCGGCGGCCCGGTCGCGATCACCACAGGTCAGGCCTCGCGGCTGACCCTGACCAACGACGGCAACGTGACAGGCACGAACGGCGCGATCGCCGCGGCCGGCACGGGCGTGACCTCGATCACCAACAATGCGACCGGCCGGATCATCAGCACGGGCGACGCCTATGCGATCTCCACGGGCGGCGCGACGACGATCACCAACGCCGGCGTCATCGGCACGGGCACGGTCACCAGCGGCGGGGTCTATACGCCCGGCGGCAGCTACAGCGCGATCCACACCGCCGCGGCGGGCACGATCCGCAACTCGGGTCTGATCGAGGGTCAGTCGGGCGGCATCCTGGCCGACGGCGCCCTGGATCTGCGCAACACCGGCACGATCAATGCGCTCGGCGCCGGAAACGGCGTGTCCAAGGACGCCGCCTTCATCACCGGCACGGCGACGGTCCTGAACGCGGGCCTGATGAGCGCCAGCGTCTATTCCGCGGTCGTGGCCCAGGGCGCGAACAGTGTCATTACCAACGCCGCGGCAGGTACGCTTCAAGGCGGGTCCGACGCGATCTTCGGCGAGGCCGTGCAGCTCGGCGGGACCAACGCCACCTTCGTCAACTACGGCGCCGCTTCGAGTGCGGTCGGCCGGGGTGTTCTTGCAGGCGACGGCGGCGCGACGATCAACCTTCACGCGGGGTCGACCGCCGGCGACATCGTCACAGGCAGCGGCAACGACGTTCTGGCGCTCTACAGCGGCCGCGGCGCGGCGAGCGCGGCGACGGTCGATGTTTCGAGCGGCATCACCCTGCAGAACGCCGGCGCCTTGGCGGCCGCGACCGTCGGAACGGTCAATCTGGGCGGCGGCACGGATACGATGCAGCTTCGCGGCATAGGGGATGACAGCGCCGCGAACGGCGCCGCGGGCTTACTGAATCTGGGCGAATCCTCGATCAGCACGGCTGAGGTGCTGACCAAGCTGGACACCGGAACCTGGATCCTGAACGGCGCGGCCGCGACTCCGGGCATCACCATCAATGCCGGCACGGGCGCGCCCGCAGGCCTGCTGATCTTCAGCGGCACGGGCCTCACCGGGGCGATCAACGTCAACGGCGCCACGGTCCGTGCGACCACCACGACGGCCTTCGGCGTCGGCACGCTGCACATGATCGATCCGACGATCGAGTTCCTGGCGACCGGAACCTACGCCAACGACATCTCCCTGGAGGTCGTCAACGGCCAGCAGGCGATCGATCCGACCATCCTGCGCAATATCAGCGGCGGGACCATCACCCTCGCGGGTCGAATCTACGAAACCAACGGCGTCGGCGGGGCCAACCAGTACGTCACCTTCGACGGCGCCGGCACCACCATCCTGACCAACACCGGCAACGTCTGGGGCGGCGTCACCGCCATCAACAGCGGCACGACGCTGCAAGGCGCGACCAACACCATCTCGGGCGGCTCGATCGCCAACGCCGGCGCGCTGGTCTTCAGCCAGGGCTTTGACGGGATCTTCGCCGGCGCGATCTCCGGGGCGGGCACGCTGCAGATCAACGCACCGGCGCAGACCGTCACCCTGACCGGAGCCAATACCTACAGCGGCGCGACGACCATCACCGCCGGCTCCCTCATCGCCAGCGGCGGCGCGGCGATCGGCGACGCCAGCACGGTGAACGTCGCCAGCGGCGCGACCCTCCAGCTCGCGAACAGCGAGACGATCGGCGGCCTGGCCGGCGCCGGCACGACGCGCGTGCTCGGCAATACGCTCACCCTGGGCGGCAACGACGCCTCGACGACCTTCTCCGGTACGATCACCGACCAGACGCCCGTCGCCTATGTCGGCACCTGGAACGTCACGGACGGCCCGAACTGGTCCACCAATCCGCCGACCTATACGGGCCAGGAAGCCGCCGCCCTGCTGTTCGGCGGCGCCGCCGGCGACTATCGTATCTCGACGGCCGGTGTGAGCACCTCGACCATAACCGACACGGCCTGGTACAACCGCTACGGCGGCAACCCGGCGAACTTCACCGAGCTGGCGGCCAACGCCCGCATCGACACCGGCGGCGCCGGGTACAACAACCAGGGTGACAGCTCGGCCTATGTGGGCGATCACACCGGCACGCCCACCTACAACTACGCCTTCACGGGCGGCCTCGCCCTCGGCGGCGGCCTGACCAAGACGGGCTCGGGCACGCTGACGCTGTCCGGAACCAACAACTACACCGGCCTGACCTCGATCATCGGCGGCGTGCTGGTGGTGCAGAACGGCGCGGCGATCTCGGATCTCGGCGTCGTCAACATCCTGACCCCCGGCGCCTTCACGGTCACCAATTCCGAGGCCATCGCCAGCCTGACGGGGACCGGCGCCACGACCATCGCGGGCGGCCAGACGCTGACGCTCGCCGCCGGCAGCGGCTCCTACACCGGCGCCGTCACCGGCGGCGCGCTGACCCTGGCCTCGGGGTCCTGGACCTACGGCGGCGCGCGCAGCGGCGGCGACGCCACCGGCGTCGTCCTGACCGGCGCCAACACCACCCTGAACATCGCCACGACCGGCTCCATCCAGGGCGGCCAGTTCAATGGCGTGCGGCTGAACGGGACCAATACGACCCTGAACAACCTGGGCCTGATCCAGAACAGCGGCACGGGCGGCGACGGCGCCGTGGGCGCGGCCGTGTTCGTCATTGACGCGGCCGGCACGACGACGACGATCAACAACGGCTCGGTCTCCGACACCGGCGCCGGATCGACCATCCGGGGCTACAATGCCGGAATCCGGCACGACAACAGCGCGCTGGGCACGCTGGTGGTCAACAACTACGGCCGCGTCCTGGGCGACGTCTACAACGGCATCGAGAACACCAACGGGGCCCTGACGGTCAATAACTTCGCCGGCGGCGAAATCTACACCCTGCTGGGCAACGGCGTCTCGAGCGCCTCGGCCGGCGCGGTGACGGTGACGAACGCCGGCGTGATCGGCCGCGACATCGCCAACACCCAGACGGTCGGCGGCTACGGCGTCGTGTCGGTCGGTCCCCTTACGCTGACGAACCAGACGGGCGGCGTGATCGTCGGAAACATCGGCGGCGTCCACGCCACCTCAAGCGCGTCCCTCACCAACGCAGGCGCGATCGCGGGAGCGGGCGCGGGCAGCTACGGCGTCTCGATGACAGCCGGCGGCTCCATCGCCAACCTGTCCGGCGGTTCGATCACGGGCGTCACCGGCGGCATTCTGTTGTCCGGAGCAAGCGCCTTCAATCTGAATCTGCAGTCCGGTTCGGTCACCGGCCCTGTTCGCTCCAGCGCCAGCGGAACGGTCACCGCGACGATCGCGGGCTCGCTCACCGGCGCCTATGTCGCCACCGGCTCGGGCGCCGACCTGATCACCCTGGCCTCGACGGGTTCGATGACCGGCGCGACCCTCGGAGCCGGCGCCGACAGCCTCACCTGGCAGGGCGGCGCCTTCAGCGGCCTGATCGACGCGGGAACCGGCACGGACAGCTTCACCTCGAACCTCAGCGGAGGCGTGGCCTCGGTCAATCTGACCAACCTGACCAACTTCGAGACCTTCGCCCATCAGTCGGGCACGCTGACCCTGACCGGAACCGGCGCCTTCTCGGGCGGCGCTTCGGTGTCGGGCGGTTCGCTGATCGTCAACGGCACGCTGCAATCCGCTGCCAGCGTCTCCAGCGGTGGCGCCCTGCGCGGCGGCGGAACCATCACCGGTGCGGTCAGCATCGCCAACGGCGGCGCCCTGACCGGCGTCCAGGGCTCGACCCTGACCATGGGCTCGCTGGGCCTGCTGTCGGGCTCGACCATCAATGCGACCTTCAGCGGGGCGGCCGGTCCCGCCCTGTTCGCCGTGACCGGCGACCTGACGCTGGACGGCACGGTCAATGTCGCCAGCACCGGCGCCTATGGCTTCGGCGTCTATGGTCTGATGACCTATGGCGGCGTCCTGACCGACAACGGTCTGGCGGTCGGCACTGTCCCGGGCGGCGCCCAGCGCGTGCTGGTCCAGACCTCGGTCGCGGGCCAGGTCAACATCGTACACGCCCCGACCGAACTGCTGTTCTGGGACGGCGGAAACGCGGGCCAGCATGACAACGGCGCGGTCAACGGCGGCGCGGGCGTCTGGACGGCGGCGGGCTCGGAATGGACCGACGCGAACGGCCAGTTCAACGGCGCGATGGAGCCGCAGCCCGGCTTCGCCATCTTCCAGGGCGCCGGCGACGTCGTGACGGTGGACGATGTGGCGGGGATCGTCGCGGTCACCGGCATGCAGTTCGCGGCTGACGGCTATCGCAT
Source organism: Brevundimonas sp. (assembly GCF_041648615.1). Lineage (GTDB taxonomy): Bacteria > Pseudomonadota > Alphaproteobacteria > Caulobacterales > Caulobacteraceae > Brevundimonas. The sequence goes on from NZ_JBAZOS010000007.1 coordinate 93,383, forward strand.
CGAAGGCGATGCGATCACCCTGGCCAACGCCAACACCACGATCCGCGTCGGCGACGGCACGGCCCCGAGCGCGGCCTGGACCGCCACCATCGCTTCGGCGCTGACCGGCGCGGGCGGACTGCTCAAGACCGACCTCGGCACGCTGATCCTGACGGGTGAGAGCGACTATACCGGCGGCACGACGGTCAACGCAGGCATCCTGCAGATCGGCGACGGAGGCACGACGGGCGCCTTCGCCGGCGCGGCGGTCCTCGCCAATGGCGCGGCGCTGAACTTCAACCGCAGCGACAACGCCGTGTTCAATAACGCGATCAGCGGCATGGGCTCGATCGGCGTCAGCGGCGTCGTGACCCTCGGCGGGGTGATCACGGCGACGCCCGGCGTGACGATCTTCGACGGATCCGCGCTGACCAGCACGGGCGTGATCACAGCGTCGAACGCCGTCACCTTCACCAACGGCGGCGCCTTCACCAACGCGGGCACGGTCAATGGCGCGGTGACCAAGAACGGCGCGGCGACCGCCACGGTGACGAACGCCGGCGCGATCAACGGACTCGTCCAGAACGCCGGCGCCGGCCTGCTCACGATCGACAACGAGGCAGGCGGTTCGATCGTCGGCGCTGGCGCCGCGGCCGTGCTGTCGACGGCGTCGGGCGCCGTCTCGCTGAACAATGCGGGCGACATTTTCCACGCCTTCTCCGCTTTCGTCAGCAACAATGCGCTCGACAGCGTGACCAACTCGGGCCGGATCGTCGCAGGTTCGATCACCGGCGGCGTCGTGACGGCGGGCGGCAATGACGCCATCCGGCTGAACGTCGGCGGCAGCGTCACCAACCAGGCGGGCGGGCTCATCACGGGGACCTATGGCGTCGCCTCCTATGCAGGGGTGCTGACGCTCGACAACCAGCTGGGCGCAACGATCACGGGCGTCGACTACGGCGTGCGCGGCTATGCGGCGGCCAACATCGTCAACGCCGGCGTGATCGGCGCCACCGATTATGCCGGCATCGCGCTGAGCGCGGGCGGCACGATCACCAACTCGGGCACGATCGGCGGCGGCTCCCAGGCGGGCGCCAACCAGGGGGTCACGATCGACGGGGCCGTGGCCACGACCATCGTCAACCAGGCCGGCGGCGTCATCAACAACGGCGTCGCCAACTTCGGCTCGGGCCTGCTGAGCGTCGACATCCAGGCGGGCTCCAGCGTGAACGGCGCGGTCCTCAACTTCGGCGGCGGGGCTGGAGTTCTGCGCGTCGCGGGCGCGTTGAACGGAACCTACGCCGGCAGCAGCGGCAACGACGCGGTCACCCTGGTCAGCGGCGGCTCCGTCAGCGGCATCCTTCAGGGCAATGCCGGGGTCGACAGCTTCGAACTGGCCGGCGCGGGCGCAGGAACCGTCAACATGGGCAACGTCCTCGGTTTCGAGAGCCGCGCCATGAACGGCACGGGCGTCTGGACCCTGAGCGGGTTCGACAGCCAGACGATCGACTGGGCAATCAACTCCGGCACGCTGGCGGTCAGCGGCGGCGCCGCGATCAACGACGCCGTGGCGGTGACCATCGCGGGGCCGGGCGCGCTTCAGCTGAACGCAAACGAGCGGATCGGCGCCCTGAACGGCGCGGGGTCGGTGGCGCTGGGATCCAGCACGCTCACCGTGGGCGGCGCGGGTGCAAACAACTACGCGGGCGTCATCGGCGGCTCCGGCGGGCTGGTGGTCACGGGCGGGGGCGTGCTCACGCTCAGCGGCGCGAACACCTACACCGGCGCGACGACGGCTTCGGGCGCGACGCTGCGTCTCGGCGCCTCGAACGTGCTCGCCGACGCGACCAATCTGACCGCCAGCTTCTCCGGCGTGATCGACATCGGGGCGTTCAATGACACCGTCGCGACCGCAACCTTCTACACGGGCACTCGCCTGGACGGCACGGGAACCCTGACCGCCGGCGGCTACACGAGCTACGGCGCGATCTTCAACGCCAACCTCGGCGCCGGGACGCTCTACGCGAGCGGGGGCACGACCACGCTGAACGGAACGGTCGGCGCGGGTCTGGTCGTCGTCAACGGCGGCAGCCTGTCGCTCGGCGCCTCGAACCGTCTGGCGGACAACGCTACGGTTTCGGTGGCGTCCGGATCCATGCTGAACCTCAACAGCTTCAGCGACACGATCGGCGTCCTGGCGCTGAACGGTTCACTGTACGGAACCGGCACGCTGACGGCGGTGAGCTACAATCTTGCCGGCGCGATGGTGAACGCCAACCTCGGGGCCGGCGATCTGTTCAACACCGGCGGCGCCTCGACGCTCAACGGGACGAGCGGCGCGGGCAATGTGATCGTGCAGGCCGGCACGCTGAGCCTCGGCGCCTCGAACCGTCTGGCGGACAACGCCACGGTCTCGGTGGCCTCGGGTTCGCCCCTGGA
>NZ_JBAZOS010000008.1:0-86348 GCF_041648615.1 Brevundimonas sp.
GCGGCGCGGGCCTGACCCGGGCCTGCGGCACCGGCGCCTGCGCCGCCCTCGTCGCCGCGGCCCGCCGCGGCCTGACCGGGCGCGCGGCGACGGTGGAGGTCGACGGCGGCGAGCTGGACATCAACTGGGACGAGGCCACGGACCACGTCCTCATGACGGGTCCCGTGGTGGTCGAACGCACGGGCGCGCTTCGCGTGTGAAGCGCGGCGGCGGCGACGGCGGCTCCCGTCTCCTCCCCGCTCCGCGAGGAGGGGGACCGCGAAGCGGTGGAGGGGGCGGAGGCGGATCGCATGCGATCCGACGACGGGCCGCGCGCGCGGACAGACCCCTCCGTCACGGCGCGAAGACGCCCTGTTATCCGTGACGCTACTCCGCGAATCTATAGTCGGGTTGGCGAGACAATATCCCGCCGCATCAACAGCTTCCGCTTTTCCCAAACTATATTCCTGGCGCCGCTCCCCACGGCCTTATCATTCCCTCATCCCGTCGCGGGGGAGGGCGTCTGGCGCCAGGGCCAATCACGTGCGGCGGGTGTGATCGTTGCGGGACGTCGCGCGTCGCCTTCGGGGGGTGCGCGGCGGAACCGGCCGCGCTGGAGGACGGGTTGCTCCCCCTTCCGGCGCGCGCAGGGACTGTCCTCCGGGTTGAAACGGAGGAGCCCAGGAGCCTGGCCGCTCCTGCCCGCCCGGGCTTAGTTTCGAAAGGGCCTAAATGGCGAGAGATCGGGGGCCGAAAATTGGCAAGCCCCGATTGGCCATGGGATGCCCGCCCCGAAGCGCTCGGAAGCCGCGATCACGCGGAGCGCAGGCGGCGACGCCGAAAACACATCACGGTCCCCGTAACGCGAAAGCAGGGGGCCACATTCCGGTTCCGGGCCAAGCCGCCCGCGCTCCGCGACCTCCCCACCCTTTCCGGCGGCGACGCCGGCGAGACGATGACGCACGCCTGCTGTCTCTCCCTCCCCCTCGTGGGGAGGGTGGCCGCGAAGCGGACGGGTGGGGAACCCCCGCACGGCATCCTCTTCGACATACCCCACCCTGTCGTCGCTTCGCGCCGACATCCCTCCCCATGAAGGGGAGGGAGAACGCACGGGCCCAACACCCCACAACGGTTGTCCCGACCCGTCCCCCGCTCTAGGAACAGTCCATGGCCGACCTGACAGACAAACAGACCTTCTCCGACGAAGACGCCCTGGAGTTCCACCGCAGCCCGACCCCGGGCAAGATCTCCATGGCGCCGACCAAGCCGATGGCGACCCAGCGCGACCTGTCGCTGGCCTATTCGCCCGGCGTCGCCATTCCGGTCCTGGCCATCGCCGACGATGTCGACAAGGCCTACGACTACACCTCCAAGGGCAATCTGGTCGCCGTCATCTCCAACGGCACGGCCATCCTCGGCCTCGGCAACCTCGGCCATATGGCGTCCAAGCCGGTGATGGAGGGCAAATGCGTCCTCTTCAAACGCTTCGCCGACGTCGACAGCTTCGACGTCGAGGTCAAGACCACCGACCCGGACGAATTCGTCACCGTGGTCAAGAACATCGGCGACACCTGGGGCGGCATCAATCTGGAGGACATCAAGTCCCCCGAATGTTTCGTCATCGAAAGCCAGCTGCAGGACCTGCTGGACATCCCGGTCTTCCACGACGACCAGCACGGCACCGCCATCATCTCGACCGCGGCCCTGATCAACGCCGCCCATATCGCCGGCAAGCGGCTGGAGGATATCCGGGTCGTCCTGTCGGGCGCCGGCGCCGCGGGCCTGAGCTCGATCGCCCTGATGAAGGCCGCGGGCGTCAGGCTGGAAAACACCATCATCTGCGATCGTCAGGGCGTCATCTATCACGGCCGCGACAACGTCTCCCAGTGGCAGGCCGCCCATGCCGTCGACACCCCGCTGCGCACCCTGGCCGAGGCCATGGTCGGCGCCGATGTGGTGCTCGGCCTCTCCGCCAAGGGCGCGATCACCAGGGAAATGGTCGCCTCGATGGCGCCCGATCCGATCATTTTCGCCATGGCCAATCCGGACCCGGAGATCACCCCGGAAGACGTGCTGTCCGTCCGCTCCGACGCCATCATGGCCACCGGCCGGTCCGACTATGTCAACCAGGTCAACAATGTCCTCGGCTTCCCCTACATCTTCCGCGGGGCCCTCGACGTGCGCGCGCGGCAGGTGAACCACGAGATGAAGATCGCCTGCGCCCGCGCCCTGGCGGCCCTGGCCCGCGAGGACGTGCCGGACGAGGTCGCCGCCGCCTATCGCGGCCGCAAGCTCAAATTCGGCCGCGACTACATCATCCCCACGCCCTTCGACCCGCGCCTGATCTGGTACATCCCGCCCTTCGTCGCCCAGGCGGCGATGGACACCGGCGTGGCCCGCAAGCCCATCGAGGACATGGACGCCTACCGGACCCAGCTGCGCTCGCGGCTCGATCCGTCCGCGGCCCTGATGCAGAACATCTCCGGCGCCGTGCGCGCCGCCCCCAACAAGCGGGTCGTGTTCGCCGAGGGCGAGGAGACCGCCGTCATCCGCGCCGCCTGGGGCTTCAAACAGGCCGAGCTGGGCACCCCCATCCTGCTGGGCCGCGAGGAGCTGATCCGCAAGAACGCCGCCGAGGCCGGTCTCAATTTCGAGGAGATGGGCATGGAGATCGTCAACGCCCGGGTCAGCGAGCACAATGTCGACTACACCGACTGGCTCTACGCCCGCCTGCAGCGTCGCGGCTATCTGAAGCGCGACGTCCAGCGGATGATCAATCAGGACCGCAACTATTTCGGCGCCGCCATGGTCGCCCGCGGCCAGGCCGACGCCATGGTCACCGGCGTGACCCGCAATTTCAACATGGTGCTGAAAGAGGTCCGGCGCGTCCTCGACGTCAAGGAGCGGATGATCGGCCTGTCAATCCTGCTCGCCAAGGGCCGCACCCTGTTCGTCGCCGACACCTCGATCCACGAACTTCCGAACGCGGAGGAACTGGCCGAGATCGCCATCCAGGCCGCCGCCACCGTCCGCAAGCTGGGCAAGACCCCGCGCGTCGCCTTCCTCAGCTATTCGACCTTCGGCAACCCTCCGGGCGACCGGGCCGAAAAGGTGCGCGAGGCCATCCGCATCCTCGATTCCAAGGGCGTCGATTTCGAATACGAGGGCGAAATGCCGCCCGAGCTGGCCCTCGATCCCGAGGCCCGCGCCGCCTACCCCTTCATGCGCCTGACCGGCCACGCCAACGTCCTGGTCATGCCGGCCATCCATTCGGCCGCCATCTCAACCAAGCTGGTCCAGCAGCTGGGCGGGGCGACCGTGATCGGCCCCCTTCTGGTCGGCCTCGAGAAGTCGGTCCAGATCGTCAGCCTCGGCGCCTCGGTCTCCGAGATCATCACCGCCGCCACCTTCGCCGCCTATGACGAAGGGGCGGTGGTCGAGAGTTGAGGGATCAGGCGGAGGCTTCGAGCTTCCGCTTCTCCGCCGCCAACCGCACCCATTCCAGTATGCAGAAGACGACGGTGATCCCGCCGAGGGCCGCCGCGAAGACGAATACGGGGGCAAAGCCCTGTTTCTCGATCATCTCGCCCAACGCCCCGCGACCGAAGGTGCCAATCAACAGCGCGAGGGAGGTGAACACCGCGAACTGCACCGCGCCGAACATCTTGCTGGACAGCGCCGACAGATAGGCGACGAAGGCCGCGCCGGCGAAACCGCCCGCGATATTCTCGCCGGCGATGGCCAGCATCAGACGCGCCATCGGCTCGCCGAGCCCGAACGCCCCGAACAGGCCATACAGCCCGGTCGCGCTCATGAAGCCGCCGATCACCGGCGCGCCCATGGCGAGGTCGGCGAACAGCAGGTTGGTCGCGGCGGCGAGGACGGCGCCGATCAGCAGGGACGCCATCCGCCCGATGACCAGCAGCGCCCAGCCTCCCAGGCCGATGCCGACGATGGTCATGACGACGCCAAAGGTCTTCGACGCCAGCGCCACCTCGGTCTTGGTGTGCCCAAGCGCCCCGCCGGTGTCGCCCATGTAGAAGGGAAAGGCGAACGGACCCCAGACCCCGTCGGTGATGCGATAGGTCAGGATCAGGCCCAGAACGATCAGCGCGCCCCAGCCCAGCCGCCCCATCAGCTCGACGAGGGGGGCGATGATGGCGTCATACAGCATGGTCAGGATCGGCCGGTCGCCCGGGGCCGGAACCGCCACCCGACCGCGCCAGACGACGAAGCCGGCGAGCGCGCAAGGCAGCAGGACGGCGGCGCCGATGATCCACGGACCCCAGGTCCCGGTGAACTCCCCCGCGCTGGGCGCCGGGGTCGTGGTCAGGGCCGTGACCATGAAGTTGACCAGCATGAAGGCGGCCCAGACCCAGGCCGCCAGGGTCGCGACGAGGGCGAACAGCCTCAGGCGCGGCGAACCGAGCCGCTCCTTCGCGATCGCCTGCGGCGGGGCCGGCGCGGGCTCGGGGGCGATGGCCGCGCCCAGCAGTCCCAGCCCCATCAGCACGCCGCCGACCGCGAAGGTGGCCGGCCAGCCCGCGATGTCCGCCAGGACAAGGGCGCCGGCGCCTCCGACCAGCGCCGCGGTGCGGAATCCGAACTGGTAGATGGTCGACAGCAGGTCAATCGGCGCGCCCGGCCCCGCCACCTCGATCCGCCAGGTGTCGATGACGATGTCCTGTGTCGCGGAGGCGAAGGCCCCCAGAGCGGCCGCGCTGGCCAGCAGACCGAGCGTGCCGCCTTCGGGACTCGACACGGCGATGACGATCAGGGCCCCGCCAATGATCAGCTGACAGCCGATCATCCAGCTACGGCGCCGGCCGAGCCGTTTGCCGATCACGGGCGGAACCAGACCCACGACGGGCGACCAGAGGAATTTGAACGCCCCGAACAGTCCGATCCACGACAGGATGCCGATGGTCGAGATCGCCACCCCGGCGTCCGACAGCCATGCGTTCAGCGTGCCGATCAGCATGGTGAAGGGCAGGCCCGCGGAGAAGCCCAACAGAAGCATGGCCAGGGTGCGCCGGTCGCGGAAGGCGGCCTTGAGCACGCCCAGACCCTTCGGCGCGATGTCGGTGGCCGCGACGGCCGGCGCGTCGGTCGTGGTCGGGTCGGTCATGGGCGCGTCTCTCCGGACGCCCCCGAGCGTCCCTTATGCGACGGCGACCTTGGCGCGCTCCGCGCGGTTCGTCCAGCGGGCCAGAGAGGCGCGCAGACTTTCCAGTTCCAGCGGCTTGACCAGATGATCGTCCATCCCGGCCTCGAGGCAGGTGCGGCGATCCTCGGCGAAGGCGTGGGCGGTCAGGGCCACGATCGGCGTCCGGTCGCCGCCGGCGCGGATGGCCCGGGCCGCGCTGGGCCCGTCCATGCCCGGCATGCGCATGTCCATGAAGACCAGGTCGTAGCGGGCCCGCTTCATGGCGGCGACGGCCTCATGGCCGCTGGCCGCCGTCTCGACGGCGCAGCCCTCGCGCCGCAGCAGGGTCGCGGCCAGCAGGGCCCCGACCGGATTGTCCTCGACCAGCAGCACCCGCGTGCCCGAGAACCGGGTCGTGGCCACGCGATCGTCCTCGGGCGGCGGCGGCGGCGGCAGGCCGGGCTGCAGCGTGGACCGGCCGCCGGCCGCGGCCAGCACCCGTTCGGCCACCGAGGCGCGGCGCAGCGGCTTGATCAGATAGCCGTGGAACCCGGCGCCCTTGTAGCGGGCGATCAGATCGCGTTCCGACGGCTTCAGCAGGATGATGCCGCGCCCCTGGGCCGGGCGGGCGGCCAGTCCCGAGCCCGCCGCGCGGGCAGCGTGGTCGATCAGGACGACCTCGCCCGCGGGGCCCGGGCGTCCGCCGGACGCCTCGATCTGGGCGATGGCCCCGGCGCGAACGAAGGGGTCGGGGCTGATGACATTGACGGTGCAGCCCGCGAGCGGTCGGCCGCGGTCGGCCGCGCCCTTGGCGAGCGGGAAGGCGGCCTCGAAGCGGAATCGGGCGCCCGCCCCGTCGGGCCGGTCGCCGACCGTGACCACGCCCTTCATGGCCGAAGCGAGTTTGGACACCACCGCCAGCCCCAGGCCGGCGCCGCCGAAGCGGCTGGCGTCCGAGGCGTCGACGTGGCCGAACTCCTCGAAGATGCGTTTGCGCGCCTCGGCCGGAACGCCGGGACCGGTGTCGTCGATGATGAAGGCCAGCCGGGGCCGGTTGGCCGCGCCGCCGACCCGCTCGACCGTGATCCTGACCCCGCCGGTCTCGGTGAATTTCACCGCATTGCCGGCCAGGTTGAACAACACCTGCCGCAGCCGGCCCTCGTCGCCGATGATGTCGACCGCATCGGGGGCGACCGACCAGACGATCTCCAGACCCTTGTCGTGAGCCCGGGGGCTCAGCAATTCGGCGACGCCCCGCACCAGGCCTTCCAGATCGACCGGGGCGGCGTCGAATTCCAGCTTGCCGGCCTCAAGCCGGGCGTAGTCCAGCAGGTCGTTGACCAGACCCAGCAGATGTTCGGCCGAGGAACGGGCGGCCTCGGCGTAGGCGCGCTGCGCCCCGTCCAGCCGTGTGCGTTGCAGCAGGCCCAACATGCCGATGACGCCGTTCAGGGGCGTGCGCATCTCATGGCTCATCAGACGCAGGAACTGCTGTTCGGGCGCCTCCCCCCTGGCGGGTTTCAGGTCTGCCGGTTCGGTCGTCTTCCCACGTCGCGCCATTCTGGCCTCGCGTCCCTCACACTGTGCGGGAAACATGCGGCCCCAGGTATTAACGCCCGCTCAAAAGTCCTTCAGAAAACAGGCACGTCTGCGTGATGCGAGGTCTGACGTTCGAAATCGCCCTGCGCCCCCACGGTCGAGCGCCGGTAGACGAGGGCCTCGGCGATGTGCCGCCGCAGCACGCCGTCGCAGCCGTCGAGGTCGGCGATGGTGCGCGCCAGCCGCAGGGTGCGGGTCCAGCCCCGCGCCGTCAGTCCGCCCGCCTCTCCGGCCCGCATCAGCAGGGCGCGGCCCGGCGCGTCCGGCGTGGCGAACCGGTCCAGGGTCTCACCCGAGGCGCGGGCGTTGACGGCCTGGTCGCGGGCGACGGCCGGATCGATCCCGGCGGCGCGCAGCCGCTCCTCCTGCATGGCGCGGGCGGCGGCGACGCGGGCCGCGGCCTCGGCCGTGCCCTCGGCCGGGGGCGGCAGGGCCATGTCCGAGGCCGTGACGGGCGGCGTCTCGACGGTCAGGTCAATACGGTCGAACATCGGGCCCGAGATGCGGTTCTGATAGTCGCGCTGACAGCGCGGGGCCTTGCCGCACGCGCCCTTGCCGCCGCCTCCGACGCCGCACCGGCAGGGGTTCATGGCGGCCACCAGTTGGAAGCGGGCGGGATAGCGGACATGGGCGTTGGCCCGCGCCACCACGATCTCGCCCGTCTCCAGCGGCGCGCGCAGCGAGTCCAGGGCCTGGGCCGAATATTCCGGCAGCTCGTCGAGAAAAAGCACGCCGTTGTGGGCCAGGGAGGCCTCGCCCGGCTTGGCCTTCAGCCCGCCGCCGGTGAGGGCCGCCATGGACGCCGAATGATGCGGCGCGCGGAACGGCCGGGCGCGGGTCAGGGCCCCGCGCTCGATCAGCCCCGCCACCGACCAGACCATCGAGGTTTCCAGCAGCTCCTGCGGCGTCAGGGGCGGCAGCAGGCCCGGCAGGCGGGCCGCCATCATCGACTTGCCCGAGCCCGGCGGACCGACGAACAACAGGTTGTGCCCGCCGGCCGCAGCGATCTCCAGCGCGCGCTTGGCGCTCTCCTGGCCCTTGACCTCGCGCAGGTCGGGGACCGCCGCCCCCATCCGCACCGGACCCGGCTCGGGCGCGCGGAGCACCTGGGTCCCCTTGAAATGATTGACCAGACCGATCAGCGAACGCGGCGCCAGAATGTTGACGTCGCCGGCCCAGGCCGCCTCGGGCCCGTTGGCCTCGGGACAGATGAGGCCCAGCCCCATGGCCGAGGCCGCGACCGCCGCCGGCAGGGTTCCGCCCACCGGCGCGATCTGGCCGTCCAGATTCAGTTCGCCGACGGCGGCCCAGCCGTCGAGGGCGTCGGGCGTGATCACCCCCATGGCCGCCAGCAGGGCGAGGGCGATGGGCAGGTCGAAATGGCTGCCCTCCTTGGGCAGGTCGGCCGGCGCCAGATTGGCGATGATGCGCCGCGGCGGCAGGGCCAGGCCGATGCCGGCGAAGGCGCCGCGCACCCGCTCGCGGCTCTCGGCCACGGCCTTGTCGGGCAGGCCGACGATGGCGAAGACGATCGGCCCGTCATTGCCGACCAGTTGCACCTCGACGTCGACGCGCCGCGCCTCGACGCCTTCGAACGCGACCGTCACCACCCGAGCCGCCACCGCGCCCCTCCCGCTGCCGGCAGGGAACGAAACACGAACCCGGATGAAATGCAATCCAGATTTACGCCGGACCGCAACCCTGCATTGGGATCAGGCGGCGCGTTTGCGCTCGATCGCGTCCCACATCAGGGCGGCCGCATCCACGCCGGTGAAGCGCTTCAGCTGCTGGGCTCCCGTCGGCGAGGTGACGTTGATCTCGGTCAGGTAGTCGCCGATCACGTCGATGCCGACGAACAGCAGGCCCCGCGCCTTCAACGTCGGCCCTATGGCGGCGCAGATCTCGCGGTCGCGGGCGGTCAGTTCGACCGGGGCGGCCGTACCGCCGACGCGCAGGTTCGAGCGTACCTGTCCGGAAGCCGGAATCCGGTTGATGGCTCCGACCGGCTCGCCGTCGATCAGGATGATGCGCTTGTCGCCCTTCGACACCGCGGGGATGAATTTCTGGATCACCAGCGGATCGCGGCTGCCGGTCATGTGGATCTCGATCAGGGCCTCGAGATTGGGGTCGCCGGCCTTGAGCTTGACCACGCCCGACCCCGCCGCGCCGTGCAGGGGCTTGAGCACCACGTCGCCGTGCCGCTCATGGAAATCGACGAGGGCCACGGGGTCGGACGAGACCAGCGTCGGGGGCGTCAGGCCGGGAAACTGCGTCACCAGCAGCTTTTCGGGCGCGCTGCGGACCTCGGCGGGATCGTTCACCACCAGGGTCTTCGGATGCACCGTCTCCAGCAGGTAGGTGGCCGTCACATAGGCCATGTCGAACGGCGGATCCTGCCGCATCAGGATGACGTCGACATCCTCGCCGAGGTCCAGCTTCACCTCTTCGCCGAACGAGACATGGTCGCCTTCGGTCTGACGCAGGGTTACGGGCCGGGCGCGGCAGAACAGCTTCCCGTCCTCCAGGGCCAGGGTGCGGAAGTCATAGACCCACTGCGCGTGGCCCCGGTCCTGCGCCGTGGTCATCATCAGCCAGGTCGTGTCGGACTCGATATTGACCGCCTCTATGGGGTCCATCTGGATCGCGACTCTCAACATGCCCTGTCCTTCCAAACGTCAGCCATGGCTAATGGGCAGCCGGGCGGGGCGGCGCAAGCCTCGTCCGGTCTCAAGCCGCCCGAAGGGCGGCAGGCCGGCCTAATTAAGCTGAAGCCTCACCCGGTCGACCGACATGCGGCGCGTGATCTCCATCGGATCGTCCAGGGTCCGGGCCTGCGAGAGGGCTTCGAGCGCGCCGGCCAGGGCGCCCTGCTTCTCGCGCGCGGCGGCCACATCCAGCCACGGGCGGTGGTCCTCGGGGTCCAGCAAGGCGCGGCGCAGGGCGGACCGTTCGGCCCCTTCGAAATCCTGGGCGTGGATGGCGCGACTGAACAGGACGTTCTGCATCCGGATCAGGGCCTGTCGGTCGCTGACCGGGGCCATCAGCACGTCCAGACGGTCGGCCACATGCGGAGTCAGGCCCGCGCGCAGGGCCCGGCGCGTCAGCTCCGAAGGCAGGACCAGCCGGCCCTGGCTGAATGGATCCAGCGCCACCGGCCCCTCGGGCGTCTCGACCCGGAGCAGGAAATGGCCGGGGAAGTCGACGCCCTGCGCCTTCAGTCCCGCCCGCCGCGCGGCGTCGAGATAGAAGACACTCAGCGCCACCGACAGGCCACGCCGACGTTCGGCCACGTCGATGACGTCGGTGTTGGCGGCGGAGTCATAGTGCAGCAGGTCGCCGTTCAGGCGCAGGTCGACCGCCATGGTTTCGGTCAGGGCGTCATCGGGACTTTCGCCGCCGATGCGTTCGGCCAGCCGGTCGGCGGCGTGGTTGGCCAGTGTCCGAACGGGTTCGGGATCGCGGAACGGATAGTCGTGAATGGCGCAGGCGATGGCAGCCTCAAGCAGCGGAAAGGCGTCGTCGTCTGCCTGTCCGGCCTCGGTCAGCACGGCGATCGCGTCGTCGCGGGTCATGCGCCGCCCCTCCCGAAGGCGTCAACGCCGCGACGATGGCGCGGAAACCGTCCGGGAGCCAGCGCCACCATGTCGATTCGCAACACATGACCGGCCAGGCTGGGTCTTTGGCGCAACACCGCCCGACCCGCCGCCAGCAGGCGATCGAACTGATCCGGCGCCAGGGCGGTCAGGGCGCCTTCCATCGTCGCGCGCCGTTTGACCTCGACCACCGCCAGGGTCCGCCCCCGCCGCGCGAGGATGTCGATCTCTCCGGCGCGCGTCTTCAGCCGGAAGCCGAGGATCTGATAGCCCTCGGCCATCAACAGCGCCGCCGCCAGCCACTCCGAGCCGTGCCCGGCGCGGTGGGATTTCGCCCCCAGCCCGACCCGCCAGTCCCGCTTGATGCGCGCGGCCTTCGGCGCCTTGAGCCGGGTCGCGGGCTTCGGAGACTTCACCGACCCTGCATCTCCAGCGCCCGCTTGTAGAGCGGCTTGCGCGGCAGGTTCAGCGCCCGCGACACCTCGGCGGCCGCCTCGCCGGGCGGAAGACGGGTCATGGCCTCGGCCAGGGCCGCGTCGGCGTCGGCGTCGGAAGCGACCTCGATGTCGCCGGGACCGACGACCACCACGATTTCACCCTTGGGGGATTGGCAGCGGGGGTCGACGGCCAGTTCGGCCAGCGAACCCCGGACGCACTCCTCGTACAGCTTGGTCAGTTCACGGGCGACGGCGGCGGGGCGAGGTCCCAGCACGGCGGCCATGTCGGCCAGGCTGTCGGCCAGGCGGGGCCCGCTTTCGAAGAAGACCAGGGTCTGGCGCGCGGTCCGCACCTCTTCCAGCATGGTTCGGCGCGCGCCGGACTTCGGCGGCAGGAAGCCGGCGAACAACACCCTGTCGGCGGGCAGGCCTGCGATGCACAGCGCCGCCAGCAGGCTGGACGGACCCGGGATCGGATGCACCGGCAGTCCCTCGGCGATCACCGCGCGCGCGACGACGAAGCCGGGATCGCTGACCAGCGGCGTGCCGGCGTCGGACACCAGGGCCACCACCGCCCCCTCGCGCAACCGCTCGATGGCCAGGTCGGCGGCGCGGGCCGAGGCGTGGTCATCGCAGCGCTCCAGCCGGACCTTCAACCCATAGGCCGACAGCAGTTTGGCGGTCACCCGCGTGTCCTCGGCCAGGACCAGATCGGCGGCGGCCAGCACGTCGAGCGCCCGCAGCGTCATGTCGCGCAGGTTCCCGATCGGCGTCGCCACCAGATAGAGGCCCGACGCCACGGTGCGGCGCGGCGGGGCGGTCGGCGGAAACGGCGAAGGATCAGGGGAGGACTCTGGCATCGGCGGGACCGTGCCAGCCGGGGCGTCGCCGCTCAAGGGCGCGGCGACGAACGGAGATGACGGACGGCCGAAAACACCGTTCACACCGTGCGCATCGTGCGCATCGTGCGGCTCCGATTTCTGTGTTGCACCCGATTGTCAAAGACTGGCCTCCCGATTCCGGCAGTGAACCATGCGGCTACGTCAGATTCGGACGTGCGACGGCCTCGGGATCGCGCCGAACGGCCACAGGCCTATGTCAGCAGCGCCCTCAGAACGCCGTCGAGCACGGGTCGGCCTGCCCTCGTGGCGACGACCCTGTCGGCCCGGACGGCCAGGAAACCATCGGCCAGCAGAGCGGAAAGCGGCCCTGTCCCCGCCGCCAGTTCCAGCGTCGCCAGATCGGCCAGCGCCGCGCCCTCGACCGTCCGCAGGCCGAGCAGCACCTTCTCTTCCGCCGCATCCCGGCCCGACTGCGTCTCCCGCTCACTCCACGGCTCCGACGCCGCAACCCCGGCGACATAGGCGCCGATCCCCCGGTGCGCGACCGTCGCCGTCCGCGCTCCGCCGAGCGTCAGCCGTCCATGCGCCCCGGGGCCCACGCCCAGATAATCCCCGCCCCGCCAGACGTGCAGATTGTGCGACGACCGCGCTGCGACGCCGCGCGCGTGGTTGGACACCTCATAGGCCTCGAACCCGGCGCGCTCGAGTACGGTCTGGGTGGTCTCATAGAGGGCGGCCGACAGATCCTCGTCCGGGGGCGTCCAGGCCTGACGGGCGACGGCGCGGCCGAAGGCGGTCGCGGGCTCGATGGTCAGCTGATAGGGCGAGACGTGCTCGAACCCCATGTCCAGCGCCTCGCTCAGCTCCGCCGTCCATCCGCCGACGGTCTGGCCCGGCCGGGCGTAGATAAGGTCGATGGACAGCCGGTCGAAGGCGCGGCCGGCGACGGCGACGGCGCGCCGGGCCTCGGCCGCCGAATGATTGCGCCCGAGGAAGGCCAGGGCCGCGTCGTCCAGCGCCTGCACCCCCATGGACAGGCGGTTGACGCCCGCGTCGGCGAGGGCGGCGAACCGGTCGGCCTCGGCGTCGGTGGGATTGGCCTCGAGGGTGATCTCGATCGGCCCGCGCGGTTCGAACAGGGACCGCGCCCGGTCGATCACCGCGCCCACGGCCTCGGCCGCCATCAGCGAGGGGGTGCCGCCGCCGAAGAAGATCGACGCCAGCCGGCGCGGACCGGTCAGGGCCGCCTGCGCCTCGAGGTCCAGCAGTATGGCGCGGACCAGTCCGGCCTGCTCCGCCGTCCGCCCCCGGTCGCGCACGACGTTGAAGTCGCAATAGGGGCAGATGCGCGCGCAGTACGGCCAGTGGACGTAGAGGGCGACGTCGGTTCCAGGGTCGGGAACAGGCTCAGTCAATCAGCGCCGCCTTCAGCTTCGCGAACGCCCGGGCGCGGTGGCTGATGGAATCCTTCAGCGCCGGGTCCAGTTCGCCGAAGGTCTGGTCGTAGCCTTCCGGAATGAAGATGGGGTCATAGCCGAAGCCCCGGTCGCCGCGCGGCGGGAAGGTCAGCAGGCCGTCGACCCGCCCCTCGACCACCACCGCCGGGCCGTCCGGCCAGGCCACCGCGAGGGCCGAGGTGAACCAGGCGCGGCGATCATCCGAACCGATCTCCTCGAGTCTTTCTTCCACCCGGCGCATGGCAAAGGCGAAATCCTTGTCCGGCCCGGCCCAGCGGGCGGAAAATATGCCCGGCGCCCCGTCCAGCGCCGCCACCGACAAACCGGAGTCGTCCGCCAGCGCCACCTCGCCCGACCGGTCCGCCGCGTGGCGCGCCTTCAGCAGGGCGTTGCCCGCGAATGTGCTCTCGGTCTCCTCCGGTTCCGGAAGATTCAGGCTGGCCGCCGTGACCACCGCGTAATGTCCGTCCAGAAGGGCGTGGATCTCGACCGCCTTGCCGGGATTATGGGTCGCCACGACGAGACGCATCCCCTTGATAAGCCTGAGTTTCATCCCGATCACGCGCTCCGCAACAATCCATTGCCAAAGTTTAATATCGTTAAACGATATGTAACATGACTTCCTACAACGCACGTCCTATCTATGTCTTCAAGAACGGACGCCGCGACGTTCCCCGAACAAGCCGAAACCGGCAAGATCGATGCAGCGGATCAACGAACGAGGGGTGAAAACATCCCTCACTCAGGAACTACGGAGAAAGACCATGAACACCATGAACGCTTCCTACTTCATCGAAAAGGTCGGCCACGGCGTCCTGAACGCCATGCTGCTCGCCGCCCTGCCGACCGCCCTGGTCGCCACTCTGATCCAGGCCCTCTGATTCAGCCGATCCGGTCCCGGGTCGCCCCAACGGCGCCTGACCAAACAGAATGTCTCACCGGAGCTTTGACGATCGGCATGACAATCGCGATGAATAAGCCCGCGTGTGGGTTCGCCGGACCCCGCGCGGCATCCTCGCCCCGACCCCCGGCCTGAAACGAGGCCCCTGCATGCGCTTCCCGAAGACGAGGAAACTCGGGATTCGTGTACCGGCGGTGCCCGGCCTGCGCGCCCGCTCGATGTCACAGCTGCTGAACGCGGCTCTCGGCGTCGCCTACTGGCTGATGATCCTGTTGACGTTGATCGTGGTAGCGGCTTTCGTCGTCACCCTGTTCATTCCCATGGGACCCACCGGCCTGATTTTCAGTGATGAATCGGGCGGCACCCAGATTCCCGTTTCCCGCACCTACATCCTGTTCGGCTTCGGGGCCTTCGCCGGCTATTTCGGCGGGTTCGCCCTGATCCTGAGGCAGTTGCGCCGCATCTTCAGCACCCTGGCGACCGGCGATCCGTTCCATCCCACCAATGTCAGCCGGCTGAAGCAGATCGGCCTGACCCTGAGCGTGGTCACCGGCGGCGCCTGGATCGGCCAGACCCTGGTGGCGCGTCTGGCGCGCGGCGAGATGGATCCCCCCTCCCTGTTCGACCTCGTCACCCCCGCCTTTTCCGTCCTGGTCGTTTTCGTCCTGGCCGAGGTGTTCCGCGAAGGCGCCCGCCTGCGCCGCGAATCCGAACTGACAATCTGAAAAAGGTCCGCTAGAGCCCCGCCATGGCCATTCGCGTCCAGCTTGATCGCATTCTCCTCGAGCGGCGCATGTCGCTGACCGAGCTGGCCGACCGCGTCGGCGTGACCCTGGCGAACCTGTCGATCCTGAAGACCGGCAAGGCCCGCGCCATCCGGTTCTCGACGCTGGACGCCCTGTGCCGCGAACTGAACTGCCAGCCGGGCGATCTGCTGGTTCAGACGCCGGGGCCCCAGGATCCGGGCTCCGACGAGGACGCCGACGGGACCGCCCCCGGCGCGACATGAGCCGCCGCGACGACCTGAGCCCCGACGACCGCCGCATCTGGGCCCGCGTCGCCGGCTCGGTCACGCCCGCGAAGCCGAAGAAGGCCGCCCGCGTCATTCCCGGCGCCGCCATCGTCGATCCGCCCGCCGCCCCGCATCCGAAGACGGCGCCGAAAGGGCGTGGAGCGCCGCCGTCATACACGCCGCCCGTCGCTCACGAGCGCCCGCGCGGCCTGCCCGAGGCGCTGGAGCCGCGCCGTCAGCGCCGCCTGTCGCGCGAGCGGGATCCGATCGAGGCGCGCATCGACCTGCACGGTTTCGGCCGTTTCCAGGCCCAGGACGCCCTCACGGCTTTTCTGATCGGAGCACAGGCCCGCGGCTGTCGCTCGGTGCTGGTCATCACCGGACAGGGTCGGCGCGGCGGGACCGGCGTGATCCGGGCCTCGGTGCATGAATGGCTGCAGGGCGCCGCATTACGCGGCGTGGTGTCAGGGTTCGCCTCCGCCGCCCGCCATCACGGCGGCGACGGCGCCCTGTATGTGACGATCAGGCGGGGTTGAGCCGCAGACCGGCGTCTTTCGCCAGTGACTCCAGCGACGTCATCGGCCGCGGCCCCCAGTGGGCGATGACCTCGGCGGCGGCCAGCGAGCCCAGCTTGCCGGCGTCTTCCAGCGACAGGCCGCGCGCCAGCCCCAGCAGGAAGCCCGCCGCGTACTGGTCGCCGGCGCCCGTGGTGTCGACGACCTTGGCGACCGGCACGGCCGCGACCTCGACGCGCTCGGCCCCGCCCTCGCCGAAGACCACCGAGCCGGCGGCCCCGCGGGTGACGGCGGCGATCTCGACGATCCGGCCCAGATGGGCGGCGGCCTGGTCGAAATCCTCGGTCTCGAACAGGGCGTGGAGCTCGCCCTCATTGGCCAGGACGATGTCGGCCGAGGCCTCGATGAAGGCCAGCAGCTCGGTGCGCCAGCGGGCGACGACGAAGGTGTCGGACAGGGTGATGGCGACCTTGCGCCCGGCGGCGTGGGCGGCGGCGGCGGCGGCCTCGAAGGCGGCGCGGGCCGGGGCCGGATCGAACAGATAGCCTTCCAGATAGACGATGGCCGAGGCGCCGATCAGGTCCGCGTCGATGTCCGCGACGGCGAGCTGGTTGGCGGCGCCGAGGAAGGTGCACATGGTGCGCTGGCCGTCCGGCGTGACATTGATCATGCACACGCCGGTGGCCAGGCCCTTCTCCGCCCCGTCCTTCAGCGGCGGCGTCTCGAAGGCGACGCCGGCGGCGCGGATATCGTGGGTGAAGACGCCGCCCAAGGTGTCGTCCGCGACCTTGCCGATATAGGCGGCGCGACCGCCGAACGAACCGACGCCCGCGACCGTGTTGCCGGCCGAGCCGCCCGAGGCTTCCACGCCCGCGGCCATGGCGGCGTAGAGGTCGGCGCTCTGTCGCGCGTCGACCAGCTGCATCGAACCGGCGGTCAGGCCCTGGGCCGTCAGGAAGGCGGGCTCGCAGGGGGCGAGGACGTCGACGATCGCATTGCCGACGGCGCAGACATCATAGGAGGCGGGAATCTGGGTCATGGGCGGCCCATAGCCGAGGACCGACCCCGCGTCATCCAAAAACCCATAAGGAAAGCCTTATGCATTTGCCGTCGGTTCGCTAAGACGCGGTCATGACCGAAGTCGCCGTCCTCACCCCTGATCCGTCCGATCCCTCCTACGCCGGTCAGTGGCCCGGCGTGCTGGAACGGCTCGCTCAGGCCCTGTCGCTCGCCGACGTGACCGTGGCGCCGACGCCATGGACCGGGCACGTCGACGACGCTTCCGGCCTGACCGGCTATCCGCTGGTCCTGCCGCTGATCGTCTGGGGCTATCACCGGGACCACGGCCGCTGGATGCAGGCCTGCGCGACCTGGGCGGCGGCCGGGGTGCGGATGCTGAACCCGCCGTCGGTGCTGGGCTGGAATTCGGACAAGCGCTATCTGGGACGGCTGGCCGATCAGGGGATCGCCATCCCGGACACGGTCTGGATCGACAATCCCGGACAGGCCGACGTCGACGCAGCCTTCAACCGCTTCGGGACGGACCGGCTGGTGGTCAAGCCGCGCGTCTCGGGCGGGGCGTGGAAGACTCTCAGGCTGTCGCGCGGCGACCGGCTGACGGATGCGCCCGCGGGTCCGGCGATGATCCAGCCCTATCTGCCGACCATCGAGACGGAGGGCGAGACCTCGCTGCTGTTCTTCGGCGGCAGGCTCAGCCACGTCGTCAACAAGCGGCCGGTTCCCGGCGAGTTCAGGGTCCAGGTCCAGTACGGCGGCGGCTACACGGCGCTGGCCGAACCGCCGGCGGGCGCCCTGGCCCTGGCGGAACGGACACTGGCCGCCATCGATGAGGACCTGCTCTACGCCCGCATCGACATGGCCCCCGACGCCGACGGCCGCTGGCTGCTGATGGAGGCCGAACTGATCGAGCCCGACTTCTACCTGGGCTCGGCGCCGGAAGGCGGCCGGAATTTCGCGGACGCGGTGCGAGCCCGGCTCGGCTGATTCCTCATCTCCGAAGCAGGTAAGCTGATCGGAGGTCTTCGTACTCGAAGTAGCCGAGCTTTCCGGGAATGCAGGACAGGAAGGTTCCGAAATCGGATCCGACAACGCCAGACAATGCATCCCTCAGCGGCATTTCGCGTCCATCCATCTGCTTGTCGGAAGAGATGACAAAACAGGTTGGGGGCGCCCCGTACCTAAGGAGCAGCGCTTCCACGTTCGGCGCCGAGGCGACCGCTCCGTCCAGAAGGGTCGCGTGGCGATGATCGAGCGCAATGGCGTGGTCAAGCAGTGCGCGCACCTCCGGTCGCCGCTTCGCCCCCCGTTCCAGAAGGGTTCGCATCCGCCCCCGACCGGGTTCGGCGAGAAATTGAATAAATCCGAGCTCGTGATCGTTCACCTTACCCCTCCTCAGGCCGCCTCGCCCATCGCCACCAAATCGGGCCTCGACGGGCACAGGTCGCTGATCAGACAGGCGCTGCATTTCGGGCGCCGCGCCGTGCAGGTGTATCGGCCGTGCAGGATCAGCCAGTGGTGGGCCTTGGGCAGCCATTGTTCCGGCACGACGCGGAACAGCTGGGCCTCGACCTTGTCGGGGGTCGCGGCGTTGGCCAGGCCCAGCCGGTGCGAGACGCGGAACACATGGGTGTCCACCGCGATGGCGGCCTCGATCCCCAGTTCGTTCAGCACCACGCTGGCGGTCTTGCGCCCCACCCCGGGCAGGGCCTGAAGCCCGGCCCGGTTCAACGGGACCTCGCCGCCGTGCTGCTCAAGGATGATCCGGCTCAGGGCGATGACGTTGCGCGCCTTGCCGCGATAGAGGCCGATGGAGGCGATGTAGGGGACCAGCCCGGCCTCGCCGAGCGCCAGCATCTTCGCCGGCGTGTCGGCGACCTTGAACAGTTTTTCGGTCGCCTTGTTGACCGAGACGTCCGTCGCCTGGGCCGACAGGGCGACGGCGACCACCAGGGTATAGGGGCTGGAAAAATTCAGCTCGGTCTTCGGCTCGGGCATCACGGTCGACAGCCGTTCGAAGACGGCCTCGACCCGATCCTCGTCCGGCGGCCAGCCGAGCACGGGGATGACCGCGCCGGTCATCACGGCGGGGCGCCGGGGCAGGGCTTTCGTTCGGGCCTTCACGGGCTTCATGCGGTGTCGTCGCCGGGAGGGCCGCCGGGGTCAAGTCCGGCGCGGGGACAATGCGAAACATGACGTGTTGCGGCGCCGAACAGGCGGTATTGATTTTTGGACAGTATCGTCCATTTTATGTCGTCCTCCCCGACACCCTTCCCGAGCATTCCCCCCATGCCCCTGTCGCCCACCCTGAAAAAGCGCCTGCCCCTGATCGTGGGCGCCGTCGTCGCCGTCGCCGTCGTCATCGGCGGGATCGTCTGGTGGCAGGGCAAGCAGCGCTGGGTGTCCACCGACAACGCCTTCGTCGCCGCCGACACCACCGAGGTCAGCCCCCAGATCGACGGCTATGTCGTCGAGGTGCTGGTGGCCGACAACCAGCGCGTCGCGCCGGGCCAGATCCTGATCCGTCTCGACGACGCCAACGCCCGCGCCGCCCTGAGCCAGGCCGAGGCCAACCTGGCCTCGGTGATCGCCGCCGTCGGCAATGTCGACGCCCGCGCGGCCCAGGAGCAGGCCCTGATCGCCTCGCGCGCCGCCGGCGTCGCCCAGGCCCAGGCCCAGGCCGATCTGGCCCGCCAGCAGGTCGACCGCTACGGCAAGCTGGCCGAGCAGGGCTGGGTCTCGCAACAACGAATCCAGACGGAACAGGCCGGCGCCCGCACCGCCCAGGCCACCGTGGCCGAGGCCCAGGCCGCCCTGGTCGCCGAACAGCGCACCGCCGGCGTGCTGGGCTCGACCCGCAGCCAGAGCGTCGCCGCCGTCGACGTGGCCCGCGCCCAGGTCGAACAGGCCCGCATCGCCCTGGACCGCACCGTCATCCGCGCGCCTGTCGGCGGCGTGATCGGCGCCCGCGGCGTCCGCGTCGGCCAGTACGTCCGCCCCGGCGGCCAGATCCTGTCGATCGTGCCGCTGGGCGACGCCTATGTGGTCGCCAACTTCAAGGAGACCCAGGTCGACCGCCTGCGCCTCGGCCAGACCGTCGAGATCACCGCCGACGCCTTCCCGGGCGAACGCCTGACGGGCCATATCGACAGCTTCTCGCCCGCCACCGGATCCGAGTTCGCCCTGATCCCGATCGAGAACGCGACCGGCAACTTCACCAAGATCACCCAGCGGCTGCCCGTGCGCATCCGCGTCGACCATACCGCCGGCGCCGCCCTGCGGCCCGGCCTGTCGGTCGAGGTCAAGGTCGATCTGAAGAGCCGCGGCGGCCTCAGCTTCGCCCAGGCCGCGACCGGGACCATGGCCACGGCCGCCGCCGACACGGGCGTCGCGGTCCAGTGACCGCCGCCGCCCCCGCGGTCGCCGGGGCCCCTCCGGCCGAACCGAAGATCAACTGGACCATCCTGCTGCTCGGTTTCGCCGGGATGGTGATCGGCCAGTTCATGGCCATTCTCGACATCCAGATCGTGGCCTCGTCCCTGCCGCAGATCCAGGCCGGGGTCGGCGCCTCGGCCGACGAGATCAGCTGGATCCAGACCGCCTATCTGATCCCCGAGGTCGTGATGATCCCCCTGTCGGGATACCTCTCGCGCCTGTGGGGAACGCAGAAGGTCTTCCTCGTCTCCTGCGCCGGCTTCATGCTGATGAGCGTGGCCACGGGCCTGTCGACGTCGATCGACGCCATGATCTTCTTCCGGGCGCTTCAGGGCTTCGTCGGCGGGGCCATGATCCCGACCGTCTTCGCCGTCGCCTTCACCGCCTTCCCGCCCGAGAAACGCATCACCGCCAGCGTGGTCATGGGGCTGATCGTGACCCTGGCGCCCACCGTCGGCCCCACCCTCGGCGGCCACCTGACCGAGTGGCTGAGCTGGCGCTGGCTGTTCTTCATCAACGTTCCGCCCGGACTGCTGGTGCTGTTCCTGGTCGGCCGCTACGCCAATTTCGACAAGGGCGATCCATCCCTGACCAAGGGCTTCGACTGGTGGGGCCTGGCCCTGATGGCCGTCTTCCTGATGAGCCTCCAGTTCGTGCTCGAGGAAGGGTCGAAGAACGACTGGTTCTCGGACGACAACATCCTGTGGCTGTCGGTCCTGGCCGCCATCACCGGCCCGGCCTTCATCTGGCGGTCGCTGACCTACCGCAACCCCGTGGTCGAGCTGCGCGCCTTCACCAACCGCAACTTCATGGTCGGGGTGGTGATGACCTTCATCGTCGGCGCGGCCCTGTTCGGCGGCACCTTCCTGCTGCCGCTGTTCCTGTCGCGGGTGCGCGAATATTCGGCCGCCGAGGTCGGGACCACCATGGTGGTGTCGGGTCTGGCCATGTTCGCCACCGCGCCCTTCGCGGGCCGGCTGGTGCGCAAGGTCGACGCCCGCATCCTGATGTTCGGCGGCTTCATGCTGTGCGCCTGGGGCATGTGGGACGCCCACGCCGTGACCAGCGAATGGGGCTTCTGGCAGTTCGCCGGGGTTCAGGCCCTGCGCGGGGCCGGCGTCATGATGGCCATGATCGCGGCCCAGCAGGTGACCATGTCGACCCTGCCGCCGCACATGGTCAAGAACGCCTCCGGCCTGGTGAACCTGTCGCGCAACGTCGGCGGAGCCTTCGGCCTGGCCTTGTTGAACACCTCCCTGACGCAGAATACGGCGTCGCACATGAGCGAGCTGACCCAGAACATTTCCGTCACCAGCGGCGGCATGCAGGGCATGCTGGCCGGAATGCAGGAACGGTTCGCCGGCTCGATCGACCCGGCCGGGGCGGCGATGAAGGCGCTCTACGGCATGTTGTACAAACAGGCGACGACCCTGGCCTTCGGCGACGCCTTCGCCATGCTGGCGGTGGGCTGCGTCTTCGCCGCCTTCGTCACCCTGCTCTCCCGCCCCGCGAAGCCGGCCGCCGGCGCGCCGCCCGTGGACGCCCACTGATGGCGCGGGTCATCGGACAGGTCGACGAGACCAAGACGGAGGCCATTCTGGACGCGGCCCTCGCCCTGTTCTCCGAAAAAGGCGCCCTCGCCTCGATGGAGGCCATCGCCCGCCGGGCCGGGGTCTCGCGCCAGACCCTGTACAACCGCTTCCCGTCCAAGGTGGAGATCGGCCGCGCCCTGGCGGCCCGTCGCTCCGACGCCATCAGCACGCCGCTGCGGACCGGCGGCGATCCGGAAACGGTGTTGACCGCCATGGCCGCCGGCATGCTGGAAAAGCTGTGCGGCAAGGAGGCCGGCGCCTCGATGCGCGGGGTCGCCCTGATGTCGCCCAGCGATCCGGAACTGGCCCAGGCCATCTATCAGGCCGGGCCCGCCGAAGGCCTGCGCCGCCTGTCCGCCTGGCTGGCGGAGCAGGACGGCAAGGGGCTGCTGCGGATTCCCGATCCCGACGCGGCGGCCGAGATGTTCTCGGGCATGGTGCTGGGCCACGGCCATCTGCGCGGCGTGCTCGGCGTGCCCCACCCGGCCTTCGACCTGGGCGTCCGCGCCGCCGAGGCCGCCCGCCGCTTCCTGCGCGCCTTCGCCGCCTGACGGTTGGCCTCGTCCGCCAATCGGACTAGACCGCGCGGAGACTGTTCCGGAGCGTACCCATGCTGATCCATCTCTCCTCATGGCCCGAGATCGATGCGCGGCTGAAGACGACGAAGACCGTCGTCGTGCCCATCGGCTCCAATGAACAGCACGGCCCGACCGGCCTGCTCGGCACCGACTGGCTGTGCCCGGAGATCATCGCCCAGGCCGCCGAGGCGCAGGACGAGCGCCTGGTCGTCGCCCCGACCTTCAACATCGGCATGGCCCAGCATCACCTGGCCTTCGCCGGCACCATCTCGCTGCGGCCCTCGACCTTCATGGCCGCCATCACCGACTGGGTGTCCTCGCTGAGCCGCCACGGCTTCGAGCGGATCTACTTCCTCAACGGCCACGGCGGCAATGTCGCCACCATCGAGGCGACCTTCGCCGAGATCTACGCCGAATGGTCGTTCGTCGAGGAGCAGCCGCCCTTCGTGCTCAAGCTCAGAAACTGGTGGGATTTGCCGGGCGTCCACAGCCTCTGCAACCGGATGTTCCCGACTGGCCACGGCATGCACGCCACCCCCTCCGAGATCGCCGTCACCCAGGCCGCCTATCCGGACCGCATCAAGGTGGCCGATTACAGCCCGCAGATCGCCCCCAGCGGCCCCATCCGCGACGCGCTCGACTATCGCGCGCGGTTCCCCGACGGCCGGATCGGCTCGGACCCGGCCCAGGCCAGCCCCGAGAAGGGACAGACCATCATCGACGCGGCCGCGCCGGCCCTGTTGAAGGACGTGGCCGACTTCGCCTCGGAGGTCTTGCCCGCGACCTGATTGGGGCCCAAGGCTCGGCGCATGACCCAGTTCGACAAAGCCATCAAGACCGGCCGCCGCCTGACCCGCGACGGCGCCCGCGCGGCAAACACCGCCCTGTCCGGCGGCGAGATGCTGCAGGCGGCGGGCGACGTGATCAACGCCCGTATGGGGATCATGGCCGCGGGCATGGCCGATCCGCGCAAGGTCGACCTGAAGGAAATCTCGCTCATGAGCACCGAAAAGGTCGAGGCCCTGTCCGCCTCGGCCTCGGCCCTGGCGAAGACATTCGGCGACATAAGCGGCCGTGTCGGCTCCAGCGCCCTGACCGAAGCCGGCCTGGCGTCGAAGGCGGCGGCGTCGATCGCCTCCGCCTCGACCCCGGCCGCGGCCCTGCAGGCCCAGTACAGCTACGCCGTCGGCTGGTGGAGTCGGGCGGCGGGTCAGATGCTGACCCTCAACACCGAACTGCTGAAGGGCCACGCCGACGCCATGCGGCCGATCCACAAGACCGCCGTCGCCAATGCGAAACGGCTGAAGACGTAGCGGGAACGACCTGCCCCGCCCGGGATTACGTCAGGGCATCGAAGGAGTGATCGCCATGAGCGACGACCCGAAAAAAGACCCTCATCCCGGCATGATGGGCGACGGCACCGAAGAGCAGAACCTCAACCAGCCCGGCGATCCGTCGAAACGGATCACGAAGGACGAGGTCGAGGACGCTTTTTCGGACAAGACAAAAAAGCCCGACTGACTATCTGAACGGCGGTTCGTCGAAGGCGCGCAGTTTGCGCGAATGCAGGCGATTGCCTTCCGCGCGCAGCAGGTCGATGGCGTGAATGCCGATCTGCAGGTGCTCGGAGATCGAGCCCTCGTAGAAGCGGTTGGCCTGCCCCGGCAGCTTGATCTCGCCGTGCAGCGGCTTGTCCGAGACGCACAGCAGCGTCCCGTAGGGCA
Source organism: Brevundimonas sp. (assembly GCF_041648615.1). Classification (GTDB taxonomy): domain Bacteria; phylum Pseudomonadota; class Alphaproteobacteria; order Caulobacterales; family Caulobacteraceae; genus Brevundimonas. The sequence continues at coordinate 23,828 of NZ_JBAZOS010000008.1, forward strand.
CGCGGAAGCGATACCCCTGGGCCGCGATCGTGGCTGATTCCATGTCGATGGCCACGGCCCGGCTCTGGTTGAAGCGCAGCGCCGACTTGGAATAGCGCAGCTCCCAGTTCCGGTCGTCGGTGGTCACCACCGTGCCGGTGCGCAGCCGCCGCTTGACCTCTTCGCCGGGCGCGCCGGAGACGATCTTGGCGGCGTCGTACAGCGCCCGCTGGACCTCGGCGATCGACGGGATGGGGATGTCCGGCGGCAGCACCGCGTCCAGCACATGGTCGTCGCGCAGATAGGCGTGGGCCAGCACATAGTCGCCGATGCTCTGGCTGGGACGCAGGCCGCCGCAGTGGCCGATCATCATCCAGGCGTGCGGCCGGGTCACGGCCAGGTGGTCGCAGATGGTCTTGGCGTTCGACGGTCCGACGCCGATGTTGACCAGGGTGATGCCGCGATGGCCCGGCGCCGTCAGGTGATAGGCGGGCATCTGGTGCTTCTTCCAGGCCGCGTCCATGACCGCCGTCTCGGGGCTGGGCGTGTCGCGCGTGATCTCGATCCCGCCGGCGCAGACCAGCTTCTCATAGGCGCTGTTGGGATCCTGAAGCTGGGCGCAGGCCCAGCGCACGAACTCGTCGACATAGCGGTTGTAGTTGGTGAACAGGATGTAGCTCTGGACGTCCTCCACCGGCGTGCCGGTGTAGTGCCGCAGACGGGCCAGCGAGAAATCGGTCCGCAGCCCGTCGAACTGGGCCAGCGGGAAATCCCTGGTCAGGTCGAACATCCCGTCCGAGATTTCGTCGCCGATGTGGGCCAGGTCCGTGGTCGGGAAATAGCGCGCGACCGAGGCCGTCTGGCTGCGGTCCAGGGCGACGTCCGAGCCGTCCATCACATAGGGGAAGGGGATTTCCTGCTCCGACGGGCGCACGTCGAAGGTCGCGCCGTAATCGGCCTCCAGCAGGGTCAGCTGTTCCAGCAGATAGGGGCGGTACAGGTCCGGCCGGGTGATGGTCGTCGCATAGGCCCCCGGCCGCGAGAGCCGGGCGTAGGCGCGCTGCTCCAGATTGGCGGGCCGTTCGCCATACCAGCTGACCCTGAGCTCGGGATAGGCGAACAGCCCGCTGGCCCGGGCCTCGGGATCGGCGCGTTCGCCGGTCCGCAGGAAGGTCCCCACCGCGGTGCGCAGGTTGGAGACGGATTGATTGTAGAGGGTTTCGAGGCGGTCCAGCGCCGCCTGTGGAGTCATCGTTTCTGTCATGGCCTCCTCTAGCGGAAGAAGATGACCTTGGCGAGACGGTGGAGCTTCAACCCAGTTCGCGGTGCAGGAAGGCGGTGACATCGTCCAGCACCGGGGCCTTGCGACGGAACAGGGGCGAGAAGGTCGCGATCAGGTCGGCGTGGTTCAGCCCCGGATAGAGCCTGGCCTCGCACTGGCCGCCGACGGCCTTCATCCGCTCGCACAGGATGGTGGTGTCCTCGGCGTGGACCACCACATCCTCCACCCCATGCCCCAGCCAGAGCGGCGGGGCGTCGGCGCGGGCGAAGGTCACCGGCTGCGTCAGGGTCGGGTCCGGAACCCGTCTGAAGGCGTTGATCGAGGCCGGGACATCGAAGGGCAGGAAGTCGTAGGGGCCCGCCAGACCCGCCGCCGCCCTGATCAGGCCCGGCGCGCCGGCTCCGGTCATGTATCGCCGGTCGAGGGCGATCATCATCGCAAGATGGGCCCCGGCGGAGTGGCCGATGACGCCCAGCCGCGCCGGGTCCGCACCAAGCCGGCCCGCGATCTCGCCGGCCTTGGCGGTCGCCGCCGCGGCGTCCTCGATGAAGGCCGGGAAATGAACCTGGGGAACCAGCCGGTAGTCGGGCGTCGCCACCACGAAGCCGCGCGCCGCGAGCGCCTGCGCGGCCCAGGCGTACAGGCGACCCTCGCCGCTGTCCCAGCCGCCGCCGTAGAAGAAGACCAGCATCGGCCACGGCCGGTCGCCCGCCTCCACCGGAGCATGGACGTCCATCGTCTGCCGGGGGTCGTCGCCATAGGCGACGCCGCGCGCCACACGCCGCACGCCCCGGTCGCGCGGCCCCAGATTGTTCAGCAGGCCCAGAGGCGAGCAGGCCGCGGCGATCAGGCCGAGAGCGGGGGCGAACAGGCCTCTGCGGGTCATGCGATCCCTGGGTTCGGACGGAGAAGGTCCAAGATACGCATGGAAGGCCGTTCCGGCTCAACCATGCGCGAACTTATCGCGCGCCCGAGATCAGGGCGCCGCAGTTGGCGTCCTCGGCCAGGCCCGGATCGACGAACGGCAACAGCGCCACCAGCGGGTTGATGAGCGCCCCGAGCACGGTCCCCAGACCCACCTGACCCACGATCGCGGCCTTGTCGACGCCGATCCGCGGCGCCGTCAGCGGGCCGGTGATGTTGATCGGCGACCACAGCCGGATCAGGCGCGGCGACTTGGTCTCGCCGTCGATGCGCAGGTTCATCGTCTCGGCGCCCAGATCGATCGTGCCGCTTCCCCTGGCCAGGACCGGCGTGGTGTCGATGATGAAGGTGCGGGCCGTCGCCGTCCCGCCGCTGACCGTGAAATCGGCCACGGCGCAGCGGATCTCCGACGTTCCGCTGTCGCCGGACAGCAGCTTGCCCAGACCGGCGCTGGCATTGATCCCCAGAAGCTCGGCGAAGGCGGCGCGCATCCGGCCCTGCGGCACGACCAGGCTCATCACGCCCTTCGAATTGGCGGCGAAGTCGTGGATCGAGGCGCCCGGCCCCTCCAGCTTCGCCCGGCCGATGGCGCTGCCCGTCACCGTCGGCGCTCCGTTCCTCGCCGGCACGATCGATTCCAGCGGATAGCCGCGAAGGCGGAAGTCAGCGGTCGAATACGGGACCTTGTGATTGGCGTTGATGCGCGCCGTGCCGTCCAGCTCGCCGCGGTTGAAGTCGAAGGAGACGGGGTCGAGATTCAGGATGCCGTCCTTCAGGTCGGCGCCGAGATTCACCCGCCGCACGTCCAGTTCGTTGCGCTTCACCTGGGCCGCGCGATAGGTCAGCGTTCCGTCCATGACCCGCAGCCGCTCGACGTTCAGCGGCGCGTCCGGCAGCAGCTTGCCCGGCGCGCCGGAGGTCGCCACCGTGTCGCCCGACGCGGTCACCCGCGGCTCGGCCCCCAGCACGGACGCCAGGTCGTCGATGTCCAGCAGGCGCGAAAACAGGCTGGCCTCGACCCGCAGGCGGTTGTCGACCCTGTCGATCTTCAGATCGCCCGAGAGGTCGGACGAACCGACCCGGCCGTTGAAGTCGTTGAACGTATAGACGGTCTCGTCCCGGGTCAGCTTGCCGCTCAAATGGTAGGGCGGGGTGTTGGGCGTGGTGATCCCGGTCAGCAGATAGAGATCGGCCAGGTCGCGGCCGCGCAGGCTGAGGGTGGCGTTGAACTGGCCCAGGTCGAACGGCCGGGTGATCGCGCCGTCGGCCGTCAGGGTCGTGCCCACGCCCGACAACTCGGCCTTGAAGCCATAGGGCCGGTTCCGCTTGATGTTGATGAACGGCCCGCCCCGCACCTCCAGCGTCAGCGGCGTGCCGTTGACGGTTCCGCGCCCCGCCAGATGGAAGCCGGCGTTCCCGTCCGACCCCTCCCGCGCGTTGATCGTGGCGTTCAGGCGGATGTCGCGCGCCTGCTCGTCCAGCGACACCTGACCGTCGCGGATGACCAGCCGGTTGATCGGGGGCAGCTTCATCGGCCCCGTGTCGGGCTTGTCCGGATCCAGCACCCAGCTCTTGCGACCGTCCGCGGTCGAGATCAGCACCACCTGCGGCCGGACGATCTCCACCAGCGGCATCTCCACCTGGCCCGACAGCAGCGGCAGGAAGCGCACGGACGCCAGGGCGTCCTCGACCGTCAGGGTGTCCTTCTCCTTCGCCCAGTCGGGGCCGCCGACGCGCACGTCGCGGATGTGGGCCGACGGGGTCCAGCTGAACAGCTTCACGTCCAGATCGCCCTGCAGCACGATCTCCCGGTCGTATTTGGCCGAGGCCCAGCGGCCGATCGGCCCGCGCAGCCAGTTCCAGTCGAACAGCGCCAGGAAGACCACGACCAGGACGATCAGCGCCAGGGTCACGCCGGCGGCGATCTGTTCGGTCCGGCCGGGGCGGCGGAAGCTGGTGAAGACGGCGTCGTTCGCCTTGACCCAATCGCGCCGGTCGCGCGCCCACGCCCCCGCCGGGACCAGGGCGCGGTCGCGCACGGCCAGCCAGTTCGGATGGTCTTTCAAGGGGTTGGGCAAGGACGGAACTCCATCGAACCCTTCACAACGCGCGAACCGCTCGAAAGGCTCAGACGAAGGTTGCGTTTGCTCGCGAGCGACAAAAAGGGCGCGCCCGATGCGGACGCGCCCTTCCCTCATCCCGGCCCGGTCAGGGCGCGGGCTTCAGATATTTGTCCAGCCAGCCGAACACCTCATTGTGCCATTGCAGGCTGTTGGCCGGCTTCAGCACCCAGTGGTTCTCGTTCGGGAAGACGATCAGCCGGCTTTCGACGCCCCGCCGCTGAAGGGCGGTGAAGGTCGACAGGCCCTGCGAGGTCGGGATGCGGAAGTCGAGGTCGCCCTGCACGACCAGCATCGGAGTCTTCCACTGGTCGACGTGATGGACCGGGTTGAAGGCCTCATAGCCGCGCGGATTGTCATAGTGGGCGCCGCCGTATTCCCACTCGGTGAACCACAGTTCCTCGGTGCCATAGGCCATGCCGCGGATATCGAAGACGCCGTCGTGGTTGACCAGGCATTTGAATTCGTCGGACCAGCGCCCGGCGATCCAGTTGATCATGTATCCGCCGTACGAGGCGCCGAGGGCGCAGGCGTTGTCGCCGTCGAGGAAGCCGTAGCGTTCCTGCGCCGCGGCCCAGCCCTTCTGCAGGTCTTCCAGCGGGCGGTCGCCCCAGTGCTGGCTGATCGAATCCGTGAAGGCCTGGCCGTAGCCGGTCGAGCCGTGGAAATCGATCATCACCACCGCATACCCCGCGCCGGCGTAGGTCTCGGGGTTCCAGCGGTACGACCAGCCGTTGCCGAACGATCCCTGCGGCCCGCCGTGGATCAGGAAGGCGACCGGGTATTTCCGACCTTCGACATAGTTCGCCGGCTTGATGACATAGCCATGCACGGTCTCGCCGTTCCAACCGGCGAAGTTGAACTGTTCCGGCTCGCCGAAGACCTGGCCGTCCAGTTGCGGGTTCACATTGGTGATCCGGCGCGGCATGTCGCGGCCGCGGAAGGTCTTGACGAACAACTCGCTCGGGCGGGTCAGGCTGTCCTGGGCGAAGACGAAGCCCGACGGCGTCTGGGCGAAGGCCGAGACATGTCCCGGTCCCGTGACGGGCGTCACCGCGCCGTTGCGCGTGTCGATGGCGAAGATGCGGGTCTGGCCCACGTCGCCGGCCGTGACATAGACGGTTTTTCCGTCGGCCGCCCATTGCAGGCTGTCCGCCGAGCGGTCCCAATCCGCCGCGATCTGACGCGTCCGGCCCGTCGCGACATCGCGCAGGATGATGGCGAACCTGTCCGCCTCGAAGCCCGGGCGGGCCATGGCGCGGTACGCCATCGTCCGGCCGTCCGGCGAGAACACCGGGCCGGTGTCCCAGGCGTCATTGTCGTCGGTCAGGTTCTCGAACGTCCCGTCGCCCGACAGGCCATTGGTGCGCCAGAGATCGAAATTGGTGCTCCACGGCTCGCTCTGGCCGGCCAGACGGGCCGAGAAGACGATCGACTGTCCGTCGGGAGCGAAGGTGAACTCGCTCTCGTCGCCGAACGGCTTGGAGGGCGTGTCGCCGTCGAAGCCCTTCGTCACATGGACCGGCTGGCCCGTGGCGCGGCCGTCGGCGCCGATCGACTGGACGAACAGATGGTTCTGGGTCCCGTCGTTCCAGGTGTCCCAGTGGCGCACGAACATCCGGTCATAGACCTGGCCCGTCGCGGGATCGTCGGCCACGGCCTTGGTCCGGTCCACGGTGCAGGCGATGTCGCCGCATTCCGGGAACACCGCCAGTGACACCGCCACCTTGTCCGCGGCGGGGCTCAGCCGGTAGGCGTTGACGTCCACAGCCAGGTCCGTGACCTGCACCGGCCGCGTCCCGTCAGCCTCGGCGCGCCAGACCTGGCTCGTGCCCGAGCGCCCCGAGAGGAAATAGAGCCGGCCGTCCGAGCCCCAGCGCGCGGTGTTGGCGCCGCCCTCGCTGATCGCCAGCCGGCGGCCCTCGCCGCCGTCTCGCAGGTCCATGATGTAGAGCGCCCCCGCCCGCCTGTTGGCGGCCACGTCGGTCGTCGTCACCGCATAGACGACCCAGCGGCCGTCCGGCGACACCTGCGGATCGCCCAGCCGGTTGGCGGAGATCATGTCGCGATAGTCGAAGGCGTCGGTCGCCTGGGCCGTCGCCGCGGAGGGGGCTTCGGGGGGCGCTTCGGCCACGGCCGGAACGGCGGCGAACAGGGCGAGGGCGGCGCTGGCGCCGGCGAGCAGTGAACGGTGACGCATGGGCGGTTTCCTCGGTGATTTTGTCGTCAATCCCGGGCGCTGGCGTAGCACCACGCAGCGGGAGGCGGAAGCTGCTTGCCGTGCGCCGCGCGAGCGGCGACAACCGGCGTCGAATGACCGAGACCGTCGCCATCACGCCGACCCGCCGGGAACCGCACGTCTGCGACGTGCTGATCGCCGAGCGCGCGCCGCGCCTGACCGGATCCCTCGCCTGGCCGCTGGCCCGGCCCTTTCTCTACAAGCTGCTCAACTACCGCGCCGCCGTGCGCATGGCCGACGCCGTCAGACCGCTCTCCGGAGCCGGGGCGCTGGACTATATGAGCGACCTGCTCGACCTGAAGGTCGCGGTCATGAACCCCGAGCGGATTCCGTCGACGGGCCGCTGCATCGTCGTCGCCAACCACCCGACCGGCATCGCCGACGGCATCGCCGTGTTCGACGCCATCCGCACCCGGCGTCCCGACGCCGTCTTCTTCGCCAACGCCGACGCCCTGCGCGTCTCGCCCCGGCTGGGCGAGGCCGTCATCCCCGTCGAATGGGTGGTCGAAAAGCGCACCCGCGAGAAGACCCGCGCCACCCTGCACGCCGCCAGGGAAGCCTTCGAGGCCGAGCGCTGCGTCGTCATGTTCCCCGCCGGCCGCCTGGCCCGGGTCGCCCGCGACGGCTCGGTCACCGATCCGGACTGGGCCCCGACCGCCGCCTCCCTGGCGCGCAGATACGGCGCCCCCATCGTGCCGTTCCACGTCGCGGGACCGACCTCGCGCCTGTTCCACTTCTTCGACCGGATTTCGCCCGAACTGCGGGACATCACCCTGTTCCACGAACTACTGAACAAGCGCCGCAAGACCTACCAGCTGAAGGTCGGCAAGCCGATCCCGCCGACCCGCCTCGACATCGATGCGGTCAAGGCCACCTACGGGCTCAAGGCCTTCACCGAACGGGTCCTGCCCAGCCAGCCGGACGCCGACTTTGCCTGACCCGGACGCGATCCGCCTGACCCTGGCCGACGCCGACGCCACCGCCCGCCTCGGGGCCGCCATCGCGCCGCGCCTCGGGCCCGGGGAGACGGTGCTGCTGTACGGCCCGCTGGGCATGGGCAAGTCGACCCTGGCGCGCGGCCTGATCCGCGCCCTGACCCGCCCCGACGAAGACGTGCCCTCGCCCACCTTCACCCTGGTGCAGTTCTATGAGAGCGATCCGCCGGTGGCCCACTTCGACCTCTATCGCCTGACCCGGCCGGAAGAGGCGTCCGAGATCGGTCTGGACGAGGCGCTGGACGACGGCTGCGCCATCATCGAATGGCCCGAACGGCTCGGCGACCACCCGGCCCGCTGGCTGGGGCCCGACATCCTGACCGTGACCTTGGCCGAAGCGGGAGAGGGCCGGGTTGCGGCCCTTTGCGGCGCAGGGTCATGGGAGACCAAACTGAAGGACCTTCATGTCTGACCGCGAACAGCAGCGTCTCGACTTCCTCAGAGCCGCCGGCCTCGCCGATGCGGCGCGCACACCCTTGCCCGGCGACGCCTCGACGCGCCGCTATGAACGACTGACCACGCCGTCGGGCGTCCATCTTATGCTGATGGATCAACTGGCCGCCGCCGAGAGTGCGCCCGCCGATCCGTCATGGTCGCCCGAACGTCGCAAGGCCGAGGGCTGGAACGCCGTCGCCCGTCTGTCCGCCGGCCGCATCGAGGCCTTCGCCGCCGTCGCCGGCCATCTGAGATCGCTCGGCCTGTCCGCCCCCGAGATCGTCGCCGTCGACGCCGCCGCCGGCCTCGCCGTGCTGGAGGATTTCGGCGACGACCTGTTCGCCCGGGTCATCGAGGCGGGAGAGCCGGAGGAACCGCTGTATCTCGCCGCCGTCGAGGCGCTGGCGACCCTCCACGACGCCCCCGCCCCCGCCATCCTGTCCGGGGCCGCCGGCGACTGGCCCCTGCTGGCCTATGACGAGACGGCCCTTCAGGGCGGGGCTGATCTGTTCGTGGAATGGATGCCGGGGCTGGACCCGGCCCTGTCGTTCGACGAGGCCGCCATCGACGAATGGCGCGCGGCCTGGGCCCCGGTCACGGCCCGCGGCGCGGCCGGGGCCACGGTCATGGCCCATCGCGACTATCACGCTGAAAACCTGATCCGCCTGCCGGGCCGAAGCGGCGCCGCCGGCGTCGGGCTGATCGACTTCCAGGACGCCGTGCGCGCCCATCCGGCGTGGGACCTGCACTCCCTGCTGCAGGACGCGCGCCGCGACGTGCCGGCGGCGCTGGAGGCCCGGGCCCTGGATCACTATTTCGCCCTGCGCCCGGCGACGGACCGCGAGGCCTTCCTGCGCGACTACGCCGGTCTCGCGGCCCTGAACGAGGCCCGTATCCTCGGCGTCTTCGCCCGGTTGATCGTGCGCGACGGCAAGCCTCGCTACCGGGCCTTCATGCCGCGCATGTGGGCCCATCTGAACGCCAATCTGAAGACGCCCGGGCTCGAACCCGTCGCCCGCTGGTTCGACGCCCATGTCCCGCAAGCGAGACGACAATGACCGCGCCGACGTCAGCCATGGTCCTCGCCGCCGGCCTCGGCACCCGCATGCGCCCCCTGACCGACGACCGCCCCAAGGCCCTGGTCGAGGTCGGCGGCCGCGCCCTGATCGACCATGTGCTGGACCGCCTGGCCGAGGCCGGGGTCGAGCGGGCGGTGGTCAATGTCCACTGGTTCGCCGACCGCCTCGAACGTCATCTGGCCGCGCGCGGCCGGGGCCCGGCCATCGTCATCTCCGACGAACGCGCCGAACTGCTGGAAACCGGGGGCGGATTGAAGAAGGCCGCGGCCCTGCTGGGGCCTGACCCGGTCTTCGTCGCCAACATCGACAGCGTCTGGACCGACCCGCGCGGCGATGCACTGAATCAACTCGCCCGCCTGTGGAATCCGTCAATCATGGACGCCGCGCTTCTTCTCGCGCGACGCGAAGGCTCGATCGGGTTCGAGGGCGATGGCGATGTCTTCCTCGCCGACGACGGCAGGCTGACCTTCCGGGGCGACGCTCCGTCCGCGCCCTTCGCCTATATGGGCGTCCACATCTGCCGCCCCGACTATGTCGCCGACGGCCCGGCCGGACCCTTTTCGTTGAGCGGCTTCTGGCGCCGCTCCGCCGCCGCCGGTCGCCTCTACGGCTGTGTGCTCGATGGCGACTGGATGCACGTCGGCGATCCGCAGGCTCGCGACGAGGCCGAGGCGAAGCTGGCGGGCGGCGGATGATCGCATCGCGCCTCAATCAGCGAGACGCCGCGCGTCGAGCGGTAGGCGCCACATGACCCGCCGCTTCGATCCCTTCGAACGGGCGGGCCCGCGCTGGTATGCGATCGAGGCGCGCCGGCCCTTTCTCGAGGATCTCGCCGCCGGGGTGCTGGACTGGCTCGGCGACCATCCGCCGGAGGCGTTGTCCGACGCCGTCATCCTGCTGCCCAACCGCCGCGCCGCGCGCGCCTTCACCGCCGCCCTGTCGAAACACGCCGGCGGACGCCCCCTGCTGCTGCCCCAGGTCCGGCCCCTCGGCGATCTGGAAGAGGATGAGCCGCCCTTCGCTCCGGGCGAACTCGGCCTCGATCTGCCGCCGGCCATCGCCCCCCTGACCCGTCGTTTCGAGATGGCGCGGATGATCGTCGAGGATTTCCGCCCCGGCCTGTCGCCCTTGCGCGCGCTGGAGATGGCCGACGCCCTCGGCGGCTTCCTCGATTCCTGCCAGCTGGAGGAGATCGAGGACCTGCACCGGGTCGCGACCCTGGTCGAGGGCGATCTGGCCGAGCACTGGCGCGAGTCCGCCCAATTCCTCGCCCTGGCCGTCGAGGCCTGGCCGAAGCGTCTGGAGGCCATGGGGCTGGTCGACCCGGCCTGGCGCCGCGCCCGCCTGCTGCGCCTGCTGGCCACAGCCTGGACCGAGCGGCCGCCGGGCCAGACCGTCATCGCCGCCGGCTCGACCGGCACCGCCCCCGCAGCCGCCGACGTCCTGGCCGCCGTCGCCGCCGCGCCGCGCGGCTGCGTCGTCCTGCCCGGCCTCGACCGCGAGCTCGACCCGGCCGTCTGGGCCACCCTCGGCGACAATGAACAACACCCGCAAAACGCCCTCTGGCGGCTGCTGGACGGCCGCGCCGAGCGCGACGCCGTGGGCCCGTGGTTCCAGCCCGTCGAAGACCCCGTCGCCGAAGCGCGCGGCCGCGCCCGTCAACGGCTGATCAACGAGGCCCTGCGTCCGGCCGACGCCACCGACGACTGGCGCGCCGTCATCGCCGCCCTGCGCGCCGACGCCTTCCGCGAACAGTCCGCCGACCCGATCGCCCAGGGGTTGGCGGGCCTGTCGGTGGTCACCGTCCGCGCCGAGGAGGACGCCGCCGCCGCCCTCGCCCTGATGATGCGCGAGACCCTGGAGACCCCGGGAAAGACCTGCGCCCTCGTCACCCCCGACCTCGCCCTCGGCCGCCGTGTCGCGGCCCGGCTGGAGCGCTGGGGCGTGGTCGCTGACGTCTCGTCGGGCCAGCCGCTGTCGCGCATGGGCGCCGGCCGCCTGATCGACCTCGCCGTCCGCTTCATTGCGACGCCGCTCGACCCCCACGCCCTGCTCGGCCTGCTCAAACATCCCCTGACCCGGCTCGACCTCGGCGGGACCGACGCCGCGGCCGCCCTGCGCGCCCTTGAACACCACGCCTTGCGCGGCCCCCGACATCGCGACTGGGCCCGCCTGCGCCGCGCCCTGCTCAAGGCCGGCGAACCCCGCGACGATGGCAAGGCCCCGTCAGAGGGAACCCGCGCCCGCCTGACCGCCGCCACGGCCCTGGTGGACCGGCTGGAAGCCCTGTCCGCCGCCGCCCTCGCCCCCTTCACGCCGGACGCGCCGCTGGACGCCGCCGCCCGCAGCCTGACCGAACTGATCGAGGCCCTCGCCGGTCAGGACGCCTGGGCCGGCCCCGACGGCGAGGCCGCCGCCACCCTGCTGTCCGGCCTGATCGAGGGCGGGGCGTCTCTGGGGGGCGTCTCGCGCGCCGAATTCGCCGACCTGATCCGCGCCCTGCTGGCCGAGGAGACCGTGCGCACCGGCGGCGCCACCCAGCCGCGCCTGCGCATCCTCGGCGCCATCGAGGCCCGGCTGGTGCGGGCCGACCGCATGATCCTAGCCGGGCTGGAGGAGGGCGTCTGGCCCAACGCCGCCCCGACCGATCCCTTCCTGTCGCGGCCCATGCGCCAGACCCTCGGCCTGCCGCCGCCCGAGCGCCGCCTCGGCCAGACCGCCCAGGACTTCGTCCAGGCCGCCTGCGCCGACGAGGCCATACTGGTTCATTCCGAGCGTCGGGGCGGCCAGCCCGCCGTCCGCTCGCGCTGGCTGTGGCGGCTGGAGATGCTGACCCGCGGCGCGGACGCCCCGGCTGCGCCCATCGTCCTCGAACGGACTTCCGCGTCGGTGGCCGCCGCCCGGGCGCTTGATGTCCCGCCGCCGGGACCGCCGCGCTACGCCCGCCGTCCGGCCCCGACCCCGCCCGTCCATCGCCGCCCGCGCCGGCTGCCCGTCACCGGGATAGAGCGCTGGGTCCGCGACCCGTACGCCGTCTACGCCCGGCGCATCCTCGGCCTGCAGAAGCTCGAGCGGCCCGGCGCCTCGGCCGAGGCCATGGCGCGCGGCAACGCCGTTCACCGCGCCATCGAGCGCGTCGTGGTCAGCTGGCCCGACGCCCTGCCCGAGGATTGCGCCGACCAGATCGAGGGCTTCCTGCGCGAGGAGCTGGACGCCGCCGGCTTCGAGGACCACGCCATGGCCCGCGAGACGCCCCTGGCCCGCAACTGCGCCGTCTGGCTGGCGGGCTGGGAACGCGAACGCCGGGCGCGCGGCGCCACCCTGCTGATCGAACAGACCGGCGAACTGACCTTCGGCGCGCCCTTCGGCCCCTTCACCCTGACGGCCAAGGCGGACCGCATCGAGCTGGACGCCTCGGGCGCAGCCGTCATCGACTTCAAGACCGGCTCAACGCCGAGCGCGAAACAGGTCGCCCAGGGCTTCGCGCCCCAGCTGACCCTGACCGCCGCCATCCTCGCCGCCGGCGGTTTCGCGGACGCCCCGCCGACGCCGGCGTCGGAGCTGCTGTACGTCAAGGTCACCGGCCGCAAGACGCCCGGCGAGGCGATCGACGTCGGCAAGGTCAGCCGCAACCAGCCCCTGACCGCCGCCGAACTGGCCGAGCGCGAACTGGCCCGGCTGGTCGACGGCGTCGCCGCCTTCGACGACGAGTCCCGGCCCTATGTCTCCTGGGCCGCGCCCCAGTTCATGGGCAATTTCGGCGGCAACTACGACCATCTGGCCCGGGTCTGGGAATGGCACGTCGTCGGCGGCGAGGACGAGGCCCCGGAATGACCCTCTCCCCCCTCGACCAGGCCCGCGCCCACCAGACCGCCGCCGCCGATCCCGGCCGCTCGGTCTTCGTCACCGCCAACGCCGGCTCGGGCAAGACCACCACCCTCGTCGACCGCGTGGCCCGCCTGCTGCTGCAGAAGGCGCCGCCCGGCGAGATCCTGTGCGTCACCTACACCAAGGCCGCCGCCGCCGAGATGCAGGCCCGTCTGTTCGACAAGCTGGGCCGCTGGGCCGTCATGGACGACGCCGACCTGTCCGGCGATCTGGCCCGGCTGGACGGCCGCGACCCCGCCGGCCTGAAGCCCGCGGACCTGAAGGAAGCCCGCCGCCTGTTCGCCCGCGCCCTGGAGACGCCCGGCGGGCTGAAGATCCAGACCATCCACGCCTTCTGCGAAAAACTGCTGCGCCGCTTCCCCATCGAGGCCGGCGTCTCGCCCGCCTTCAAGGTGCTGGAGAATGAGGCCGCCGTCGCCCTGTCGCATGCGGCCCGCGAGGACCTGGCCCGCGCCGCCCTCGCCGATCCCGACGGCCGTCTGGGCGGCGCCTACGCCCATTTCGCCGTCGACCTGGACTGGAAATCCTTCCACGACCTGCTGGCCATGATCGAGGCCGAGCGCGGCAAGCTGGTCGCCTATGTCGATCGCTGGACCTCGGGCGCCGCCCCCGGTCCGCACATCCTCGCCGGCGTCTCGGAGGACGAGACGCCGGCCGCGATCGAGAGCGACTTCCTCAACTGGCTCGATCCCGCCGCCTGGCGCGCCGCCGCCGACGGCTTCGCCACGGGCTCGGCCAACGACCAGAAGATCGCGGCCCAGATGCGCGAGGCCGTCCCGCCCCACTCCAGCCTCGCCGCCATGAAGGCCCTCTTCATCGACTCAAAGGGCGAGGCGCGGACCAAATTCGGCACCAGGAGCGCCCCGCCCGCCGCGGCCGCCTACCTCGACTCCGTCTCGCTCAAATACTGCGCCGTCCTCGACCGGATGCGGGCCGCGAAGGTCGCCGACGATACGGTCAAGGCCCTGACCCTCGCCCAGGCCCACGCCGCCCTCTACGAGACCGCCAAGGCCCGGCAGGGCGCGCTCGACTTCTCCGATCTCGTCGTCCGCACCGTGGACCTTCTGACCAAGCGGGCCACCGCCGCCTGGGTGCTGTTCAAGCTGGACGGCGGCATTGAACATGTCCTCGTCGACGAGGCCCAGGACACCGCTCCCGACCAGTGGGCCATCTTCAAGGCCCTGACCGAGGAGTTCTTCTCGGGCGAAGGCGCGCCGCGCCGGGGTGAGACCGTTCCCCGCATCCCCCGCACCGTCTTCGCCGTCGGCGACGAGAAGCAGTCGATCTACTCCTTCCAGGGGGCCCGCCCCGAGCGGCTGCGGCAGGAGGCCCAGGCCTATGAGGCCCTGGCCCGCGGCGCGGGACGCCCGTTCGAGGAGGTGCCGCTCGACACCTCCTTCCGCTCGACCGAGGAGGTGCTGGCCTTCGTCGACGCCGCCTTCGAGGGCCCCGAGCGGACCCGCGCCCTCGTCGGCGTGGCGGGCGACATCCCGACCCACCATCCGGCCCGCGTCGGCGAGCATGGCGCGGTCGACCTCTGGCCGCTGTTCCGCGATCCCGCGACCCCCGACCGCGAGGCCTGGAACGCCCCGGTCGACAAGGAGGACGCCCGCAGCGGCCGCAAACAGCTGGCCCAGGCCCTCGCCCGGGACATCCGCAAACAGGTCGAGGCCGGGACCGCCGTCCACGACCGCGGCGCGCCCGAGGGCCTGCGCCCGGCCCGCTGGGGCGACTTCCTCGTGCTGGTGCGCCGCCGCGACGCCCTGTTCGAGGAGATCATCCGCGCCCTCAAGGCCGAGGCCGTGCCCGTCGCCGGGGCCGACCGGCTGAAGCTCAGCAGCCATATCGTCTTCGACGACCTGATCGCCGTGGCCCGTTTCGCCCTCTATCCCGACGACGACCTCAGCCTCGCCGAGGTCCTGCGCAGCCCCTTCTGCGACGTCACCGATTTCGGCGATCCGCACAGCCTGTATCCGCTGGCCGACAAGGAAGCCCGCGAGGGCCGCTCCCTGTGGCGCGAGCTGCGCGACCGCGCGGAAGAGCGGCCGCAATGGCGCCGCGCCCGCGACTTCGTCCAGGCCGCCCTGGACGCCCGCGACCGCGACCCCTTCGCCTTCTTCTCCAGCCTGCTGAACCGGGTCGATGCTGCCGGCGTCACCGGCCGCGCCCGCATCCTGGCCCGGCTGGGCCGCGAGGCCGAGGAGGCCATCGACGAAACCCTGGCCCAGGTCCTGGCCGCAGAGGACCGCGGCGGCGTCGATCTGGAAACCTGCGTCGCCCGGCTGGAAGCCGCCGACGTCGAGGTCAAGCGCGAGATGGAAGGAGCCCGTAACGAGGTGCGGGTCATGACCGTGCACGGGGCCAAGGGACTGGAGGCGCCCATCGTCATCCTTCCCGACACCACCTCACGCGCCAAGCCACAGGGCCCGACCCTGATGCCGGCCGCCACCGACGACGGCGGCGAGGGCGAAGGCTGGCTGATGTGCCCCGGCTCCTCGAAGGAAGACTGCCCCGCCTCGAAGGCCGCGCGTGAGGCCCGGGTCGCCCGCACCGACGCCGAGACCCTGCGCCTGCTCTATGTCGCCCTGACCCGCGCCCGTGACCGGCTGGTGATCATGGGACGGGCGGTCCGCCGGCCGGAGGAGGGGTTCGAGGCGGGCAGCTGGTGGAGCGTCATCGCCGAAACCTTCCAGCGGCTGGGCGACGAGGATCCGCTGAACGTGCGCGACATCGGCGACGGCGTGCTGCGGTCCGGCGTCGATCCCCGGGCCCTCGCCGCGAGGATCGCCCCGTCTCCGGCGCCCGTCGCCGTTCCGGCATGGGCGCGCACGCCGCCGGCGCCCGACGCCGCCGCGCGGTTCGCCTCTCCGTCGAAGATGGACGAGCTGATCCGCATTCCCGCCCCTTCGCCCCTGGCGACGACGGCCGGACCGGGCGCGCCGCTGGGCCGCTTCCGCCGGGGCGACCTGATCCACCGGCTGCTCGAGCGCCTGCCGGAAATTCCGCCCGCCGACCGCGCCGACGCCGCGCGTCGCATCCTGTCCCGCGAGCGTGACCTCGACGAGGTTCAACGCGCGGAGATGATCGCCGCCGCCTTCGCCGTCCTCGACGACGCCCGCTTCTCGCCGGTGTTCGGTGCGGGATCGCGGCCAGAGGTCGCCCTGACCGGCTCTGTCGGCCCTGTCCCGGTCTCGGGACGCATGGACCGGCTCGTCGTCACCCCGGACCGGGTTCTGGTGGTCGACTACAAGACCAACCGCCCGGCCCCCGACCGGATCGAGGACGCCGACCCCGCCTATGTGCTGCAGATGGCGGTCTACGCATCGGTTCTGGCGCGGCTGTATCCCGACCGGACGGTCGAGGCGGCCCTGGTCTGGACCGACGGGCCGCGCCTCATGCCGGTTCCCGGCCCCCTGCTGGAGGCGGCGCTGGCCGGCGCTTTGGAATCGTCGCCCCGGCCGCGTTGATTTGCGGCGCGGAACATCCCACATCGTCCGTAACGGGCCGGAATCAGCCAGTCTGACCGGCCGATCATTCGCGCCGCCGCCGCTCGCCGACGGGCGCCCCGGAACAGGATATCCCGCATGGCTACCATCAAGGTCACCGACGACAGTTTCGAAGCCGACGTTCTCAAGGCGTCCCAGCCGGTGCTGGTCGACTTCTGGGCCGAATGGTGCGGCCCCTGCAAACAGATCGGCCCGGCGCTCGAACAGATCGCCGACGACCTGGCGGGCCAGCTGGTCATCGCCAAGGTCAATATCGACGACAGCCCCATGATCCCGTCCAAACTCGGCGTGAAGGGGATTCCGACGCTGATGCTGTTCAAGGACGGCCAGATGGCCTCGATGAAGGTCGGCGCCATGCCCAAGGGCAAGATTCTGGAATGGCTGGCCGAGGTCGGCATTACGGCGCCCGCCGCCTGAGCCTGCCGGGGCAGGACGGCCCCGGATTTGCCTCCTCCGAGGATCGGTGTTCTCCTGCGGGCCCCTTGGGACCGCAGGAGTGACATCGCCATGCTGACCGCCATCCTGATCGCCGCCGCCCTCACATTCGACGGCGGGCAGGCGGTGACCGTCATCGCCTCCACCGCCCCGCCCGCCGAAGCCCGTCCCGCCGGAGCGCCGGAGGGGCCCGAGGGCGACTCCCGCCGCGTCTGCCGTCTCGAGCGCGCCACCGGTTCGAACATGCAGCAGCGCGTCTGCCGCAACATTCGCCGGGCCGGCGTCCAGGACCAGCAGACGCGCGAATTCATGCGCAATCTGCAACGTGTCCGCTTCCCGGATGAAGGCGCGGCGGCGACGCCTGGCGGCCCGAACGGCTGATCCCCGGCTCAGCCCGGCCAGGTTTCCCGCGCCGCGCCCAGGACTTCGCCGGCGAGATACAACGACCCGCAGATCGCCACCCGCCCCGCCCCGAGACGCAGGGCCCGCTCCAGCGCATCATTCACCGACGCACAGGCCGTCGCGCCCAGGCCATGGCCGCGGGCGACGGCGGCCAGAGCCTCGGGTTCGGCCGCGGCGCCGTCGAAGGGCGCGGTGAAGACGGCGGCCCCCGAGTCCTTCAGCGCCTCGAAGAAGCCGCCCGCATCCTTGTTGGCCAGCATGCCGACGATCAGGGCCAGCGGTCGCGGGGCCCGGGCCTGACGCTCGGCCAGGGCCGCGGCCAGGGCCCGGGCCGCGTGCGGATTGTGCCCGCCGTCCAGCCACAGCTCGGCGTCCGCCGCCCGCGCCGCCTCGCCATAGGGACCCGTCGTCAACCGCTGCAACCGCGCCGGCCAGCGCACGGCCCCCAGGCCCTCGACGATCGCGGCCTCGGGCAGATCCAGCTCCAGCGCCACGGCGACGGCCAGGCCGGCGTTGGCGATCTGGTGCGGCCCCGCCAGCGCCGGGGCCGGCAGGTCGAGGAACCGTTCCTGATCCTGAAAGGCCATGCCGCCGCGCTCGGCCCAGGCGTCGAAATCCACGCCCATCACCGTCAGCGGCGCATGCACGGCCTGCGCCGCCTTCTCGATGACCGCCATCGCCTCTTCGGATTGCCGCGCGATCAGGCCGCGCACGCCCGGCTTGAGGATGCCCGCCTTTTCCGCCGCCACACTGGACAGGGACGTGCCGAGGAACTCCGCATGATCCAGGTCGACGGGGGTGATGACACTCAACAACGGGCGTTCGATCACATTGGTGGCGTCCAGCACCCCGCCCAGACCGACCTCGACGATGGCCAGATCGGCCCGCGTCTCGCTCATGGCGACGAAGGCCGCGGCCGTGGTGCTTTCGAACACCGTCGCCTCGACCTCCAGCGCCTCGATGCGGTCGAGAATTTCGTTCAGCGCCGCGTCCCCGATCAGCTTGCCGTTTAACCGGATGCGCTCGTTGAACCGGACCAGATGCGGCGAGGTGTAGGCATGGACCCGCAGGCCCGCCGCCTCGGCGATGGCGCGGATGAAGGCGACGGTCGAACCCTTGCCGTTGGTGCCCGCCACATGGACGACGGGCGGCAGCCGGTGCTGCGGATCGCCCAGGGCGGCGCACAGCACCTTCATCCGGTCCAGCGACAGATCGATGCGCTGCGGGTGGCGCGCCCTCAGGCGTTGGGAGATCGGGTCCACGCCGCTCAGGCCGCCCGGCGCCGTCCGCCCATCAGCATCGACAGGATCTGGCCCAGCACCTTGGGCAGGTCCTCACGGGCGACCACGCGGTCGACCATGCCTTTTTCCTGCAGATATTCGGCGCGCTGGAAGCCCGGCGGCAGTTTCTCGCGGATCGTCGCCTCGATGACGCGCGGGCCGGCGAAGCCGATCAGGGCCCCCGGCTCGGCCAGATGCACATCGCCCAGCATGGCGTAGCTGGCGGTGACCCCGCCGGTCGTCGGATCGGTCAGCACCACGACGAACGGCAGCTGCGCCGCCTTCAGCTCCTGGATGGCCAGGGTGGTGCGCGCCATCTGCATCAGGCTCAGCGCGCCTTCCTGCATCCGGGCCCCGCCCGCGGCGGTGTAGCAGACCAGGGGCACGCCCCGCGCGACGGCCGCCCGGGCCGCGGCGATGAAGGCCTCGCCCGCCGCCATGCCCAGCGATCCGCCCATGAAGCTGAAGTCCTGGACGATCACCACCGCGGGCGTGCCGTCCAGCTCGCCGAAGCCGATCGCCATGGTGTCCTTGCGGCCGGCGGCCTTGCGGGCGGCGGCCAGACGCTCCTTGTACGGCTTGCCGTCCGAGAATTTCAGCGGATCCTCGGGCACGTCGGGCGTGTCGATGGCCTCGAACGCGCCGTCGTCGAAGGTGTAGCGCAGCCGCTGATCGGCGTTGATGCGCATGTGCCGGCCCGAGGGCGTGACCCACAGCGAGGTCTCCAGGTCCGACCGGTACAGCATCTCGCCCGTATCGGGGTCCTTGACCCAGAGGTTCTCGGGCGTGTCGCGCCGGCTGACGATCTTGCGCACGCCGGGGGCGAAGCGGCTGAGCCAGCCGCCGCGTTTCTCTTGTGGAGGTTTGTTCTTGTCGACCATGACGGCGCTTTAGACGCTTTCCTTGACGCGCGCACCCCGGACCGCGTCGGCGAGGGACCGCACCCTGGCCAGAACCCGCGTCGTCGCGGATTCGTTCGCCTCGAGCGCGGCGGCCACCTCGTCCACCAGCACCGAGCCGGCGACCACCGCATCGGCCACGCGGGCGATCTCGGCGGCCCGCTCCGGCGTCTTCACCCCGAAGCCGACCGCCACGGGCAGGCCCGAGGCCTTGCGCACCCGCTCCACCGCCGGCGCCACCGACAGGGCCTGGGCCTCCTTGACCCCGGTCACGCCCGCGACCGAGACATAGTAGACGAAGCCCGAGGTCCGCTCGGCGATGAGCTTCAGCCGCGCGTCGTCCGAGGTCGGCGTGGCCAGCCGGATCAGCGACACCCGCGCCGCGTCCAGGGCGTCCGACAGCGGCCCGGCCTCTTCGGGCGGGCAGTCGACGACGATCAGCCCGTCCACCCCGCTGGCCGCCGCGTCGCGCGCGAAGGCGGCATAGCCATAGGTCTCGATCGGATTGAGATAGCCCATCAGGATCACCGGCGTGTCGGCGTCGCCCGCCCGGAAATCCGCCGCCAGCGCCAGCGTCCCCTTCAGCGTCAGCCCGGCCTTCAGCCCGCGCAGGGCCGCGCGCTGGATCGGCGGCCCCTCGGCCATCGGATCCGAAAAGGGAAAGCCCAGCTCGATCAGGTCGGCCCCCGCCGCCGGCAGGCCGCGCAGGATCTCCAGCGCCTCCT
Source organism: Brevundimonas sp. (assembly GCF_041648615.1). Taxonomy (GTDB): domain Bacteria; phylum Pseudomonadota; class Alphaproteobacteria; order Caulobacterales; family Caulobacteraceae; genus Brevundimonas. The sequence continues at coordinate 44,016 of NZ_JBAZOS010000008.1, forward strand.
CGCGCGTGGGGTCCCCGGCCATGACATAGGCCACGAACCCGGCCCGGCCCTCGGCTTTCAGGGCGGCGAAGCGGGCGTCGATACGCGGGGTGGTCATTGCGCCGGCGGAACCGCCGCCGCCGGAGCGGCCGGCCGGGCGGCGCAGACGTCGCCCGGAATCGGGCCGAAGCCGAGATAGCCGAGCGACCCCGGGCTGGCCGGCCGGGAGGTGTCGTAGAAGGCCTGCATCTGCAGGCCGTCGCACCCGCCGGCGTCGCGGCGGCGCACGAACACCACGCGATTCTCGTCGCCCCCGGCCGCAATCCAGCCCTTGGTCTGCAGCTCGGCGATATAGGCGTCGGCCAGGGCGCTGATCCCCGCCAGCGGCGCGCTGACGCAGAAGGCCCGGCCGGCCAGCCCGTACAGATTGCCGCAATCGGCCGCCAGGGTCGCGCCCGGCAGCACCAGACCCTCCGCCCCGGGGATGGCGGGCGCGGGGGCCGCCGGCTCCTGCGCCCGGGCGGGCCCGCTCAGAAGGACCGCCGCGGCGGCCAGCATCACGATCTTCATGGTCTACAACTCCACGCCCAGGTGTTTCGCCACAGCGAAAATGTCCTTGTCGCCCCGTCCGCACATATTCAGCACGACATCGCCGCCCTTGCCCACCTCCTTCGCGATCTCGCCGATCCGGGCGAGCGCGTGGCTGGGCTCCAGAGCGGGGATGATCCCCTCCAGCTTCGAGCACAGCTGGAAGGCCTCCAGCGCCTCGGCGTCGGTGGCGGCGCGATATTCGGCGCGGCCGATGTCCTTCAGCCAGGCGTGTTCGGGGCCGATGCCGGGATAGTCCAGCCCGGCCGAGATCGAATGGCCTTCCAGAATCTGGCCGTCGTCGTCCTGCAGCAGATAGGTGCGGTTGCCGTGCAGCACGCCCGGCCGACCGCCCTGCAGGCTGGCGGCGTGATCCGGGCCGTCCAGCCCGCGCCCGGCCGCCTCGACCCCGATCAGCCGCACGCCGGCGTCCTCGATGAAGGGGTGGAACAGACCGATGGCGTTGGACCCGCCGCCGATGGCCGCCACGCAGGCGTCAGGCAGCTTGCCCCGCCGCGCCAGCATCGCCGCCCGCGTCTCCTTGCCGATCACCGACTGGAAGTCGCGCACCATCGCCGGATAGGGATGCGGCCCCGCCGCCGTGCCGATCAGATAATAGGTGTCCTCGACATTGGTCACCCAGTCGCGCATCGCCTCGTTCATGGCGTCCTTGAGCGTCGCCCGGCCCGCCGTCACCGGCACGACCTCGGCCCCCAGCAGCTTCATGCGGAAGACGTTGGGCGACTGCCGCTCGACGTCGGTCGCGCCCATGTAGACGATGCATTTCAGGCCGAAGCGGGCGCACACCGTCGCCGTCGCAACCCCATGCTGGCCGGCGCCGGTCTCGGCGATGATCCGGGTCTTGCCCATCCGCATGGCCAGCAGGATCTGGCCCATGCAGTTGTTGATCTTGTGCGCGCCCGTGTGATTCAGCTCGTCGCGCTTGAACCAGATGTCGGCGGCCCCGTAGTGCTCCGTCAGCCGCTCGGCCAGATACAGCGGGCTGGGCCGGCCGACATAGTCGGTCAGGAAGCCGTCCAGCTCGGCCTGGAAGGTCGGGTCCGCCTTCGCCGCCTCATAGGCCGCGCCCAGCTCCAGAACCAGCGGCATCAGCGTCTCGGCCACGAACCGCCCGCCATAGGGACCGAACCGGCCCTCGGCGTCAGGCATGGCGTAATGGTTCGGCAGGATGGCGTTCACAGGCTTGTCTCGCGCGGGGGAGCGGCGGAAATCAGGCGGCCCGCACCGTATCGAGGAACGCCGTGATCAGGGCCGGGTCCTTAACACCCGGCGCGCTTTCCACGCCAGAGGACACATCCACCAAAGGCGCCCCTGACAGCCGGATCGCCTGCGCCACATTGTCCGGGGTCAGCCCCCCGGCCAAGAACCAGGGATGGCGGAAGGCCCGGTCGGCCAGCAGCGCCCAGTCGAACCGGGCCCCGACCCCGCCCGGCAGGACCGAGCCCTCGGGCGGTTTCGCATCGAACATCAGATGATCGGCGAACGGCTCCCAGTCGTCGGCCTCGGCGAAATCCTCATGCGTCCGGATCGGCAGCACCTTGATGATCCCCGCCCCCGCCAGCATCCGGACCCGCCCGGCCCGCTCGCGCGTCTCATGACCGTGCAGCTGGATCAGGTCCGGCTTCAGGATCAGGGCGATTTCGGTCAGCAGGGCGTCGTCGGCGTCTACCGTCACCGCCACGATCTTCGCTTTTCCCCGCGCCCGCTCGAACAGGGTCGCCGCGTGCAGCGGTTCGATGTGGCGCGGGCTCTTCGGGAACACCACCGCCCCGACGAAGGCCGCGCCGCCGGCGAGGGCGGCGTCGAGGGTTTCCGGCGTGGTCAGGCCACAGATCTTGGCGTGGGTCACAGGTCGATCACCTTCATGCCCTCGGCGACGGCGGCGTCCCTGAGCACGATGTCGAGCGTCGCCAACTCAACGCCATTCCGCAGCGCAATCGCGAGATGCAGCGCATCAGGCGCCCTCAAACGGGAATGCCTCTGAAGAAGGACGCGCGCGTTGTTGAACATGTCGGCCTCGAATTCGAGCATCTGGCCTTTTCGGCTCCAGCGGTCGAACGCTCTCTCAAGAGCCTTGCGTTCGGCTTCTGTGACATTCTTCAGGCGTACCTGCATGGACAGGGCGGATGAGAATTCGGTCACCGTCCATGCGCTGAGGACGATGCTCCGGTCACTTACCGCCCATGCGCGCACCCGGGGCGCGTGATCATCGTCCAGAAACAGAGGAACGACGACACTCGTGTCCAGATAAACGGTCAATAGCGGTAGCCGCGCCGCATTTCCTCGACGATGGAGCCCTTGATCGGCCCCTTGGCCGGCGTGACCCGGTTCGCATCCAGCCAGGCGAGATCGAGGACAAAGCCGACCTCCCGCTTCGTCTCCGGCGCCAGTCGCGCGATCGGCTTGCCGCGCCGCGTAATGACGACCTCCTCGCCGGCCAGCATGCGGTCGAGGAGTTTCGGCAGGTTGTTCTTGGCTTCCGCGACGGAATAGTGGCTCATAGGATGAAGATGTCTATCTTGATGGCCATCGTCAATCATATTGCATAGAGGTCCGCGTCCGGGTCCGCGCCGCCGCGCAGCGCCGCCGAAACCACCTGGGAGGCGATGACCGAATAGGTGATGCCGTTGCCGCCGAACCCCATCACCGCCCAGGCGTGATCCATGTCCGGCACGGGGGCGATCGACGGCAGGCCCGTGGCGCTCTCGCCGAACGCCCCGGCCCAGCTGTAGTCGACCTCGAACGCCAGCCCGGGCAGCAGGGCGTGGAGTTTTTTCACGATGGTCTCGCATTTCCGCTTCAGCTTCGCCGGATCGGCATGGGCGTCCGGCGTCGGCTCGTCCTCGCCGCCGACGATCAGCCGTCCATCGCCGCCCATGCGGAAATACAGATACGGATCCGACGCCTCCCACACCAGGGTCTCGCGCAGCCAAGCCGGGCAGCGCTGGCGCGGCTTCGAGGCCATGGCCCAGGTCGAGATCACCTTCGCCCCCGGCGTCGGCACGCCGCGGGGGAACTCATAGCCGCAGCAGAACACCACCGACCTGGCCCGCACCGCATGCCCGGCGTCGGTCAGCAGGGTCACGCCGTCCGGATCGCTGGCGGCCTCCATCACCTCGACGCGGGAATAGACTTTCGCCCCGGCCTTCTGGGCCCGCCGCAACAGCCCCGCCGCCAGCCGCGCCGGATCGGCGCTGGCCGAGCCCTGGCTGACGATGGCGCCCGTCCGCTCGATGCCGAACCGGTCGCTCAATTCGGTCGGACCGATGTACCGGCTTTCCAGCCCCAGCGCCGCCCGCGCCTCCGCCTCGGTTTCCAGCGCGCGATGGCCGTATTCGTCGCCGGCGAGGTACAGCGTATCCTTGTCCTTCAGCCCGCAGACGATTGTTTCCCGGCCCACGGTCCGCTTCAGGGCGTCGACGGCCGAGCGCGAGCGCAGATACGCCCGCTTCGCCTTCGCCATGCCGATCCGGTCGGCCAGGGCCGTCAGCGGCAGGTCGATCTCCCATTGCAGCAGGGCGGTCGAGGCCACGGTCGAACCCGTCAGCGGCGGCCGCCGGTCCAGCACCGCCACCGTGTGATCCCGGCTCAGCTCATGCGCCATGAAGGCCCCGCTGATCCCGGCCCCGACGATGGCGACATCGACCGAGATCGCCTCTTTCAGGGGCCGCACCGGCACGCCCAGCCCCGGACTGTCGGCCCAGAGCGATCGCCCGGTGCGCAGGTTTCGCTTGATCGTCGCCCCCGTCATGTCATCTCCGCTGCAAGCGGAGCGATAAGTCAGGCGCGCGTGCGAGGTTCCGTCACTGGAAAATCAGATCGATCTGGCCCTGATCCAGCAGCCGCCAGTCCCCCGGCGCCAGATCGTCCGGCAGGGCCAGTCCGCCGACCCGTTCGCGGTGCAGGCCGTCGACGTGATTGCCCACCGCCGCGAACATCCGCCGCACCATGTGATAGCGCCCCTCGGTCACCGTCAGCCGCGCCTCCGTCGGCGACAGAACCTCCAGCACGGCCGGCGACAGCGGCTTGTCCTCACCCTCCAGCACCAGCCCCCCGGCGGCGAAGACGTCCCCCTCGCTCCCGTCCAGCGGCCGCGCCAGGGTCGCGCGATAGACCTTGGCCACATGCCGCTTGGGCGAAATCACCCGGTGCAGCAGATCGCCGTCGTCGGTCAGCAGCAGCAGGCCCGTCGTCTGCTTGTCCAGCCGGCCGATGGTCGAGATGGCCGGATCGCGCCGCCGCCAGCGCGGGGGCAGGATGTCATAGACCAGGGCCCCGTCCTCCTTGCGCGAACAGGTCATGCCCAGCGGCTTGTGCAGCATCATCACCAGACCCGGGACGGGATCCAGCGGCTCGCCGTCGATCTCCATCCGCGCCGGCAGATCCGGGGTCACCGCGATCCGCTTCGACACGTCGGTCAGATCGACCCCGTCCAGCACGATACCGCCCGCCTTGCCCAGCCGCGCCATCTCGGTCCGGGAACCGTAGCCCATGGAGCCCAGCAGCTTGTCCACGCGGGCGGTCGGCGTCTTCACTTCACCGCCTCGAACACCTTGTAGCCGCCGACGTCGGCGGCCATTCGCACGCGTTTGAAGGCCGCGTTCAGTTCCGCCTCATAGGGCAGGTGACGGTTGGCGACGAGCCACAGCACTCCGCCCTTGCCGAGCATGCCCGCCGCCTGGCGGATAAAGGCCTGCCCCAGCCGCTTGTCCTCGGCGCCGCCGTCGTGGAACGGCGGATTGGTGACGATGAAGTCCAGATCGCCGGCCGTTTCGATCGTCCGCGCGTCAGCCCATTCGAAGGTCGCGCGGGGGTCGGTCACATTCTTCCGCGCCGCCGCGATGGCCCGGCGGTCCAGATCGATCAGCCGCAGCGAGGTCACCGCCGGCGACCCCAGGACCACCGTGGCCAGGGCGCCGTAGCCGCAGCCGAGATCGGCCCCCGCCCCCTTCAGCCCCGGCGCGGTCTGCGCCAGCAGCAGCGACCCCGCGTCGATCCGGTCCCAGGCGAAAATGCCCGGCTGCGACCAGGCGTCCAGCCCCTCGACCAGCCGGGGCGCCCCGGCGGCGATGGCTTCGTCGATCCCGGTCAGGGTCTCCGGCCGGATGACGACGCAGCGGCGGTGGTGCGCCTTGGCGCTCTCCCCGACCTCGACGCCGAAGCCTTCCAGCTCCTTCTTCAGCCGCGACCCGCCCTTGTCCTTGGCCGCCATGACGTCCAGCCGCCCGCCCGGCTTCAAGGCCTTCAGCGCGAGGGCCAGCGCATGGCGCCGTTCCAGCACCCCGGGCGGGGCGTAGATCATGACGGCGTCGGCCGAGCCTTCGGCGACATCCTCGAGCGGCGTGGAGCCGGGGATCAGCGGCGAAACCTGCGTCGCCTCGCCGGGGGGATCAAACACCGCCGGCGGGCGGCCATACAGAAGGGTGGTCATGGCGGGGCCTATAGCGGGAATGCGGCGCGGCGGGAAACCGCGCCCGCCCACTTCCCCTTCTCTCCTTGCGGGAGAAGGATCGTGATCCAATGCTGGCAATTCCCCGCCAGCCGGACGACTCCATCTTCATCCGGGCGATGGCCCGGACGCTCCGCCAAGCCTCCCGTTCACCGCCTGCTCCACAGGCGGGGCTTCCGCGCGCCGACTTCGCCGATGACAAATGAGAACAAATGAGGCACAAGCGCGTAATGCTCGCGGATTCAACCTTAACGTCAATTCCCTCGCCGTCGCTCGCCGACGCCCGCGCGACGCTCGAGCGGGTCTGGGGTCATGGCGACTTCCGCGGGCTCCAGGCCGACGTCGTCACCGAGATTCTCGCCGGCCGCGACGTCCTGGCCGTCCTGCCGACCGGCGGCGGCAAGTCGGTCTGCTACCAGATCCCGGCCATGCTGCGCCCCGGCCTCGGCCTCGTGGTCTCGCCCCTGATCGCCCTGATGACCGACCAGGTCGAGGCGCTGAAGCAGCAGGGCGTCGCCGCCGCCCGGCTCGATTCCGGCGTCTCCATGGACGACCGCTCCGCCATCTGGCGTCAGGCCCGGGCCGGCGAGCTCGACCTGCTTTATGTCTCACCCGAGGGACTGGCCCAGCCGCACCTGATCGACCGGCTGCACGACCTGCCGCTCAGCCTCATCGCCATCGACGAGGCCCACTGCGTCAGCCAGTGGGGTCATGACTTCCGTCCCGACTACCGCACCCTCGGCCGTCTCTCCGAGCTGTTCCCGGGCGTGCCCCGCATCGCGGTGACGGCCACCGCCGACGCCCGCACCCGCGACGACATCGTCCGCTCGCTGCGGCTGGAGGGCGCCCGGGTCCTCGTCGACAGCTTCGCCCGCCCCAATCTGCAGCTCTCGGCCGTGCGCAAGGAGAACGCCTCGCGGGCGAAGACCGACGCCGCCGTCATCGATCTGGTGCGTCAGCGGCGCGGCAAGTCCGGCGTGGTCTATTGCGGCTCGCGCGACGGCTGCGAGCGCGTGGCCGACGCCCTCAAGGCCGCCGGAACCAACGCCATCGCCTATCACGCCGGCATGGACGCCCGCGACCGCGACCGCCGGCTTGAGCGCTTTCTCGCCGAGGACGGCGCCGTCATGGTCGCGACCATCGCCTTCGGCATGGGGGTCGACAAGGCCGACGTCCGCTTCGTCATCCACGCTGATCCGCCCGGGTCGCTTGAAGCCTACTGGCAGGAGATCGGCCGCGCCGGACGCGACGGCGAGCCCGCCGAGGGGCTGACCCTGTACGGCCCTTCCGACATCGCCTGGACCCTGAAGCGGCTCGAGGGCCGCCCCATGGCCGAGGAGGTCAAGGCGGTGCAGGTGCGCAAGGCGCGCCAGTTGTTCGCCATGCTGGACGGGGCGACCTGCCGCCCGCAGACGGTGCGCCGCTATTTCGGCGAGGCCGAGGCCCGGCCCTGCGGCGTGTGCGACATCTGCCTCGACCCGCCCGCCGTCTTCGACGCCACCGTCCCGGCCCAGAAGGCCCTGGCCGCCGTCCAGCGCCTCGGCGAGCGTTTCGGCAAGACCCGCATCATCGACCACCTCCTCGGCAAGACGAAGGAGGTCCAGCCGTGGGAGACCGCCCTCTCGACCTGGGGCATCGGCGCCGACGTCGCCCTGCACACCTGGCGGGACGTGGTCGACCATCTGATGTTCGAGGGCCTGCTGGTCGAGGATCCCAACGACGGCAAACCCCTGGTCCGCATCGGCGACCCCGAGGCCGTGCGCGCCGTCTATCGCGGCGAACGAACCGTCGAGGTTCGCCTGACCCCCGCCCGCGTCGTCGGCGCGAAGGAGCGCGTCCGCACCGGCCGCAACGCCGCGCTCGAAACCATGGACGCCGACGTCCGCGCCCGCTTCGAGACCCTGCGGGCCTGGCGCCGCGACCGCGCCGCCGAACAGCGCGTCCCGCCCTATGTGATTTTCCAGGACAAGACCCTGCTGGAAATCGCCCTCGCCGAGCCCGGAAATCTCGAGACGCTCGGCCATATCTCGGGCGTCGGCCAGACCAAGCTGGACCGTTACGGCAAGGGCGTTCTGGCGGCCTTGTCCCAGCCTGTGGATTGAAACCGGCGTTCGAAAGGTAAGGTTCGGGCAAGGTCTTGGAAGGGGCGCCTTAAACATTCGCCGTCACAGTCCCGTTGTGATCCCGAACCGCGCCCCGATTCCGGTCGATAAACTCGCTCTGGCCGTCGTGCACGCGCCTGAGCGCGCCATTCCCGCGCCGGCCGGCGCGCGTGAGGAATCGCTGCGCTTCCTGCTCCAGACCGCCGCCGATTCCGGCGTCACCCGCGTCGCCACCCGCCCTGACGGCGACGGCGAACGCTGGCTGGGCCAGTCCTGGCCCTTCCCCTCGCCCTTCCAGGTCTCGGTCCGCACCGTGCCGGTCAGCGACGGCGTCGACCGGGTCGAGGCCCGCGCCCGCCGCTCGCTGGAGCGGCTCGGCCTGCCGCGCGGCGACGCCCTGCTGATCTCCAGCGCCGGCGATCTGGCCGGAACCGAGGGCCGCGCCCTGTGGGACAAGCTTCTGGCCCTGAAGGACCGCGGCCTGTACCGCCGCATCGGCTTCTGCGCCTCGGTCGAGGACGGCCCGGCCCTGCTCGCCCGCCGCTTCCAGCCCGACATCGTCCAGCTGAAATGCAACCTGCTGGACCAGCGCGCCCAGCACGCCGGCGTCCTCTCCGAACTGGCCTCGCTGGACGTGACCGTCCACGCCTCCTCGATCTTCGCCGACGGCCTGCTGTTCATGAACAGCGAGGCCCTGCCGGTCGAGATGCATCGCCACGCCCCGACCCTGTCGCGCATTCGACGCCGCCTGGCCGAGGCGCGGGTCGATCCGATGCAGGCGACCCTCGCCTATGCGCTGGGCCTGCCCGAAGTGTCCGCCGTGGTCGCCAGCGTCGCCTCGGCCGCCGAATTGCGCGCCGTCGTCGCCGCCGCCCACGCTCCGACCCCGGCCCTCGACTGGGCCTCGATGCAGCTGGAGCCGGCGACGGCTTCCGCCGCCGCCGGTCCCCGCCGGATCAGTAGCGCAGCCTGACCCCGACATAGCCGGACCGTCCCGGCTCGCCGTAGCCCAGCACCTGCTGGTATCGTTCGTCAGCCAGATTCTCGATCCGCGCCGTCAGCGTGACCTTGTCGGTCAGCGCATACGACCCGTTCAGATGGGCCGTGATGAAGGCCTTCCGGACTCCGCCGGAGTCGTCCTGATCGCTCTCGCCCCGCACCGTCAGGGCGCCCGAAAGCCGCTCGCCGGTCCAGCCCAGGGTGGCCGATCCCGATCGCTCCGGCACGCGCAGCAGCCGGGCGCCGGTCGTCTCGTCCCGTGCATCCGTCCAGGCGTATGCGATGGTCAGGTCGAAGCCGCCGCCCAGCCTGCCCCGGCCTTCCAGCTCGATTCCGTCGGTCGCCGTCTCGGCCACATTGACGTAGGCGCTGTCGAAGGTGACCGGGTCGAACACATAGGTGATCTGATCCTCGACGTTGAGCCGATAGAAGGTCAGCCGCCCCGCGACGCGGCCGTCCGCCGATCCCCAGCCGATCGCCCCCTCATAGCCCTCGGCCGTCTCGGGCCGCAGGACCGGGAAGGGCTGTGACGAGAAACAGAAGTCGCACACCGCCTGGCTGATCGACGGCGCCTTGAACCCGGTCCCATAGGCCGCCGACAGGATGAAGCCCGCGCCCGCCTCGAAGGCGCCTGACACCCGGCCCGTCGTCTTCGAACCGAAGTCGTCCGTATCGTCGAACCGCAAGGCCCCGGTCAGGCTCAGCCGGTCGGTCGCATCGATCCGCGCCGTGGCGAAGGCCGAACTCGTCCCCAGCGCCTCGGTCAGCCCACTGGACAGGCTCCCCTCCGTGTCCTCGCGCTCGGTTCCGATGACGAAGGCGACGCCCGCCGCCGATCCGTCCGCCTGCCAGCGGAAGACCTGCCTGTCGGCCTCGAACACCGAAGGGAAGGACGACACGACTTCACGGGTGATGTCTGACGCCGAGACGCTGAACTGATGCGCCAGGCCCAGCGCGCTCAGTCGCAGCCGCCCGAACCCGGACCACTGCTCGCTGGCCTGCGCGTCCAGGGTGTCCGCGAGGGCGTAGGCCGGCGCGGGATAGCCGTCCAGATCGACCTCGCTGTCGGTCCACCGCGCCGAGCCGTCCACGGCCACGCCGGGCGTGAAGGCGTAGCGCCCCCTGGCCCCGATGGTGGTCGAGGTGAAACCGTCCGCCTCGGGATTGCCGTCCGCCGCGTCGGCGGCGGAGACGCCGTCGGTGTCGAAATGCGAAACCCAGGCGCCGAAGCCGTACTGTTCGCTCGACACCCCCGCCGCCAGCCGGCCGCGAACCGTCCCGAACGAACCGGCCTCCAGATCGGCGCCGAGGCCGTCCAGATCCCGCGTCGTGAAGGCGATGACCCCGCCGATGGCGTCCGAGCCCCACAGCGACGACTGCGGGCCCGACAGCACCTCGATGCGTTCGATGTCCGACAGCTCCAGGCCCGAGAAGTCAAAGGCGCCATTGACCTCGGCCGGGTCGTTGACGGGCACGCCGTCGACGAGAACCAGCGTCTTGCCCGGCGTCGCGCCGCGCATCCGCACCTGGGCCACGCCGCCGAAGGCGCCGGAGCGCACCACCGACAGGCCCGGCACGTCATGCAGGATGTCGGCCGCGAACACCGCCCCGCGCTGCTCGATGGTCGATCGGTCGATCACCCGCGCCCCCGGCGTATCGGCGACGATGGCCGGCAGGCGGGTGGCGGTGACCACCACCTCGGACAGGGCGTCAGGATCCGGGGACTGGGCGTAAGCGGACAGGGGAAACAGCACGGCCGCGGCCGTGGCGTAGAGGATGGATCGCGTCATGTGCGGATCTCCGTCGGCCCCGCGCTGGCGCTGCGCGGCGGCGTGTGAAAGCGACCGACCCGGCCCCGGAAGGGGCGCGGCGCTTGGGTCGGGTCGCTTCGACGGAACAGCTTCCGCGCGAGCGGAAGGGTTGGCCCCACGCCTCTGTCTGGTCCCGGACAGCGGACGAGCGACGTCGGCGGCCAGGTCTCCTGGCTTGCGGGTCAACAGCCGCCGCTCTCGCCTTCCCGGTTGCCCAGTGGCGCCGGAAGCAAGCTTCCGGATCGAACGACGGCCTCGCCGCCTACAGTTGCGGGCACAGCCGCGGCATCACACCGCGTTCCCTTAACCGCCTGCCGGGCTTGTCGCAGTGCGGCAGAGCTTGCGCAAGACGCTTGAGGCGCGGCGCGCAATCCTTCACCTTGCGGCGCTCCCATGAACGCCCCCCTCGTCCACCCTCCGAAAGCCGACGCGGTCCCGTCCAGCGAGGGGACGACGCCGGTCATGGCCCAGTTCCTGGCGGCCAAGGCCAGTCAGCCCGACGCCATCGTGTTTTTCCGCATGGGCGATTTCTACGAGCTGTTCTTCAAGGACGCCGAGATCGCCTCCGCGGCCCTCGGCATCACCCTGACCAAACGCGGCAAGCATCAGGGTCAGGACATCCCCATGGCCGGGGTGCCGGTCCATGCGCTCGACGGCTATCTGGCCCGCCTGATCCGCCAAGGGTTCAAGGCCGCCATCTGCGAACAGCTGGAAGCCCCGGCCGAGGCCCGCAAACGCGGCTCCAAGGCCGTGGTCCACCGCGACATCGTCCGCGTCGTCACCCCCGGCACCCTGACCGAGGACAGTCTGCTGGACGCACGCGGAGCCAACCGTCTGGCCGCCGTCTCGATCCGCAAGGGACGCGCCGCCGTCGCCGTGGTGGAGCTGTCGGCCGGCTCGGTCGACGCCGTCGCCTGTTCGCTGGAAGACCTCGGCGCCACCCTCGCCTCGTTCAGGCCGTCCGAGGTCCTCGTGCCCGATCGCCTGTTCTCCGACGAGGCGACGAAGGCCGCGCTCGACGGCTCGGGCGGCGTGGTCCAGGCCCTGCCCCAGGCGCTGGCCGAGCCGGTCGGCGCTCGCGCCCGGGTCGAGCGGATGTACGGCGTCGCCTCGCTGGACGGCTTCGGCGCCTTCGAGGAGGCCGAGGTCTCGGCCCTCGGGCTGATCGCCGCCTATCTGGAGACGACCCAGGCCGGAAAGATCCCCGCCCTGGCCCCGCCGCGCCGTTCGGGCGACAGCGGTTTCCTCGCCATCGACCCCGCGACCCGGCTCAGCCTCGAGATCGACCGCACCCAGCGCGGCGAACGCGACGGCTCGCTGCTGGCCTGTATCGATCGCACCGTCACCTCGGGCGGTGCGCGGGCCCTGGCCGAGCGGATCGCCCGTCCGCTGCGCGACACCACAGCCATCAACCATGGACTCGACGCCGTCGAATGGCTGCTGGAGCGTCGCGACCTGCGGCGCGACCTGCGCGACGGCCTGCGGGCCTCGTCCGACGTGGCCCGCGCCACCTCGCGCCTCGTGCTGGGCCGCGGCGGTCCGCGCGACCTCGCCGCCATCCGCACCGGCCTGTCGATCGCCGAAGGCATCGCCGGCCTGTTCCCGCCCGCCCGCGATCCGCTGACCGGCCCGCCCGCGCGCATCGTCGCCGCCCTGGACCGACTGGCCCTGTCGCCGGAGCTCGGCCGCCTGCTGATCGATCTCGCCGAGGGTCTGGTCGCCGAGCCCCCGCACCTGGCCCGCGACGGCGGCTTCGTCTCGGCCGGCTACCGCCCCGAGCTGGAAGAGGCCCGCCGCCTGCGCGACGACAGCCGTCGCGTCGTCGCCGATCTTGAGGCCCGCGCCGTGGCCGAAGCCGGCGTGCCGTTCAAGATCCGCCACAACGCCGTCCTCGGCTATTTCCTCGAGACCAGCGCCAAGGCCGCCGAACCGCTGCTGCGTCCCTCGGGCGAGAGCCCCTTCATCCACCGCCAGACCCTCGCCAACCAGGTCCGCTTCACCACCGTCGAACTGTCCGAGCTGGACGCGAAGATCAGCCAGGCCGGTCACCGCGCCCTCGCCATCGAGGGCGAGACCTTCGAGGGCTGGCGCACGGCCGTGCAGTCGCTGGCCCAGCCGCTGCAAGCCGTGGCCGAAGCCCTCGCCGAACTGGACGCCCACGCGGCGCTGGCCGAATGGGCTGAAGAAGTGGGCGCCGTCCGACCCGCCGTCGACGATACGACCTGTTTCGAGGTCACCGCCGGCCGCCATCCTGTGGTCGAGGCGGCGGTCAAGGCGCAGGGCGACCCGTATACGCCGAACAACTGCAAGCTCGACGGATCGGGGGCCGGCTGCGCCCGCCTGTCGATCGTCACCGGGCCGAACATGGCCGGCAAGTCGACCTTCCTGCGCCAGAACGCGCTTCTGGTCGTGCTGGCCCAGGCCGGGGCCTTCGTGCCCGCCCGCGCCATGCGGCTGGGCGTGGTCGACCGTCTGTTCAGCCGCGTCGGCGCCGGCGACGATCTGGCCCGCGGCCGCTCCACCTTCATGACCGAGATGGTCGAGACCGCCGCCATCCTGACCCAGGCCACGGACCGCAGCTTCGTGGTGCTGGACGAGATCGGCCGCGGCACCGCCACCTATGACGGCCTCGCCATCGCCTGGGCCGTCGCCGAGGCCCTGCATGACCGCAACCGCGCCCGCACCCTGTTCGCCACCCACTATCACGAGCTGGCGGGCCTTGAGACGCGTCTGGCCCACGTCTGCAACCTGTCGATGGTCGCCAGGGAATGGAACGGCGACCTCGTGTTCCTGCACGAGGCCGCGCCCGGCGCCGCCGATCGCAGCTACGGCGTCCAGGTGGCCAGACTGGCCGGGGTTCCAGCCGCCGTCGTGACCCGCGCCCGCGAAGTGCTGGACCGGCTGGAAGGCGAGAAGAACGCGGCCATCAGTCTGGATGACCTGCCCCTGTTCGCCATCGCCGAGCCGGCCCGCCCGCCCCTTTCATCCGCCGTCGAGGACGCGCTCCAGGCCATCGAGCCCGACGAGCTGTCGCCGCGCGAGGCGCTGGAGGTCCTGTACCGGCTGAAGGGTCTGGGTCGCCGGTGACCCCCGCCCTCGACGACCGGCTGATCGAGGCCGCGTCCGCCCCCGATGTGCGCAAGGCGGTCGCCGCCATCCTGCGCGAAAATTATGACGCCGCCCGCGCCCGCGCCGCCCGCCGCCTCGACGCCGGCGGCGAGGGGGTCGAGGTGGCCCGGCTCTATTCGAGCGCCGCCGACGACCTGCTGACCGCCTTGTGGCGGTTCACGACCGAGACCCTCTATCCCGCCCACAACCCGACCGAGGCCGAGCGGCTCAGCCTGATCGCGGTGGGTGGTTACGGCCGGGGCGTGCTGGCGCCCTTCTCGGATCTCGACCTGCTGTTCCTGCGCCCGTGGAAATCGATCCCGCGCACCGAGCAGGTGATCGAGTTCATGCTCTACGTCCTGTGGGACCTGGGCCTGAAGGTCGGCCAGGCGGCGCGCTCGATCGATGAATGCCTGGCGCTCGCGAAGTCCGACATGGTCATCCGCACCACCCTGCTCGAGGCCCGGCCGCTGGCCGGAGACGACCGGCTGGCAGAGGACTTCATCGTTCGTTTCCGGGCCGTGGTGATCAGGGCCGACCCGCGCCCCTTCATCGCCGCCAAGCTGGAAGAACGAGACCTCCGTCACCAGAAGGCCGGCGCCGTCCGCTATCGCGTGGAGCCGAACGTCAAGGACGGCAAGGGCGGCCTGCGCGACCTCAACACCCTGTTCTGGATCGCCCGCTCGCTGGCCCCGGAAAGCCCGTTGGGCGCCCGTGTCCTCGACGATCTGCTGACAGCGCGCGAACGACGAACCTTCGAGGAGGCCTTCGATTTCCTGTGGCGCACCCGGGCGCACCTGCACCTGACCGCGGGCCGCGCAGAGGAAAAACTGACCTTCGACTTCCAGCCCGAGGTCGCGCGGCGCATGGGGTGGCGCGGTCGCGGCGACGAGCCGGCGGTCGAGCGTTTCATGCGCCGGTATTTCCTCGTCGCCCGCGACGTCGGCGCCCTGACCCGCGCCATGTCGGCCAAGCTGGAGGCGCGTCAGCAAAAGCCGACCATGAGCCTGTCGCGCCTGATCCCGGGCCGCAAACGCAAGCTGGGCGTCGAGGGCTTCATTGAGGACGCCGGTCGCCTGTCCGTCACGGGTCCCGGGATTTTCGCCGCGGCCCCCGAGAAACTCCTGATGCTGTTTCGCTGCGCCGACGAGCATGACCTCGACCTGCATCCCGACGCCTTCTCGGCCGTCAGCCGCTCGCTGTCGCTGGTCACGCCGTCCCTGCGCCGCGACCCCGAGGCGACCCGCGCCTTCCTCGACATCCTGGCCCACGGCCAGCGCCCCTACCGCGTCCTGACGCTGATGAACGAGACGGGTCTGCTGGGCCGGTTCCTGCCCGAATGGGGACGGATCGTCGGCCAGACCCAGTTCAACATGTACCACGCCTATACGGTCGACGAGCACACGCTGCAGGCCATCGGCATCATCAATGACATCTGGCGCGGCAAGCTGAAGGCCGACCATCCGGCCTCGACCGAGATCGTCCACCGCATCGACGACTTCGAGGCCCTGATGCTGGCCATGCTGCTGCATGACGTCGGCAAGGGCGGCGACCGGGGCCAGCTGGAAGACGGGGCCATCGCCGCGCGCCGAGCCTGCGACCGGCTGGGTCTCGATCCGCGCCGCACGGAATTCGTGGTCTGGCTGGTCCGCAATCACCTGGCCCTCAGCGACTACGCCCAGAAGCGCGACGTCTCCGACCCGGCGACGGTCCGCGCCTTCACAAGGCTGGTCGGCGACCCCGAACGGCTGCGGACCCTGCTGATCCTGACCGTGGCCGACATCCGCGCCGTCGGCCCGGGCGTCTGGAACGCCTGGAAGGGCAACCTCATCCGCGACCTCTACCAGCGCACCGAGGGCGTGTTCCGGGGCGAGGACATGACCCATGCCGACCCGCTGGACGACTATCCCGATCTGGTCGCCCGGGCCCGGGCTGATGGTGCGGCCGCGGAAGCCGTGACCGTCGGCGGGAGCGAGGACGATGAGCGGGCCGCCACCCGCGTCGCCGTCGCGGCCCGCGACCGGCCAGGCCTGTTCGTCGATCTGGCCGACGCCCTCGCCGCCGCCGGGGCGGATGTCGTCGGCGCCCGCGTGGCCACCGCCCGCGACGGCACGGCCCTGGACGTGTTCGAGCTTCAGGACGGCGGCGGCGCTCCCTATGGTCAGTCCGAGCCGCGCCGCCTGACCCGGCTGATCGAGGGACTGGAAACCGCCGCGCGCGGCGGCGTCCCGACAGCGCCGGCCCCCACCGCGCCGCATAACCCTCGCCGCGCCGCCTTCGACGTCCGGCCGACCGCCATGATTGATCTGGACGAGAGCCCCTCGGCCGCGGTGGTCGAGGTCTCGGGCGCGGACCGCCCCGGTCTGCTGGCCGATCTGGCCCGCGCCTTCGCCATTCACCGGCTGTCGATCCGTTCGGCCCATATCGCCGGCTTCGGCGAACGCGCGGTCGACAGCTTTTACGTCACCGACGCGGCGGGCCAGAAGCCGAAGCCGGGCCCACAGCTGGATGCCCTTCGCGCCGATCTGGAAGCCGTCCTCGACTTCACCGAGCGCGGCGATCACCGAGTCTCGGCTCCCGTCCGGGCCAGCCTGCGCGACGTCTCCGAGGTCGGCCGCCGCCGATCGACGCAGGAGCCGGTATCGCGCGCGCCGGAACCACGCTAAGGCGCTGACATGGCCAGAAAGATCGACCCCGAAGCCGAGCCGATCGAGGCCGCGCCGCCCGTGCCTTCGGCCACGGCGACGACCGATCCGATGATTCAGCCCCCCGCCTCGGCCATCACTTCGCGCAAGGGCGGCGGGATGATGCGGTCGTCGGCGATTTTCAGCGGCCTGACCCTGGTCAGCCGCTTCGCCGGGTTCGCGCGCGACATCCTCATTTCGGCGGCGCTGGGCGCCTCGGTCGGCCCGGCGGCGGACGCCTACAATACGGCGCTGAACTTCCCCAATCTGTTCCGCCGCATCTTCGCCGAGGGGGCCTTCGCCGCCGCCTTCGTGCCGGCCTACGCCAAGACGCTCGAAACCGAGGGCGAGGCCGTCGCCGACAAGATCGCCACGGATGCGCTGGCGGCGGTGGCGTTCGCCACCTTGGCGCTGACCATCGTCGCCCAGCTGGCCATGCCGTGGCTGATGGCCGTGATCAACGTCGGTTTCCTCGACGATCCTGCGCGTTTCAAGCTGGCGGTCGTCCTGACCCAGATCACCATGCCCTACCTGCCCTGCATGGCCGTCGCGGCCCTGCTCAGCGGCGTGCTGAACGCCCGGGGCAGGTTCATCGTCTCGGGCGCCTACCCCATCCTGCTCAACCTCATCATGCTGGTCGCCGTGATCCCGGCGCAAGGCGGTCAGATCGGCGCGGCCTATGCAGCGTCCTGGGCCGTGCTCGTGGCGGGCATATCGCAGGCCGGCCTGTGCTGGTGGGCGGCGCGCCGGGCGGGGGCCGACATCCGCCTGGCCCTGCCGCGGCTGACGCCGGCGGTGAAGGCCATCATCATCACCGCCATTCCCGCCGCCATCGGCAATTCGGCGACCCAGATCAACGTCTTCATCTCGGGCAACCTGTCCAGCTTCGTGGCCGGCGGCCGGACCTGGCTGGCGACGGCCGACCGTCTGTACCAGCTGCCGCTGGGCCTGGTCGGCGTCGCCATCGGCATCGCCCTTCTGCCGCGCCTGTCCCGCGCGGTGGCGTCGCAGGATCACGGCCAGCAGCAGGCCTCGATGGATGAGGCCCTGACCCTGTCCATGGCCCTGACCCTGCCGGCCGCCGCGGCCCTGATGGCCATGCCCTATTTCCTGATCGACGCCCTGTTCACGCGGGGCGCCTTCCTGCAGATCGACGCCGTCAATACGGCGCGCGCCCTGTTCCAGTTCGGCTGGGGCGTGCCGGCCTTCGTCCTGATCCGCATCCTGGCGCCCGCCTTCTTCGCCCGGCGGGACACGCGCACGCCGATGATGTTCGCCCTGGTCTCCGTGGCGGTGAACGCGGCCTTGGCCATCGGCCTGTTCAACCTCGGTTGGGGCATAGCCGGCATCGCGGCGGCGGTTTCCGCCGCCGCCTGGACCAATGTGATCCTGCTGGCCGTTACGCTCTGGCGGCGCGGGCTCTACCGGCCGAGTCCGCTGGCTCTGGCGCGCCTGGCGCGGATCGGCCTGTCCGCCGCCGGTCTGGCGCTGATCGTCGGTCTGGCGGCCGCCAGCCGGTCCCGGATCGAGGCGCCGGTGGCCGATATCCTCGGCGCCGTCGGCGTCGGCGTGGGCGCCAAGGAGGCCGCCCTGCTGCTGGTCACCGCCGCCGGCGGACTAGCCTACATCGGTCTGGCCTTCGCCACCCGGGCGATCACGCCGGCCGAGGTGAAGGGCCTGCTGCGGCGAACCGGCAAGTAACGGCTTGCTCCTTGGGCGGCGGTCGGGCATTGCGCCTCGACATGACCGACGCCTCCCCCGCCGTTCCGGCCTATCAGGGCCCTCGCCGCGTTCTCAGCGGCATCCAGGCCTCCGGCGCCCTGCATCTGGGCAACTATCTGGGGGCGTTGAAACGCTTCACCCAGCTGCAGGACACGGGCGCGCCCTGCTTCCTGTTCGTGGCCGATCTGCACGCCATCACCGTCTGGCAGGACCCGGCCCTGCTGACCGCCCAGACGCGCGAGATCGCCGCCGCCTACCTGGCGTCCGGCCTCGACCCGGCGCGCTCGATCATCTGGCCGCAGTCGGCTGTGCGCGCCCATTCGGAGCTGGCCTGGATCCTGAACTGCGTCGCCCGCCTCGGCTGGCTGGACCGCATGACCCAGTTCAAGGAGAAGACCGGCAAGCACAAGGAGCGGGCCTCGGTCGGCCTCTACACCTATCCGGTGCTGCAGGCCGCCGACATCCTGCTGTACAAGGCCACCGAGGTGCCGACCGGCGAGGACCAGAAACAGCATCTGGAGCTGACCCGCGACATCGCCCAGAAGTTCAACACCGACTTCAACGCGCCGGGCTTCTTCCCCCTGCCCGAGCCCCTGACCCAGGGGCCGGCGCCGCGGGTCATGAGCCTGCGCGACGGGGCGGCCAAGATGTCCAAGTCCGATCCGTCGGACCAGTCGCGCATCAATCTGACCGACGACGCCGACGCCATCACGGCCAAGATCCGCAAGGCCCGCACCGACCCGGACCCGCTGCCCGAGACGCTGGAAGGCCTCGAGGGCCGCGCCGAGGCGAAGAACCTCGTCACCCTCTATGCGGCCCTGGCCGACATGAGCCGTGAGGCCGTGCTGGCCGAGTTCGCCGGCCAGGGCTTCGGCGCCTTCAAGCCGAAGCTGGCCGATCTGGCCGTCGCCTCCATGGCGCCGGTGACCGCCGAGATGCGCCGGCTGATGGCGGACACGGGCGAGATCGACCGCGTCCTCAAGGACGGCGCCGAACGCGCCGCCGCCATCGCCGATCCGGTGGTGGACGAGGTCAAGAAGATCGTCGGCTTCTGGCGCGCCTGACGGCGGATTTCGGACGCCGCGCTTCGGCCCCTCTGGCGCCCCGTAGCGCTTGCGGTAGACAGGGCCGATGAGCCCGCCCCATCCGCTGGACCGCGCCGTCTGGAACGCCCTGACCACCCGGCAGGCGCCCCGAGCCCTGGTCCGGGGCGAGGTGCGTCGCTTCGATCCGGCCTTCGCCCTGTTCGCGGCCGCCGGCGGCGGCGCCGACGACGCCGACTGGGTCGCGCTCGCCCGCGCGACCGGTCCGCTCGCCCTGTTCGAGGCCAACCCGGTCGTGCCGCGCGGTCTGGTCGAGGTCGATCGGATCGACTGCCTGCAGATGACGGCGGAGAGGGTGGCCTCCGGCGGCCGCGACATCGCCTTCGAGCCCCTGACCGACGCCGACGGCCCGGAGATGCTGGCGCTCGCCACCCTGACCCGGCCGGGTCCCTTTTTCTCGCAGACCCACCGTCTGGGTCCCTTCATCGGCGTTCGACGCGAAGGGCGGCTGATCGCCATGGCGGGCGAGCGTCTGACGCTCGACGGTTTCAGCGAGGTCAGCGGCGTCTGCACCCATCCGGACCACCGCGGCGAGGGCTACGCCGGCGTGCTGATGCGGGCCGTGACCCGGCGCATCCTCGACCGCGGCGACACGGCCTTCCTGCACGCCCGGGCCGGGCACGCGGACACCATCGCCTTTTACGAGACCCTCGGGTTTTCGGTGCGGACGCCCGTCGCCTACATGGTGCTGGACGAGCCGGAGATGTCTCCAGAGTAGCGGGTCGGTCCCGAAAAATTGTGAAGGCCGGGCGCCCGGGCCGGAGGTCGCGGGCGTTTTGCGAAAGCCGGCGCCTGGACGGCGGCGGCGGAGGGTTCAGCACTGTCAAAGACCAGGCCCGGCGGGCCTCTGGTCAGTATCCACGGCCGTGCGTCAGAAACGGACGCAGGGGTGGGAAGGCCGTCGTTCCGTCTTGAGGCGAAGGGGCGGGAGTGGCGGGTTTCGGGGACGGGAGTCGCGGGTCGGAGGGGGCGAGAGTCTTCATGTCCGCCGGCGGCCTGGCGCCGTGTGACGCACCTGAGGGGGAGCGAGCCTCCACCGTGGGGCCGGTTCAATACGCATCGAAGTCACAGGCGACGAACGTCCGCGTCTGGCCCCGGAGGCCGTGTCCGCTGACGACCCGTTGCGGACATCAGCCGTCTCGCAGATTATGGCAGCATGACTTTTCCGACAAAGCTCGCCTTCATCCATCCGATCTGGTTCCTCGTGCTCACGGTCGTCGCATTCGTCGCGCCGCTCTTCACCATGAACGCGGACATTGGTGCGATGGTCGCGATAGCGTTGATGTCCGTCTGGGTGCTCCTGCTTCCCCTCGGATGGGCGCACGGCATCTACCGGGGGTCGAGGTCAGCGCTCGCCAGGATCGGCGCGGTTGGCCCGAGCCGTGACTGGGTATTCTACATCGCCGAGGTCGGCGTCGTCTGCCTTCCGATTTTTGGTTTGGGAAGCAACATCGTAGAGGTATCTGGGGAAGCTCTTAACGGCATGTTCGGCTTCGGCATGCTCGCGCTCATCGCCAGCTATTTCACGTCCCTGTGGCTCGCTTCGGCGGCTCTGGTGGCATCCGAGGATGGAACGTCGAAGGTCGCGATCCACAAGGTCGTGGGGACGTTTCTGCTGATGGTCTACTGGATGATAGGCGCGTGGGTGATGCAGCGTCGCTTGAAGACGATGCGTGAGGCGCTCACGGTTGGTGGATCGTCTGTCGAATAGGCGTGTCTCCGAAGTTCCGCTTTTCAGCCTCAGATTGCGGTCCGCTTGCGACCCATCGCGGACATTCGCGGGACAGGACGGGCAACGGATACCAACCCCTTGGTGACGCGACTTTCCATCTAGTCCTCGCCCTCGACCGGATCAGCCTCTTGAGCGCCCCGATACTCCCGCGCGATGTTGTCCGAAATCGCGTGCACCTGACTGTTCTGGCTGATGCGGGCCCACGTCGCCCCGTACAGGCCCTCCAGATAGGCTGTGTCCCAACCGCTTAAACCGGCCACGGCAGTCGGATCGTCGAACAGATTGAGGATGGTGTCGAAGCGGCGGGTATCTGCGTCAGGATCAATCTGGGCCAGAGCGACCATGGCGATGTAATCGCTCAGTTGGGCCAGCGTCACGTCGCCCAGTCTGTCGACATCCACAATCACAAAGGTACGCTTCAGGTCCTGCCGATATTGCGCAGACAGGCGCGAAACGCTTCTCACCGGCGTGTTCGGAGCGAACTCGAACACCGAACTGGAGTTGCCGCTCATCGGGCTGCATGACAAGTTGCACTGGCCCGGCATCCGCACGACGGACTGGCCGGTATCCGAATCCGTCGGCTGACTGACATTCCACCAGCGGACGACCTGTCCGGAGTTCATGAACCGGTCCAAGGCAGCGCCACCGCGGTCCATTCCGCTTCCGCCCGGACGGAACAGCACGGGCCTCATGGCGACAAAGTCTTCGGCGAAGGCGTCGGCGTCAGTGGTGGCGATGATAAGGATGGTTGGAGCGCAGGACGGTTGGCCGGCGGTCAGACCCAGCTCGCGGGCTACGTCCGAGACGCGGTCGACCAGGTACTGGGCGATCTCGGGCTGGAGATTGGCCACGCCGACGCAGACGCCCCTGTGCCACCGGGCCATGCCGCGCCTGCGGACCGGAGCCGCCACCTCGTTGACGAACTCTTCAGCGGCGTCTTCCAGCCGCCGGGCGTCGACGACGACATCTTCGAGACGAATATAGGGGTCGGGGTCAACAGGCGCCCGGGGCGCGGGCGTCTGGGGCAAGACAAGAGCGGCGGCGACCATGAGGGTGGTGAGCATGAGCGTTTTCCAGTCCGGACGTTACCTCTCCAAGTATCACACCCGAGGGAACGTTGCTATCTATACGCGCGCGATCTCAGCGTCTCGCGTGGTGCTCACAGCTTCATAGAACCCGCACCCGGGCTGACGTCCGCTAGCCACCCTCAGCGGACATTCCCTGCGTCCGCTGTCCGGGCGTCAGCGCACCCGGACGCCCACTCTCAGCCCACCCGGTCGAGCCGGGCGATGAAGAAGCCGTCGAGGCCGCCCTTTTCAGCCCACATGGAGGGCAGGATGCGCAGCCAGCCCTCGGGGGTCAGGGCTTCGTCAGGCGCGCCGATGTCGGCGGGGACGGCGGGCGTCGTTTTGAAGGCCGGGTTGCGGCGCAGGAAGGCGATGATCTGGGTCTCGCCCTCCTCGCGCTCCAGCGAGCAGACGCAATACACCAGCCGTCCGCCCGGCTTGACCCGTTCGGCGGCGGCGTCGAGCAGGCGGTGCTGGACGTCGGCCAGCTTGGCGACGTCGGCGGGCTTGGTGGCGCGCAGGACTTCGGGGTTGCGGCGGAAGGTGCCGGTGGCGGTGCAGGGGGCGTCGAGCAGGACGGCGTCGAAGGTGCGGGCGTCGTCCCAGTCCTCGGCGGGCGTGGCCACGACCTCGGCGGTCAGGCCCGTGCGGGCCAGATTCTCTTCCAGCCGCTTGAGGCGCACCGCCGAGCGGTCCAGCGCCACCACCGTCGCGCCCGAGGCCGCCAGCTGCAGCGTCTTGCCGCCCGGGGCCGCGCACAGGTCGATGACCGTCTCGCCCGCCTTCGGGGCCAGCAGGCGTCCGGGAACGGCCGCGGCCGCGTCCTGGACCCACCAGACGCCGTCGTCGAAGCCCGGCCAGGCCGAGATGTCGCCCCGGATGCCGGTGCGGACGGTCCCGCCCGGCAGGACCTCGCCCTCGACGGCTTCGGCCACGGCGGCGGGATCGACCCCGGGCTTGACGCTGAGGTCCGTCGCCGGCTCCTCGCGCGCGGCCAGGGCCAGGCCGATCAGGGTCGACTCGCCATAGGAGGCGCGCCAGCGGGCGGCCAGCCATTCGGGCAGGTTGCTCTCGGCCGTGGTCAGGCCGGGACCCTCGCGGTCGATGCCGCGCAGGACGGCGTTGACCAGATTCTTGTAGGGGCGCGTCTTGGGTTCGCGCTCGGCCAGTTTGACCGCCGTCGACACCGCCGCGAAGGCCGGCGTCTCGAGGATCAGCATCTGGGCCAGGGCCACGCGCAGGATGGTGCGCACGGCCAGGGGCGGGCCCTTCTGCAGCTTGCGGTCCAGGATCTGGTCGATCTCGCCCAGGCGGCGCAGGGCCGCCATGGCCACGGCGCGGGCGAAGGCCCGGTCCGGGCCGGGGAGGCTGGAGACCTCGCGGAACGACAGGGCCGCGTCGAGCCCGCCCCGGCCTTCGAGGGCGGCGTTCAGCAGCACGCCGGCGGCGATCCGCGCCTCGACGCCGATGTCGGGGCTGTCATCGACGACCTCGACCCGGGCCGGGCGCGGCGCACGGGTTCCGGCGCGCGCCTTGTCGGCCATGCGGCGGCCGCGGGCGGCGGAGCTGCGCCCCTGTTCCGGCGGGCGGCTCACACCGCCACCTGGGCGCCGAGCTCGACCACGCGTCCCGGCGGGATGTGGAAGAAGTCGGTCGGGTTGGCGGCGTTGCGGGTCAGGAAGATGAACAGCCGGTCCTGCCACAGCGGCATGCCCTGGGTGGCGGAGGCGATGACGGAGCGGCGGCCGAGGAAGAAGCTGGTCGACATGATGTCGAACTTCAGACCCTGTTTGCGGCACACGCCCAGCGCTTTCGGCACATTGGGCTGCTCCATGAAGCCGTAGCTGATGGTCAGCTTCTTGAAGTCGTCCGAGATCGGCTCGATCGTGACGCGTTCGCTGTCGGGCACGCGCGGCCGGTCGGTGGTGCGCACGGTCAGGATGACGTTCTTCTCGTGCAGCACCTTGTTGTGCTTGAGATTGTGCATCAGGGCGACCGGGGCGACGTCGGGGTCGGAGGTCAGGAAGATGGCCGTGCCGGGCGCGCGGTGCGGCGGGCGGGCCCGCAGCATCTCGATCAGGTCGGTCAGCGGCAGGCTGTCCTTGCGGGTCTTTTCCGACAGGATCTGGGTGCCGCGCACCCAGGTCCACATCAGCAGCACCAGGGCCGCGCCCAGCACCAGCGGCATCCAGGCCCCGTCCGGAATCTTCAGCAGGTTGGAGGTCAGGAAGACGGTGTCGATGAAACCGAACGGGATCAGCGAGCCCAGCACGGCCCAGACCGGCCAGTTCCACTTATGCCGGATGACGAACCAGGCCATCAGGGTGTTGATCAGCATCACCCCGGTCACCGCCACGCCATAGGCGGCGGTCAGGTTGTGGGAGCTCTGGAATACGAACAGCAGAACCAGCACGCCGATCATCAGCAGATTGTTGACCGCCGGCACGAAGATCTGGCCGGCCTGGGTCTCGGAGGTGTTCTTGATCTCGATGCGGGGCAGCAGGCCCAGCTGGACGGCCTGCTGGGTCACCGAGAAGGCGCCGGTGATGACGGCCTGGCTGGCGATCACGGTGGCGGCGGTGGCGAGGGCCAGCATCGGCCAGTAGATGGCGGTCGGCACCATGCTCCAGAACGGATTCTCGGCGGCGCCGGGATGGGACAGGATCAGGGCGCCCTGACCCAGATAGTTCAGGGTCAGACAGGGCAGGACGAAGCCGACCCAGCCGATGCGGATCGGCGCCTTGCCGAAATGGCCCATGTCGGCGTAGAGCGCCTCGGCCCCGGTCACGGCGAGGAAGACGCTGCCCAGGATGATGAAGCCGAGGAAGCCGTCCTTGAACAGCAGCATCACGCCATAGTGCGGCGACAGGGCGCGCAGGATCGAGACGTCGTCGAAGATGTGGATCAGGCCCAGCACGCCCAGGCTGAGGAACCAGACGGCGGTGATCGGGCCGAAGAACCGCGCCAGACCCGCCGTGCCGCGCGCCTGGACCAGGAACAGGGTGATCAGTATGCCCGCCGAGATGGGCACGATGAAGGGATCCAGCTTGCCGCCGACGCCGGGGGCGTCCTTGACGCCCTCGATCGCCGACAGGACCGAAATGGCCGGGGTGATGATGCCGTCGCCATAGAACAGCGCCGCGCCGCAGATGCCGAGGATGAAGATGAAGGCGCTGCGCCGGCCGACCGCGTGGGTGGCCAGGGCCATCAGGGCCAGGGTGCCGCCCTCGCCCTTGTTGTCGGCCCGCATGAGGAACATGACGTATTTGAACGTCACCACGATCATCAGCGCCCAGAAGGCCAGCGAGACCACGCCGATCACGGCCAGATCGCCGCCGACGCCACGCTGGGCGTGGCCGATGGCCTCGCGCAGGGCGTAGAGCGGGCTGGTGCCGATGTCGCCGAAGACGACGCCGATGGCGCCGATGACCAGGCCCCATTTGCCGGCCTTGACGTGGCCGCCCTCGCCGGCCGCCGCGGGATGCGGATGGGCCGGGGCGACGGACTTGTCGGAGGGTGTGGGAGAGTTCGAGGCGGCGGCGCCGGCGCCGTCTTCACCTTGGGGAGAGGCCCCGGCCATAGAGTTCCTCCGGGACCCCGCACAACGCGGTTCCCATCAAAAGAGCGGCGAGCCTTTAGGCCCTTTCATTCCGCGGTTCAATCGTGCTGCGAGTGCGAAGGTTGCACAACAGCCCGCCCTGAAGTCGTCCGGTTTGTGAAAGAGGGCCGCAAGGCCTATCTTGAGACCTGAACCATGTCAGACAGCCAACGTTTTCCCGTCGCCGCCCACACCCTGGCCTATCTGGCCCACAAGGGCGCCTTCTCGCCCGCCGATGCGGCGGCGAGCGCGGTTCTGGCCGCCTCCATCCCGACCAATCCCGTCGTCGTGCGGCGCGTGACCGCCCTGCTGGCGAAAGCCGGCCTGATCGCCACCCGCCCCGGCGCCTCGGGCGGGGCCTGGCTGCTGCACCGGCCGGAAGACATTTCGCTGGAGACCGTGCTGCGCGCCGTCAACGGCTGCGCCCACCTGGGTTCGCCGCCGGCGGGGGCCAAGGGCTGTCCGGTCAGCGAACATATCCCGCGTCAGGTGGCCAAGGCCCTGACCGCCGCCGACCAGGCCGCCGGCGCGGCCCTGTCGAAGATCACCATCGCCGACCTGCTGGACCACGAGCCGGCGTCGCTGGCCGCCTTCGCGCCCCACGCCTCCTGTCCGGTCGCCGCCTGAGATGAGCCTGCCCTCGCGGCCGAGGCCGGTCATGCTGGTCACCGGCGCGTCCGCCGGCATCGGCGCGGCCCTGGCCCGGGTCTATGCAGAGGAAGGCTGGGACCTGGTGCTGACCGCCCGGCGCGAGGGCCCGCTGAACGCCCTGGCCGAAGACCTGTCCCACAGGGGCGCCAGCACGGTCCTGACGGAGGATCTCGCCGATCCCGACGCGCCGCGCCGGCTGTTCGACGCGGTGGGCGCGCGCGGCCTGCACATCGACGGCCTGATCAACAACGCCGGCTTCAGCCGCACGGCGGGGTTCCTCAACACCGACCCGGCCGCCCACGCCGCCATGATCCGCGTCATGCTGGCCGCGCCGGTCGAGCTGGCCCGGCTGTTCGCCCCCGGGATGGTCGAGCGCGGCTTCGGCCGCATCCTGAACGTCGCCTCGCTGGCGGGACAGATGCCGGCCACGGGCGGCGACACCCTGTACGGGCCGATCAAGAGCTTCCTGATCAAGGCCTCGCAGGGGCTGCACCTCGAACTGCGCGGGACAGGCGTCCACGTCACCGCCCTGTGCCCCGGCTACACCCTGACCGAGTTCCACGACGTCAACGGGACCCGCGAGGAGGTCTCGACCGCCTATCCCGCCTGGATGTGGCAGACGGCCGACCATGTGGCGCGGGTCGGCTACGCCGCCTGCGAGGCCAACCGGCCCAGGGTCACGCCGGGGGTGATGAACAATGTGCTGGCGGGGCTGGCGAAACACCTGCCCGACCGCATGGCCCTGAACATGGTCGGCGGCCATGCGAAACGGCTGAAGCGGATCTAGTGACCGCCCTGGGGATACGGCGTCGTCACCGCCCCCGAGATCATGCCGGGCAGGGCTTCGGACAGGCCCATCAGGATGAACTGGATCGCCAGGGCGCACAGGATCAGGCCCAGCACCCGGACGATGATGGCCATCCCGACCTCGCCCAGCAGCCGGCTGATCGGGACGGTCAGGGCGAAACAGGCGAAGGTGGCCAGTCCGGCCGCGACGATGGCCGCCACCCCGGCCGCCTGGCCGGCCGGACCGATCTTCTCGGCCTCCCCCGCCTGGATGATGATGGTCGAGATGGCGCCGGGCCCGATCAGCAGCGGCATGGCGAACGGCACCACCAGCCGCTGGAACCGGCGACGGGCGTAGCCGCGCACATCGGCGGCGTCGGCCACCGCATCGGCGTCGGCGAACATCTTGAGGAAATCCTCGCGGGTCATGTCGAGTCCCAGCAGCAGCAGCAGGATGCCGCCCGCGATCCGGAAGGCCGCCAGCGAAATGCCGAAGAACTGCAGCAGCCCCAGGCCGGTGAAGAAGAAGAAGGCCAGGAAGGCGACGATGAACAGGCAGATCAGGAACGACACCGACAGCCGCTGGCGCATGCTGGCGCCCGCCGTCGCCGCGGCGAAGATCGGGATATTGCCGATCGGATCCACCAGGGCGAACAGGGCCACGAACAGGTTGACCCCCAGATCGACCGCGTCCATGTGCTGACCTCGCCCTTGCCCATTCACGTCCCGCGGCCATCAAGGCTGACGCCTGCCCGCGCGTCCAGCCCTAGCCGTTCAGGAGGAGCGACGCCATGACCGCCTTGACGACCGCCGCAAAATCGGACCCCCGCCTGATCGTCGGTCTGGACCTGCCGTCGGTCGACGCGGCCCGGGCCATGGTCGAGCGGCTGGGCGACGCCGTCAGCAGCTACAAGATCGGCCTGACGCTTCTGGCCCGGCCCGGCGGCGTCACCTTCGCCCATGCGCTGCGGGCGGCGGGCAGGTCGGTGTTCCAGGACTGGAAGCTGCACGACATCGGCGCCCAGGTCGAAGGCGCGGCGCGGGCCGTGGCCGAGGGCGGCTGCGACCTGCTGACCGTCCACGCCGAGCCGCAGGTGATGCGCGGGGCGGTCAAGGGACGCGACGCGGCGGGATCGGACACGAAACTGCTGGCCGTCACCGTCCTGACCAGCCTGTCGGACGCCGACCTGTCAGAGCTCGGCTACGGCTTTTCCGCGGCCGGCCTGGTCGAACGGCGGGTGCGGCAGGCGCTGGACTGCGGCGTCGACGGCGTGGTGTCGAGCCCGCTGGAAGCGGCCCGGGTGCGCGAGATCGCCCGGGACGCCGGCCGGCCCGATTTCCTGATCGTCACGCCCGGCGTGCGGCCCGCCGGCGCCGACAGGGGCGACCAGCAGCGGGTGGCGACGCCCGCCGAGGCCCTGGGCGCCGGCGCGAGCCATCTGGTCGTCGCCCGGCCGGTGGTCGGGGCCGCCGATCCCGCCCAGGCGGCGGCGGCGATCGTGGCGGAGATGCGCGCCGTCTAGCCGCGCTCGCCCGGTTCCTGGCTGTAGCGCTGCCGGGGCGGCGGGGCTTCGCCGCCGATGCCGTAATACTGGTTCGGCGTCATCGGGGCTTCATAGACCGGCGCGGGCGGCGGTTCCGGCGCATAGCCGTACGGGGCCGGCTCGGGCGCATGGACGTAAGGCTCGCCATCCCGACCATCGGGGCGGCAGTCGCAATCGCGCCGCCCGTCCATATAGCCCCGGTCGTATTCGCGGGCGCCGATGACAGGGTCGCCGCCCCGTTCTTCATGGCGCCCGTCCCGGCGGCCGTGGTCCGCGTCGCGATAGTCGGCGCGGGCCTCGAACGACCCGTATTCCTCGTACGATTCGTACCGGCTTTCCTCGTAGCGGCTCTCTTCCCGGGATTCGCGCCGCTCGCTGTAGCCGTAGCGGCCGCCGCGGTCGCCGTCCTCATAGTAGCGGGAGCCGCAGACGGGGACATGGCGCTCGTCGCGGCCGAAGCCGCCCAGCACATAGCCGAAGGGGGCGGGGGCGCAGGCGCGACCCTCGTAGACGGCCTCGTTGTAGATCGGGACGCCGTAGAAGCCGCCGCCGTCGCCGCCATAGCCGCCGCCGACATAGACCGTACCGCCGCCGACCGCGCCGCGCGCGCCGCCGACAGTGTAGCTGCGGGCGTTCAGATACGACCGGGCCGAAGCGCCGGCGTAGGCGCTGGCGCTGGCGCTGGCGCTGGCGTTCGCATTGACGTTGACGTTGATGTTTCGGCTGCCGCCGGCGTGGCCGCCGCCGCCGCATCCCGAGCCGCAGCCGGGGCGTCCGCCGCCGGGATGGCCGCCGCCTGTCGGACCGCCGGCGAGGGCGGGGCCGGCGGCGAGAATCAGAAAGGCGGCTCCGGCCGCGACGGTAAGCATACGCATGAGACGAACTCCGGTGTTGAGCCGTTGTAAGTCTCTGGAAAGACAAAGGGTTCGGATTGCACCAAAGGGGGGAAACGGGAGGCGATTCATTCCCCCGGGACCCTTCAATTTAACCTTACCGGCGCCGTTCAGGCCGGGGCGGGCGTCAGAAATCGACCGCCAGACCCTTCTTCTCCCAATCGCCATAGCGCGTCGGTTCGGGACCGCGCGGACCGCCGTGCTCGATCGGAAGGTCCGCCTTCGCCCCGGCCGCGCGGCGCCCGGCGGCCTCCAGCAGGGCGCGGCGCGCGGCCTCGCTCAGCGGCCGTTCGGGCGTGGCGTGGGGCACGTCGCCGTTCAGGGCCGGAGCGGCGGCGGTCTCGGGGGTGGGATGATCGGTCACAGCGGCCTCGCCTTGAGCTGGGCGTTGATCTCCACAAGGTAGGGGTTCGCCCCGCAGGCGCCAGCACCGATCCAGTAAAACGACATGAATCACCTGAAAACCTTTGCGCTCCTGGCGGCCCTGACGGCCCTGTTCATGGGCGTCGGCTATATGATCGGCGGCGTGACCGGCATGCTGATCGCCCTGGTCTTCGCCGGCGGGCTGAACCTGTTCAGCTACTGGAACGCCGACAGGATCGTCTTGAAGATGTACCGGGCCCAGCCGGTCGACGAACAGCATCCCAACGCCGTGGTCCGCGCCTATGTCGCGGACGTGGTGCAGATGGCGCGGGACGCCGGTCTGCCCCGGCCCGTCGTGGCCATCATCCCCAACGACCAGCCCAACGCCTTCGCCACCGGCCGCAATCCGGCCAACGCCGCCGTCTGCGCCACCACCGGCCTGCTGGACATGCTGACCCGCGACGAGATCCGCGGCGTGATGGCGCATGAGCTGGCCCATGTGAAGAACCGCGACACCCTGACCATGACGGTCACCGCGACGGTGGCGGGCGCGATCGCCGCCCTGGCCAATTTCGGCCTGTTCTTCGGCGGCGGCGACGACCGCGAACGGCCCGGCGGGATCATAGGGACCCTGGCCCTGATGATCCTCGCCCCCATGGCGGCCGGTCTGGTGCAGATG
The DNA here is from genome assembly GCF_041648615.1 of Brevundimonas sp. Lineage (GTDB taxonomy): Bacteria > Pseudomonadota > Alphaproteobacteria > Caulobacterales > Caulobacteraceae > Brevundimonas. Next base: position 74,895 of record NZ_JBAZOS010000008.1, read on the forward strand.
GCCATCAGCCGCTCGCGCGAATACGAGGCCGACCGCATCGGCGCGGAGATCGCCGGCGACCCCCGGGCCCTGGCCGCGGCGCTGCAGAAGATCGACGCCTACGCCCGCCGCATCGTCAATGTGACGGCGGAGCGCAATCCGGCTTCGGGCCAGCTGTTCATAATCAACCCGCTGGCCGGACGCGGCGCCGACAATCTGTTCTCGACCCACCCGGCCACCGGCAACCGGGTGAAGGCGTTGGTCGAGCTGGGTACGAAGATGGGTCTGGCGCCGCGCCGGGCGGATTTCGTCGGGGCGCGGGTCTCGACCAGCGTGCCCACGACGCCGTCGCGTGCGGGGCCCTGGGGCTGACAACTCGATCCCGAATTGAAATCATCGCAGCCTGACCCTGGAGGGCGAAAATGACATTTTCAGAGATTGACGGACCCCGACTCCCCACGGACCAGGACCTTCTGATCGACTTCCTCGTTGATCTGAGGTCCGATCTGGACTTCTGGACGTCCGAAGCCGGCGAAAACCCTGACATCGAAGGCTCGGTCCTGTGGCCCGATATCGAGGTCAGAAGGCTGGCGAGGGCGGCGTTCGAAGACGGCGTTGATGCGAGATTGTCCCAGATAATTTCCGCTCTGACGAACAACTGGCTTCTTTATGAGCCGGCCCTTCAGGTCAACGGCTTGACTGGTCCCAATCTGGTCTTGAAGACAACGATGGCTGCCGGGTTTCGCAATCCGGCGCCCGACCGGACCCGATCAACCCGGCGCATGTTCGGGGACCTCAGCCGCTATCTGGGAGTGGCGTCATCCATTCTCAGCAGCCTCAAGGACGTGCTGGAAAACAAGATGCCGTGGTGGGCCAAGCTCCTGGTCGAGCTGGTCAAGGAGTTCGTTGATATGGCGGAGGCCCAGGCCGCCGCCAGATCCGAGCCCCCGCCCCCGCAAGGCGGCAGCTTCACGCTTTGAGGCCCGCCCCATTCCCGCCCTTGCATCGCGGGGCGTCTGGTCCTTTAAGCGCGCGCAACACCGCTGACGCCTCCCCGCGTTCGTTGAAGGATTCCGCATGACCCAGCCCGCCCCCAAGAAGGTCGTCCTCGCCTATTCCGGCGGTCTGGACACCTCGATCATCCTGAAATGGCTGCAGACCCAATACGGGGCGGAGGTCGTGACCTTCACCGCCGACCTGGGCCAGGGCGAGGAGCTGGCGCCGGCGCGCGAGAAGGCGCTGAAGATGGGCATCAAGCCCGAGAACATCTTCATCGACGACCTGCGCGAGGAATTCGTGCGCGACTACGTCTTCCCCATGTTCCGGGCCAACGCCCTGTACGAGGGCCAGTATCTGCTGGGCACCTCGATCGCGCGGCCGCTGATCGCCAAGCGCCAGATCGAGATCGCCCGCATGGTCGGCGCCGACGCCGTCTGTCACGGCGCCACCGGCAAGGGCAACGATCAGGTCCGCTTCGAGCTCGGCTACTATGCGCTGGAGCCCGACATCCGCGTCATCGCCCCGTGGCGCGAATGGGACTTCAAGTCGCGCGAGCACCTGCTGGACTTCGCCGAGAAGCACCAGATCCCGATCGCCAAGGACAAGCGCGGCGAGGCCCCGTTCAGCGTCGACGCCAACCTTCTGCACTCGTCCAGCGAGGGCAAGGTGCTGGAGGATCCGTCGGTCGAGGCCCCCGAATTCGTCCACCAGCGCACCCTGTCGCCCGAGGACGCGCCCGACGTGGCCACCGTCATCACCATCGGCTTCGAAAAGGGCGACCCGGTCTCGATCAATGGCGAGGCGATGTCGCCGGCGACCCTGCTGACCGCCCTGAACCAGTACGGCCACGACAACGGCATCGGCCGCCTGGACCTGGTCGAGAACCGCTTCGTCGGCATGAAGTCGCGCGGCGTCTATGAGACCCCCGGCGGGACCATTCTTCTGGCGGCGCACCGGGGCGTCGAGTCCATCACCCTCGACGGCGGGGCCATGCATCTGAAGGACGAGCTGGCGGTCAAATACGCCCATCTGGTCTATAACGGCTTCTGGTTCTCGCCCGAGCGCGAGATGCTGCAGGCGGCCATCGACCATTCGCAGACGAAGGTCTCGGGCACGGTGCGGGTCAAGCTGTACAAGGGCAACGCCACCGTCATCGGCCGCGAGAGCGCCGAGAGCCTGTACGATCAGGAGCTGGTCACCTTCGAGGACGGCGCCGTCGCCTATGACCAGAAGGACGCCGCCGGCTTCATCAAGCTGAACGCCCTGCGGCTGCGGGTGCTGGGCAAGCGGGACGCGCGCGACCGGGGCTGACCGGCGAATTGATCTCGCCCGGCTGGCGGATATCCGTCATTCTGACGGGAAGGAGCCCGAGCTCCTTCCCGCATCAGGAAGCCGTCATGTCCATCCGAATGATCCTCGCCGCCGCGGCCGTTCTGGCCCTCGGCGCCCCCGCCTTCGCCCAGGACGCGCCGGCCGCGGCGCCGGCTACGCCGCCGGCCGCCGGGGCGGTCGATCCCGCCGAAGCCGCGCTGGAAGCCAGGGGCGAGGCCTTCGGCGCCCGTATGCAGACGATGGGGGCCGAGATGCAGTCCGCCATCACCGCGGCGGCCGGCGACCAGACCGCCGCTGACGCCGCGCTGGACGCCATCGTCGCCCGGTACCAGCCGGAAGCGGACGCCTTCAGCGCCGAACTGAAAACCTTCTTCGACGCCAGGGCGACGACCGGCACGGAGGAAGAAAAGGCCGAGATGGCGACGGCGGCCTCGACCGTCGTGCCGATGATCCAGGGCCTGCCCGCCATGGTGCGCGGCCGGATCCAGCAGGCCGCCGCCGCACCCGCTCCCGCGACGCCGCAGTAAGGTATTGACGCAAAAGGCGGCGGGATCGCACCCGCCGCCTTACCGCGATTTCACTTGAGACAGGACCGCGTTCGGCGGACCTTGCGCCCGCACGCTCAAGGAACCCGCCCGATGATCAAGGCCCTCTCCCTCGCCGCCGCCCTGGCCCTGCTGCCGCTCTCGGCCGCCGTCGCCGCCGATGTGCGCGGCCCGTCCGAAGACGCGCTGGAAGCCGCCGCCAACGCCTTCGAGGCCCGGATGGAAGCCTTCGGCGAACGCGCCGAGGCCATTTCCGACGACAAGAGCCTGACCGAGGACCAGCGCGAGCGGCGCATCGCCGCCCTCTGGACCGAATATCAGCCCGACGTCACCGCCTTCACGGCCGCGGCCACGCAGCACGCCTCGTCCATCGCCGCCGAGGCCCTGGCCGACATCGATGTGAACGCGATCGTCTCGGAAGCCCTCGCCGGCGTCGATATCGGCGCGGTCGTCTCGGAAGCCATGGCCGAGGTTCCCGGCGCCCTGGCCGCCGCCCAGGGCATCGCCGCGAACGGCGCCTGGGCCTCCAATGATCCGGAACACATGGCCACCTACGGCCTGGTGGCCGAATACGCCGTCGGCGAGGCCATGGATTCGCTGGATGAAGCCGGGGTCGCCGCCGATGACGCCCAGGCCGCCGAAGATCTCGCCGCCCGGAAATCCGAAGCGGCCAAGGACGCCGACGAGGACTGATCCGCCGGTCCGGCCGAAGCCGCCGCGCCACACACGGTCCCCGACCGGCGGGCCGGCCGCTCAACAGGCTTGACCGTGACCGCCGGCCGACCGACAGGACGGCATGGCCAGCCTGCCCGTCGATCCGCACCTGTATCTGACCTTCCTCGGGGTCATGACGGTGATGGCGATCACGCCGGGCCCGGCCAACGTCTTCTCCGTCGCCAACGGCGTCCAGCGCGGCAAGGCCGGGGCGCTTCTGGGCGTGGTCGGCATGAACGCCGCCACCCTGGTCTGGTTCGGGGCCGCGGCGCTGGGCCTCGGAGCCCTGGTGATCGCCTTTCCGCAGGTCTTCCGCCTGATCTCGATCGGCGGCGCCCTCTATGTGGCCTGGCTGGGGATCAAGGCCCTGCGCGGCGCCTTCGGCTCAGCCCCCGATCCTGACGCGCCGACCGTCCGCATGGGACGCAGCGCCCTCGTCGACGGCTTCATGGTCCAGATCGCCAATCCCAAGGCGGTGCTGTTCTTCACCGCCGTCCTGCCGCCCTTCATCGATGTGAACCGGCCCGCGGCGCCCCAGCTGGCCCTGTTCGCCCTCGCCACCATCGGCATGGACGTCATTTCGATGTCCGCCTACGGTCTGGGCGGGGCCGCCCTTGCGCGACGCATGGGCGAGCCGCATTTCCGCAAGGGTTTCGCGATCATGACCGGCCTTCTCCTTCTAGCTGCAGCTGTCCTTATTGTTTCGCGTTTATAAGGACTTGCAGCCAGACGGAACCGCGCTGTTCATGTCCCGTTCAGCAAGCAGGGCGCGTCGTGACGCGTCAAGGAGAGTTCCCATGAGACATCGGTTCCTCAAGCCCGCGCTTCTGGCGGCGACGGCGGCTCTGGCCCTGTCCGCCTGCGCCACGGCCACCCCCTACGGCCCCGCAGGCGTCGACAGCCGCTACGGCTATGCCGAACAGCGCATCGACGCCGACCGTTACCGCGTCAGCTTCTCGGGCAATTCCGTCACCTCGCGCGACCAGGTCGAGATGGCCCTGCTGCTCCGGGCCGCCGAAGTGACCACCCAGAACGGCTATGACTGGTTCGCCACCGTCAACCGCGCCACCGACCGCGACGTGCGCCTGCAGGCCACGCCCGATCCCTTCTATTACGACCGGTACAGCCCCTTCTGGGGTCCGTCGTGGCGTTACTATCGCCGCGGCCTGTGGAGCCCGTGGGGCGATCCGTTCGGCCGTGATTTCGACGTGCGCGAGATCGACCGGTTCGAGGCCTCGGCCGAGATCGTCATGGGCCGCGGCGCCAAGCCGGCCAACGACCCCAACGCCTTCGACGCCCGCGAGGTCATCTCCAACCTCGGCCCGCGCGTCACCCGGCCCATGTGAGTTAGGGACTAGGTTCTAGGGTCTAGGGTCTAGGGTCTAGGGTCTAGGGTCTAGGTTCTAGGTTCTAGGTTCTAGGGTCTAGGTTCTAGGGTCTAGGTTCTAGGAGCTTCATCATCAATGCTCCCCGAGCCAACCCTAGAACCTAAGACCTAGTCCCTAGAACCTACCCCACCCTTGGCGACTTGAGCCGGCGCTTGTTGACGTGGGTTTCGGGCGCCGTGCCCAGATCCTCGGGAATCTCGCCCTTGAAATAGTAGCGCTGCCACGCCTCCTTGGCGGCGTCGGGGTCGCCCGAGGCCAGCCGCTTGTTGAAGTCGGTGCGGGCCCGGTTCCAGGCCTCGAACTGGCCGTGCATGACCGGATTGGACTCCAGCGAGCGGATCACCGGCTGCATGGTCTCGACCTTGCGGTGCTCGATCGGGGTGATGAAGCAGAAGGGTTCGCCCTTTTCGAACTTCACCTTGCCGGGGCGGGTGAAAAGCCAGTTCATGGTGAAGGGGAAGGGCAGCCAGTCGGTCTCGATCAGGCCGGTCAGCGGCTGGATGCCGTCCTTCAGATGGTTGGGCGAGCCGCCGGCCAGCAGGCCCCAGCCCGGCGGGGTGCGGAACAGATACTGCGGATGCATGGTCAGCACCCCGCGCGAGAAATGCGAGGTCACGACGTGGGTCAGGTCGGCGTTGGGCCGCTCGGGGGTGATGACGATGTCCGCCTGGCTGGGCCCGCCGTTCCATTCGGCGGTGAAGGTCAGGGGGCACAGGATCTCCCAGCCCGTGGTGTTGGCCATGGTCAGCGGCAGGCAGCGATAGGGGTGCCGGCTGGCGAAGGCGTCCATCCAGTTGCGCGATTGCCGGCCGGGCACCAGGTCCGGCGGCGTTTGCGTCATCGGATAGCATTCGAGTTCCACAGGGAGCCTCCGGGCGGTATCGAGGGGACGTCCTCATCCCTAGCGGCGCCGCATGACCCAAGACAAGCCGACCCCGCCTCCCGCCTTCGACCGCGACAGCCTTCTGGCCTGGATGGCGGCGAACGGCGTGGGCCAGACGACCCACGACCACCCCGCCGTCTTCCGCGTCGAGGAGGGGCTGGAGCTCAAGGCCGCCATGCCCGGCGCCCACACCAAGAACCTGTTCCTCAAGGACAAGAAGGGCCGGCTGTGGCTGATCTCGGCCCGTCAGGACACGGTGGTCGATCTGAAGCGGGCGCCGAAAACCATCGGCTCGGACAAGCTGTCCTTCGGCAATGAGGCCCTGCTGTACGAGACCCTCGGCGTGCGCGGCGGGTCGGTCACGGCCCTGGGCCTGATCAACGACCCCGACCGACGCGTGACCTTTGTCCTCGACAAGGCCCTGTGGGACGCGGACATCGTCAACTTCCACCCCCTGACCAACACCGCGACGACGGCGCTGGGTCAGGCGGACTTCCGCCGCTTCCTGTCACTGATCGGGCGCGAGCCCATGGTGGTGGATTTCAGCCGGCTCGGCGACTGACGTTCTCTTTCAGGTGGCTGGTTTCCTCAGGGACCTGTCGACGGCGCGGTTGCGACTGTCCCGGTTGTCGCGGGCCCTCGGCCTGTCCGCGCGCGCATGCACGCTGACGCACCTGTAGTCCTGCCGCGCGTCACCGGTCTGTCGGCCGGTCGGCGCCAATCTGGCGCCTGAACCGCACTCGGTTGCGTCAGCCAGCGCCAGTTGATCGGGTTCCGCCGAGGTGGCGCAGGCGCCGAGTGCGAGTACGCCTCCGGCCAGAAGAATGGAAACGATCGAAACACGCATACGTCGTCCTCCTCCGGGCCGGAGATCGACCCCTGTATTGAAGCAGACACCTGCCAGCGTTGCCCGTCAAGGTTGATGAACCCGGGCCTGACGTTGCGCTTCCAGTTGCAGGCGACATCCCGAACGTCCGGGCCCGATCGCCCATCCGGCGCCCCCCTCCCCGATTTCTCAGACCCGATCCGACCAGGCCGGTTCAATCCGCGAGCGGACAGTGCTAGAGGCGGCGCGTCTCCCCGACCCCCCACGCCAGATACGGACGCCGCCATGCCCGCCGCTCCCGACTTTCCCCCCGCGCCCGACCGCGTGGCGCCGCAGCGCGCCCTGATCTCCCTGTCCGACAAGACCGGGCTGGAGGAGGCCGCCCGCACCCTGCACGCGCTGGGCGTCGAACTGGTCTCGACCGGCGGCACCCGCGCCGCCATCGCCGGCTTCGGCGTACCGGTGAAGGACGTGGCCGAGCTGACCGGCTTCCCCGAGATGATGGACGGCCGGGTCAAGACCCTGCACCCCGTGGTCCACGGCGGCCTGCTGGGCGTGCGCGGCGCGGCCGACCACGCCGAGGCCATGACGACCCACAACATCGGCCCCATCGATATCGTCTGGGTCGACCTCTATCCGTTCGAGGCCACAGTGGCCTCGGGCGGGGGATTTGACGCCGTGGTCGAGAACATCGACATCGGCGGCCCGGCCATGATCCGCTCCGGCTCCAAGAACCACGGCTATGTCGCCGTCTGCGTCGACCCGGCCTCGGTCGCCGAACTGCTGGACGCGCTGAAGGCCGACGGCGCCACCACCCTGGCGCTGCGCAAACGCCTCGCCGCCCGCGCCTTCGCCCGCACCGCCGCCTATGACGCCGCCGTTTCCGGCTGGTTCGCCGGCCAGGTCGGCGACGCCGCTCCGGCGCGCAAATCGATCAGCGGTTCGCTGGCCCAGACGCTGCGCTATGGCGAGAACCCGCACCAGACGGGCGCCTTCTACCGCACCGGGGATACGCGGCCCGGCGTGGCCCACGCCCGCCAGCTGCAGGGCAAGGAGCTGGGCTACAACAACATCGCCGACGCCGACGCGGCCTATGAGCTGGTGGCCGAGTTCGACGGCCCCGCCTGCGTCATCGTCAAACACGCCAACCCCTGCGGCGTCGCCGTCGGGAACGACCTGTCGGCCGCCTACGCCCGCGCCCTGGAATGCGACGCCGTCTCGGCCTTCGGCGGCGTGGTCGCCGTCAACCGGCCCCTGTCGGGCGCCGACGCGAAGCTGATCACCGACATCTTCACCGAGGTGGTCATCGCCCCCGGCGCCGACGACGAGGCGAAGGCGATCTTCGCGGCCAAGAAGAACCTGCGCCTGCTGCTGACCGACGGCCTGCCCGATCCGCTGGCGGCCGGCGAGGTGTTTCGCTCGGTGGCCGGCGGCTTCCTGGTCCAGTCCCGCGACCGAAGCCGCATCGCGCCCGCCGACCTGAAGATCGTCACCCGCCGCCAGCCGACGCCGCAGGAGATCGAGGACATGCTGTTCGCCTTCACCGTGGCCAAGCATGTGAAATCCAACGCCATCGTCTATGCGAAGGACGGCCAGACCGCCGGCATCGGCGCCGGCCAGATGAACCGCCGCGACAGCGCCCGCATCGCCGCCATCCGCGCCCGCGAGGCCGGCGAGGCCAAGGGTCTGGCCCATTCGCTGGCGCAAGGGTCGGCCTGCGCCTCGGAAGCCTTCTTCCCCTTCGCCGACGGTCTGCTGGAAGCGGTCGCGGCGGGCGCCACGGCGGTGATCCAGCCCGGCGGCTCGATCCGCGACGACGCGGTCATCGCGGCGGCGGATGAGGCGGGCGTGGCCATGGCCTTCACCGGCGTGCGGGTGTTCCGGCACTGAAGCCTGGAGCGCTAACGCTCGCCGCGCGGCGGCTCGCTACTTGAGCGCGGACGTCTCCTCCCCGTTCGCCTCTTGCGAATGGGGAGGGGGACCGCGAAGCGGTGGAGGGGTGACGACCGCGCCGCTGCTTGCCCCTCCACCACCCTTCGGGTGGTCCCGCTCCCCATCGCTACGCGACAGGGAGGAGACGGGAGCGGCGCTGACGGCTAGGTTTCCCCCATGCAGACTCTCTCCCAGCGCTGGTCGATGCTCGAGCCCGCCGTCGCCGTCGTCGGCCCCGACGACGTCCGGCCGCGGCCGACGGTGATCCTGTTCCACGGCTGCGGCGGCCTGCGGGGCCATCTGCCGAAATACGCCGAGGCGGCCAGGGCGGTCGGGTGGCGGGCGGTCATCGTCGATTCCTACGCGCCGCGCGGCTGGAGCCGCCAGTTCGCCATGGCCACGGTCTGCCTGGGCCTGCTGTTGCACGGCTGGCAAAGAGCGGGCGACGTGCTGGCGGCCCTGTACGGCGTTTCCCGGCGGCCCGACGTCGACGCCTCCAAGATCGTGCTCGCCGGCTGGAGCCATGGCGGCTGGGGCATCATGGAGGCGATGAGTTCGGACCGGGCGCCGGGCCAGCTGGGCGTCGCCGATCCCGGCGCGGTTTCGCTGGACGGGGTGGTCGGGACCTGGCTGGCCTATCCCTACGTCGGCATCGGCGCCTTCAACCGGATGCGGCCCTGGCGTCATTGCCCGAAGACCTTGGCGGTCATCTCGCGCACCGACCATCTGACCACGGTGCGCAACGCCGAGCGGGTGCACGACATGGTCCGCAATTGCGGGGCGGATGTGGAGACCTGGATCGCCGAGGGCAGCCACGCCTTCGACGAACCCATGGCCGCCGGACCGATGCGCTATCACCCCGAACTGGCGGCCGAGGCCGAGCGCCGGTTCGTCGCCCTGCTGTCCGACGTGGCTGTCGCGCCCCCGGTCTAGCGCGGCTCGATCGTGACCTCGGCCCGGATCGAATTGGCGATGTAGCAGGCCTCGTGGGCGCGGTGATGCAGGGTGTCGATGGCGGCGGCGTCAGGTCGATTGTCGCCGGAGAATGCGACGGCCGGCCTCAGCGTCACGGAGGTGATCGAGGTCTTGCCCCGCTCGTCCCGCCCCAGAACTCCGATCGCCTCATCGCGATAGCGATCGACCGTGAAGCCGCCCTTGGCCGCGAAGGCGAGGAAAAACAGCATGTGGCAGCTCGACAGGGCCGCCACCAGCGCCTCCTCCGGATCGACCGCGGCCGGATCCGACAGCGGCGCCGGCACGAGGTCGGACGGCGCCGAGGACCCGCGGACCTCTGCCCCGCCGTCAAAGCGCCAGTCGTGGGCGCGGGCGTAGCGCCTGTCCAGGAACGGCTGGTCGCCGCGGCTCCATTCGATGGTGGCGAGGTGTTCGCTCATGACTGTCCTCCATTGGGCGATGAACCAGCCGTGTAGCACGACACGGCCGGGAAACCCGGCGCGCGCCTTGCTCCCGCCCGCGACCCGCCTTATCCCGCTGACATGACCGCGCCCCTGATCTGCCCCTCCATCCTGGCCAGCGACTTCGCCCGCCTCGGCGAGGAGGTCCGCGCGCTCGACGCGGCCGGCGCCGACTGGATCCACGTCGATGTGATGGACGGCCATTTCGTGCCCAACATCACCATCGGCCCGGACGTGGTGAAGGCGCTGCGTCCGCACACCGCCCTGCCGTTCGACGTGCACCTGATGGTCGCGCCGGTCGATCCGTGGCTGGAGGCCTATCGCGAGGCCGGAGCCGACATACTGACGGTCCATCCGGAAAGCGGTCCGCACCTGCACCGGACCCTGGGCCGCATCCGTCAGCTGGGGGCGAAGGCCGGGGTGGTGCTCAACCCCGGGACCCCCCTGGGCGTGCTGGAGGACGTCATCGACCTTGTCGATCTGGTGCTGCTGATGTCGGTCAATCCCGGCTTCGGCGGCCAGTCCTTCATCGACTCCACCCTGCGCAAGATCGGCAGGACCCGCGCCCTGCTGGACGCCGCCGGATCGACGGCCCACCTGCAGGTCGACGGCGGCGTGACCGCCGCCAATGCGGGCGCCTGCGTCGCCGCCGGAGCGGACGCCCTGGTCGCCGGCACCGCCGTGTTCCGCGGCGGCCCGTCCGCCTACGCCGCCAACATCCGGGCTCTGAAGGCAGCGTGAGCCCTCTCGGTCCCTTCGCCCGCCCCGAAGCCGACGGTCCCGCGCCGGGACAGATTCCCGGCCTGCGCGGCGCGCCGATGCGCACCCCGGTCCGCACCACCGGCGCTTCGAACGGGCCCGGCCTGTGGCCCGCCGTCATCGGCCGGCTGCTGACCCGCCAGCTGCTGATCGAACTCTATGGCCTGCCCGGCTACAGCCTGACCCTGAAGGGTCGCGCGGCCCAGGGTTTCGCCGCCACGCCGCGCGACTTCCGCCCGGTCGATCCGGCCCAGGGCAAGGCCGTGCTCGGCGGCAAATTCGCCCTCGCCGGATCCAGCCTCGAGGCCGCCGCGCCCGAAGACCCCTGGAACCGGCCCAGCCCCACCCGGGCCTTCGCCGTCGAACTGCACAGCTTCGCCTGGCTGCCGTCCCTGATGCTTCAGGGCGAGCGCGGCGCGCGCGAGGCCGTGCGGCTGACCCTGGCCTGGGCCGACGCCTTCGCCCGTTGGTCGCCCTTCGCCTGGGGCCCGGAGATTCTGGCCCGTCGCACCGTCAACCTGGCCTGCGCCGCCCGCCGCATGGGACAGATCGCCACCGAGGCCGAGCGGCTCAGGCTGGCCGACGTTCTCGGCCGCCAAGGGCGCCAGCTGCTGCGCCCGCCCGGCGGCCTGGCCGGCAAGGCCGAGCGGCTGACCGCGGCCGCCGTCGCCGGCTGCGCCCT
>NZ_JBAZOS010000009.1:0-72196 GCF_041648615.1 Brevundimonas sp.
TGGTCGACCGACGCGCCCCGCCGGCGGGATCCGGCGCACAGGCGGGACCCGGCGCCGGCGCGGCCGGGACGCCGCGGGGCGGCGGCAGGGTCTGGGCCAGGGCCAGGCCGGCGGTCATGACGGCGCCGAGCAGGACGAGGGCTCCAACAGAGGTCTTCATCGCAAATCTCCTTCGGGACGGGTTTCGGGAGCGAGGGATGTCAGTCCTCCGTCAGACATTCCGTCCGTCGGGCGCCCGCCCTCGATGGCGGTGGCGATGGACAGGCGGTCGCGGGGTCGGCCGGCACGCACGCAACGGCGATCCAGGGTCAGGACCGTCAGGGTCGCAGGGCCTGTCTGGAGGACCTGAAGGTCGGTCCCGGATCAGGCCTTGACTGGCGGAGCGTTGAAGGCGGTCCCGCCATGGGAGAAGGGGCGGGCGAAGTGGGTCGCCAACCCGTGTGATGTGGTCTGCCTGTGCGGGCGGCTTGTCAATCGCGGGCGGGTGGAGGGGCGTCAGCGTCCCTTCTCCCCTCCGGGGGAGAAGGTGGCCCGGAGGGCCGGATGAGGGGGATGGCGGGCGCGGATCGGGCGCCAGCCGGTCTGGCTCAACCTTACCCCTCATCCGAGCGGCTCCGCCGCCCACCCGTCGGGCGTCGCCCTCCACCCCCAAGGGGAGAAGAGTCAGGTGGAGCGCCCCAGCTTTCCGCGTTTGGCCTTGAGCTCATACTCCTCGCCGCAGGCGTCGCAGCGGAAGTCGGCGACGGGCGAATTGTTCGGCAGCTGCGGCAGGCGGTCGGCGGCGCAATTGGGACAGAAGCCGTGCAGCGCGACCCAGGCCTCGGCAGCCGACCGCGCGGTCCGGGTCGGCCCCTTGAAGACGACGGCCGGTTCGGCGAAGCCGAACTGGCGCCCGGGATTGTCGTCCTGCCCCATGCGGCCACCGTAGCGGGTGGGTAGTAAGAGGGTGAGTCTTGCCTCTGGACGCAGATGGAGGTCGCTTGATCACCGAGCCCGCGTGCCGGAGGATTCGGTTGCAACTCGCTCCTTTGCCAACATAGGGTTCTCCCAAAGCCCCGGAGGCGGCCTTGAATTTCAACCAATTTCTGCAGCGCAATTCGGTCGCTTTCGCTGGAGCGTTACCAGTCGTCCACACGACAGCTTCTTACAACATATCCCAGATTTGGGAAGGAAATACTCTTTCGACTTCGGAGTGCGATGTTTTCACGAAAGAAGAGCTGCTCTACTTCTTCGTAGGACGACCATCGTACAAGATCGCTAATTCTACCGGCTCCGCCAACACATGGCAGCTTCCTTGTTGTTTTATATTCGAGTTTGACGCCATACCTCGCGCAAAACGAGTTTTTCCTTTCGACTCAGGCGCATTTGCGAGAAGCAGAACTCCCGACTATATATCCATGATGCCGCTAGAGAACTTCGATGCTGCGAGTGTTCCTAATGCATCTGAGCGGATTATTGGCGCATACTTTGGCGATGCAACGAGATATTTCAATCTCGTCCCCAAAGGAGAAAATGAGTTCTTGTCAGAATTTTCGGTAGGAGTGCTCGACGCTGAAGCGCACGCTGTCCACAAACTGATCTCTGCGGACAAGGATAACAAGGTAGATGACCGAAGGGCGTGTATCGAGCTTCAGGTTGATCAAGAAATAGATTTACAAGTACGGAAGCCTCTTGCTGTCATTGCACCTTCTCCCTACTTTGATGTTAAAGAATTCCGGAATCATGTCGTCAACAATTGGAACGCAAGAGCAATTCCTTATCCGATTTCTCCGTTGAACACGGATAGCTACTATTCTGATATCTACAACAGGGTGAAGTGTCTTTACGAAGAGCTTGGCTTACTATGACCGCCTACAGACTCTCGGAGTTGATCGATGTTGGATTTGGCAATCCATCGGTTTTGATCCCATGCTTCGTAACGGATGGATCGAACGGTTGCTTTGTACAACAAGTCACTGCAGACGGCACCGTCGAATATATGAAGGAGATTGTTGGACAGCCATACCCGCGCGTGGTTTCGGGCTTTCCTGCTCTCGGCATCAACCTTCGCGGGCAAGCGTTATTCGCCGTTCGCTGGATCGATCTGACGCTGAAGATCGGCACAATCAATGAGATGAAGAGCCTTTCATGGAGTCACACGGACCTTGAACACTGGCCGTTCTTCGCCTTGGATTCGGCTATAGTGTTTGGCGGTGATGAGAACACGGCCCTAGCGCGAGCGGCGGCAACGCTTGGGGACCAAGGGAGTTCGTGGCTTAAGATCGAGAAATCTGCCCGGCGATCCATGAAACGAGATCAGGCTCTCGACACCACGCCAGATGAGCTACTTGCCGCTTTACAGGATTTGGACAAACTAGAGGTCGGACCGTGGGCTCGCCGATGGACACACATGTGGGGCAAGTATCGAGGCCACCCAGTGTTGGCCAAGTACGCCTTTGATTGGATTTCGACGAGCACTTACCATTCACCTAAGCACGCTCTTATACTAGGAATTCTTCTTAAGAGTACGGATTCCAAACTATCAAGGACTGCTCTTGAAATAGGCCGAAATTGGCTCGCGAAGCGATCTTGGAAGCGGGGAACTTGGGCCCGCGTTTGGCTCAAGATTATTCCATTCGAGCCCGATGACTCTTCTCTTATCGAACTGGCTTTTCAGTATCTGGAGGACATGGCTCTCCCTGGAGCCGATGTCGCCTTTCCGGGTGATTGGCCTCGGCTCTGGCGTTGGTTGTGGGACGAGGAACTTGATCAGGATATCCTCTATCAGCTTGCTCTAACCGCCTTGGGAAGAGGCGGTCGGTCACGTCGCTTCTTCAAGAGTGTAACTACGGCCCTGTTGGCATCGGACGCCCCGCGCGTTCGTCAGATTGTATTCGAGTGGATGGTTTCTAGCCCCAATTTTGGGCCAGGTTGGGCAGATACCTGCGAATATTTTCTAACTGATCCAGATCGTCGGGATCAAGCCATGCCGCTGGCCATAGATTACCTCTTTAATTTTGATAATAAAGACACTCGAGGATGGCCAAATTTATGGCTTGCTGTGGTTGAAAAAAATGGCGGAACTGATGAACTGTTATTGATATCTGATCGGTGGATAACTCAGGCCGCTCAAAAATTGGCCCGCTGGCCGGATATACTTCATCGGCGACTCCAACTTGGCGAGATAGACGACCATGTTCGGATGATCGCGCTACAATGGATCGACGACCACAATCATCACCCCTATGCGAACATGATTGCGAACGAACTATCCACCGAACATGCTGCCGCCAGGGGGAAGTCTGACCCTCTACCACTGGTTAAGCTGTGACCTTGGCCTAGCTCCCCACCATTCTCTGGCTTTACATCCACCGGCCTCATTTGCTTGATATGATCATCGCAATGCGGTCCTCCTCCGTCGCCCTCCGGCATAAGTTCGCCCCCTCACCGCCCCTTCCGGAACGCCTCCGCCTTCTCCGCCGCCGCATCGGCCCGCCACCGCTTCGGCGCGGACTTGTCGACCGTCTCCCCCTCGGCGGTCAGCACCTCATTGGCGAACTCCAGGTCCATCAGCTTCATGCGCTTGATCTCGTCGCGCAGGCGGGCGGCTTCCTCGAACTCGAGGTTGGCGGCGGCGTTGCGCATGCGGCCCTCGATGTCCTTGAGGGCGGCCTGGAAGTTGGAGCCGGTGAAGGGTCTGGACTCCTCCTTCATCCCCGGCGCGGTCAGCTTGTCGAGGGCGCGGGACTCATAGGGGCTGGCGAGGATTTCGCGGATGTCGCGCTTGACCGATTCCGGGGTGATGCCGTGTTCGGCGTTGTAGGCCTCCTGCTTCTCGCGGCGGCGGTTGGTCTCGGCGATGGCGCGCTCCATCGAGCCGGTGATGCGGTCGGCGTAGAGGATGACGCGGCCGTCGACGTTGCGGGCGGCGCGGCCGATGGTCTGGATCAGACTGGTCTCGGAGCGCAGGAAGCCCTCCTTGTCGGCGTCGAGGATGGCGACCAGGCCGCACTCGGGGATGTCGAGCCCCTCGCGCAGCAGGTTGATGCCGATCAGGACGTCGAAGGCGCCCATGCGCAGGTCGCGCAGGATCTCGATCCGCTCCATGGTGTCGACGTCGGAGTGCATGTAGCGGACGCGGACGCCCTGTTCGTGCATGTATTCGGTCAGGTCCTCGGCCATCTTCTTGGTCAGGACGGTGACCAGGGAGCGGTAGCCCTGGCGGGCGACGGCCTTGACCTCGTCGATGACGTCGTCGACCTGGTTGCGGGTCTGGCCGCTGACCGGGCGGATCTCGACCGGGGGGTCGATCAGGCCGGTGGGGCGGATGACCTGTTCGGTGAAGACGCCGCCGGTGCGCTCCATCTCCCACGGGCCGGGGGTGGCGGTGACGAAGACGGTCTGGGGCCGCATGGCGTCCCATTCGTCGAACTTGAGCGGGCGGTTGTCGATGCAGCTGGGCAGGCGGAAGCCGTATTCGGCCAGGGTCGATTTGCGGCGGTAGTCGCCGCGGTACATGCCGCTGATCTGGCCGACGGTGACGTGGCTCTCGTCGACGAACAGCAGGGCGTTGTCGGGGATGTATTCGAAGAAGGTGGGCGGCGGCTCGCCCGGGGCGCGGCCGGTCAGCCAGCGGCTGTAGTTCTCGATGCCGGCGCAGGAGCCGGTGGCCTCCATCATCTCCAGATCGAAGCGCACGCGTTGCTCGAGGCGCTGGGCCTCCAGCAGCTTGCCGTTCTCGACCATCCAGTCGAGCGTCTCCTTCAGCTCGGCCTTGATGCCGGTGACGGCCTGGTTGAGCGAGGGGCGCGGGGTGACGTAGTGGCTGGCGGCGTAGACGGTGACCTCTTCCAGGTCGGCGGTCTTCCGGCCGGTCAGGGGGTCGAACTCCTGGATGGACTCGAGCTCGTCGCCGAACAGCTGGATGCGCCAGGCGCGGTCTTCCATGTGGACGGGGAAAATCTCGACGACGTCGCCGCGCTTGCGGAACATGCCGCGCTCGAAGGCGGCGTCGTTGCGCTTGTACTGCAGGGCGATCAGGTCGGCGCGCAGCTTGGACTCGTCGATCTGGTCGCCGACCTTCAGGGTGAAGGTCATGGCGGTATAGGTCTCGACCGAGCCGATGCCGTAGATGCAGCTGACGCTGGCCACCACGATCACGTCGTCCCGTTCCAGGATCGCCCGCGTCGCGGAGTGGCGCATGCGGTCGATCTGCTCGTTTATGGACGAGTCCTTCTCGATGTAAGTATCTGATTTCGGGACGTAGGCTTCCGGCTGGTAGTAGTCGTAGTAGCTGACGAAATACTCGACGGCGTTGTCGGGGAAGAAGCTCTTGAACTCGGAATAGAGCTGGGCCGCCAAGGTCTTGTTGGGGGCGAGGATCAGGGCCGGGCGCTGGGTCTGTTCGATGACCTTGGCCATGGTGAAGGTCTTGCCCGAGCCGGTGACGCCCAGCAGGACCTGGTCGCGCTCGCCGGTCTTGGCCGTGGCGACGAGCTCGGCGATGGCCGAGGGCTGGTCGCCGGCGGGGGTGTATTTCGTCTCCAGCCGGAAGGGGATGTGCTTGCGGCCGGCGGGACGGTCGGGGCGGTGCGGGGTCCAGTCGGCGGGCTTGCCGGGGGCCTCTTCCGGCGTCAGGCGCGGGCCGGTGACGGGGGCGAACATCGGCATGTGCGGCGTCTTCGCCGGCATGCGGGGCGCCTGGCCGGCGTCGTCGCGCAGGAAGGCGGCGGGCGCCTCGGCGAACTGGCCCGGGACGTGGACCGGCTTTGTGATGCGGGGCGCGGAGCCCTTGGGGGGCGAACTGGAACGGTTCATGAACAGCAATCTAGGACGAGGGGGGCCTGTTCGCCAGTCAACGCGCGGCGGCGCGGGAGGCTGCTGACAGCGGGTGTCAGCAGGGCGGGTGAGACGGTCCGAAAACCGCGAGACGCCGCGGGACCCGCGCGGCAGTATCGCGGCCCAGACGGAGACCCTCCCATGACCGCCTTCCACGACCTGCACCGTTCCGGCCTGCTGATCCTGCCCAACGCCTGGGACGGGGGATCGGCGGCGCTGATGCGGGCCAAGGGGGCGAAGGCCATCGCCACCACCAGCGCCGGCGTGGCCTGGGCGCTGGGCTGGCCGGACGGGGACGCCCTGCCCGTGGAGCGGGTGGTGCAGGTCACGCGCGACGTCGTGCGCGCGGCGCAAGGGCTGCCGGTGTCGATCGATTTCGAGGGCGGCTATGCCGACGATCCGGCCGAGGTGGCGGCGCAGGCGGCGAACCTGGTCGAGGCCGGGGCCGCGGGGATCAATATCGAGGACGGCGGCGGCGCGCCCGAGGTCCTAGCGGCCAAGATCGCGGCGATCCGCGCGGCGGTCGGGCCGGAGCTGTTCATCAACGCCCGCTGCGACGTGTGGCTGAGGGGCGTCGGCGAGCCGGGGACGCGGGTGGCCGAGGCGGCGCGGCGCGCGGCCATCTATGCGACGGCGGGGGCGGACGGGCTGTTCACGCCGGGGCTGACGGACGTGGGCGACATCGCGGCCATGGTGGCGGCGACGCCCCTGCCGCTGAACCTGCTGGCCTTCCCGGGCCTTCCGGACGCGAGGACGCTGGAGGGGCTGGGCGTGCGGCGGCTGAGCGCGGGCTCCGGCATCGTCGGGGCGACCTGGGGCCGGGCGGCGGCGCTGACCGAAGGCTTTCTGGCCGACGGCCGGTCGGAGCCGCTGGGCGACGGCGCCCTGGGCTGGGCTGAGGTGAATGCGCTGATGCCGGCGGCGGGATGAGCCCGCCGGATCGCCTGATCCTGTCCCGGGTCGAAAGCCCGATCGGGCCGCTCGCGCTGGCTTGCGACGCGGCCGGCGTGGTGCGCGGCGTGTCGTTCGGGGACGGGCTGATCAAGGCGATGCGGCGGGAGTATCCGGCCGCTTCGCTGTCGGATGGCGAGACGCCGGCCGCCGTGGCGCGGGCGCTGGCGGCCTATTTCGACGGCGACCGGGAGGCCCTGGATCGCGTCGCCTGGTCGCTCGACGGGGCGGCGTGCGGAGACGGCTTTCAGCCGCGCGTGTGGAAGGCGCTGGCGGACGTGCCGGCGGGCGTGACCATCAGCTATGGCGAGATGGCGAAGCGGGCGGGAGAGCCCGGGGCGGCCCAGGCGGCGGGCACGGCCCTGAACCGCAATCCGATCCCGCTGATCCTCGCCTGCCATCGCGTCGTCGGGGCGGACGGGTCTCTGACCGGCTTCGGCGGCGGGCTCGAGCGCAAGGGCTGGCTGCTGCGGCACGAGGGGGCGCTGCTCATCTGAGCGGCGCCCCCGGCCCTGCAGCCTAGCGTCGCGCCTGTTCGACGCGGGTTTCCAGTTCGGCCCAGCGGCGCGTCAGGTCGCGGAGTTCCTGGCGCAGGCTGGCGGCCTCGGTGCGGCTGATCGCGCCGCTGCGCTCGCCGGCGACGATGCGGGCCTCGATCCGGGCGGCGCGCGCGTCGGAGCCGTAGTCGTCGCCAGAGTTGTAACCGTCATCATAGTTGTCGCCGACGCGGCGGTTCAGGTCGGCCCAGCGGCTTTCCAGATCCTGACGCTCGCGCGCGTCGATGCCGTTGCGGTCATAGCTGGTCTCCAGCCGGACGAGGGCGTCGAAGTCCGTCGACAGACGGTTGGCCTGTGAGCGGGTCAGGGTGCGGTTGCGCACGCCGGCGTCGAGACGCGCGTTGAACGAGGTGCGGCTCTCGGCCAGCGGACGCCAGCTGTCGTAGCCGTCTTCATATCCGCTCTGGCCGCCGGCCTGATAGCGGGTGGAGAAGGCGCGATAGCGTTCGGTCAGATCGGCGCGCTCCTGGGTCGTGACCCGGCCGTCGGCGGTGTAGCGGGCCTCGAGCGTGACCAGATCGCCGTATTCGGCGCTCAGGCTGCGGGCCGCCGAAGACGAAATGGCGCCGGAGCGCACGTCGGCGTCCAGTCGGCTTTCGAACTGGGCGCGCTGGGTGTTGAGCGGGCGGCGTCCACGCGACCATTCGCTGTCCAGGGTCGTCGAGACGCCGAGCCGGTCGCCGAACAGGGCGCCGAGAATGGCCCCGATCGGGTCGGACTGGGTCTGGGTCTGACCATAGGGCTGGGTCTGGCCGTAAGGCGTCTGGGCCGAGGCCGCGCCTGCGGCCAGGGCGAGGGCGGCGGCCGAGGCGGCGGCGAGAAGTTTCATCGATGTCATGGGGTGTCTTTCCGGGCGGGGTGCGTCCCTGTGCGGGAAGAACGAAGTTCGACGGTGAAGGTTGCGGAGCCGCCGCTCATCTTCACCGCGATTCAGACTAGACAGAGCGCATGACCGCCCTCCCCCTCCCTGACCTCCTCCTGCTGCTCGCCGCCCTGGTCGCGGCGGGACTGGCGGGCGGGATCGTGGCGGGGCTGTTCGGCGTGGGCGGAGGCACGGTGATCGTGCCGGCGGTGTTCTACGCCTTCGAGGTGCTGGGGGTCGGGGGCGAGGGCAATCTGCACACGGCGATCGGGACGTCGCTGCTGACCATCGTGGCGACCAGCTGGCGCTCGCTGAAGGCGCACCGGTCGCACGGGGCGGTGGACGAGGACGTCCTGCGGACCTGGACGCCATGGGTCGGGGTCGGGGCCCTGATCGGGGCGGCGGTGGCGGGCGTCACCTCGATGGAGGGGCTGGCCATCGTCTACGGCGTCTGCCTGGCCGTGATCGCGGCGCAGCTGGGGCTGATGCCCGAGCGCTTCACCGTCGCGACGGACCTGCCGACGGGCTGGGCGCGACGCGGGCTGGGGAGCCTGATCGGCGGGCTGTCGGCGATGATGGGGATCGGCGGCGGCAGTTTCGGCGGGATGATGATGACCCTGTGCGGACGGCCCATCCATCAGGCCGTGGCCACGGCGTCGGGCTTCGGCGTGGCCATCGGAGCGGCGGCGACGCTGGGCTTCGTGGCGTTCGGCTGGGACGCCGCGGGACGGCCGCCGTTGTCGCTGGGCTACGTCAATGTGCCCGGAGCGATCGTGATGGCGGTGCTGACCACGGCCGTGGCGCCGTGGGGCGCCAAGCTGGCGCACTCGCTGGACAGGCGGGTGCTGCGCAAGGCCTTCGCGGTCTATCTGCTGGCGACGGCGTTGTCGGTGGTGGTGAAGGCTTTGTAGTGATTAGTGACTAGTGACTAGTGACTAGTGATTAGTCATCAGGCCCGGCCAACTGAAAACACTGTCGGGCGCGCCTGCGCAGTCTCACTACTCACTAGTCACTAATCACTAGCCACTACGGCTGCAGCGTCAGGCCGACCGGGGTCGCGGTGAAGGCCGATAGGCGGCCGAGGTAGCTCATGCCCAGCAGGCTGTGCGGCAGGCCGCGCTCGACCACCAGGGCCTGGACGCGTTCGACGCGGGCGCCGGCGACGGCCACGGCCTGAAGCTCAACCGGAGCGGCGCGGACCGGGCCCGAGGCGGTGATCAATGTGCCGGAGAAGTCTTCAGCGGTGAGTTTCAGACCCAGACGGGCGGCGTCGTTGCGGGTCAGGGCGACCACGCTGGCGCCAGTGTCGACCATGACGCGGACGGCGCGGCCCTCGATCAGGGCGTCAGCCCAGTAGTGGCCGTCGAGGCCTTTCAGCACCCGCCCGGGAGCGCCGTGGGCCGGCAGGGAAGCGTAGGCGGCCGGAAAGGTCGCGGCCTCGGCCTGACCGCGAAGGCCAGCCTGGTCCATCCACCAGACGGTGGTCAGGGCCGAGGCGACGGCGGCGGCCGTGATGCCGATGGAGGAAAGGTCGAAACGCATGCGTGACTCGTCCTGAAGCGCGTCGCTTCTGCGACAGCTCCCGTATCGCACGCGCCCGTTTGGATGCCGTGAAGGGGGATGGTTTGCGGGGGCTTAACGCGGCGACGTCACGCCGGGCCCAGCAGGGCCGGATCGATCCGGTTCCGGCGCAGGGGCAGGTCGGCGATGACGGCGGCGCGTTCCGCGTCGGTCAGGCCGCTCCAGCCGCCGATCTCGGACAGGGTGCGGAAACAGCCCAGGCACAGGCTGGAGGCGCCATCGACGACGCACACCTTGATGCAGGGCGTGACGACGGCGCGTGGCGGGGTCTGTGGGCTTTGGGCGACAGTCGATGACATGAATGCGAAATATGGTCCGATGCCGGAGTAAAAACTATTGCGTTTTTCGCCGGCCGCGGTTAGGTTGACGATGACGCGAAACGACTATGACGGTGAGATTCCCGAAAAGCACGACGCGTCTCTTTTCATCGTTCCATCGAAAGGAGACGCCAGGATGAACGACAGAGACCGCAACCTCCAGCACGCCATGATGTCATTCGCCCTCTGGGGCGGGATGCTGGTCAATACGAAGAACAACAACGGGGCGGGCGACCGCGTGATCAGCCACCCGTCGAACTTCGTGCCGATCAAGATCGAGAAGCGCCGCTAGGGCGTCGTCCGATCAACTGAAAAAGCCCCGGCCCGAAAGGTCCGGGGCTTTTTCAATTCTCATGTCGCACACGGGATACAGGCGCCGCGAAGAAATCCGTGTCAGTCTTCGACCGTAAGGGGCGAGCATATGCTGAAGCTTGAGGCGACGCTGGTCGCGACGACAACCGCGCGGCCGTGGCGAGGCGGCTGGTCGCCGGATCGCGGCGTAGACTTCATCGTCGGGGCGCCGCTGCGGGAATCGGTCGCCGCGGCGCCGGCGAACGCGGAGCGTATCGTGGCGGGCGAGCCTGTCAGTTTCCTTGACGCCGACGATATCCTGGCTCCAGGAATGGCGGTCATCCGGCGCTACGTCAGCCTCGCCGCCCAGGCGGCTGACGCCTCTGCAGACCCTCCCCTGACGCGGGCCTGGTCGTCCGTGGCGCGCAAGGTTCCCGGGTCCTGACGTTGCGGCGCGGCGTCGCTTGCGGCACAGCGAAGCCATGACCCTGATCCGCCGAGAACGCCGCGCACATATCGAAATCTGGACGCTGGACCGGCCCGACCGGCTGAACGCCCTGCCCGACCTCGAGGACGGCGCGGCCTTCGCCGCCGCCTGCGAGGCGGTGAACGCCGACCCGGAGGTGCGCTGCGTCGTCCTGACCGGGGCGGGCCGCGCCTTCTCGGCGGGCGGCGACCTGAAGGCGATGAAGGACCGGCGCGACCTGTTCGCCGGATCGGGCGCCGACATCCGCGAAGGCTATCGCCGGGTGGTGCACCGGATCGTGCGCTCCCTGTACGGGCTGGAGGTTCCGCTGGTGGCGGCGGTGAACGGGCCGGCCATGGGCCTGGGCTGCGACATCGCCGGGCTGGCCGACATCCGCATCGCCTCGGAGACGGCCAGCTTCGGCGTGCCCTTCCTGAAGCTGGGCATTTTGCCGGGCGACGGCGGGGCCTGGCTGATGCCGCGCAACATCGGCTATGCGCGGGCCGCCGAGATGCTGTTCACCGCCCGGGTGCTGGATGCGCGGACGGCCATGGAGTGGGGGCTGGTCAGCCGGGTGGTCGCGCCCGAACGGCTGATGGACGAGGCCCTGGAGATCGCGGAGGACATCGCCGCGCGCGCGCCCCAGGCCCTGCGCATGACCAAGGCCCTGCTGCGTCAGGGCCGCGATGCGACCTTCGACCAGATCCTGGAGATGACGGCCTCCATGCAGGCGCTGGCGCACCTGGGCGACGACCATCTGGAAGGCGTGACGGCGGCGCTGGAGAAGCGGCCGGCGGATTTCACCGGCCGGTAGAGCCGGGCTGGCGCGCCAGGCGTCACGGTTCGTGATTTCGACGGATCAGGGAAGCATGGTTCCTGAAGGCAGGGGCGGCGGTCGGGGGACGGCCGCGTGGGAGACGATGGATGACAACGGCGCAACTCAGCGTGGCCTTCTTTCTGCAGATGGCGATCATCATCGCGACCTGCCGCATCGTGGGCTGGGCGGCGAAGAAGTATATGGGTCAGCCCCAGGTCGTCGGCGAGATGATCGCCGGCGTGATCCTGGGTCCGTCGCTGTTCGGCCTGCTGGCGCCCGATCTGCAGGCCGCCCTGTTCCCCGCGGATTCGAAGGATGTGCTGTTCGTCGGGGCCCAGCTGGGCGTCGGCCTGTACATGTTCCTGGTGGGCCTGGGCTTCCAGACGGAGCATTTCCGCAGCAACGCCCGCAGCGCGGCGGCCGTGTCCCTGTCGGGCATGGCGGCGCCCTTCCTGATCGCGATCCTGATCACGCCCTGGCTTGTGGGCCAGAACCTGTTCGGCGAAGGGGTCAACCTGACCCAGGCGTCACTGTTCATGGGGGCGGCGATCTCGATCACCGCCTTCCCCATGCTGGCGCGCATCATCCATGAGCGGGGACTGAGCGGCACGCCGCTGGGGACGCTGTCGCTGTCGGCCGGGGCCATCGACGACGCGGGCGCCTGGATCGTGCTGGCCATCGTGCTGGCCACCTTCGGCGGCGGGCCCGCGGTGGCGGTGACGGCGATCGCCGGCGCGGCGGCCTTCGGCGTCTTCATGCTGACGCTGGGACCGCGCCTGCTCGCTCCCCTGGGCCGGGTGGCGGAGCGCGAACAGCGCGTCAGCCCGGCCCTGCTGGGCATCGTGCTGGTGCTGTTCATGCTGTGCGCCTGGGCCATGGATGCGATCGGCATCCATGCGGTCTTCGGCGGTTTCATCCTCGGCGTCGTCATGCCACGCGGCGTGCTGAGCCGCGAGATCAAGCGCCAGCTGGAGCCGTTCGCGGTCGTCGTCCTGCTGCCGATGTTCTTCACCTTCAGCGGCCTGCACACCCAGCTGAGCATGGTCAACAATCCCGCGCTGCTGATGACGGCGCTGGCCATCCTCGCCGGCTCGGTTCTGGCCAAGGGCGGGGCCTGCTGGGCGGCGGCGCGGCTGACGGGTCAGGACAATGCGACGGCCATGGGCATCGGCGCCCTGATGAACGCGCGGGGCCTGATGGAGCTGATCATCATCAACATCGGGCTGCAGCGCGGCGTCATCGGCCCCGCCCTGTTCTCGATGCTGGTGCTGATGGCGATCATCACCACCCTGATGGCCTCGCCCCTGTTCGAGGCGGTCTATGGACGCAAGGCGAGGCAGCGCGGCGAACTGGAGGCGCTGAACGATATCGACGACGACGCGCCCCGGCCCGCCCCCGCCGACTCCCGGGTCTGACAGGCGGGCGTCAGCCCGCCTTGGCCGGGGCCTGCATGGCGCGACTGGCGGGAACCCCGGCGGCGACGGCGCGGGGGGCGCCGGCCGTCTGGCCCGGCTTCATGAATTTCACCAGCACGCGCTGGCCGATCAGAAGCGGGGCGTCGCCGGCGGTCACGACGACCTCGACGACCCGTTCGTCGGAGCGCTGCGAGGGATCGTCCGAGGCCAGCTTGCGGGCGCCGAAGACGGCGGCGCGGCGCAGGACGGCCCCGACATAGACCTTGGACGGATCGCCCTCGGGCGTGATCTCGACGGCCTGGCCGGGCGTGATGTTGGGGATGTCGCTCTCGACGATCTCGGCGCGGGCGATGCGCGGGGCGTCGGGCTCGAGGTCGAACATGTTGGACACGTTCAGGGTCGAGGCGCCGGCGCCGGGATTGGCGTAGCGGCGCACGATGCGGCCGTTCTGGGGGGCGCGGATGACGGTCAGCTCGACATTGTAGGCGGCCTGGTCGCGACGGGCGCGGGCGGTCTGGACGGCGGCCTGCTGCGAGGCGAGCCGGGCCTGGGCCTGGGCGATGGCGTCGCGCGCCTGGTCCATGCGCTGGGCGGCGACGAAGTTGGTGGCGACCAGCTTCTCGAGGCGGTCGTATTCGCGCTGGGCCGTGCGAATGTCGACCTGGATGAGGCGCAGCTGGCTCTCGGCCTGGGCGACGTCGGCGCTGGCGCTCTGCAGGGCCAGGCGAGGTTCGTCGTCCTCCTGCCGGGCGAGGATCTGGCCGGCGACGACGCGGTCGCCTTCCTGGACCAGGACCGAGCGGACCACGCCGCCGCGGCGGGCCGCGATCTGGATGATGCCGCCCTCGATATCGACCTTGCCGTTGGCGATGGCGGCGTAGGGGCTTTCGACCTTCTTCTGGGCATTGGCCTTTTCCTCCTCGGCCTTCTTCGCCCGGCCGGCGCCCTGCATGACGTTGAAGCCGACGACGAGGGCGATGATCAGCACCAGGCCGATCCAGAGCCATTTGTTCTTGAGGAAGGCGGGCATGTCGATGGTCCTTGGGGTCGTCAGTGCGAGGCCAGGGTGGCGTCGGGATTGGGGATGCGGCGCTGGTCGTCGATGATGACGCCGTCTTCGATCTTGATGACGCGGTCGGCCCATTCCTCGAGGCGCGGGTCGTGGGTCACGCAGATCACGGCGGCGCCGTGTTCGGTGGCGGCGCGGCGCAGCAGGCGGATGACGATCTGGCCGTTCTCGCCGTCGAGGGCCGAGGTCGGTTCGTCGGCGAACAGGATCTGCGGATTCTTGGCCAGACAGCGGGCGATGGCGACGCGCTGTTTCTCGCCGCCCGACAGGGCCGAGGGCCGCTGGTTGAGACGGGCGCCCAGGCCGACCTCCTTGAGGGTCGCGGTCGCCTGCCGTTTGGCGTCGCCCTTGGACAGGCCCTGGAATTTCAGCACCACCTCGACCTGCTGCAGGGCGGTCAGGGCGGGGAAGAGGTTGAAGCCCTGGAAGATGAAGCCGCAGTTGTCGAGGCGGAAGCGGTCGATCTTGCCGGACGACAGCTTCCACAGGTCGTCGATGTCGAGGGTGTCGACCCGGCCTTCTTCGGGCCGCAGCAGGCCGGACAGGGCGGCGATCAGGGTCGACTTGCCGGAGCCGGACGGGCCCATGACCATGGTCAGGTCGCCGTGGCGGGCGTCAAAGTCCACGCCCTTCAGCACCTCGACGAAGTTTCTGCCGGACTTGAAGCGCTTCACCAGCCCCTTGGCCTCGATCGCGAAGTCGCCGTGTTTTCCGTGAGCCCTGGTGTGAGCGGTCATCGCAGCAGGTCCGCGGGCTGGCTGTTCTTGAGGATGCCGAGGGACAGCAGGCCCGACAGCATGGCGATGACGACGAGGCCGCCGCCGACGACGATCAGCAGGATCGGCGGCAGGGCGATGATCACGGCGTTGGCGAGGGCCAGCATCTGCACCAGCAGGGTCAGGCCGATGGCGGCGGCGACGCCGACCAGGCCGACCCAGAAGCTGAGCTCCATGACGATCCGGTTCAGCGAACCCATGCCGACGCCCAGGGCCCGCAACGAGGCGAACTCCTTGATGTTGGCCATGATGGCGCCGCGCAGGGTCTGCCAGGTGATGGCCACGCCGATGATGGTGCCCAGCACCACGCAACCGCCGATGATGATGACCAGGATGCCTTCCTCGAACATGGCCGAGGCGTTGGCGTCGGCCAGCTCCTGACGGGTCCAGGCCTTCCACTGGCCGTCGCCCAGGGCGTTCAGCTCGGCGGCGACGCGCTCGGCCTGGGCCGGGTCGCGCAGCTTGATCATCAGGGGGCCGACGCGGGGGCCGGTGTCCGCCTGGCCCAGCATGCGCAGGGTGTCGCGGGACATGACGATGTTGGCCTGCATCATGTTGGGATAGCCGCGGGTGATGCCGACGACGGTCACGGTCTGGCCGTTGTACAGGGCCTTGTCGCCCAGCTTGACGCCCAGCTTGGCCACGGCCGTCTCATCGATGGCGACGGTGTAGGGTTGGCGCAGGGCGTCGACCAACTCCTGGGAATAGTCGGTGGGAATGGTCACCGCGCCGGGCGTGGTGTCGATGATGCTGGCCTGGACGAACTGCTGGCGCGGCGCGCCCATCTTGGCCCGATCGGCCTGGGACATGGTCGGGTCGACGTTCTTGACCGACTGGAACGAGCCGCCGGCGCCGTCGAGCGGCTGGACCTCGACCACCGCCGGGTTGCGGTAGGCCAGGGGAATGAACCGGCGCGGCACGCCCGACGGACCGCCCATCAGGCTCTTGGCGCCTGGCTGCATGATGATGATGTCAGCGCTGGAGCGCTCGATGGTGGCGGTGAAGCCCTTGCCGATGCCGATGAAGACGCCGGTCATGGCCAGCACCAGCAGACCCGACAGGGCGAGGGCCATCACGGCGGCCATATAGCGCCGCCACTCATACAGCAGCGTGGATAGTGCGAGCGACATTGGTAAGGACAGACCCCCGAAGCGTTATCGCTATGTGACGACGCCGGACGCCGGAACCAAGTTAAATCGGGGTAAGGCGACCGACGTTACGCTTTCGTGAGAAGGCCCCGGGGCGATGGACGGGATCGGTTCATCGGGTCTAGGTAAACGCAACAGTCGGCGATCAACGCCGAACCTGGGAGATTACGCAGAATGCAGCTTCGTTCGCTTCGCGCCGCCGTCTCGGCGACCGCATCGCTCGCCGCAGTCGCCGGCTTCATGGCCGTGATGGCCGCCCCCTCGCCGGCCCGCGCCGATGAAGGCATGTGGACGTTCGACAACTTCCCGATCCAGACGGTGAACGACAAGTACGGCACCCGGATCGACCAGGCCTGGCTGGACCGGGTCCGCAACGCCGCCGTCCGCATCCAGGGCTGCTCGGCCTCCTTCGTCTCGGACGAGGGGTTGATCCTGACCAACTGGCACTGCGTCGTCGGCTGCGCGCAGGAGCTGTCCTCGCCCGAGCAGGACTATGTGAAGAACGGCTTCCTGACCGCGAACCGCGAGGAAGAAAAGCGCTGCCCCGGCCAGACCGCCGAGGTGCTGGTCGACATCGTCGACGTGACCGACCGGGTGCTGGGCGCCGGCGCCGGCCTGGAAGGCGCGGCGTTCAACGCCGCCCGCACGGCCGAGACCAACACGATCCAGACCGAGGCCTGCGCCGGCGACGCGAAATTCAGCTGCCAGGTGATCAGCTTCTACCGTGGCGGCCGCTACGCCATGTACAAGTTCCGCAAATACGATGACGTGCGGCTGGTGTTCGCGCCCGAGAACCAGGCGGCCTTCTTCGGCGGGGACCCGGACAATTTCAACTTCCCGCGCTACGCCCTCGATGCCGGCTTCCTGCGCGCCTATGAGGACGGCCAGCCGGTCTCGAGCCCCAATTTCCTGAAGTGGAATCCGAACCCGCCCAAGGAAGGCGACGTCACCTTCGTGGCCGGCAACCCCGGCTCGACCTCGCGCCTGCTGACCATGAGCCAGCTGGAGCGGCTGCGCGACCAGCAGCTGCCGGTGACGCTGATCCAGAACTCGGAACTGCGCGGCCGCCTGCTGGAATATTCGCTGACCGGCGACGAGGCCAAGCGGCTGTCGTTCGATCCCATCTTCGGCCTGGAGAACAGCTTCAAGGTCTACTACGGCCAGCAGGGCGCCCTGACCGACCCGGCCTTCATGAACACCAAGCGCGAGGCCGAGACCGAGCTTCGCGCCCGCGTCGCGGCGGACCCGTCGCTGGTGCAGCAGATCGGCGATCCGTGGAGCGAGCTTGAGCGCGTGCAGGCGACCGCGCGGGACCTGTTCCTGCCGGTGCGTCAGCTGGAGCAGGCCGCCGGCGGCGGTTCGCAACTCTACGCCATGGCCCGGACCCTCGTGCGGGCGTCCAAGAACACGACCATGACCGACGCCCAGCGGGCCCGGCTTGTGACGGCGATCGGCGCCGAAACGCCGATCGCTACGGACATGGAAGAAATCCGCCTGCGCTACTGGCTGTCCAAGACCCGCGAGTACCTGACGGTCGACAATCCGCAGGTGAAGGCCATGCTGGGCCGCGAAAGCCCCGAGGGTCTGGCCGACCGGCTGATCTCGAACACGCGGATGGGCGACGCCGCCTTCCGCGCCCAGGCCGCGACGATGACCACGGCGCAACTGGCCGAGGCCGATCCGCTGCTGGCCTTCGTCATCGCCAATGACGACGCCGCCAAGGCGATCGGCGACCGCTGGGCCGCCGAGGTCAACGCCCCGACCGCCCGCGCCGCCGAAAAGGTCGCCCAGGCCCGGTTCGCGGTCTACGGGACCAACCTGTACCCCGACGCCACCTTCTCGCTGCGCCTGTCGTACGGCCAGGTCGCGGGCTGGACCTATCGTGGCGTGACCGTGCCGCCGTTCACCTACATGGGCGGCCTGTACGAGCGGGCCACGGGCGCCGAGCCGTTCAACGCGGCGCAGGCCTTCATCGACAACGAAAGCCGGGTCAACAAGGACACAGTCTTCGACTTCACCTCGACCAACGACATCATCGGCGGCAACTCGGGCTCGCCCGTGATCAACGCCGACGGCGAGGTGATCGGCGCGGCCTTCGACGGCAACATCCACTCGCTGGGCGGGTCGTTCGGCTATGACGGCGCGCTGAACCGCACGGTGACGGTGTCGACGGCGGCCATCACCGAGGCGCTGCGCAACATCTATCCGCAGCCCCGCCTGCTGGAAGAACTGGGCGTCGAGTAACTTTCCTTCTCCCCTCCGGGGGAGAAGTGGCCGCCGGAGGCGGTCGGATGAGGGGGCTCTGTCCGCGCGCGATATCGCGGACGGAGTTCTCGTCCGGCAGCCCCCTCATCCGTCATGCTCCGCATGACACCTTCTCCCCCGAGGGGAGAAGGACAGGAGTATTCTGATGCGCCTCACCCCTGCCCTCGCCGCCGCCCTTCTGACCCTCGCCGCCGGCGTCGCCCGCGCGGAAGAGGGCATGTGGACCTTCGACAACTTCCCCATCGCCCGCGCCAATGCGACGCTGGGGACGAACATCGACCAGGCCTTCCTCGACAAGGTGCGACTGAGTTCGGTCAAGTTCGGCGGGTGTTCGGCGGGGATCGTCTCGGGCGAGGGCCTGGTGATGACCAACAACCACTGCGTCGCCACCTGCGTGGCCAATCTGTCGACCCAGGCGGTCAACTACGCCGAGACGGGCTTCACCCCGCGCAGCCGGGAGGAAGAGCTGAAATGCCCCGGCGGCACGGCCGAGATCCTGACCGACATCAGCGATGTCACGGAGCGGATGCACGCGGCCGGCGCGGGGCTGGAAGGCCAGGCCTTCACCCGGGCGCGCGACGCCGAGGCCGGACGGATCGAGCAGGAGGCCTGCGGCGACGCGACCGACAAACGCTGTCAGGTCGTGAGCCTGTACCGCGGCGGGCAGTTCAAGCTCTACACCTACAAGAAGTATTCGGACGTGCGGCTGGCCTGGGCGCCGGAGGACCGGGCGGCGACGTTCGGCGGGGACCTCGACAATTTCAGCTTCCCCCGCTTCGCCATCGATGCGGCCTTCATCCGCCTGTACGAGAACGGCGCCCCCGCGGCGACGCCGACGCATTTCAAATGGAACGCCGACAAGCCGGTCGAGGGCACGCCGGTGTTCGTCTCGGGCAGCCCGGGCGCGACGCAGCGCCTGCTGACCCAGGAGCAGCTGTTCACCATCCGCGACGTGGTCCTGCCGATGGATCAGCTGCTGGCCTCCGAGCTGCGCGGGCGGCTGATCCGGTTCTCCGAGGAGAGCGAGGAGAACGCCTTCATCGCCATGGACCCGATCGTCGGTCTGGAGAACACCTACAAGCGCGGTCTGGGGCGGATGCGGGCGCTGGTCGATCCGGCTTTCATGGCGACGCGGGCGGCCAATGAGGCGGACTTCCGCGCGCGTTATGCGGCGCGGCCGGACGCCACGGGGGCGGATCCCTGGGCCGAGCTGGCCGCCGTCCAGCCGATCATGCGCGAGACCTATGCCGCAATGGCCCTGCTGGAAGGCGGGACCGGCGCCGGCACGACGCCGGTGGCCGGCGGATCGCAGCTGTTCCTGTGGGCGCGGACCATCGTGCGCGGGGCGCAGGAGCGCGAGAAGCCTTCGGCCGAACGCCTGCCCGAGTTCGCCGACAGCCGGCTGTCAGGCGTGCAATCCGGCCTGTTCGCCGAGCGCCCGGTCTATCCGGCGCTGGATCAGGTGCGCATGGAGTGGTGGCTGTCCAAGACGCGGGAGTGGCTGACGGTCGACAATCCCGCGGTGCGCGGCCTGCTGGGCCAGGAGTCGCCGGAAGCCCTGTCCGCCCGTCTGGTCGGCGGCACCAAACTGGCCGATCCGGCCGTGCGGCGGGCGCTGTGGGAGGGCGGCCTGGCCGCCGTCGAGGCCTCGGACGATCCGATGATCCGTTATCTGCTGTCGATCCAGGACGAGACCCGCGCCGCGCGCTCGGACTGGGAGGCCCGCGTTCAGGCCCCGACCGACCGGGCCTCGGAACGGCTGGCCGCCGCGCGGTTCGCCGCCTATGGCGACGCCGTCTATCCGGACGCCACGGGGACGCTGCGGCTGACCTACGGCAGGATCGAGGGCACGGACGTTCCGGGCCAGCGGTTCGGCGCCTTCACCACCTTCGACGGCCTGTGGGACCGGGCGACGGGCGCGGCGCCGTTCGACGTGGCGCCGAAGCTGCTGGCCGCGAAAGATCGCATAGACGGCGACACGGTGCTGAACATGGCGGTGTCGTCGGACACCATCGGCGGCTCGTCGGGCTCGCCCGTGGTGACGGCGGCGGGCGAGATCGTGGGGGCCAATTTCGACTCCACCGTCCTGACCCAGCGCAACGCCTATGGCTATGACCGCAACGTCAACCGGTCGGTGATCGTGACCACCGGCGCGGTGACGACGGCGCTGCGGGATGTCTACGGGATGGAGCGGCTGGTGGCGGAGCTGGGGGTCGAATAGGGATTAGGGATTAGGGATTAGGGTCGATCAGATCTGCGCACTCGTCCCCAGCCCCTAACGCCTACCCCCTAATCCCTACAGCTGGCTCATCTTCTGCTGGGCCTTGGCGAAATACTGCCAGCCGGTCCAGAGGGTGACGATGGCGGCCAGCCAGATCAGGACGTAGGCGAAGGTCTGGAAATGCGGCTGCCATTCCAGCGGCAGGCCGAAGCCGTCCCACAGCAGCACCATCTGCAGCGCGCCGAGCGCCACCATCTGCAGGGTGGTCTTCCACTTGGCCAGCAGGGTGACCGGCAGCTTGACCTTGCCGGCGACGGTCTCGCGCAGGGCCGAGACGGCGAACTCGCGGAACAGGATCAGGCCGCAGGGAATGGCGATCTGCGGCAGGGCGCCCCAGGCCAGGACGCCGAGAATGGCGCCGGTGACCAGGATCTTGTCGGCGATGGGGTCGAGGATGGCCCCCCAGCGCGTCGTGGCGTGCCAGCGGCGGGCCAGATAGCCGTCGACCCAGTCGGTCGAGGCGGCGACCACGAAGATGACGAAGGCGGTGCGGCCGAAGCGGAACTGATCGTCGGGGCTGAGGTATTCGGACATGAACGGAATGCCCTGCGGCGCCGCCCCGGCCAGGATCAGGAACATGATGACCCCCGCGATCAGGCGCAGGCCGGTCAGGATGTTCGGAATGGGATTGGCGTGGGGATTGGGTGTCATAAGGGCGCTCCGATACCTCAACGCGATCTGCCACGCTTCGCTGCATGAAGCGAGATGGTTGGCTGTGCGAACCTAGTCCAGGGCCTCGAACCGGCCCGGTCCGCGCAGGGAGCGCAGCACGCCGTCGGCGATGCCGAAATGGACGCCGCTGAGCGCCAGCGTCCCCGCCGCCTCGCGTTCGGCGATCCACGGGAAGGTGCGCAGATTGTCCAGCGACAGGCGGACCACCGCCTCTTCGGCGAGTTGCTCGGCCTCCTCCGGCGCGCAGCCCTCGCAGATGCGGCGCACGACCGGAGCCCCCTGCGCCACCCAGGGGGCGACGAAGTCCTGGCAGTCGGCGGGGGCGCCGCGGATCATGGCGTTGACCCCGCCGCAGTGGGCGTGGCCCATGACCATGATGCGCGAAACGTTCAGCACCTTGACCCCGAACTCGAGCGCCGCCGAGACGCCGTGCAGATGGCCGTCGGGCTCATAGGGCGGGACCAGGTTGGCGACGTTGCGGACGACGAACAGCTGGCCGGGCGCGGTGTCGAAGATCAGGGCGGGGTCGGCGCGGCTGTCGGAACAGGCCACGACCAGGGTGTGCGGCTTCTGGCCGTCGGCGGCGAGCCCCTCATACTCGGCCCGGGCCTCGGGCCAGTGATCTTCGCGGAAGCGGCGGTAGCCGGAGAGCAGGGCGTCGCGGGATTCGTCGGTCATGAGGTCGGTATAGGCAATCTGCGCTCATTGGGGGAGAGGGTCACCCCCAGCTCATGGCGAACATCGTCACCGCCGCGGCGCCCATGCAGGCGGTGGCGAACCATCCGATGAGGCGCAGTGGGAGCGGGGCGACAAAGGCGCCCATCTCGTCGCGACGCGAGGCGACGATCATCATCGCCGCCATCAGCGGCACCGCGATCACGCCGTTGACCACGGCGCTCCAGAACAGGGCCTTGATCGGGTCCAGCGGCGAATAATCGATCGCCACCCCCACCAGCACCGCCAGGCCGATCACCGTGTAGAAGCCGATCGCGTCGCGAGGCTTGTGCTCGAGCCCGACCGGCCAGCCGCGCGATTCACAGACGGCATAGGCGGCCGATCCCGCCAGCACCGGCACCGCCAGCAGGCCGGTGCCGATGACGCCCAGGCTGAACAGCGCATAGGCGAGGTCGCCGGCGATCGGACGCAGCGCCTGGGCGGCCTCGGCGGAGGTCTGGATGTCGGTCACGCCGGCGGCGTGCAGGGTCACGGCCGTGGTCAGGATGATGAAGAAGGCGGCCAGATTGGCGAAGCCCATGCCGAAATAGGTGTCCCAGCGGATGCGGCTGAGCTGGGCCGGCCCCTGCTCGGGATGGTCGATCAGCGGGTCGGTGGTCGGATCGGCCTCGTCGTCCTCGACTTCCTCGGACGCCTGCCAGAACAGCAGGTAGGGACTGATCGTGGTGCCGAACAGCGCCACGATCATCGTCACCGCCGCCCCGGTGAGCGCGAGTTGCGGCATGACCGTGCGCCGCGCGACTTCGGCCCAGTCGATATGCACCGTCAGCGCGACCGCAAAATACGCCAACAGCGCCAGCGTCAGCCATTTGAGGAAGCGGACATAGCGGTGATAGGGCACCAGGATCTGAAGCGTCAGGGATACGCCCGCGAAGATCAGGGTGAAGGCGTGACGCCCCCAGCCCAGCACCAGCTCCGCCGCCGCGCCCATGGCGGCGAGGTCCGCGCCGATGTTGATCGTATTGGCGATGAACAACAGCCCGACCAGGCCGGTCACCACGGGCTGGGGAAACACCCGCCGCAGATTGGCGGCGAGCCCGTGTCCGGTGACGCGGCCGATCCGGGCGCTGATCAGCTGGATCGAGGACACCAGCGGATACAGGAACACCATGGCCCAGAGCATGTTGAGGCCAAATTGCGCGCCAGCCTGGGAATAGGTGGCGATGCCGCTCGGATCGTCGTCAGCCGCCCCCGTTATCACCCCCGGACCCAGCCGCTTGAGCATCGCCGCGCGGCGCAGCCTGCCGGATGTGGGTTTCATCATATGATCCAGTCCGACCGGCGCTCAGGGGCGCTTCCCGATACAGCCGCGCGCACCGTACCCGATAACTGGGGGCGCTGCATAAACACAGGCTGACTCAGCGCTGCGCCGCCGGATGGAAGAACGCGTGAATGCGTTCGGCCATGGGCTGGTTGATGCCTTCGACCTTCACCAGATCGACCACCGAGGCGCGGCCGACGCCCTTGGCCGAGCCGAAGGCGTGCAGCAGGGCCTTCTTGCGGCCCGGGCCGACGCCCTCGATCTCGTCGAGCGGGTTCTTCTTGATGTCCATCGAGCGGCGGGTGCGGTGGGCGCCGTTGGCGAATCGGTGCGCCTCGTCGCGCAGACGCTGGATGTAGTAGAGGGCCGGCGATTTCAGCGGCAGCATGAAGGGGGGCCGGCCCGGCATGAAGAACCGCTCCATGCCCGCGTCGCGGTCCGGCCCCTTGGCCACGCCGACGGCGGTGATGTCGTCCAGACCCAGATCAGCCAGCACGGCCAGCACTTCGGCCAGCTGGCCGGCGCCGCCGTCGATCAGCAGCAGGTCGGGGCGGACCACCTCCTCGCCCGCGTCCTCGTCCTTGACCAGACGCGAGAAGCGGCGGCGCATGACCTCGCGCATCATGCCGTAGTCGTCGCCGGGGGTCAGGTCCTCGCCGCGGATGTTGAACTTGCGGTACTGCGACTTCTGGAAGCCCTCGGGTCCGGCCACGACCATGCCGCCGACGGCGTTGGTCCCCTGGATGTGGGCGTTGTCGTAGATCTCGATCCGCTCGGGCCGGCTGTCCAGACCGAAGGCCTCGCAGACCTCGTCGAGGATTTTGCCCTGGGCCGAACCCTCGGCCATCTTGCGGCCCAGGGCCTCGCGGGCGTTGGTCAGGGCGTGATCGACGAGGCTGAGCTTGTCGCCGCGCAGGGGGCGGGCGATCTCGACCTTTCGTTCCGCCTTCATCGAGAAGGCCTCTTCCAGCAGCTCCAGCTCATGCGGCCGGACGTTGGACAGGATCAGGCGCGGGATCGGCTTGTCCTCATAGAACTGGCCGAGGAAGGCGGCGAGGATTTCCGGGTCCGTGTCGGTCTTGTCGACGCGCGGGAAATAGGCCCGGCCGCCCCAGTTCTGGCCGCCGCGATAGAAGAAGACCTGGACGCAGGCCTGACCGCCCTCGGAGAACAGGGCGAAGACGTCGGCCTCGGCGACACCGTCGGCGCTGACCGAATTCTCCATCGAGATGGCCGACAGGGCGCGGATGCGGTCGCGGACGCGGGCGGCCTGTTCATAGTCCATCGCCTCGGCGGCGGCGCTCATTTCGTCGGACAGGCGGGCGATGACGGCGCGCGACTTGCCCTTCAGGAAGGCCGAGGCCTCGTCGACCAGGCCGGCGTAGTCCTCGAGCGAGATCAGGCCGGTGCAGGGGGCCGAACAGCGCTTGATCTGATGCAGCATGCAGGGCCGGGTGCGGGTCTCGTAGACGCTGTCGGAACAGGAGCGCAGCAGGAAGGCCTTCTGCAGGGTGTTGAGCGTCCGGTTGACCGCCCAGGTCGAGGCGAAGGGGCCGAAATAGTCGCCGGGCGTGGTGTGGGCCCCGCGATGCTTGCGGACCTGGGGCGCGCGGTGGTCCTTGCGGATCATCAGCTCGGCGAACGATTTGTCGTCGCGCAGCACCACGTTAAAGCGCGGCTTCAGCTGTTTGATGAAGCTGGATTCGAGCAGCAGGGCCTCGGTCTCGGAGGCGGTGATGACCAGCTCCATCGAGCGGGTCAGGGAGACCATCAGGCCGATGCGCTGGGTGTGGAACCGGCCCTGGGCGTACTGGAGGATGCGCTTCCTGATCGAGCGCGCCTTGCCGACATAGAGGCAGGTCCCGTCCTCGCCGTACATGCGGTAGACGCCCGGCTTGTCGGGCGCCCGCCGCGCCTCGTCGCGGATCAGGTCGGCCGCGACCAGGGCGGTCGGCGGCGAATCGGCTGGCAGGGTCTCCTCGGTCATCGGGACCGATATAGGCCTAGAAGCGGCGGACCATAAGGACGCCGGCCAGAACCAGGGCGACGCCGGCGGCGCGGCCGAGGCTGATCGGCGCTTTCGGCACGCCGAAGGCGCCGAAATGGTCGAGCAGCAGGCCGACCAGCAGCTGTCCGGCGACCATCAGGGTGATGGTCAGGGCGACGCCCAGACGCGGCACGCCCCAGGCAGCGGCGACGACGAAGATCGCGCCGTACAGGCCGCCGACCCAGGCGTACCAGGGCAGGGCGCGGGCGGCCGCGACATCGGGTTTCGCCTGCAGGATCATGGCGACGATCCCGAGCGCCGCCGTTCCGACGGCGAAGGAGATGAGGGCGGCGTTCACCGGCGAGCCGGCGGCGCCCATCAGCCTGGCGTTGGTCGGGGCCTGAAGGGCGGTCGCGCCGCCGGCGAGAACGACGGCGATCATGGAGAAGAGGGCGGGGTTCATGCCGCGCCTGTACCATCCCGTCGCACACGCCGCATCGGGGAAGATTTGAGGCCCGCGCAACGATCAGGCCGCCGCCGTCCTTGAACAGCGGGGCGGGGCGCTTTATTGCGGGCGGCGTTCAAGGAGCTTTCCATGCTGGCCCTCTACATCATCCTCGGTTTCGTCGCGGTTCTGGCCGCCATCAACTTCATCGAGTTCGGCCGGGTTGACTGACCGGCCGGCCCGTTCCGGCGCCGCGCTCGTCACGGGCGGCGGCAAGCGGATCGGGCGCGCGATCGCCCTTGAGCTGGCGCGAGCCGGCTTTGACGTCGTCATCCACTATCGCGCGTCGGAAACGGCGGCCGAAGCGGTCGCCGACGAGGTACGCGCGCTGGGCCGCAAGGCCGCGACGGTAAAGGCGGATCTGGCCGTCGAGGCGCAGGTGAAGTCGCTGGTCGCCGCCTCGGTCGAGGCCATCGGCGGACCGCTGGCCGTGCTGGTCAACAACGCCTCGGTATTCGAGGACGACCGGGTCGGCTCGCTGGGCCGCGAGACCTGGGACGCCCATATCGAGACCAATCTGCGGGCGCCGATCGTGCTGGCCGAGGCCTTCGCCGGGCAGGCGCCGGACGGGTCCGCGATCGTCAACCTGCTGGACCAGCGGGTGCTGAAGCCCGATCCGAGATTCATCTCCTACGCCCTGTCGCGGAACGGCCTGTGGTGGGCGACGCGGACCCTGGCCCAGGCGCTGGCGCCGCGCATCCGCGTCAACGGCGTCGGTCCGGGACCGACCCTGCCGTCCGTGCACCAGAGCCCGGCCGATTTCGAGGCCGAGGCCCGGGCCACCTTGCTGCAACGGGCCGGCAGTCCCGACGCCGTGGCCGCCGCCGTGCGCTGGCTGGTGGACGCGGAGCTGGTGACGGGCCAGATGATCGCCGTCGACGGGGGCCAGCATCTGGCCTGGCGCACCCCGGACATCGTGGAGTAGGCCGTGAGCGTAACCCCCCTGCCCTTTACCGGCGCCGACGCCCCCCGACTGGAGGGTCTGACGGTGTTCGTGCGCGGACTGACGCTCGAGGCCGGGATCGGCATCCACGGCCATGAGCTGGGCCGGCTGCAGCGGCTGGTCATCGATGTGACGCTGGCGCTGGCGCCGGCGCCGGTCGAGCGGCTGGGCGACACGGTCAACTATGAGACCGTCGCCGCCGCCGCGCGGGCGATCGTCGCCGAGGGCCATGTCGGGCTGGTCGAGACCTTCGCCCAGCGGCTGGCCACGGCCTGTCTGGGCGATCCGCGCGTGCGGCGCTGCGCCGTGCGGATCGAGAAGCCGGGCGCGCTGGACGGCGCGGCGGCGGCGGGGTGCGAGGTCGTGCTCTCGCGCTGAACCCCTGTGGGCGCCCCGAGGCGGTTGCGCGGCGCGCGAGGGGCCGTCATACCTTGGGCCAGACGACAAGGACCCCTTGATGGCCGAACCCGGCGATCCCTCCAATGCTGACGATCACGACGACCTGATCGGCTTCGCCTCGCCGGCGTCGCTGCAGGGCCGCACGCGCGAGCCGGCGGAAACCCCGGAGCCCGCCGCCGCCGAATCCGACCCGGCGGCGCCAGCGCCCGAGCCAGAGCCAGCGCCCGAGCCCGAGCCTGAAGTCGCGCCCGAGCCCGATCTGTTTACGACACGGACCGTATGGACCTCGGCGCCCGCGGACCCCGAGCCGGTCGCGGCGGCGCCTGAACCGATCCCCGTCGTCGCCCCGCCTGAACCCGCCCCGGAACCCGTCAAGGCGGCGTCCGTCTTCGAGCGATCCCCGGACGCGCCGGCGCGCCGGCGTCGGCGCGATCCCGGCGCCGACCTGCCCAACGGCGGGATGGGGCTGTACGCCGTCTACGCCCTGATCCTGTTCGCCGTGCCGACCCTGGGCGTGTCGGCGGCGATCGGCCTGCTGGCCGTGACCGGCCGTTCCGGACCCGATGACGCGTTGTCGCGCTCGCACTTCGTCTATCAGCAACGCACCCTGTGGACCGGCGCCGTCGCGGCGATGGCGGGGTTGATATTGCTGGCCGCGCCGTTCGCCCTGGGCGTGCCGATCCTGTTCCTTCTGGCCTTGTGGCTGGTGCTTCGCGGCGCTTCAGGCGTCTGGGCCCTGAAATCCGGCCGGCCGATCGCTGATCCGCGCGGCTGGTGGATCTGACGGAGAGACGACCGATGGCCGATGCGACGTCCCCCGCGGGCAAGGCGATAGAACCGCGACCGGGCCATGAGTCCGAGGGCAAGCCGGCGGCCCTGATCGCCTGGGGCCTGTACATCCTGTCCCTGCCCAGCGCCAACCTGCTGGTCATCGTCGGCCTGATCGTCGCCTATGCGGCCCGGGGGACCGCGACCGGTCTGGCGCGGAGCCATCTCGACGCGCAGATCGGCCTGTTCTGGTCGGTGTTCTGGTGGACCATCCTGCTGTGGATCCTGATCGCCATCTGCGTTCTCAGCGTGGTGGCGGCGCCGCTGACAGGCATCGTGGTGGTCCCCGCGGCGATCGTCGTCGGACTGGGCCTGCTGTTGCTGACGGTGTGGTTCACGGTGAAGAGCATCATCGGCATGGCCAATCTGCTGGGCGACAAGGCTCCCTGACGCCGGAGCGCGGTCGCGTCGGCGAGCCAGGCGCGCATTTCGCCGGTCGGCCGGGAACGGCGGCCGGGCGACGGGGTTGGCCCTGTGTCCCCTGCAGACACGTGAGAGGCCCATCCCCATGACCGAGTTCCGCGACGTTGTAGACGAACACAGGTTCGAGCAGGGGTTCACGGACGCCGAGGGGCAGCTGCGGATCGTCTTCGCCGACTATGCGGTGCAAGGGCGGACGCGGGCGATCCTGCATGTGGAGGCCGATCCCGCCCTGCGCGGTTCCGGCGCCGCCGGACAGTTCATGCAGGCCCTGGCCGAGCATGCGCGGGCCGAGGACCTCAAGCTTCAGCCACGCTGCAGCTACGCCGTCGCCTGGCTGAAACGGCATCGCGAATTCGACGACGTCGTCGTCTGAATCCTCCCCCTGCGGAAAAGCCGATGGAGCGGGCCGGCGTTCCCGCGCATTGTCATGTTCGACGATACGGAGCCGCCGCATGCCCGACCTCGACCTGTCTTCCGTCAGCGCCGCCGCGGGGCCGTTGCAGACCTGGGTGCTGCCCGCCCTGCTGGGCCTGGGTCTGGCCTCGGCCACGGGCCTGCGGACCTTCCTGCCGCTGCTGATGCTGGCCCTGGCCGCGCGGTTCGAGATGTTCGGCGTGCGGCTGATCGACCAGATGGACTGGCTGGTCTCGTGGCCGGCCATCGCCGCCCTGACCACCGCCGCGGTCGCCGAGTTCGCCGGCGACAAGGTCCCGGCCATCGATCACGCGTTGAACGCGGTCGGCTATGTCACCCGACCGGTGGCGGGCGCCGTGGCGGCGGGCAGCGTCTTCTGGGGAGTCGATCCGGCGGCGGCGGCCATCGCCGGGATCATCGTCGGCGCCCCGGCGGCCCTGGCCTTCAACGCGGCCCAGACCGGGGTGCGCGTCGGATCGACGGCCACGACGGCGGGACTGGGCAATCCGGTGGTGTCGCTGGTCGAGGACTTCCTCGCCTTCATGACGGTGCTGATCGCCTTCGTGGCGCCGATCCTGATACCGGTCGTCATGGTCATCTTCGCGGTGCTGGTGTTCAGGCTGGCGCGGCGCATCCGCGACCGGAACGATCCGAGGCCGGCCTAGAAGGACCCCGGATACGTCAGGCGGCCTCGCCGCGCCGCGCTTCGGCCTCGCGGACGGCGTCCACGGCCTCGTCCACGACCTCCAGCCCGGCCCCCGGACGGATGGCCTCGACGGTCAGGATGCGGCGGAAGGCGCGGGCCCCGGCGCGGCCGTGCATCAGGCCCAGCATGTGGCGGGTCATGGCCGCCAGATGGACGCCCTCGGCGAGACGGGCGGCCATATAGGGACGATAGCGGTCGATGGCGGCGAAGGCGTCGACGTCCGGCGTGGACGCGCCGTAGAGGCGGCGGTCAGCCTGACCGAGGATGGCGGGCTCGTGATAGGCGGCGCGGCCCAGCATGACGCCGTCCAGCTGAACCCCGTCACTGGCGTCCAGATGCGCCTCGGCCTCGTCCAGCGAGGCGATCCCGCCGTTGATCGAGACCGACAGATGCGGCCGCTCACGCTTCAGCCGGCGCACCAGCGCATAGTCGAGCGGCGGCACGTCGCGGTTCTCCTTGGGCGACAGGCCCTTCAGCCAGGCCATGCGGGCGTGGACGATGAAGGTGTCGATCCCCACGGCGGCGCAGGCGTCGACGGTTTCGAACAGCGAGACCTGAGGATCCTGATCGTCCACGCCGATGCGGCATTTGACCGTGGCGGGCACGGAGACGGCGCCCTTGATGGCGGCCATGCAATCGGCGACCAGCTGGGGCTCGCGCATCAGGCAGGCGCCGAAGCGGCCGGACTGGACCCGGTCGGAGGGGCAGCCGACGTTGAGATTGATCTCGTCATAGCCGAAGGCCGCGCCGATGCGGGCCGCCTCGGCCAGCTGGTCGGGATCCGAGCCGCCCAGCTGCAGCGCCACCGGATGCTCGACCGCGTCGAAGCCCAGCAGGCGCTGGTGGTCGCCGTGCAGGATCGCCGGGGCGGTGACCATCTCGGTGTACAGCAGGGCGTTGGTCGTCAGGGCGCGATGGAACGCCCGGCAGTGCCGGTCGGTCCAGTCCATCATGGGCGCGATCGAGAGGCGGCGGTTCATCGGGCGCGGGCTCTACACCAAAGCGGCCGCGGAGGCGACCTCACGCGCCCGTCTTGTGCCGCTCGTCCTCTTCCAGCGCCTCGGCGGCTTCTTCGTTGAGGGCCTGGCCCTCGCGGCGGGGCTTGATGTAGGGCTCGGGCTGGGGCGTGACGGCGTTGCCCCGCATCAGGGCGCGGCCGGCCTGGAGGCCGCCCGACAGCTGCAGCGTCAGCCGTTCCTCGTCGCGGCGGCGGACGTCCGCGATGGTCTCGCGCGCCTGATCGCCGGTGAAGCCGAGATCGATCAGCACCTGGTAGCCGAAGGTCAGGGCGCTCTCGAAGGTCTCGCGGATCTGGTATTCGACGCCGGCGTTGACCAGGCGGATCGAGTGGCCCCGGTCGTAGGCGCGGACGAACAGCTTGGTCAGGGGGAAGGCTTCCTTGACCACCTCGACGATGCGGTCGGCGACCTCGGGCTTGTCGACGCAGACGAGGATGGTTTCCGCCGTGGCCGCGCCCGAGGCGCGCAGGACGTCGAGGCGTGACCCGTCGCCATAGTAGACCTTGAAGCCGAAATTGCCGGCGGCCTGGATCATCTCGACGTCCAGATCGATGATGGAGACGTCGACGTCGCGGGCCAGCAGCGGCTGGGACACGACCTGGGCGAAACGGCCGAAGCCGATGATCAACACGCGCTCGCGCAGGTCACGGGCATGGTCGACGCCGTCGGCGTCATCCGCCGACAGGGACTCGTCGGGGCGCAGCCGGTCGGCCAGCATGACCCGCAGCGGCGTCAGGGCCATGGACAGGATGACGATGGCCGAGAGGATGGCGGCCGTGCGGGCGTCGAACAGGCCCATGGCGAAGGCGGTGGAATAGAGGACGAAGGCGAACTCGCCCCCCTCGCCCATCAGGGCGGCGCGCAGCAGGCCCTCGCCGTGCTTCTGCCGCAGGCGGGCGACGGCGTAGACGGCGACCATCTTGGCGGTCATGAAGGCCGCCAGCCCGCCCAGCACCCAGGCCCAGTCGACCGCCACCACGCGCAGGTCCAGCGACATGCCGACGCTGAGGAAGAACAGGCCCAGCAGCAGGCCGCGGAACGGCTCCACGTCCGCTTCGAGCTGGTGCCGGAAGGTCGATTCCGACAGCAGGACCCCGGCGAGGAAGGCCCCCATGGCCATCGACAGCCCGCCCAGGTTCATGGCGTACGCCGCGCCCAGGACGACGAACAGGGCGCCCATGGTCATGACCTCGCGGCCGCCGTACCGGGCCAGCAGACGGAAGAAGGGGTTCACCACCCACCGCCCGGCGACATAGACGAGGGCCACGGCGGCGATGGCCAGGCCGATGGTCATCCAGATGGGGGCGCCGGTCTCGACCGCCGATCCGTAGGTCCCGGCCAGCACGGCGACGAGGGCCAGCAGCGGCACGATGGCGAGGTCTTCGAACAGCAGGATCGAAACGACCCTCTGGCCGGCGGGGTCGGCGTTTTCGTTGCGCTCCTCCAGCAGCTGCATGACGATGGCGGTGGACGACAGGGCGAAGCCGAAACCGGCGATGACGGCCGCGTGCCAGGCCAGTCCGGCGGCCATGGCGAGGCCGGTCAGCAGGAGGGCGCAGGCCAGCACCTGCACCGCGCCGAGACCGAAGATCTCCTTGCGCAGGCTCCACAGCCGCGCGGGGCGCATCTCCAGGCCGATGATGAACAGGAACATGACGACGCCGAACTCGGCCACGTGCAGGACCGACTCGGGGTCGTCGACCACGCCCAGCACGGACGGACCGATCAGCAGGCCGGCGGCGAGATAGCCGAGCACGGCGCCCAGGCCGAAACGGCGGAACAGGGTGGCGGCCACGACCATGGCGGCCAGCAGGGCCACCGCATGGCCCAGACCCATGCTGGTCGTCTCGTGCATGCCGGTCCCCTGTGAGCGTGGCTGTCCATTGTGGGGAGTGATGCGCGGTTGCGCCACCCCGCGACTGTCGAACGCCGGCCGCTGAAAACGCCACAGTTTCGCCCGAGACGGGTTTGCCTCATGCTGGACTGACAACCCAAGGGAGATGCGCCGATGACCGTCCTTCCGCTGAAGCAGGCCCTGGCCGGGGCGATGAGCCTGGCCCTCGCGTCGCCGGTCGCGCCCGGAGCCCTGGCCCAGTCCGGCGCCCGGCCGATCGATCCCGACAAACCGTCGGACGGGGTCGTCTCCGCCGCGGCCTGCGCGCCGTTCGGCTTTGTCGTGCGCGAGCCGCGCATGCTGGACAATGTGGTCGTGACGGGCAGCCGCATCACCGCCGGAGCGCCGGCGACCGGCGCGCCTCCGCCCCCGACGATGATCGCGCCGCCGCCTCCCCCTCCCCCTCCCCCGCCGCCCCGGCCGCCCGT
Organism: Brevundimonas sp.; assembly: GCF_041648615.1. Classification (GTDB taxonomy): domain Bacteria; phylum Pseudomonadota; class Alphaproteobacteria; order Caulobacterales; family Caulobacteraceae; genus Brevundimonas. The sequence goes on from NZ_JBAZOS010000009.1 coordinate 32,828, forward strand.
CTCCGGCGAGACGGCGCAGTACCTGACCCGGGCGCCGGCGCTGTCGAACTCGACGGTCCCCGGCGGGCCCGTTCGCCCGCCTGTCGACACCGAACGCTATCCCGACGCCACGCCCAATCCGGTCAAACGGGTCGCCGATGAACCGGTCTCGACCTTCTCGATCGACGTCGACACGGCCAGCTATTCCAATGTGCGGCGCTTCATCGACGAGGGCCGCGCCCCGCCCGCCGACGCCGTGCGGGTCGAGGAGCTGATCAATTATTTCGACTATGGCTATGACCGCCCGACCTCGGCGACCCAGCCGTTCGCCGTCACCACGGCGGTGGCGGCCTCGCCGTGGTCGCACGGCCGCCAGATCGTGCATGTCGGCCTGCAGGGCTATGAGCTGCCCGAGGGGGAGCGGCGGCCGCTGAACCTGACCTTCATGGTCGACGTCTCCGGCTCGATGCAGTCGGCGGACAAGCTCGCGCTGGCCAAGAAGTCGATGAACCTGATCATCGACCGGCTGCGGCCGCAGGACCGGGTGGCGGTGACCTTCTACGCCTCGGACGTCGGCACCGCCGTCGGGCCGACGCCGGGCGACCAGAAGCTGAAGCTGCGCTGCGCCGTAGAGACCCTGAACGCCGGCGGCTCGACCGCCGGGGCCCAGGGCATGGTCAACGCCTACCAGCAGGCCGAGGCGGCGTTTGGCCGGGACAAGGTCAACCGCATCCTGATGTTCACGGACGGCGACTTCAACGTCGGCGTGACCGACAACCAACGGCTGGAGGACTATGTCGCCGCCAGGCGCGGGACGGGAATCTATCTGTCGGTCTACGGCTTCGGGCGCGGCAACTACCAGGACGCGCGGATGCAGACGGTCGCCCAGGCCGGGAACGGGACGGCGGCCTATGTCGACGACCTGAACGAGGCGCGGCGGCTGTTCGGTCCGGCCTTCGACCGGGGCGCCTTCCCGATCGCCGACGACGTCAAGATCCAGGTCGAGTTCAACCCGGCGCGGGTCAGCGAATACCGGCTGATCGGCTATGAGACCCGGCTGCTGAACGAGGAGGATTTCGCCAACGACCGTATCGACGCGGGCGAGGTCGGGTCCGGCGCCTCGGTGACGGCCCTGTACGAGATCACCCCGGTGGGCGGGCCCAGCCAGATTCCCGAGCGGCGCTATGACCAGAACCGGGTCGGCGTCGGCGGCGGCGATCCCGACGGCGAGGTCGGCTTCGTCCAGGTGCGCTACAAGCTGCCCGGCGAGCGGGACTCGCGGCTGATTCAGCATGTGCTGTCCAACGCCGGCGGCGGTCAGGCGAGCGCCCAGCCGCCGGAGAGCACGCGCTGGGCCATGGCCGTGGCGGCCTTCGGCCAGCGACTGCGCGGCGATCCGTGGATGGCCCCGGGCTATGGCTGGACCGACATTCTGGAACAGGCGCAGGGCGCGCGGGGGGATGACCCCTACGGCGAACGGGCGGCGTTCGTGCAGATGGTCCGGGCGGCGCAAGGCCTGCCGGCGCGGGCGCGGCCGTGACGCCCGCTTCCTTCTCCCGTTGGGAGAAGGTGGCGCGCAGCGCCGGATGAGGGTCGGCTGGTTGGAGCGGCGAAGCCGCCCCCAACAGACGACCCTCACCCTTTCGCGCAAGGACGGCGGCCTTCGGCCGTCGTGCGCTCAAGCCCTCTCCCAATGGGAGAGGGAAGGCGACATGATGCCCCGTGACCGAAACCCTCTCCCCCCAGACCGCCCGCCGCATCGCCCTGGCCGCGCAAGGCTTCGGCAGGACCCGCCCGGCCGCGCCGGGCCGGGGCCATGTGCGCGACGTCGCGCGCCGCCTCGGCGTGATCCAGATCGACAGCGTCAATGTGGTCACGCGGACCCATTATCTGCCGGGCTTCTCGCGAATGGGCGACTATCCGCGCGCGGCGCTGGAAGCCGAGGCCTGGGGGCCGCGGCGCAATCTGTTCGAATACTGGGGCCATGAGGCGTCGCTGCTGCCGCTGGAACTGCAGCCGCTGTTGCGCTGGCGGATGGAGCGGGCCCGGGGCGGGGCCATGTGGACCGGCCTGTCGCGGTTCGGGCGCGAGAAGCGCGACTATATCGACGGGGTGCTGGCCGAGATCGAGCGGCGCGGGCCGGTGACGGGCGCGGACTTCGCCGAAGGTCCGCGCGGGGCGCCGGGCTGGTGGTCATGGTCGGACGGCAAGCGGGCGCTGGAATGGCTGTTCTGGTCCGGGCTGATCACGACGAAGACGCGCAACGGGTTCGAGCGGGTCTATGACCTGACCGAACGCGCCCTGCCGGCGCGGATCATCGACCTGCCGACGCCGGACGACGCCGACGCCCAGCGCGAACTGGTCCGCATTTCCGCTCGGGCCATGGGCGCAGCCACGGCGGCGGACCTGCGGGACTATTTCCGGCTGCCGCTGGCGGATGCGCGGGAGCGGATCGCGGAGCTGGTCGAGGCGGGCGATCTGACGCCGGTCGCGGTGAAGGGCTGGCGGCAGCCGGCCTATCTGGCGGCAGGCGCGAAGACCCCGCGCAAGGTCGCCGGGTCCGCCCTGCTGTCGCCGTTCGACAATCTGATCTGGGCCCGCGACCGCACCGAACGGCTGTTCGGGGTGAAGGTGCGGCTGGAGATCTACACCCCGGCCCACAAGCGAACCCACGGCTATTACGTCCTGCCCTTCCTCGAGGACGAGGCGATCACGGCGCGGGTCGATCTGAAGTCGGACCGGCAGGCCGGGGTGCTGCGGGTGCAGGCGGCGTGGCGCGAGCCGGATGCGACGGCGGAAACGCCGGAACGGCTGGCGGCGGAGTTGCGGCGGATGGCGGGGTGGCTGGGGCTGGAGCGCGTCGAGGTGGCCGGCAAGGGCGATCTGGCGGAGGCGTTGGAGGCGGCGCTTTAGCTCTCCCTCCCCTTCATGGGGAGGGTCGATGGCGAAGCCATCGGGGTGGGGTTCGAAAGGGCCGGAGCGCGGACTGACGTACCCCACCCTGTCGTCGCTACGCGCCGACATCCCTCCCCATGAAGGGGAGGGAGAAGCGGGCTACACGTCGAACTTCACGCCCTGGGCCAGCGGCAGGCTGGTGGAGAAATTCACCGTCTGCGTCTGGCGGCGCATATAGGCCTTCCAGGCGTCAGAGCCGGATTCGCGGCCGCCGCCGGTGTCCTTCTCGCCGCCGAAGGCCCCGCCGATCTCGGCGCCGCTCGGGCCGATGTTGACGTTGGCGATGCCGCAGTCCGAGCCCCAGGCCGACAGGAAGGCCTCGGCCTCGCGCACGCTGTCGGTGAAGACGCAGGACGACAGGCCCTGGGGCACGGCGTTCTGCATCGCGACGGCCGCGTCGAAATCGGACCAGGTCAGGACGTAGAGGATCGGGGCGAAGGTTTCGTGCCGGACCACCGCAGTCTGGGCCGGCATGCGGACGATGGCCGGGCGGACATAGACGCCGTCCCGGTCGACCCGGTCGCCGCCGACGATCACCTCGCCGCCCTGTTCGACGGCCTGGGCCAGGGCCGTCTCGAAGCCGTGGGCCGCCGCGTCGTCGATCAGCGGGCCGACGAGTACGCCGTCCTCGCGCGGGTCGCCGACGGGCAGGGTCTGATAGGCCGCCTTGAGGCGCGCGATCAGGCCGTCGGCGATGCTCTCATGGACCAGCAGCCGGCGCAGGGTGGTGCAGCGCTGGCCGCAGGTGCCGACGGCCGAGAAGGCGATGGCGCGCACCGCCATGTCGAGGTCGGCGCTGGGCGTCACGATCATGGCGTTGTTGCCGCCGAGCTCCAGCAGCGACCGGCCGAGGCGGGCGGCGACCGTCTGCGCCACGGCCTTGCCCATCCGGGTCGAGCCGGTGGCGGAGACCAGGGCGATGCGCGGATCGGCGGTCAGGGTCTCGCCGGCCTCGCGCCCGCCGATGACCAGCTGGGACAGGCCTTGCGGCGCGTCGCCGAAGCGGGCCAGGGCGCGGTCGAGGATCGCCTGGGTGGCCAGCGCCGTCAGCGGCGTCTTCTCCGACGGCTTCCAGATCACCGGGTCGCCGCAGACGATGGCGAGACAGGCGTTCCAGGCCCAGACGGCGACCGGGAAGTTGAAAGCCGAAATCACCAGCACCGGGCCGAGCGGCTGCCACGTCTCGCGCATGTGGTGACCGGGCCGTTCGGAGGCGAGCGTCAGGCCGTACAGCTGGCGCGACAGGCCGACGGCGAAGTCGCAGATGTCGATCATCTCCTGCACCTCGCCGAGGCCCTCGGAGACGACCTTGCCGGCTTCAAGGGTGACGAGGCGGGCGAGATCGCCCTTCGAGGCGCGCAGTTCCTCGCCCAGCAGGCGGACCAGCTCGCCGCGACGGGGCGCCGGGACGCGCTTCCAGGCGTGGAAGGCCGCGACCGAGCGCGTGGTGACGCCGTCGATGTCCGTGGTTTCCCGCAGGGGCCCGGCGCTCGAGCCGTCGACCGGAGAACGGGTGGCTAACGTCCCGCCCCACACGGCGTCATCCACGCCCAGCCGCTGCAGGATGGCCTTCGCTTCGTTCGCCGCCGTCATCGTCGCTCTCCGGTTCGAGCGAGCGGCTTAACGGCAGAGCCCGACAAACGAAAGGCCGCCCCGTCGCCGGGGCGGCCCTCTGTTCGGCTCGCGGGGTTTTACCAGCGATCGCGGCGGTCCATCCGGAGCATGGCCTGGATGCGGTCGAGGCGATAGCTCAGGGCGGCGTACTCGCGCTGGCTCAGTCGGCCGTCGCGGGCGTACCGCCATTCCAGGCTGCGGTACTGCTGCATCTCCCAGCTCAGCCGCTGGGCCTCGCCCCGGCTGACGCGGCCGTTGTAAGCGACGCGGTTGATCTGCTGCGCCAGACGCTGGGCGCGATACTGCAGGTCATCGCCGTAGCCACGGTCGTAACCATGGCCCTGGCTGTAGCCCGGCGAGCCCACGCCGATGGAGAAGGTGACGTTCTGGGCCAGCGCCGGCGTGGCCGTCATGACCGCCGTCGCCGCCAGCGTGGAAAGCAGGGCCTTCCGGATCATGGCGGTTTTCATTGTCGTAGTCCTCATCGTTGCGATCCGCAGCGGACCGTGGACGCAGAAGACCACGCCGTGGCTGACCCGACCCTGAGGGTTTCGTTGTCCGCCAGTCATCCGGCTGAACCGGAACCGGCGGCGGGGGCGCGGGTTCTGTGGGCGACCCATCCAAGGAGAGGCCCGATGAAAATTCGCGACATCATGAGCAAGGACGTGCAGGTCGCCCGTCCCGGCGACAGCATCCAGGAAGTCGCCTCGCGTATGGCGGCCGGCGATTTCGGATTCATGCCCGTGGCCGACGGCGAGACGCTGATCGGCACGATCACCGACCGGGATCTGACGGTCCGGGCCCTGGCCCAGGGCGCCGCGCCGGGCGCCCCGGTGGTCGAATACATCACCCGCGATCCGCACACCGCCAATGCGGACGACGACCTGAAGACCGTGCTGGACGCCATGGGATCCCGACAGATCCGCCGCCTGCCGGTGCTGGACAAGGACAGCCGTCTGGTCGGCGTGGTCTCGCTGGGCGACCTGTCGACCCGCGTGAAAGAAAAATACGCCGGCGAGGCGCTGGAAGACATTTCCCGCACCTGAGTCCCGGTCAGGGTGAGGCCGGCGTTTACGTCTGCTTCACCCTTTCGCGGAACCGGCTGTTCACTCGCGCGGGCGCACTCTCGACCTTCAGGATCGGGAGACATGGATGGCGCGCGCGCAGTTCCAGAAGGGCCAGAAGGTCTGGGTCGAATGCGTCGGCGCATGGGCCCAGATCGAAAAGGTCCAGCCTGTCTGGGCCAAGGGCTTCGAGGAGCCCGTCCGCGTCACCTACGATGTCGGCCTCGGCCGGGAATTTCTGGGCCATGAACTGCTGCTGCCCACCGAGGATCCCGCCGTCAACACGGGCGAGGCCTGGCGGCTGATGCGGGCCCGCAACAAGTGGCAGAGCGCGGACGACTGCCCCCATCATCCCTTCCCCGGCACCTATCCGGTGGTCGTGACCGACAAGGCCGACTGGGGCGGGTGGCGCGTGCCCGGGGCGGAATACGACCGCGACCCTGACCAGATCGAATTCCAGGCGCGGCTGATCGCGGCCTCGCCGAAGCTGCTGGCCCTGGCCGAACGCCTCGTGGCCTCGGTGGACGAGGCGCCGGACGATGCGCCGCCGGAGCTTCAGGACCTGGCGCGGGCGGCGCGCACCGTACTGAAGACGGTCACGGACGTTCTGGCTTCGCCGACCGAGACCGTGGGCGGCCCAAACCAACGGGAAACGCAAGCCGCCTGAAACCGTTGATCGTTCCGAAGCAAGGCTCGACAGGAATCCGCGACGCAGCCTAGATTCCTCTGATCGACGTCGATTTCTGGGGGAGAGCGCCTTGCGGGGCAACGAGCGCCGCATAACCAGCGAGGGACGGCGCGCCGCGGACCGGCGCAAGGGCCCGCCGGCGTGGTTGCGCATCGCCTTGCTCACCGTCACCCTGGCCGTCGCGGCCTATGTGCTGCTGTTCGCGCGGGAAATGGTCCGGCCGGGACAGGAGGCGGACGCCCTGCGCCTGAGCGCCGTGGACCGCGAGGCCCGGCTGCTGGCCCTCGACCTCCAGACCCGCATCGCTCCCGTCCAATCCGCCGTGCGCGCCGCCGCCGTCGGATCCGGATCCCTGTCGGACATCCTGCAACGGGCCCGCGCGGGCGCGCCGGACAGCGCCTTCGCCGTTGTGGACGGGACTGGACGTCCCCTCGCGTTCACGAGAGGAGACGCCCGGCTGTTCGCCTCCGCGGCCGGCCAGCCGCAGCTGAGCGCCGACCGCCGCGCCGTGCTGGTCTCCAGCCCGCTTGAAGGCGGACGCCGGCTGGTCGGCCGCGCGCCCCTGCCGTCGCTGGCCGCGCAGGACGGCGTCAACCGCACGGTTCTGGCCGGCCCGGACACGCTGCTGATCGGCGCGGGCGCGGACGCCGCCGCGCTGGGCTTGTCCGCCGCGCCCGTGGCCGCCAACGGCCAGGGCGTCACCCTGCGCAGCGACGGACACGCCATCCGCCGCACGGGCGTCCCGGTCGGGGATACCGGGCTGATCGCCGTGGCCTCGACGCCGGTCACCGTCGGCGCGGGCGCCTTGATGGACGACGTCTGGGTGCTGACCGCGCCGGTCGGGATCGGCGCTTTCGTCGTTCTGCTGGTGCTTCTGCTGCAACGCCGTCAGCAAGGCATCAGCCGTGAATGGGCGGCCTCCGAACAGCGCTTCCGCGGCGCGGTCGAGGCGGCCCGGTGCGGCGTCTGGGAATGGGACACTGACAGCGAGACGGTCACCATCTCGGACTATATGGCCCAGCTGATGGGACTGGAGCAGCGCGGCGCGGTTACGGCCGAAGAGATGCTGGCCCGGATTCACCCGCGCTATCACGAGGCGGTGCTGCACGCCCTGCGCCAGGCCCAGACCTTCGGCGCCTTCGACGTCAGCTTCCCCGTGGCGGACGCCCAGGGCAAGGCGCGCTGGATCGACGCGCGCGGTCAGGCGCGGGGCGACCGGGGCGACGAGGGTTTCACCAGCGTGCTGGGCGTGGCGCTCGACACGACAGAGGCCCGCCGCGCCAAGGCCCAGGCCCAGGCCGCCGAAAGCCGGCTGCGCGACGGGATCGAGAGCGTGTCCGACGCCTTCGTCCTGTTCGACAAACACGGCCGGCTGATCCTGTCCAACCAGGCGTTCCAGGACGCCTTCGGCTTCGAGGAGGGCGTCGTTCGCCGCGGCGCCTTGAAGCAGGACCTGAACCGGATCGCCGCCCTGGCCATCACCTCGGACCAGCCGGCGACGGGCGGACGGGCGGGCGCCCGCGAGATCGAGCTGAACGACGGGCGCTGGCTGCAACTGGTCGAGCGTTTCACCTCGGACGGCGGCTCGGTCGTCACGGCCGCGGACATCACCGCCATCAAGCGCAAGGAGGCCGAGCGGCAGCGCGCCACCGAACGGCTGCACGTCACCATCACCGAGCTGGAAGACCGCGAGGAGCGGCTGTCGCTGCTGGCGCGGAAATACGAGGTGGCCATGACCCGGGCCGAGGCCGCCAACCAGGCCAAGTCGGAGTTCCTGGCCAATATGAGCCACGAGCTGCGCACCCCTTTGAACGCCATCAACGGCTTCTCGGAAATCATGGCGGGCGAGATGTTCGGACCGCTGGGCGACGCCCGGTACAAGGGCTACGCCGCCGACATCCTGAGGTCCGGCCAGCACCTGCTGAGCCTGATCAACGACATCCTCGACATGGCCAAGATCGAGGCCGGCAAGCTGACGCTGCACTATGAGACCGTGTCGCTGAAGGACGTGGTCGACGACGCGACCCGTCTGATGCGCGGCAGGATCCAGGAGGCGGGGCTGAACCTGCTGGTCGACGCGCCCGACCTGCCCGAGATCGACGCCGACTACCGCGGCCTGAAACAGGTGGTCCTGAACCTGATCTCGAACGCGGTGAAGTTCACGCCGGAGGGCGGCGACATCGTCGTGGCCCTGTCGCGCGAGGACGACGACCGGGTTCGGCTGGCCGTGACCGACACCGGCATCGGCATCGCGGCCAAGGATCTGGACCGGCTGGCGCGGCCGTTCGAACAGGTCGAGGGCCAGCATTCCAAAACCACCCAGGGCACCGGCCTGGGCCTTGCCCTGACCAAGTCGCTGATCGAACTGCACGGCGGCGTCCTGACCATCGCCAGCGAACCCGGGCAGGGAACCACGGTGGGCTTCGTCCTGCCGATCCGGCGCGCTGACGGCGGCCGGACGGAGCAGGCCCGCGCGGCCTGAGTCCGGTCAGCCGGCCGGAGTCGGGGCCATGCCGTCAGCCGGACGCCGGCCGTCCTCCCGCACCACGACCCGACCCCGGCGGGTGAGGATTTCCGACAGGGCCTTGCGATCCGCCGGCTCCAGGGTGTCGAGGACGGCGACGGCGTTGGCCTCAAGCCGGCCGCGGCCGCGAAGCTCGGCGTTGCGCGACTCCGACAGCAGGGTCGTGACCCGGGCGCTGTCGAAACTGTCGGACCGGGCGATCCGGACGGCCTCGCGCCGCTTCTGGCGGGCTTCCTCGAAATCGGGGCGGGCGGTCAGGGCCGATTCCCGCAGGGTGTCGCGCACGCGATCGCGGACGGCCGGATCCAGCTGGCCGATCAACGCCATGGGCGAGTTCGCGCGGGGCGGGCGGTGCTGCGCCTCGACCCGCTTTTCAACCTGGGCGCGGGTGACCAGCAGGCTGGCGCCGGCGGCGACGGCGAACAGGTTCAGGGCGACCGAGGCGGCCAGGACGATCTTCAGCGTTCGGGACGTCATCCCAGCACCTCGGTGTCGTCCACGCCCATCAACGAGGCCTGATACAGGATCGCTTCAGCCTGGGCGTCGGCTGTCAGGTGAGTGGTCATCATGACGCCCGCGGCCACACCCGCGCAGGCGGCGACGGCCCAGCCGGCGCCGAAAGCCAGGGTCAGACGGTCCAGCCAGCGGCGGCCTTCGCGGCGGGCTTTCAGACCCGCCCCGGCGGCCGAGGCGATGACGCGGTCGCGCAGCGCCATCGAGGGATGGGCGACGCGCGACAGGTGCAGCAGGTCGTCCACCGCATTCGCCTCGACGAGGGCCCCGCGCACGGCTTCGGGATGGGCCGCGGCAAAGGCCTGGGCCGCCGCGCGCTCGTCTTCAGGCCAGCGCCGGGCGTCGGCGCCCCAGGCGGCGATCAGGGCGAGGAACCGTTCGGATGTCATCGCTCTCAACCTCCTTCAGTCCCCGGCCGGATATCGGCCAGGGTCAGTCTCAAAGCCCGCCGTCCACGCGACAACAGACTTTCCAGCGCATCGACGCTGACCTCCATCAGGGCCGCGGCCTCGATATTGGTCAGCTCCTGATAATGGCACAGAACGACCGCCTCGCGCTGTCGCTCGGGCAGATGCGCCAGCGCGGCGTTCACCCGCGACCCCACGTCCGCCGCCATCAGGCCCCGGTCCGGCGACGGCCCTTCGTCGGGCCGGTCCGGCGGAGACGCCGTCGGCGCCTCGCGCCGCCGGCGCAGCCGGTCGTAGCAGAGGTTCAGGCCGACCCGGTGCAGCCAGGTGTCGAACTTGGCCTGACCGGGCGTCCAGCGGGGCGCCTGTTTCCAGGCCCGCAGCATGGCGTCCTGGGCGACATCCTCGGCCTCGGCCGCATCGCCCAGCATGCGTTGGGCGAGCGCCAGCATCCGCGGCAGCTTGCGCGCCACCATGGCCTGAATGGCCGCGGGGTCGCCCTGACCCACGCGGCGCACCAGGTCCTCGTCTGGGTCGGCGATCAACGCCAATCCGGCCCTCTCCCGTCGTTCGCGAAAGGGTCAGTCGGTCCATGACCGTCGCCCCTGACATCACCCTACTCCGAAGCGGGCGCCGGAGGCGACGCCTGCCGCTGGCCCTGACGGGCGGCGCGACGTTCTGTCATCCGCTCGTGGCGCCGTTCGCGCCCGGCCTGCATTCCCGCGTGGCGTTCGGCGACGGTGATGAAGCCGTCCCGGTCCGCGTCCAGACGCGTGAACGCCTGTTCGGCCTTGCCCTGGGCCTCGGCGATCGAGACCGGGCCGCGCTGGCCTGCGCCTTGACCATGGTGGGCCATCCGGCCGGCGCCCCGATGCATGCGGGCCGCACCGGCGCCGCGGTCCGGACGGGCTTCGGCGCGCGCGGCGTGCGCGGCGTCGAACTCGGCGCGGCTGATGGCGCCGTCGCTGTTCGCGTCCAGACCCTGGAAGCGGGCGTCGGCGCGTCCGGCCATGCGCGCCTGGGCGACGGCGCGCATTTCCTCCGGCGTGACCGAACCGTCGCGATTGGCGTCGGCGGCGGTCAGGCGTTGCACGCGTTGACCGACGAACTCGGCCTGGCTGATGCGGCTGTCGCCGTCAGCGTCGGCGCGCATGGCCCGGGGCCCGGGGGCCTGGGTCGCGCCCTGCTGGGCCACGGCGACGCCCCCTGCGGCGGCGAGGGTCAGGGCGGCGAGCGCGCCGGCCATAACGGTCTTTTTCATCACATGATCTCCATGGCCGCCTGGTGCGGCCGCTGTGTCCCTGTCTGGAGAGTGAAACGGCCGGCGCGTCAGTCTCCGTCGCGGAGCGCCGGCAGGGCGCTTTCGAAGGCGGCGCGCGCGGCGATCCGGGCCTCGGCCAGGCGGGCTTTCAGGGCGTCGAAATCGGCCACGCCGGCCGCCTCGGCCAGACGGCGCCGGAAACCCTGGGGCTCGTGATCCGGATCCGGCCTGTCGTCGAAGGCGGCGCTCAGGATCTGGTTCAGCGCCTGCTGCAGCCGCCAGGCCGAGGCGAGGGCCGGCTGATCCGACAGGGCTTCCAGCGTCGACACCGTCAGCGGGCCGCCCTCCGCCGCCCTGGCCACCTGCCGGGCCTGGGCGACGAACTCGGCGTCGACCTGGCCGCCGGGTGAGAGCTTCAGGTCCCAGGCGCCCTGCCCCGGCCGCTCGCGGGCCATAAGGTCGCGCATGCGCCGGGCGTCCGCGGCGACGTCCGCACCCGGGCGAGGACGACGCAGGATGGCCTCGATGGCCGCCTCCACCCGCGCGCCGAATGCGGGGTCGTCGGTCCAGACCACCCGCGCCCGGGTCAGGGCCATGAACTCCCAGGTGTCGGCCTCGGAGGCGTAGTAATCCTTGATCGCCTCCAGCCGCAGGGACACCGGCCCCTTGGCCGCGCCGGGGCGCAGCCGCATATCGACCTCGTAGAGCCCGCCCTCGGCCGTATGCGCCGACAGGGCCGCGATCAGCCGTTGGGTGAAGCGGGAATAGAAGACGCCGGCAGCCCAGCCCTTGCCGTCCGATACGGCCTCGTCAGGCGCGTCGTACACCGTCATCAGGTCAAGGTCCGAGCTGGCGGTCATCTCGCGCGACCCGGCCTTGCCGAGGGCGATCACGGCCGCCGCGCCGCCCGGCAGGGCCCCGCCCTGACGCACCGCCTCGGCCATGGCGGCGGGCGCCAGGGCGGCGATGACGGCGTCGGCGAGCGCGGTGTACGCCCGCCCCGCGATCCCGGGATCGGCGCGGCCGCTCAGGGTCTGGATGCCGATGCGGAACATCTGGTCCCGATGCATCCGCCGCGCCGCGTCGAGGGCGGATTCAAAATCGGGCGCCGCGGCGACCTCGGCCATCAGCTGGTCCGCCACGCCGGACTCCTCGTCGATGACCTGGTCGAAGCGGGCGTCCAGCATGCTGTCCAGCGCCGCGGGGTAGCGGCCGAGGGTGCGGGCGAGGCGGGGCGCGAAGGCCATCATCCCCACCACCTGTTCGAACAGCCTGGGCTGGGCCAGGAACAGGGCCTGGACCTGCACGCCGGCGTTGAGCCCGGCGAAGAAGACCGCGAACCGACGGAAGGCGGCGTTGGGCGCGCCGGTGTCGGCGAGCAAGGTCAGCAGGCGGGGGGCCAGGCGGGTGAACAGCTCCCGCCCACGCGCCGAGCGGGTCGCGGGGATGCGGCCGTGGTGCCAGCTGCGGATCGTATCGGCGATGCCGGCCGGTTCGTCGAACCCCATCCGCGCCAGCGTGACCAGGGTCTCGGGGTCGTTCTCGACGCCCGTGAAAACCAGCGAGCCCCAGGGGGACGACAGCGACTCCCCGCCCTCGAACAGCTCGCCGTAGCGGCGATTGACGCCGACCAGAACGGCCTCGACCCCGGCGTCGAAGGCGGCGAGATCGCCCTGTCCGGCCAGGGCCGCGACCGCGGCCCGGCGGACGGGATCGACCGGCAGGATGTGCGTCTGTTCGTCGTCGAGCATCTGCACGCGATGCTCGAGGCCGCGCAGGGTCCGGTAGCTGGCGACCAGCTCGGCGCAGGCCTCGGCGCTGACATGGCCGGCGTCGCGCAGGAGGGCGAGCGCCTCCACCGTGCGGGGATGGCGCAGGACGGGGTCGCGCCCGCCGAGAATCAGCTGCTGGGTCTGGGCGAAGAATTCGATCTCGCGGATGCCGCCCCGGCCCAGTTTCAGATTGGCGCCGGCGGCGTCCAGACCTTCGCCGGTCTTGTGCACGTGGATCTGCCGCTTGATCGACTGGATGTCGAGGATGGCGGGGAAGTCGAGGCTGCGCCGCCAGATGAAGGGCGTCAGGGCCTTCAGGAAGTCGCGCCCCGCGCCGATATCGCCCAGCATGGCCCGGGCCTTGATGAAGGCGGCCCGCTCCCAGTTCTGGCCGACGCCTTCATAGTAGGACAGGGCGAAGGGCGTGGCGACGACGGGCGGGGTCGAGGACGGATCGGGCCGCAGCCTCAGATCGACGCGGAAGACATAGCCGTCGCCGGTCCGCTCCTGCATCAGGGACGACAGGGCCTGGGCGATGCGGTCGAGGAATTTCTGCGGCTCGACGCCCTCGGTCAGGGCGTCCTGCAGCGCCTCGGGCTCCCAGAACAGGCTGATGTCGATGTCGGAGGAGTAGTTGAGCTCGAAGGCGCCGTGCTTGCCCATGGCGAGGCCGAACAGGCCGGGGATCGGGCCGCGCGGATCATCCGCGGCCGAGATCAGCTTGCCGCGCTCGCGCTGATCGTGAGCCACGGCGCGCAGGGCGGCCCGGGTCGAGACGTCGGCGAACCGGCTGAGGGCCGAGGTGACCGCGTCCAGATCCCAGACCCCGCCGAGATCGCACAGGGCGGTCAGCAGATGGAGCTCGCCCTTCAGCCGCCGCAGGGGCGCGCGGATGTCGTCGGCGCCGCCGGTCAGGGCTTCGGCCGCCGCCAGGATGTCCGACAGGCGTGGATCGGGCCCGTCCTCGAGGACCGCGCGCAGGCGCTCGGGCCAGCGTCGCGCGAGGCCGAACAGATAGGGCGAGGCGGCGAACACAGGGGCCAGCGCGGGCCATGCGGCTTCGAGGGTCGAGGTCCAGCCGCCCTCCCCCGCCGGTTCGATGAGCCGTTCGTAAGCCCGGGCGGCGGCGGCGGCGTCGACGACCGGGCCGCAGGCGCCCAGGCGCGGGCCGGGGGCGACGGTCATTCCGCCGCCGGCAGGACCAGCGCCACCCGCAGGCCCGGTCCGAAGCCGCCATAGGCGCCGGGCCCCTCGTCCAGAATGATGCGCCCTCCGTGCGCCTCCATCACCGCGCCGACGAGGGACAGGCCCAGACCCGAACCGGCCTCGGTGCGGCTGTTGTCCAGACGCACGAACCGTTCGATGACCCGTTCGCGGTCCTCTTCGGGCACGCCGGGGCCGGTGTCGGTGACGGAAAATTCGATCTCGCCCGACGACCGCCGGCGGGCCCGCAGCATGACGGCGCCGCCGGTCGGGGTGTATTTGATAGCGTTGTCGATGATGTTGGCCAGGGCCTGGGCCAGGAAGGGCTGGTTGCCCTCGATCATCAGGCCGCGCTCGATCTCGGCCGAGAACTCCAGCCCCTTGTCCTCGCTGGCGGGCTCGTAGAGTTCGGCCATGTCGGCGGCCAGGTCGGCGGCGTCGAACACCTTCGGGTCGGGCGTGCGGCCCGCCGCCGCCTGCAGCCGGGCGATGGCCAGGACGGTGTTGAAGGTCTTCAGCAGGCTGTCGGCCTCGTCCAGCGCCAGCTGCACGGCGTCGACGCCGTCGATCTTGCCGGCCTCGGCGTCCATCAGGGCCACCTCCAGCTTGGCCCGCATCCGCGTCAGGGGCGAGCGCAGGTCATGGGCGATGGCGTCGCCGGCGTGGCGGATCGAGGCCATCGATCCTTCCAGCCGGTCCAGCATGGTGTTCAGCCCGGCGCCCAGTTCATCCAGCTCGTCGCCCGAGTTCCGGACCGGGACCCGCGCCTTGAGGTCGCCCTCCTGCACGGCGGTGACGACCTTGCCGAGGCGTCCCATGGAGCGTTCGAGGTTGCGGCTGACCAGAATGCCGCCCGCGAGGCCGAGCAGGAGCACGATACCCATGGCGGCCCAAAGAGCCTGGGTCAGGCGGGCCAGATAGGCCTCGGTGTCGATAAGCGAGGCCCCGACAAACAGCATCTCACCGCCCGCCAGCCGCACCTGCACGCCGCGAACCGGGGGCCGGACCACAGTCCCGTCGGGCAGGGTGTCCGTGAACGGGAAGGTGATCCACTGGCGCTCCCCCTCGAAGGTTTCGAAGGGGGATATGCTGAGGCTGCCGGTAATCCGGTCGCCGTCCTTGTCCATCAACAGATATTCGTAGCGGCCGGTCAGCGTGCGGTCGATCACCGCCATATTCAGGGCGTCCAGCCCACGCGCGTCGTAGATGCCGGTCAGCACCTGCATCTCGCCGCGCACGTCCCGCTCGGCCTTGGTGCGCGCCTCCTCCGCCGAGGCGTAATAGACCCAGGCCAGGATCGCGCTGGCCGCCGCCGCGAACAGGGCGAGGAACAGCAGCGTCAGCCGGAAGGGCGTGCGGCGAAGGAGGGAGGGGAGTTTCATAGATCGTCTTCTCCCTCCCCCTTGTGGGGAGGGTGGTCGTCGCGAAGCGGCGACCGGGTGGGGGCGGCTCGGCAGAGCGCCCGCACGCTCTCGATCACGCCGTCGATATCATCCCGAACCGTTTCGTTGGGCACTCGCAACGTCTGGAAACCTTCACCAGCCAGAACCGCGTCTCGCACGCGATCCTTCCGCCCTCGGTCCTCATTGTAATGGGACGATCCATCTACCTCGACAACCAGGCGCCGATCGAAACAGACAAAATCGAGGATGTAGCCCCGTACTGGCGCCTGGCGGCGAAAGTGAAACCCTTCCTTCCGGAGCGGCCGCAGGAACACCCACAACCTCGCTTCAGCGGGCGTAAGAGCCTTTCGCATGGCGCGGGCGCGAGCAACGATGGCCATGGCGCCGAGCCCTCCCCACCCGGCTGCCGCTTCGCGGCAGCCACCCTCCCCACAAGGGGGAGGGAGATTGAAACTCATCCACCCGTCAGGGCTCCAGCCGGTAGCCCGCTCCGCGTACGGTCTGCAGCATGGCGTGATCGAAACCCTTGTCGATCTTGGCGCGCAGCCGGCTGATGTGGACGTCGATGACATTGGTCTGGGGGTCGAAATGATATTCCCAGACCTTCTCCAGCAGCATGGTGCGGGTCACCGACTGGCCGGCGTGGCGCATCAGGAACTCCAGCAGCTGGAATTCGCGCGGCTGCAGGTCGATCTCGCGGCCCGAGCGGTGCACGGACCGGGAAATGAGGTTCATCTCCAGATCGCCGACCTTCAGCATGGTGGCGACCGAGCCGGTCTCGCGACGGCGCGACAGGGCCTCGACGCGGGCGATCAGCTCGGAGAAGGCGTAGGGCTTGACCAGATAGTCGTCGGCGCCGGCCTTGAGGCCGGTGACGCGGTCCTCGACCTCGCCGAGGGCGGAGAGGAACAGCACCGGAGTCTGGTCGCCGTCCTTGCGCAGGGTCTCGACCATGCCGATGCCGTCGAGGCGGGGCATCATGCGGTCGACGACATAGACGTCATAGCCGCCCTTCTGGGCCTCCAGCAGGCCGAAGGCGCCGTCGACGGCGTGGGTGGGCTCATGGCCCGCCTCTGTCAGGCCACGGACCATCGCGGTCGCGGCCTCGGCGTCGTCCTCGACCACCAGAATACGCATGGAATCAGCCCCTCAGATGCGGAATCGCCGCCGATGTTAGCGCATCGGCGGCGACTTGGTCACCTCAGCGGGGCCATGTCGATCAGCAGCGTCGCTGCCGGCGCGCCCTACGCGTAAACGGGACCAGTTCCGTCAGTTTTCCAATAACCGTACGTCAAGCTTCCAGCGGAAGACGAAATCGTTACTTCGCAGTATTTTGCAATTTTTCCAGTGTCAGGATGATGATTGTAGTAACACCATTCGGTTGTTGTCGTCTCGTCTCCGACTTGCTGCTGATGCTCTTGAGCAACCGCAGGCGCCGCAAGGATCGCTGATGTGAAGCCGAGCAACAGGCCAAGCCGTTTCATACGGATTTTCAGCATGCTCTTCCTCCAGACAATTATCCCGTCAGAGGCCTCCGCGCCTCCACCTGCAACGCTGACGTAACACCCCAGAGTTGTCGACGGGTTCACGGAGAGTTGAAGCTCTAGTTCTCCGCAAAGCGAAGGACCACGGTGCCGCGTTGACCGGCCGCGCTAAGGAACAGAAGAAGGCTCGGACGGCCGGCGCGTTTGGCGTCCGCAACGGCGGCCGACAGATCGGCCGGGGATTGAACCTTCCGGGTCCCCGCGCCCACGATGACAATTCCCGGCTGCAGAATCTGGGTGCGGGCTGCGGGCGTTCCGCGCTCGACCCCGGAGATCAGGACCCCTGTCGTCTCGGCCGGGACGCCATAGCGCGATCGCAATGTGTCGGTCAGCGGCACGACCGTCATTCCTTCCACCACGTCGCCCCGCACGGCGGGCGGCGTGTCCGGCGTCACCGCGCCGCCTCCGCCGGCCTGCTGGGCGTCGAGCTCCGCTTCCGAAGGTCGCGTGCCGGTTCGGACGTTGATCGAACGCCGCCGACCATCGCGTATGACGTTCAGCTCAATGCTCTCGCCCGGACGAGAACCGCTCACCGCGCGCGTGGCCTCGGTTCCGTTGGAAACGGGCTTGCCATCGACACCCACCAGAAGATCGCCCTCCCGAACGCCGGCTCGATCGGCCGGTGCGCCAGGGGTGATCGACGCTACATAGGCGCCCTTGAAATCGCGAGGTTGCCCCAGCCCCTCCCAATCGTCGGGCCCGAACGTCTGCAGTGTAAGACCAACATATCCACGCGCGATCGAACCCTTCTCGATCAATTCCCTGGTTACGGAATTCGCGACGGATGCAGGAATGGCGAAGCCGATGCCGACAGACCCGCCCGTGGGGCTGGGCGAATAGATCGCCGAGTTCACGCCGATGACCCGGCCGTAGATATCAAACGTCGGCCCCCCCGAGTTACCGGTGTTTATGGCCGCATCGATCTGGAGGTAGTCGACGAAGCCCCGGTCGGTCCGGTCCAGCGCACCACCTTGGCGAGCCGTCGCGGAAACGATCCCCGCCGTCGCCGTGCCGCCGAGCCCGAACGGGTTGCCGACGGCGATAACCCAGTCTCCAACGCGGGGCTGGGCGGACTCCTCGAAATTGACGAAGGGGAAGTCGTTGCCTTCGACCTTGATCACCGCCAGGTCTGTCGCCTCGTCGCGGCCAACCAGACGCCCGTCCAGTTCGCGGCCGTCGGCCAGCTTTACCTTGATCTCGGTGGCGTCGGCGACGACGTGGTTGTTGGTGACGATGAAGCCGTTGGCGGCGATGAAGAAGCCCGAGCCGGCGCCCATGGCGGTCGCGGCGCCCTCGTCGTCCGCGCCGTCTTCGTTATCCTGACCGCCGCCGGGGTTCGGAATCGCGAAGGGGAGGCCCGGAATCTGGATCATGTTGGGACGCGCGATCCGCGTCTTGACCTCGATCTGCACCACGGCGGGGGCGACCTGCTGGAAGATGTCGGCGAAGCTGAGCGGCGCGCCCTGCGGCGGCGCGAAGGCCAGGCCCGAGCCGCCGGCGCTGGGCGCCAGACGGCCGCTGACGCCCGCGACGGGGCTCGCCTCGGCGGTCGGCCAGTCGATCACCCCGCCCGCGGTGGCGGCGGCGGCGAAGGCGAGGCCGGCGACGGCCCCCAGCATGAATTCCTTGCGCTTCATCATGGAGTTCTTTGCGATCCTTTTCGGGCGTGAACCGCCCGTTCGACACGGAATATAGGACGGTGAGCCTTTTCACCAAAGCATGGCGCGATGATAGGCCCCGGCAAACGTCAGTCGTCGGACGCCTTTGCGTCAGGATCGCGGCGATCCTCTTGCGAGGCGAGAATATCCGCCAGCCGGGCTTCCTCGTCGGGAGACAGGGCGGGAGTTCCCTCACCTCGGCGGCGGGCCATCGCCAGCAGGGCGGCGGCGACCGCCAGCAGGGCGGCGAGAGGGCCGAACCACAGCAGCCAGGTGCCGGCGCGCACCGGCGGCTTGAACAGGACGAAGTCGCCGTAGCGGCGGACCAGATCCTCGCGCACCTGGGCGTCTGTGCGGCCGGCGGCGATCTCCTCGCGCACCAGCCGGCGCATGTCGGCGGCGATGCCGGCGGGACTGTCGGCGATGGCCTCGTGCTGGCAGACGACGCAGCGGATGTCGGCGAACAGGGCCTTGGCGCGGGCCTCCTGCGCCGCGTCGGGCAGGGGGCGGTCGGGCGCGGGCGGCGGCTCGGCGGCCATCAGGCCGACGGCGGCCAGGGCGATGAGCAGGGCGCGTTTCATGTCGCCGCCTTGCGCTTGCCGAGACCGAGCCTCAGGCGCCGGTCGAGCAGGGACAGGACCCCGCCGAACGCCATGATGAAGGGGCCGAGGAAGATCAACCGCGCCCACGGGTTCCACCAGACGCGCACGCTCCAGGCCGGGGCGCCGGCGGCGGTCTGGCCCCGCTCGCCCAGAACGACATAGACGTCGTCCAGACCCCGGAAATCCAGCCCCACCTCGGTCGTGGTCTGCCCGCCCGCTGGGAAGAAGCGGCGCTCGGCCGTGACGACGCGGGCCGCGCCGCCGTCGCGCAGGGAGACGGTCAGATCGCCTCGCTCTGACAGATAGTTCGGGCCCTCGACGATACGGACGCCGTCCAGCCGCACGCTGTAGCGCCCGGCGGTCACGGTCTCGCCGACGGCGACGGTGCGGGCGGCCTCGACGCGGTAGCCGGTCTCGACCACCGCCCCGAGGACGAACACCCCCAGCCCGGCGTGCGCCAGGACCGTGCCCCATGAGCCGAGCGGCAGGCTCCGCGCGCGGCGCAGGCTCTCGGCCGGTCCCGTGCGGAAGAGCCGGATCCGCTCGGCCACCTCGGCCAGGGAGCCGAGCACAAGCCAGCCGCCCAGCCCGATCCCGGCCGCGGACAGGGCCTTGCGGGGTTCGAACGCCATCCAGCCCGCCAGGGCGACCAGAATGGCGAGGCCCGCGGCGACGGCCAGTCGCTGGCCGACCCCCTTCAGATCGCCGCGCTTCCACGCCAGCAACGGTCCGGCGGGCAGGATCAGGAAGGCGACGGCCATCAGGGGAACGAAGGTCAGGGCGAAATAGGGCGGGCCGACCGAGATGGTCGCGCCGCTCGCCGCCTCGAGGATCAGCGGATAGAGGGTGCCCAGCAGCACGGTGGCGCAGGCGGCGGTGAGGAACAGGTTGTTCAGCACCAGCGCGCCTTCGCGGCTGACCGGGGCGAACTGGCCGCCGCCCCGAAGCTGGGGGCTGCGCCAGGCGAACAGGGCGAAGGCGGCGCCCGCGGTGACCCCCAGAACGGCCAGCAGCATCATGCCGCGTTCGGGATCGACGGCGAAGGCGTGGACGCTGGTCAGCACGCCGGAGCGAACGAGGAAGGCGCCCAGCATGGAGAAGGTGAAGGCCAGCAGGGCGAGGAAGGTGGTCCAGCCGGCCAGGGCGCCGCGACGCTCGGTGACCACCGCGCTGTGCAGCAGGGCGGCGCCGGCCAGCCACGGCATGAAGCTGGCGTTCTCGACGGGATCCCAGAACCACCAGCCGCCCCAGCCCAGTTCGTAATAGGCCCAGAAGGCGCCCATGGTGATGCCGACGGTCAGGAGGGACCAACTGGCCAGGGCCCACGGCCGGACCCAGCGGCCCCAGGCGGGCCAGAAGCTGGCGTTGGCGCGGCCCTCGATCAGGGCGGCCACCGCCAGCGAGAAACAGACGGAAAACCCGACATAGCCGGCGTAGAGCATGGGCGGATGGAAGGCGAGCGCGGGGTCCTGCAGCAGGGGGTTCAGCGACGCCCCCTGGAAGGGGGCGGGGTTCAGCCGCTCGAACGGGTTCGAGGTGAAGACGGCGAAGGCGAGGAACAACACGCCCAGCATGCCCTGTGTCCCGACAGCCGAGATCTTGAGCCCGAATGACAGGTTGCGGGCCCGCGCCAGCACCGCGCCGAAAACGGTCAGGACCAGACACCACAGGACCAGCGACCCTTCGTGGCTGCCCCAGGCGGCGGCCACCTTGTAGAGCATCGGCTTGTCGGTGTGGCTGTTGGCCGCGACATTGGCGACCGAGAAGTCCGAAACGGCGAAGGCGAGGATCAGCACGCCGAAGGCGACGGCGACGGCCAGGGCGGCGGCGATGGCCGCGCCCTCGGCCGCGCCCGCCAGCACGGGACTGCGGCGCATCCGGCCGGCCACCGCCATGGCCGTCTGCAGCGCCGACAGGACAAGGGCGAGGACGAGGGCGAAGGCGCCCAGTTCGACGATCATGAGCGCGGGGCCTCGCCTTCAGGCCGCCATTCGCCCTTGGCTTTCAGCCGGTCGGCGACTTCGCGGGGCATGTAGTTTTCATCGTGCTTGGCCAGCACCTGGGTGGCGCGGAACGAGCGGTCGGGCAGGAAGGCGCCCTGCGCCACCACGCCCTGCCCTTCGCGGAACAGGTCCGGCAGATCGCCCTGATAGACCACGCGGGTGGTCGCGACATTGTCGGTGACGGCGAAGGCGACCTCGCCATCCGCGCCGCGCGCCACGCTGCCGGCCTCGACCAGACCGCCCAGACGAACGACCCGGCCCGCGGGCGCCTTGTCCGCCGTGGCTTCGGAGGGCGAGAAGAAGAAGGTGACGCTGTCGCGCATCGCGTAGAGCGACAGGCCCACCGCCAGGGCCAGGACGGGCGTCACGGCCGCCACGACCCAGAGACGGCGCCGGGCCTTGGGCGATTTGGGAAGCCAGCTCATCCAGCGACGTCCATGGCTTGAATCCGCGTCTCGAGGTCAATCCGCCGAGGATCGGCGGGATCCAGCGCCGCGATCAGCGGGGTCCACATGGCCCGAACGCCCGCGCGGTCGCCGCGGGCCATGGCCGCCTCGCCGAGGAAATAGCGCGCGCCCAGTTGACCGGGATCGCGACGAAAGGCCTGAACGAAAGCCGCCTCGGCGTCCGCGCCCACCCTGCCTTCGTCGGCCCGGACCAGGCTTTCGCCCAGCCGCGCCCAGCTCTGGGCGTCGTCCGGCTGGAGGGCCAGGGCCCGTCGGAAGGCCGAAGCCGCGCCGGCCGGATCGCCCGCCTCGAAACGCGCCGCCCCCAGCATGGTCAGGGCCTGATGGTCGTCGGGCCGCTCGCGCACGACCCGGGCGGCGACCGCCGCAATCTGCGGCGCTTCAAGCGTGTCCAGGTCCGCGGCCCACTCGTCCACGCGCCGCTCCCAGGCCTGATCCGGCAGACCGGGGGCGCCCGAGATCGCATACAGGCCGAGGGCCGCGACAGCCGTGGCGCCGACCCCGGCGAGCACCCACAACCGGTCCCGCCTTCCCGCCCGAACGGGAACGGCGTCACGCTCCGCCGACAGGATGCGCCGTCCGGCCTCGGCGCGGGCGGCGGTCCAGCCGGCCTCGTCCAGCAGGCCGCGGGCCTTCAGCCGGTCCAGCTCGGCCAGTTCGGCCGCCGCGGTCAGGACGGCGACGCCTTCGCCCGCATCCGCGCCGCGCCGCGCGCCGGCCAGCACCAGCAGGCCGGCGAGCGCCGTGATCAGGGCGGTCATGATCCAGAAAATAGTCATCGCCGCGCGATGTAGCCGATCAGGCGGCCCGCGACGAGGCCCCGCGCCCCTCCGGGGGGGCTGCGGCGACCGCGGCCCGACGCCGCACCGTGCGGGCGGCGTCCGTCGCGGCGATCAGGTCGAGGCACTGGGCCGTAAAGGCCATCACCTTCATGGCCCGGGCCTCGTCGGGCGCCTCGCCGTCATTGATCATGCGCAGGACCTGATCGGCATAGTCCGTCAGCCGCGCCGTCAAGGCCTCGACCAGGGTCTTGCGATCGGCCTCGCAGCCGAAGGTCGAGGCCGGACCGCGGACCGAACCGACGAGCCGCAGCAGGCTGCGCGCCGCCAGGACGGTCTCGCCGTCGATGGGCGCGTCGAGTTGCGGCGCATTGCGGGTCATTCGGCCCGTGGTCTGGACCCGTTCCCACGGCAGGGCCTGGTCCACGGCCTTGTCGGCCGCGCGCAACAGCGCGGACAGCCGACCGGCGATCATCACCCGGCCGTCCCGCACCGACTTGCCCCAGGCGCTTTGCGGATTGAGCGTCAGGGTCACGTCCAGCTCGCCCAGCACATTCGCGCACCAGGTCAGGTCGGCGATGACGTCCTTGACCTGGGCGATGTCGGCGGCGGGCTTGAAGGCGGCGATCCGGGCCGCGCGCAGATCGACGCCGGCGATCAGCCGGTCGACGAAGCCGGCCAGTTCGGAAGCGCTGAGGAAGCCTTCCTGATCGACCGCGCACGAGGTCTGGGTGACGATGCGCAGGATCAGGACGGCGTCGTCCAGATGGGAGAACAGCATTTCCAGCACGCGCTGGGCGCCGTCCAGGCGGATGCCGGCGCAATCCTTGAGCAGAAGCCGCAGCTCGGCGATCTGGTCGCCGTCCGGACGCTTCAGCCACACTTCCAGCGAGGGCAGACCGCGCCGCGCCATGTGGGCCAGATCCAGGCAGGCCGCCAGATCCTCAAGACCCGCCAGCCGCGCCGGCTCGTCCCCCCCGGGCCAGATCAGGCCCGGCCGGTCCCTCGTCGCGGTGGCGGCGGCCAGGCAGATCCGGTTCGCGACGACGACGGACGGCTCATCGCCGTCGAGGCGGGGCAGCAGATCAGGTTCGCGGCTGCTGGCGACCTTCCACAGGCGGGCCAGAACGGCCGGCGGGAAGGTCAGGGCCTGGACGCCGTCGGCGCGGGCCCGGAACATGGGAATCAGGGGGGCCATGACGAACTGGCGGCGCACGCGGTCGCGCTGTTCCTCCGCCAGCATCATGCGCAGTTCCGCCGCCCGACCGCCCCCGAGAGGCGCGACGGCGGACGCCACGGTCTTGAGCATGGCGTCGGGGCACCGCTCCAGCATGGCGGCGAGCGCGACTTTGTGGGCGACGGTCAGCCCCGACATTCAGCAATTCCCGGGTCGAAAACGCCGACCGTCCCCGACACTGCACGGGCAGGGTTAACAAGGGCTGTCCGGCGCGGCGTAATCAGGTCTCGGCGGCGGGCAATTCCAGCAGCACTTTCAGCCCGCCCAGATCGCTGTCGGCCAGGGTGATCCGGCCGCCGTAGGCCCGCGTCAGCTCGACCACGATCGACAGGCCCAGACCCGAGCCCGGCGTGGTCTCGTCCATCCGCGCGCCACGCTCGAGGGCGGCCTCGCGCTGATCCGCGGGCAGGCCGGGGCCGTCGTCCTCGACGACGACCACCATCTGACCCAGGCCGGTCGGGCCGGCCGAGATGCGGACCCGGCGCTTCGACCATTTGCAGGCGTTTTCGATCAGGTTGCCGAGGATTTCCTGCAGGTCCTGCCGCTCGCCGCGGAAGCCCAGCTCATCCGGCGCGCGCCAGTCGATTTCGACTCCCTTGGTCGCGAACACCCGCTCCAGCATCACGGCCAGCTCGTCCAGGACCTCGGCGATGGGGGTGCGTTCGCCGAGCAGCTGGGCGCGCGCCGCGGCGCGGGCGCGGCGCAGGTGATGATCGACCTGGGCCTTCATCACCTCGGTCTGTTTGCGCACCATGTCGGGAAGGGGGCCGGGCTGGTCGCCCGCCTCGGCCAGCATGACCGACAGCGGCGTTTTCAGCGCGTGCGCCAGGTTGCCGACATGGGTGCGCTGGCGCTCGACCGTCTCCTGGTTCTGGTCGAGCAACCGGTTGACCTGTTCGGCGAGGGGCTGGATCTCGAGCGGATAGCTGCGGGCGATGCGGGCAATGCGGCCCTTGCGCACGTCGGCGATCTCGTTGCGCAACGCGAACAGCGGCCGCAGGCCGATCTGGACCTGAAGGAAGACGGCGATCACCAGACCCGCGCCGAGGATCAGCAGGGCGCTCCAGGCGAAGGTCGCGAACTGGCGGGTGTCGTTCTCGATATTGGTCCGGTCGACCGCGGCCATGAAGACCAGGGGCTCGCTGCGGCCCGGCAGGGATTTCAGGCTGGCCGCCACGCGCAACGGCTGGCGCAGCGGCGGATGCAGGAAGCCGGGATCGTTGTAGCTGATGGTGGTTCCCGACGCGGCGCGCAGCCGGCGCGGAAGGTCGCGCGGGACGGCCAGCTGTTCCCCCGCCAGCGAGGGCGAGCCAGCGATGAAGCGCAGGCCGTCGTCGCCATCCAGTTCGGCGACGGCCCAGTATTCGCCGGACAGGGCGCGGTCGGTCTGGGCGTCCGGGATGGCCGCGACGACGACGCTGTCGGGCGTCGCATTGGTCGCGACCACCACCTCGTCTATGGTGTCGGCCAGCATGTTGCCCAGGCGGCGCAGCGCGGATTCCTGGTATTGGGACGTCAGCATCCAGCCGGTCAGCACCAGGGCGATGACGATCCAGGCCGAGGCGAGCCAGATCAGGCGCCGCGTCAGGCTGCGCCCCGGGCGCCCGAACCAGCGACCCCAGGTCCTGTCAGCCGTCAGATCCGCGTCGCCCCCCGCCTCTTCGGTCACGCCCCCTCGGACTCCCCGGCCAGAGGCGTCAGGCGATAGCCGAGGCCGCGCACCGTTTCGATCCGGTCGGGACCGATTTTCTTGCGCAGACGGCCGACGAACACCTCGATGGTGTTGGAATCGCGGTCGAAGTCCTGATCGTACAGGTGCTCGACCAGCTCGGTGCGGCTGATGACCCGGCCCTGATGCATCATCAGATAGTGAAGCAGCCGGTATTCCAGGGAGGTCAGCCGCAGGGGCTCGCCATTGACCGTGGCCCGGGCCGCCCGCGGGTCCAGTCGCAGTCCGCCGCACGACAGCGTCGCCGAGGCGATGCCGGCCGAGCGCCGCAGCAAGGCCCGCAGGCGGGCCAGCAGCTCCTCGGTGTGGAAGGGCTTGGTCAGATAGTCGTCGGCGCCGGCGTCGAAGCCCGACACCTTGTCGGACCAGGCGCCGCGCGCGGTCAGAATCAGCACCGGCGTGGTCTTACCGTCGCGACGCCAGCGCTCCAGCACCGAGACCCCGTCGATCTTGGGCAGACCCAGGTCCAGCACCACCACGTCATAGGGTTCGGTGTCGCCGAGGAAATGGGCTTCCTCGCCGTCCGCGGCGTGATCGACGGCATAGCCGGCGTCGCCCAGGGCCAGTTTCAGCTGGCGCGACAGGTCAACGTCGTCCTCGACAAGCAGCACGCGCATTCAGCGTTCTCCGATGACGCGGCCGGTGCGGCCGTCAACCATGATGTCGGCGATGCGGCCGCCGGGATACTCCCAGCGCACCACGATGGTTCCGCCGCGATCGCTCGCGCCGAGGAAGCGGCCCGGCCGGCCGGCGGAGGCGCGCTGGACAGCCTCGCCGACGCTGACCCGGGGGCGTTCGTCCTGTTGCTCGCGCGGGGGACGATCGCGTTCGCCGCGCTGACCGCGATCCTGCGCGACCGCCTGCGACAGGGGCGCGGCGGCGATCAGGGCGGCGAGTCCTAGGGCGGAGAAACGGATCATGGAAAGGGGTCTAGGCCTCAGGCTCTGAACGCGGGCTGAACGGCGAGCATAGACATATTTTACCGATCGCGCCGCGTCTCGCGCGCCTTTCGCCAGGGCGCCGGGGAGGATGCGGATGCGTGTTACGGCGATTTCACGCCGATGAATGGAAGCTGACGCAAGCCGTTCAGGCCGGGCTCACGCGGGAAATGGTTTCTCCGTCTCAACGCCGGCCGCCCGGTCCGCGTCGAACCGCCAAGGAGACGACAGATGAAGAAGTTTCTCATCCCCGCCATCGCCCTGGCCGCGGCCTCCATCGCGGTCCCGGCCATGGCCCAGAATTACGGCCCCCAGCACCGCGATGATCGCGGCGGGCGTTACGAGCAGGAGCATCGCGGCGATCGCGGCGACCGCTACGAGCGGGACAACCGCGGCGGCTGGCAGTCGATCTCCCAGCGCAAATACCAGCTGGACCGCCGCATCGACCAGGGCGAGCGCAATCGCCAGCTGAGCCGTCGGGAAGCGCTGCGTCTTCGCTCCGAGCTGAACCAGCTGGTCCGGCTTGAAGCCGGCTATATGCGCGGCGGCCTGTCGGCCCGCGAACGCATCGAACTGGACCGCCGCTACGACCGCCTGTCGGTCCAGGTGCGCACCGAACGCCGCGACAACGACAACCGTCGTCACTAGGGCCTGACCTCCCTCTCCGGAGGTCCGGGGGCGCGATCCGCAAGGGTTGCGCCCTTTTCCCGTGCGGTCAGTCGCAGCCGGCTCTCGACCACGGTCGTGGCCTGACCGCGAAGAAGGACGCGATCACCCCGAACCTCGGCCTCGATATCTCCGCCCCGACCGGGGAAAACCTGGCGGAACCGCACTGTCCCGCGGTGCAGCCTGTCCGCGTACAGGGGCGCCAGGATGCAGTGGGCCGATCCCGTCGCCGGATCCTCGTCCACGCCGCAGCCCGGGGCGAAAAAGCGATCGATCACGTCCACATCGTCGGCCGGATCGGCCAGGGCGCAGACGATCACCTGTCCCGTCTCGCCCGCCTCGCCCCGGATCGACGCCAGGGCGCGGATGTCCGGCGAAACCGCATGCACCGCCGCGGCGTCGGCCAGAACGGCGACCAGATAGCGGCCCGCCCAGACCTCGACCGGCGCGACCCCCAGCGCCTCGCCCAGGCCGGCGGGAACGGCGCATCGGCGGGGCGGATCGGCCGGGAAGTCCATTTCGTAGCCGGAGGCCGTCGCCCGGACGATCAGAGGGCCCGAGCGGGTGTCGAAGGTCAGCGACGGCGCCTGAAGCCCCGTCTCGCTCAACAGCACATGGGCCGAAGCGAGCGTGGCGTGACCGCACAGGTCCACCTCCATCGCCGGCGTGAACCAGCGCAGGCCGAAGCGGGCCGGGTTCCCTGTTCTCAGGAGGAAGGCCGTCTCGGCCTGGTTGTTCTCCTTCGCCAGCGCCTGCATCCAGTCGTCGGAGGGCCACCGGTCGAACGCTTCGACCACGCAGGCCGGATTGCCCCTGAAGGGTTCGCCGGCGAAGGCGTCCACGGTCCACTGGCGCATCAGTCTTCTTCCGGCTGGACGACGGTCAGTTCGGGCCAGCGCGCCCGGGCGCTCTCGACCGCCCGGAGCCAGCCCCTGGCCGGCCCGCGCACCGGATTGGGCCGCAGCACCATGGCGAACACGTCCTCCAGTCCGAACGGCGCGGCGATGCTGATGGCGTCGTCATCCTCCAGCCGCACCCCGACGGCGAACGCCGGGGCGACGAAGCGGGACAGGGCCTCGTCCGTGCCGGTCAGGGCCTCGTAATCCTCGCCGAAGCGATCATGGAACCACAGGTGCACCCGCGCCTGGTTGCGCACCTCGACCATGTCGCGGAACGGCGGCTCGAAGGCCGCGGCGACGCGCCTGATGACGTCATCCTCCGCGTCCCAGCTGGTGTCGGGATCGAAATAGCCGAGGTCGTAGTCCTTGATCCCGTAGCCGGCCGGACGGCCCGTCACGGCGTTCCAGGCCCCCTGATAGACGGCCCCCGAAAACACCCGCCAGTCGGGCAGGCCCAGCCCCCGCAGCGTCGTCAGGACATGCATCAGGTCCGCGTCGGCGCGGACGATCTCGACCAGAGGCGCGTTCAGATCGTTCATTGGTCGCGCCTCAGCGGCCAGCCGTGGTCCAGCGGACCGTGCCCTGCCCCCAACCCCGGAGCCCGGCGGATGGCCTCGGCGACATAGGCCCAGGCCTCGGCCACGGCGGCTTCCAGCGGCAACCCCTTCGCCAGCCCGGCGGCGCAGGCGCTGGCCAGGGTGCAGCCGGTGCCGTGGGTGTGGCGGGTCTCCACACGCGGCCCTTCCAGCAGGGTCTCGCCGGTCGGGGTGACCAGCACGTCGACGACCGTATCGCCGGCGATGTGGCCGCCCTTCATCAGCACCGCCCGCGCGCCCAGGCCCAGCAGGAATTCGCCGGCCCGGCGCTGGCCGTCGAGGTCGGCGACGTCGAGGCCGGTCAGGGCCTCGGCCTCGGGGGCATTGGGCGTCAGCAGGGCGGCGCGGGGAATCATCAGCGCCTTGACCGCCGATATGGCGTCGTCGGCCAGCAGGCTCTGGCCGCCCTTGGCCACCATGACCGGATCGACCACCGCCGGAACGTCGCAGCTGTCCAGAATGGCGGCGACCCGCTCGACCACCTCGCGCGAGCCCAGCATGCCGGTCTTGATCGCGTCCGCGCCGATATCGTCCAGCACGGCCCGCGCCTGGGCCTCGATCAGCTCCAGCGGCAGCGGATAGACACCGTGGACGCCGAGGGTGTTCTGCACCGTGATCGCGGTGATGGCCGTGGCGGCGTAGCCGCCCATGGCCGTGACCGCCTTGATGTCGGCCTGCACCCCGGCTCCCCCGCTTGAGTCCGAGCCGGCGATGATCAGGACGCGTCCGAGGGGCGAGGTCATCCGCGCTGGATGACCAATCGCGGCCGACTCGGCAAGCCGCATTTCAGTCAGCGGATCGCCGATCCGACCGCCGCCTGGACGGCCAGCGCCTGCACCGTCTCGCGCACGTCGTGGACGCGGATGATCGCGGCGCCCCGCCGGGCCGCCTCCAGCGCCAGCGCCAGCGAGCCGCCGAGGCGGTCCAGGGGATCGGTCGCGGTCGGGTCGATCGACCGGATCGTCCGTTTGCGGCTGGCCCCGTACAGAACGGGGAAGCCGGCCGCGGCCAGCCGGTCGAGGTTCGCGGTCAGGGCCAGATTGTGCGCCGCCGTCTTGCCGAAGCCGATGCCGGGGTCGAGCCAGATCCGCTCGCGCGCCACCCCCGCCGCCAGGGCGGCGCCGGCGCGGGCGACCAGCCAGCCGGTCACCTCGGCGACCACGTCGTCGTAGCGGGGCTCGGCCTGCATGGTGCGCGGCTCGCCCCGCATGTGCATCAACACCACGTCACAGCCCAGTTCGGCGGCGGTCGCGAGACTGTCGGGGGCGTGGCCGAGGGCGGTCACGTCGTTCCACATCGTCGCCCCGGCGGCGACGGCGGCGCGGGCGACCTCGGGCTTCATGGTGTCGATGCTGATCGGGCCGTCCCAACGGGCCCGCAGGCCTTCGATGACGGGGACGACGCGGGCGATCTCATTCGCCGCCGCGACCGGTTCGGCGCCGGGCCGGGTGCTTTCGCCGCCGATGTCGAGGATGTCCGCCCCCTGCCCGACCAGGGTCAGACCGTGCGCCACCGCCGCCTCGGCGTCCGCCAGCGAGCCGCCGTCCGAGAAGCTGTCCGGCGTGACATTGACGATGCCCATGACGCGCGGGCGGCTCATCCGGTCCCGCTCCCGATCAGCGCCCCCAGCGCCTCGAGATAGGCCGAAAAGGCCTTGCGGCCCTCGGCCGTGATCGACACCCGGGTCAGGGGCTTGTTGTCACGGAAGCTCTTGGCGATGGCGACATAGCCCGCCTTCTCCAGCGTCTTCAGATGCACCGACAGATTGCCCTGGGTGGCCTCCAGCACGGTCTTCAGCTCGGTGAAGTCGGCGGCCTCGGCGTCGGCCAGATAGACCATGATCCCCAGCCGCATGCGGCCGTGGATGACGTCGTCGATCCGTCCGAGATCGGCCAGACCCATGGCTCAGGCCGCCTTCGATCCGGCGCGGGCGTCGCGGAACAGGATCCAGCCCGGCAGGGCGAACAGCAGGAACAGGGCCACGGTGCAGACGCCGAGATACCACAGGGGTTCGCGCACCAGCACGCCCAGGGCCACGGCCGTGGCCCAGCCGCCCAGGGCCGTGGCCAGCATCCAGCCCTTCCGCTTCAGGGTCCAGGCCATGTACCAGGCGGCGGCCTGGAGGGCGAAGACGATGGCGGCGTAATAGAGCCAGACCGCGAAGTCCTGATCCCGGACCGCGCCGACGCCGAAGACGATGATCACGGCGGTGTTGGCCATGCCGGTGGCGCTGAAGGCGGCGTTCAGGGTGCGGGACGCCATCGGCCCGCGGTTGGCGCCGCCGTCCTTGCGGTCCTTGAGGATGGCCCAGGTCAGGACCGACAGGAAGGCGACGGTGATGGCGACGACGAAGGCCAGGTTGGCCAGATCGGGCCAGCGGATCAGGCCCGTGGCCTGACCGACGTGGAACAGGCACTGCAGGCCGTACAGCAGGCCGCCGGCGAGATAGCAGATCGCCAGGGTCAGCGAGGGACGGCCGCCGCCCTCGACGATCGAACGCATGAAGGCGAGATCGTCCTCGGGCGAATGCAGGCGGGGCTTGGCGGACGTGTTGGCGGCGGGGGCGGGCATGAGGCGATTCTCCGGGGCCGGCTCGGCCATGGCGTGGACGAGCCGGGGGATGTTGGCAAGCTATTCGGCGGCGGCGAGGACGGGCTCGGGGCGACGCCGCCAGGGGATGCGGCGACCGTTCAGCCAGCGACCCATGAAGCTGTGGCGGATCAGCAGCTCATAGGTCAGCAGGCTGATGGTCACGGTCCCGGATACGACCACGATCAGCTTGACGAACCACGGCCAGGCCGCGTTCACCACCAGCACCTGACCGACCGCGACCAGCGGCAGGTGGACGATGTAGACCCAGTAGGAGGCGTCGGCGAGGTAGCGGCGGACGGCGCTCCGGCCCGAGGCGAAACGCAGGGCCAGCGACAGGACCGCGAACGTCGAGGCGAAGACGGCGAAGGCCATGATCGCCGCCAGCGGCGCCTTCAGGTCGGGGTCGGTCACGGGGACCAGTTGCGGGACCGGCCCGCCGACCATGACGAGGGCCGCCGCGCCCGCGCCGAACGCCACGATCGTGAACACGGGCCACAACCGCTCGACGCGGGCCAGCAGATCGCGGCGGCGGTCCAGCAGGACGCCGAGACCGAAGGCGGTCCCGAAGGCCGTCAGGGCCGCGGCGTTGGGGACCAGTCCGGTGTCGGGCGTCGGTATGCCGAAGAAGGGAATCCAGTTGGGCGCCAGCCAGAGGGCGATCGCCAGAGGCGCGGCCAGCACGGCCGGAGTCCACGGCCCGATCAGGGCGCCGGTCACGCGGTCGACGGCCCGGCCCCAGCCGCCGTCCCGATCCAGGGCGGCGAAGGGCGCGCGCAGGATCAGCAGGGCGGCGTAGAGGATCAGCAGCACCCACAGGAACCACAGATGGGTGAGGGGGAAGGTGGCGACCGTCAGCCCCGGCGGAGGCGGGCCGTCGGTCGGGATGGTCCCGCCGTTGCGGATGGCCGCCATCCAGATGAGTACGGCGATGATGGCGGCGAGCACCGGGAACCAGAAGGCGGCCAGCGGCCCGGCGATGCGGGTCAGCCGGTCCCTGATGAAGCCTCCCGTTCCACGGCGGTGCAGCATCATGTGGGCGAACAGGCCCGCGATGAGGAAGAAGGCGGTCATCCGGAACAGGTGGATGGCGAAGAACAGGCCACTGGCGACCGGCGAGTTGTCGGTGTCCGGGACGATCCAGATCGTCACCGGGAAATAGGACATGGAGGCATGCAGCACGACGCCCAGCAGCAGGGCCGCGGCGCGCAGGGCGTCCAGGCCGTGCAGCCGGTCGGTTTGATGGATTTCAGCTGACGACATGACGCCCTCCCCTCGGTTGAGAGAACCGTGTACGTCAGACTTGTTTATAATGCAAACTTGTTCGCTATGACACCGCCTCGGCGATGCGTCGGCGGGAGCGACGCGCCCCGTCTCCTCCCCAAAGCGTGGGGAGGAGACGGGGGCCTAGTGAACCGTGGCGGGCTCGACGGTCACGCCGTCGGAGACCGGGGTGATCGGCACCGAGACGGACGGGCCGGCGTTGGGGAAGTTGCTCTCGTCGCGGTTGGGGGCGAGGCCCTTCTCCAGCAGGTCCTTGATCTCCTGGCCGGACAGGGTCTCGTATTCGAGCAGGGCCTGGGCCAGGGTTTCCAGATCGCCGGCCTTGTCGGTCAGGATCTGGCGGGCCTCGTCCCAGCCGGCGCCGACGATGCGCTTGACCTCGGAATCGATGATCCGGGCCGTCTCTTCCGAGACGTTCTGGCTGCGCGCGACCGAGTGGCCGAGGAAGACCTCCTGCTCGTTCTCGCCATAGGCGACGGTGCCGAGGATGTCCGAGAAGCCCCACTGGGTGACCATGCGGCGGGCCAGTTTCGAGGCCTGCTGGATGTCGGAGCTGGCGCCCGAGGTGATGTTCTCCTTGCCGAAGATCAGCTCCTCGGCCACGCGGCCGCCGGCCATGATGGCGATGCGATCGACCATCTGCTGGTATTTCATGGAGTAGCGGTCGCCTTCCGGCAGCTGCATGACCATGCCCAGGGCCTGGCCGCGCGGGACGATGGTCGCCTTGTGCACGGGGTCGGCCATCTTGACGTTCATGGCCACGATGGCGTGGCCGCCCTCGTGATAGGCGGTCAGGCGGCGCTCTTCCTCGTTCATGGCCATGGATTTGCGCTCGGCGCCCATCATGACCTTGTCCTTGGCGTCCTCGAAGTCGCGCTGGGTGACCATGCGACGGTCCTTGCGGGCCGCCATCAGGGCCGCCTCGTTGACGAGGTTGGCCAGGTCGGCGCCGGAGAAGCCGGGGGTGCCGCGGGCGATGGTCTTGACCACCACGTCCGAGGCCAGGGGCACGTCCTTCATGTGGACGCGCAGGATTTTCTCGCGGCCGTTGACGTCCGGATTGGGCACCACGACCTGACGGTCGAAGCGGCCCGGACGCAGCAGGGCCGGGTCCAGCACGTCGGGACGGTTGGTGGCGGCGATCAGGATGATGCCCTCATTGGCCTCGAAGCCGTCCATCTCGACCAGCAGCTGGTTCAGCGTCTGTTCGCGCTCGTCATTGCCGCCGCCGAGGCCGGCGCCGCGGTGACGGCCGACGGCGTCGATCTCGTCGATGAAGATGATGCAGGGAGCGTTCTTCTTGGCCTGTTCGAACATGTCGCGGACGCGGCTGGCGCCGACGCCGACGAACATCTCGACGAAGTCGGAGCCCGAGATCGAGAAGAAGGGCACGCCCGCCTCGCCCGCCACGGCGCGGGCCAGCAGCGTCTTGCCGGTGCCGGGAGGGCCGACCAGCAGGGCGCCCTTGGGAATCTTGCCGCCCAGTTTCTGGAACTTGCCCGGGTCCTTGAGGAAGTCGACGACCTCCTGCAGCTCCTCCTTGGCCTCGTCCACGCCGGCGACGTCGTCAAAGGTCTTGCGGCCCTTGTGCTCGGTCAGCAGCTTGGCCTTGGACTTGCCGAAGCCCATGGCCCCGCGCGCGCCGCCCTGCATCTGGCGCATGATCAGGATCCACAGGCCGATGATCAGCACGAAGGGCAGCAGGCCGATCAGGGCGCTGACCCAGATCGACTGGCGCGTGCTCTTGGCGTCGACCACGGCGCCCGATTCCGCGATGCTGTTCAGCAGGTCGCCGTTGGGGACGGGCGTGGTGACGGTGACGACCCGATTGTCCTTCAGGGTCGCCTTCAGGGTCTCGCCGCGCGACTCGACGGCGGCGATGTCGCCGGCGTCGCGCGCCTTGAGCAGGTCGGAATAGGTCATCGCCTGCGGCTGTTGCGCCGCGGCCTTGGCGCCGGCGGGGGCGGCGATGCCGCCCGGACGGCTGACCGCCACATAGACGGCCATCGCCCCCAGGATGATGAGGCCCCAGAAGGCCAGGTTGCGCAGGTTCATGCTCGTCTCGTTCCTCGGGCGCGGACGCGCCCCGTCACTGATGTCGGGAGGAAAATAGGGGGTTCGGAGGCGTTGCGCCATGGATGACGGCGCCCAGGTCCCTTTCGTGCGTCATTCGGTCCAGCGCGAGCGCCAGTCTCTGTTCGATCAGGGACCGCGTCCGCGCCGCCGTCTGTGCAAGAACCGGGGCGCCGCCGCCGTTCCGGATCAGGACAGGCCAGCCGCCGCGCGCTGCGGGCGGCAGGGCCTTCAGCGCCGCCCGGTCCGCGTCGGACAGGGCCGTCCTGCGGCCGCCGGCGGGGACCACGGACCAGCCGGGCTCGTCGGCGGTGATCGCCCAGCGCCCGTCCCAGACGGCCTCGACGCCGGGCGACAGCGGCAGGGGCGGCGGCGGACGGCGGTTCAGTTCGCCGGGCTCGCGGGTCAGGAGCACGCCGGCGGCGCCGGGCTCGATGCGGGCGCCGCAGAGGGTGGCGGTGAAGGCTTCGCCCGAGCGAAGGCGGGCTAAGAGGCCGAACAGGCGGTCGCCCCGCGGGGGACGGTCACCGCCGCCGACGCAGACGAGGGCGGCGGCGAGGGCTTGGGCGTCGATGTCACGGGGCAGCTGGAACCACCCCTCTCCCGTCGGGAGAGGGCTTGAGCGCACGGCGGCGCAGCCGTCGTCCGGGCGCGGCGCGCCATCTCTCGTCGTCTCGCGATGCGCGCCTCCTCCACCCACGGGGAGAAGGGAAGCGCGCGCCCGGCTCCTCGCATATTTCGGATCCTCATTGGCCGGGTCGTCGATCCAGCTGGCGCCGCGCCCCGTCAGCCAGTCGCGGACCTCCGCCCGACCGGCGTCCAGCATCGGACGCAACAGCATCAGCCCCCGGCCCTCTGGCCAGGCCGGCGACGGGGCCCAGTCGCGGAGGCGGCCGAGGGTCGAGCCCCCGGCCCGCATCAGCCCGGCCTCGGCGATGTCGTCGGCGGTGTGGGCGAACAGGACGATCCGGGCCCCAGCTTCGCGGGCGGCGGCGGCGATCAGGGCGTGGCGGGCGCGGCGGGCGGCGGCGGGCAGGCCGGCGGCGGGCTTGAGCCCCCGCCAGGTCAAACCGCGCCAGTCGGCCCCGGCGTCTCGCGCCGCCTGTTCGGCGAAGGCGGTCCAGGCGGCGCTGTCGGGGCTCAGGCCGTGGTCGACGGTCAGGGCCAGCAGGCGCCGGCCATTCGCCCTCGCCCAGCCGGCGGCGACGTGCAGCAGGGCGATGGAGTCGCCGCCGCCGGACAGGGCGAGACCCAGCGGATGATCGACGTTGCGCTCCAGCCGGGCGGACAGGCGGGCCCGGACCGGCCCGGTCCAGTCGTCGTCGGTCCGGCTCAGCCCGGCCGCCGGGCCGGCGTCGCCGCGGGGGCGGCGCAGCCGATGCGGGTCCGCGCCTCGGTCGCGCGGGTGCGGACGGCCGGGGTCGCGGCCTCGGCGTAGCGACGGGTGAACTCGGTCAGGGCGGTGCAGGCCTGGGTCTTGCGGTCGGTGGCGTTCAGGGCGTTGGCCAGTTCCAGCGTCGTCGCCGGGGCCCAGGGCGCGGTCGGCCAGCCGCGCAGGGCGGCGGCGTAGGCCGAGACGGCCCCGGCGTGGTCGCCGGCCGAGACGCGCAGATCGCCGAGGCGGCTCGAGGCCTCCTGCGCCTGGGGCGTGTCGGGCCAGGCGGCGATGACGGTCTGCAGGGCGCGGTCGCCGCGGGCCGGGTCCGTCGCCGCCAGACGGGCGGCGGCGGTCAGGTCGCGGGCGGCGTCGCCGGTCGGGGAGGTCGTCGGAATGGGGGCGTTGAGCTCGGCCTCGCGGGCGGCGGCGGCCTCCATGGCCCGGATGCGGCCCTCGGCGTCGCGGACGCGGGTGCTGAGGGCCGTGTTGTCGCGCGTGGCCTCGTCCAGCTGGAAGGTCAGCCGCTCCAGATCGCCGTTCACCCGCTGGACCGTGGCCTCCAGGTCGGACAGGCGGCGGTCCATCAGGCCGACCCGGCCCTGAAGCGCCACGACCTCGGCGTCGGGCTCGATGATGACGGGCTGTCCGGCGGCGTTGCGCTGGGTCACGGCGCGCTCGAGGCGGCGGACGTTGCGATCCAGCTGTTCGAGGCGGCGCTTGTCCCACTGGATCGGCTCCAGCGGCGCGGTCTGGGCCACGACCGTGGTGGTCCCGGCGATCAGGATCACGCCGAGGACCGAGACCAGGGCGTTGCGCGAACGGAGGGCGGCGGGCAGCTTCAGCATGATCGGTGTCGTCCCACCCCTTCGGGGCTGGTTCAAGGTCTCCTCCCCGCCGCGACAGCGGGGAGGAGCAGTCGTTTAGCGCGACGCGCCCGAGACGATGGCGGTGTGGGCGTTGCGGTTGCGGGCGAAGGCTTCCTCGGTCGAGCCGGCGGCGATGGGCCGCTCCTTGCCGTAGCTGATGGTGTCGATGCGGCCGGCGTTGACGCCGCGCTCGACCAGATAGGCGCGGACCGATTCAGCGCGGCGGGCGCCGAGGGCCAGGTTGTACTCGCGGGTGCCGCGTTCGTCGGCGTTGCCCTCGATGCGGACGGTCACGTTCGGATAGCGCTGCAGCCAGGCGACCTGGGCGTCCATGCGCGGATAGACTTCCGAACGCAGCTGATAGCTGTCGAGGTCGAAATAGACCCGGTCGCCGACGTTGACGACGAAGTCCTGCTCGGAGCCCGGGGCGGGCGCGCCGACGGCGCCGCCGGTGATCGGCGCGGCGCTGTTGTCATTGTACTGGTCGTTGCCGGCGGGCGGCGTGGTCTCGCCGGCGGCGGAAGCGGCGGGGCGGCGCGGGGTGCAGGCGGCGATGGCGGTCACGGCCAGGCCGACGGCGGCCAGACGGACCAGGGTCGAGGGCTTCATCATCGGGTCGTCTCCTTCAGGTGAGGCCTGGGCCTCGAGCTTGGCTTTAAAGGGTTGGTACTGACACGCCACCGGTTTCGCCAGTCGCGATAACGCGCGTTTGAGCCACGGGGCTCCGCTTCATGATCAGGTCGGGCAGCCGTCCGGGCCCCCGCCGCCGAGGTTGGAGGGCTGTTCGTCCAGCAGCGGCGACCACGCCGGGTCCGAGCCGCGTCCGTTATAGCCGGCCTGGGACACCACCCGGCCGGACAGGTCGACGGTCCACAGCCGGGTGTCGCCGCCGGGGCTCTGGCGCGCGAACATGATGTAGCGGCCGTTCGGGGCCCAGGACGGCCCCTCCTCGAAATAGCTCGACGACAGGATGCGCTCGCCCGAGCCGTCGGGCCGCATGACGCCGGTCGAGAACCGCCCGCCGCCCTGTTTGGTGAAGGCGATCAGGTCGCCGCGCGGGCTCCAGTTGGGAGCGGTGTACAGGCCGCCGCCGCGGGCGATGGCGCGCTGGCCCGTGCCGTCGGCGCGCATGACGTAGAGGCGGGCGCTGCCGGACCGGTCCGAGGTGAAGACGATCTGGCTGTTGTCCGGGCTGAAGGACGGCGAGGTGTCGATGCCGGGGTCCGAGGTCAGGCGTCGCACCTGACGGCTGGACAGGTCCATCACATAGACGTCGGTGTTGCCGCCGCGGATGATCGAGAAGGCCATCTGCGACCCGTCGTTCGAGAAGCGCGGGGCCAGCACCTGGCCGTCGAACTCGCCGAGGCTTTCGCGGCGGCCGGTCGACAGATTGTACAGGTAGATGCGGCTGTAGTCCTTGCCCAGCGCCACATAGGTGATCTCGTTGGGGTCGCTCAGCGAGAAGCGCGGCGACATGATGATCTCTTCGCCCCCGGTCAGATAG
The DNA here is from genome assembly GCF_041648615.1 of Brevundimonas sp. Taxonomy (GTDB): domain Bacteria; phylum Pseudomonadota; class Alphaproteobacteria; order Caulobacterales; family Caulobacteraceae; genus Brevundimonas. The sequence goes on from NZ_JBAZOS010000009.1 coordinate 71,023, forward strand.
ACGGGGTCGAACCCGTCCTGGTCCGAGATGGTCAGGCGCGACAGACGGTTCAGCTGGGTGCCGCTCTCGGAGACGAAGATCACGCGGCTGTCGAACAGGCCGGTTTCGCCGGTCATCCGCTGATAGATCAGGTCGGCGATCTTGTGGCCGATGCGGCGCCATTGCTCGGGCGTGGCGGTGAACTGGTAGGAGGCCAGCTGACACTGGCGGTAGGGATCGTACAGGCGGAAGCCGAAATCGTTGCGACCGTCGGGCCGGGGCGTCACCGCGCCATACAGCACCGCCTGGGCGCCGATCGAGGTCCACTGCGGAAAGTTGGGCGCATTGGCCAGGGTCAGGCCGGTCTCGACGAAGCTGGCCGGGTCCATCGGCTCGAAATAGCCGGAACGGCGCAGGTCGGCGCGGATGACGCCGCTGAGGTCGGCGCCGCTCCGGCCGTCGAAATCAGCGACGGCGATCTGCAGCGGGCGCAGCACGCCCTGATCGATCTCGACCTCGACGGGGTCTGTGGATTGCGGAGGCGGGGTCTGCGCCGTGACCGAGGTCGCCGCCAGCGCCACGAGGGCGACGCTCGCCAGAAGTCGGTTCAATCGCATCAGGGGCTCCCGCAGTTCAGACGTACGCCGGTCCTTATCGCCAGACCGGGCGCAGAAGGCCAGCATGGCCGTGATTGGGGCGACTTTCAGGCCCCGTCATGCCTGGTCAGCGATTAGCGCAGGCCCGTTCCGTCACGAAGGTCGGGCGGAAGGAGCCGCCTTCGAAGCCTTGAGGCACGTCGAACGGCGCCGACTGACGGATCGCCCGCACCGCACCGTCGGCCGCGGCGCGCCAGACCGGGTCGGAGCGGGCGCCGATCAGCGTCGGCCCCGAGGTGATGCGGCCGCGATCGTCCAGCGTCACGTCCATCTGGATGCGCAGGTCCCGCGCCCCCGGGATGTCGCAGGGCAGAATCCAGTTCGGATAGACCTGATTGAAAATGGCCGTGATCTGCGGGCCGGTCGCGCGGGGCGCCGAACCCCTTCCCTGCTGGCCCGTCGCCGGGCGCGTACCCGGTCGGGTCGCGGGTCGTGGCGGGCCGGCGAGAGAGTCCAGATCCAGCGTCTCCTCGCGGCGCGGCGGGGTCGGGCGGGGCGGGGTCGGCTGGGCGCGCGGCGGCGTGGGCCGGGGCGGGGTC